>JACDAQ010000043.1 GCA_013695355.1 Candidatus Protochlamydia sp.
GCCTGGCTGCCAGCTATTTCTTCAAGGTAAGGAATTTCGCCCCTTTCTAAGGCTTCTGCCCATTTTTTAGCTTTTGTAGTAAAGGGGACAAGTAATTGATTGATCTTATCTTGATTCAGACGATGAGGTTCGAGCAATAGAAAGAGATAGAGAGTATTCGAAGAGGGTTTAAATCCAAAGATGCCTGAGAAGGGGGGATAGAAACCATTTGCTTTCATCGCTTCTTTGAGCACATCATCCTGAAAGCGCCCACCAGGAAGAACAGCGACGGGTGACCCGATCAATAATTGCCCATAGCGGTTCAATTCCATTTGAACTGAAATGCCCGTATTCATTTTTATCAAACAGGAGTTATTTTTATCTGCTTGCAAGGGGCATTGAAAAAAAGGTTCAAAATCTTTAAGAATTGAATCTAACTGGCTGCTTACCATAACCTACTCCTTTTAATCTAGCTCCCTTTAATCTAGCTCTCTGCTTCGGCCTCTTCTTTCGCAAGTTCTTTTTCTTCCAAATCTTCCAATTCATCTTCCAGATCTTCAAGAGCTTCGATGACTGCCAAATAAAAGTCATCCCTGTGTTGGATCGAGCGGTAGATCCTTAGGGGGGAAACTTCTTTAATCATATCCCTCATCGCATTCAATAAAGCAATCTTAATTGTTACTGCCTCTAATTCATCTGCTGTCATTGGATCCACAATGCGTGAAACCATTTGGTTCATTTTGTCCGAAGAGGGATACCGTTCATCAGCCAGATCAAAAAAAAGCGTAGCAATTGTTTCATAATTGATATGCGCTTTGAATATTTCTCTTTTCATTAGAAACCCTTATTGAGCTGCAGCAGCTGATATAACACCTGCTTTCATCATTCGTTTAAAGATGATCCTTTCCTGAACTTTAGCAATAAGCGGAACCCGAATACATGCCTGCATGGTTTTAACCTCGGACATCAATAGGCTCATTTTAGGATTATCAATGACAGGCTTAGTCGTTCTCTTTCCATCGATGTTAATATTTACCTGCTTGATCTCATCTCCAATCACATGAAATATTTTCTGGGAATCCGACAACATAGCAGGATAACCGCCGTGCTGCTGATAATGTTTCCGTTTGGTCTGGACATCCTGTGGATTATCGATAATATCCCGCAAGGCATCTAAAGTTTCTTTGACCGATGCATCCAATTTTTCGGACATGCCGCTTGCTACCCCGATAATTTCTCTGGCAGTATCAATAGCTTTGGCATTTATCTCATAATGCTCATTTTTGGCCAGTCTGACCTGGGATTCAATTTTTGTCAAACGGTCATTTTCGGGAGTGCCAGGGGCAGCTTTTCCCTTTTGCTGCTCCAGTACATAGAGTAAAAATTCAAAGCCTTTATCGACTTGAGATACATCTGGACTTTGATCACGGCTGCTGCGCAGCCGGTCAGTCACGTATTCAATAATTTTTTGAGGGGGTGTTTCTTCAGAAATTTCTTTTCCCAGAGACTGGGCAAGCTGGCTTAATTGATTGGCTTCAAGCCTGTATTTCTGATTATTGCCTTGGTTTGAAAAATCTTGCGCAAATCCATCCGCATCTTCAGGACGGACTAAAACAGATTCCTGAACGTCTTTAGCCTTTTCAATTTTTTTAGAAGACTCGGCTCCTTTCATTTTTACATTTTCGGCTTTGGCTCCCATTGTCGCCATTTCAGTTTCATCTTCTAGTGAATTTTCGGAATCCTGCTGTACAGCTGTTAAAGCCGCTTTATCTTTTTGCGTTACTTCCTGAGTGTCTTGAAGACTTGCATCAAATCTAGCATCTTGTGCAGCAAATTTTGCAGCATCTGGAGAAACTTGCATGACAACACCTCCATTCGCGAAGAAAAATAGGCAGTAATTGCATTATTATGCAATTACCATGCCAAATTCCCTTATGAGATCTGAATACGTCCAAGTGGCTGTATGCGGATCTCAGGGACAATTTCCTGGTAGGACACCACTGAAATATCAGTAAATTCCATTTCAATGAGTTTGCGCACGAAGCGTCGGACATCGATAGCGGTCAGGATTACAGGAGGCTGGCCTCCTGGAGGGGGTGGGGAAACAGTATTGCGGACTCCTTGTAGAATTAATTGAACAGAATCTGGATCCAGTGCTAGATAGGAACCGGCCGAAGTCTGCTTAATGGCACCTCGGACCATGTCTTCAATTTCAGGGTCTAAGATGTAAACCGATAAGACAGATTGACCTTGAGAATATTTATAACTAATGAAGCGTTTTAATGATGAGCGGACATATTCTGTCAGCAAGACAGTATCCTTTTCCGTTTGTGCCCATTCGCCTAAAGCTTCCAAAATAGTGCGTAAGTCTTTAATCGAGATTTGTTCCTGAATTAAGCGCTTGAAAATATCAGTCATTTTCTGAAGTGGAATCAAGCGAGTCACTTCCTTAACTAGATCAGGAAAAGACTTTTCAACAAATTCGAGCATCGACTTCACTTCCTGAATTCCTACAAATTCGTTGGCATAATGACGGAAAAAATAAGATAAATGCAGGATCATAACTTCGAGGGAACCCCAGTAGCGGATGCCTGCCTTGTCCATTAGCTCCTTATTTTTAACTTCAACCCACAATGAGGGAAGGCCCAAAGAATTTTTATAGGAGACAAAGGGGAGATTATACCTTTTGAGGTTGTCTTCCGATTCATTGGTTAAAAGATGATTTTCAAGCACTTTGCCCCGTACAATTGGAACTTCGTTCAAATGGATCGAATATTCGTCTTTATCTAATATAGGGGAGTCTGTCCTAACGTGAACACCTGGAAAACGCACACCTAAGTCGGCATAGAGTGCTTGACGCATTTTAGGGATCATCTGGTCGATAAAACTGGAACCTTTATTCGCTTTTTGAATTTCAACCGATAGACCTTTGCCTGCTTCTAAAACAACAGGCAGCGTCAATGAATAGCTGTCAACTCCTCCGCCCGATACAACATTATGTCCTCGAACAGAAGTATCAACTGAGGATCCTGCACCCGCGGCCGACTGGATCGTTCCACCCGCTCCGCCAGAAGCAAGACTTTCGATTGCTTGTTGTTCCTTGCTCCATAAAGCATAACCGATTAATCCTAATCCTGATGCAGCTATTAAAAAGGGGGGCATCGGGAATCCCGGCACTAGGCTCATTCCCATTAAGAAGGCTGCCGTGATCATTAGAGCTTTAGGTTGCTTTAAAATTTGCCCTGATATTTCACTACCCAGGTTTTCAGCTTTTTCACTTGTTACCCGAGTGGTCACGATACCGGCAGTTATAGAAATCAAAAGAGCGGGAATTTGAGAAATCAAACCGTCTCCGATCGACAAAAGGGCATAGGTTTGCGCTGCATCGGCCATTTCCATTCCGTTAAGTGTCACTCCAATGATCAGACCGCCAATTATATTGATCAGCGCAATGACAATACCAGCGATAGCATCTCCTTTAACGAACTTCATCGCTCCGTCCATGGCTCCGTACAACTGGCTTTCCTTTTGAATAGCAAGCCTTTTTTCACGGGCCTGATTTGAGTCTAAAATACCAGCTCTCATATCGGCGTCAATGCTCATCTGTTTACCTGGCATCGCATCCAGGGTAAAGCGGGCTGCGACCTCAGCGACCCGCTCGGCACCCTTTGTTATTACCAGGAATTGGACAAGTGTTATAATCAAGAAGATGACGCCACCGACAACGAAGTTTCCCCCTACAACAAAATTACCAAATTGGTAAATTATCTGCCCGGCATCGGCATGCAAAAGGATCTGCCTTGTAGAGGCAATATTCAATCCTAAGCGATAAAGGGTCGTGATTAAAAGGAGCGAAGGGAAAATGGAAAGGTGCACAGCACTTGGGATATAAAGAGCAACCATTAATAAGGCAATGGAAGCTGACAAATTTATCGCGATCAAATAATCGATCACGTGCGGATTAACAGGGAAAATGATCATAACCAAAATACCGATAATGATCGAAGCCAGGGCAATATCGCTTGAGCGGGATATTGCCAACAGCGATCTATCTCCTCCTAGCCTGGCTGTTATTCCGTCAAGAATTTTTCGAATGGTTCCCATGTGCTCTCCAATGCAAGTAAAATTATAAGTTTAAAGGCTCAAGCATTTCTGTTCCATCTTTTAACGAAGCGACCCAGCGCATAATTTCAGCTAAAGCTTCGTATGTATCTTCAGGAACATATTCGTACACCTCTCCCTCCTCCCATAAAGTATGAGCCAAAGGGATATTCCGTAATATTGGGATGTCATTCTTTTCAGCGATCTTAACAATACGCTCCGCTAAAATATCTTTTCCCATTGCCAATATATAAGGAGCCGAATCCAAGTGCCTTTCATAGCCAATTGCGATGGCCAGGTGAGTAGGGTTTGTGACCACTGCCTGCGCTCGCTTGGCTCCGCCTGTAGGTCCTTCCGAATAGGCGATCTCTTGTGCGATCTGCTTCCTTTTTCCTTTAATGTGGGGATCGCCTTCGCTGTTCTTATATTCTTGCTTGATCTCGAATTTTTCCATCATCATTTCTTTATTGAACGTTTTCTTTTGATAGATAAAATCAGCGATGGCAACAATAACGAAGAAAAGGCCCACTTTCAAAATAACTTCGATTAAAAAAGAGTGGAATACAATTAGCGCGCCAGCAATGGGCATCGAAACAGTTTGAATTAACAATGGGATGCTATTGTACATCACTCCATAGATCAAATAAGCAGCAATCGAAATTTTCAGCATGGATTTTAGCAATTCTACCAAAGTTTTGAGCTTGAATTTTGCCTTTAAATTATCAACCGGATTAAATTTTTTAGGGTCAAATTTGAAAACTTCAGGTGCAAAAACCGGGCCAACTGTTAAAAATGTGATCGTTACTCCAACGAGTGCAACCAGAGCAAGCGTAGGGATGCTCGCTAAGAAAATCACTTCATTGGACTTATAAAATAAGGATAAGACCACTTCGCTAAGATCGGCATGTCCTACTGAGCGGAAAGTCGTGACTAGAAAATTGGCTAATTGTGAATAAAGCGAGTGCGACAGTGCTAAGACAATTGCCACTGAAGCTACAAATGTGAAGGCAGCTGGAAGATCTTGCGATTTCGCAATCTGCCCTTTTTTTTTGGCGTCTCTTAATTTTTTCGGGGTCGCCTTCTCGGTTTTGTCGCCCATGTCATTATCCTCCGAGACAAGACAAATAAATAAATCTACATTCCCTCTTATAGTATTATAACTCTTAAATTTAGTGTTGTCAATAGCTCTATTTATTTAGTTAGATAGCTATATAAATTATTTAATTATAAAGTAATTAATTTAAGTATTTATTTAAATTAAATGAGGGACTTTGACTTCTTTATAAAAATAAATGGATGAAATGACGGAAGATTGAAAATTATTTTATAAGCTAAAAGTTTCATGTCTTAATTTAAATCATACTTCGCTTAGCAATCAAAATATACCCACAATCTATTTCAAATTAAGAAGCATGAATTAATAATTTAATATATTAAATAATCATAATCATTTCCTTAATAAACGCATTCCCTACGGCATTTAAATTTATTCGTTGCTTTAAATCGTCTAACTTTGCGACAAATTAAAAATGGGGATAAAAGAGCAAAATTATTATTTCATTTAAGAGAAACACCCAAAAGACCATTTTCAGTGAAACAAATTGGAAAATTTGCTTTCGCGGTTGCCATAGGAGGTGCCGGTGCAGAAAAGACACTTGCCCCTGGATGATTAAATAAATCGGGATTGGCGTCGTACCTGCAGAAGTTATTGCTATTTTTTTGGTTGTTATTCCTCTCACATGTGCTAGTGTTATTATATGTGAAAACTGGCTATGATGAGAACGATGTTTGTTTCAAATTTTAACGGCTACCCGGTTAAATTTTATAGATAAATACATAGGGCGAATTATAAGCATATTTGAAGCCCCAACAACAATAAACTATTCTCAAAAAACATACCGCTTTAGAATGGATTCAATCTATAAAAGATCTGTTATCTTCATTAAATAGGTAGTATATTATGAATAGGGTGAAAATTAAAGGCAAAGCATTAAAGAAATATTTTTGGGGGGAAAAAAGTCGCATATATTTAGACGTTAAAATTCATTTTCGATGAAATAAAAAAAATTTTATTGACATCTAGTCACACAAGGCTACCTATCGTTAAGAAAGTGATAGGAATTTTAATTCCAAAGAAATTTTTTGCATTTAGAAGGGCAGGTAAATTGGAATGGATTTCTTTGTGCAGACAAACTGTTTGTTCAAGATCAATAACCTTCTAACAGCTTTGCGCTTACTGTAGCAGGAAAAGCCCATATGTGGCTTTAGCATTACCACCTAGAAGCTGCCATATGTTTAATGAGCTGTACCAACAAAACCTCAAAGATATTCAAAAGATAAGATACAATTATATTAAAAAAAACTTCTTTTTAAATCTCAATTTTAGAAAGTTATATAAAGCTAATTATTGGAGAAGTAGTTCATTGAACTTGCTTACTATAAATATATCTTAAGGCAAATGGAGCGAACAGTGTCGTTAAGGTAATAACTAATATGAGAGAAGCATAAATGTCGTCTTTGAAAACGCCAGCTGTCAAACCTATATTAGCAAAAATTAAACCAACTTCGCCCCTAGGTATCATCGATGTCCCTACTATAAGCCTAGTATAAAAAGGCTCCTTTTTAAGAAGAAAACCAGAGGCAAGTTTTCCAATAATAGCTGTAATTAATAATAGAGCGGTGATCATCCATATAAAACCAGAGCTCCAATCTATGGATTTGAGATTGAGTGATAAACCAATTGCCACAAAAAATATGGGGGTGAATAAATGGACGATGGGCTTCATTTTTTGATCTACCCGATGACTGAACTCTTTAGATTCACGAAGAAAATTTGCATAAGGAAAATTAAATTGTTTGGATAAAGCTAGGCCAGCTGCAAAACCACCAAGCAGTTCAGGAGCACCTAATTGATGAGCTATCCAGGCAAATAATAAGATCAATGAAACAATAGATGTAGGTAAAAGTCCTGGGATATCGCTTTTTTCATCCCACTTCTTGATTGTCAATGAAACCCATTTAGCTGCTATTGGTGAAATTAAGAAGAATAAGATGATAAACACAAGGACTTTGCCTGCATTCCATATATCAACAGTTCCACTTTGTGAAAATTCATAAAGCATAGCTAGCATGATTATTCCAATAATATCATCCAAAACTGCCGCTCCTATAATGATCTGAGATTCTCGGCTGTTTTGCTTTTTTAAATCTTTCAATACCCTTAAAGTAATTCCAATACTGGTAGCTGTCATTGTGCTTCCAATAAATAAACTTGCCAGTAAGCTAAAGTTAAAAAGAAAATAGCTGATACAAAATCCAAATAAAAAAGGAAAAAAAACACCTCCAAGAGCTACCAAACAAGCTTTTAGTCCTGAGGCTGTTAGCTTTCCTAAATCCGTTTCTAATCCCACTTCAAAAAGAAGTAGGATTATTCCTATTTGAGCTAATAGGTGTATGGGTGGAGTGATTTCTATGAGACCAAACACACTTGGTCCAATCAAAATTCCAGCAACTAATTCTCCTATAACTGAAGGAACCTTGAAATAGGCAGCGATTTCCCCAATGATCCTTGCTGAAAGAAGTATAAGAACCAGTTGAATTAAAAATGTATGTGCCTCCATAAACTAACCATTACCTAATTTAATATTTTTGCATACATAATGAGAACTGTAATTTTTCTGTATTTATCGGTTCAATCTTTTAAACCTAGCCATTCTTCCAAACCATTGCTAGATGAAAAATAATTGTTTTCCCTTCCTCTATGGGAATTGTCCATTTTTGAGCTGTAAGAATACGCATTTTATATAAAACCTCATTCGTAGGATAAATTGCATTATTTTTAGTCACTTTTTTTTAAACTGACGATAAATGGATTTTACAGTAGTCGTATAAATAATACAACGAACTGCTTCAGAAAATTTAAAAAAACGTTTTAATATCAAAATAATTAAAGCTCTAGAGCTTAACTGCTTATAATTGTTCCCATTTTAATGCAGCTTAGATTTGTTCCGCAAGTCATAAGCTGATCCATAAAATTCTTTTGAATCACTCATAAATTCCTTTGTATATTTACTCGAAATTATTTCATTGATTTGCGAATCATATGAATTACGCAAAGTTGGGTTTTTTACTTCAACTATTGCCATTGCATCCGAAAGGATTTTAGGCCATCGATACAAGCGACGAAAATATCTTTTAAGCCAAAATTTAGCAACTTTGGATTCACCAATCCAAAGGCCTAAAATATCCTTTTTACCCTTTGTGTCAAATCGCAAGCAAGTAAAGGCTTCAACTTTATTGCTTTCTTTAAATTTATAGGGGATCGCATCAAATAAAACGATTGGACTAACAGACTGAAGAGGTCTGGCCTCAAATCAGTCGCCACTCATTAGCAATTATATTAGATACCATTCTTGAGATATTTCAATACTATAATTCTTGAATATAATAATATGTCTCTTGTTGCCATGCTTTTAGCATTCATTGTGATAATTCAAAAGAGCTACTTTTTTGATGTTTTTTAACTGCAATTGGCGAAAATTCTGACTTTCGATACCTTGGGATTTCTAATTCAAATTTCACCGTAATTACTTCTAATGGTTTTTTTGTGCGGCCATTTGGGCTATTTCCTGAATGATGACCCTCAGAATGCTTATCATAACCTAAGTTATCGTCTAACTCTTTTTGAAGGATTTGCTCGAGCATGCTCCCGGACTAATCCATTTTTTTCCAGTTAAATCTTCCGTTTTACATTTAGCAAGTTCAGCTTGAAAATCAAAATTTTGTTGGTAGTGACATAGTATCTGTCTCCAAGTGTGTTATAAAATTTATCCGCGCAACTCCGCTATGCTTCGTTGCGCTTCATTGCCTTGAGGGAGAAAAATAATTCACTCTTCACTTAACAGAATTTTGACAGACCCAAAATCTTTATTTTCTGTGCCCTTGGCCTTCTATTGGAGGCAGCTATTGCTCTAATTCAGGGTGTTTGATACACTTTGACTTTTTAAATATTTGAGGAATGTATGCCGGGATTATCAGTTGGAATTGTGGGTTTGCCAAATGTAGGAAAATCGACCCTTTTTAATGCTTTGACATCTTGCCAAGCTTCGGCTTCTAATTATCCCTTTTGTACAATCGATCCCAATGTGGGAAAAGTAAATGTTTTTGACAGCCGCCTTGACAGCTTATCGGATTTGTCCAACAGTAAAAAAATTGTCTATGCTGATATGGAATTTGTAGATATTGCCGGATTAGTGGCAGGGGCTTCAAAAGGAGAGGGGTTAGGGAATAAATTTTTAGCCAATATCCGTGAAACGGATGCGATCGTGCACGTTGTCAGGTGTTTTGAATCGAGTGATATTGTGCATGTTTCCGGCAAGGTAGATCCGATCCATGATATTGAGATCATTAATCTCGAATTGCGTTTGTCGGATTTGCAAATGGTTGAAAATGTTTTAATGCGCCTTGAAAAGCAAATTAAAACTAAAAAGGAGCTTATTCCGACGTATGAAATTTTACAAAAAGCCATGGCACACTTGAATGAAGATAAGCCTGTACGCAGTCTAGTATTGAATGAAGAAGAAAAACTTTTGCTTCAACCCTATCCTTTTCTTTCGTCGAAAAAAGTCCTCTATGTGGCAAATGTTTCCGAAGATGATCTGCCTGAAATGAACAATGAGATGGTTCGTCAGGTCAAAGCCTATGCAGAAGCAGAGGGGAACGCTGTTATACCAGTCTGTGCAAAATTGGAAGAGGAAATAGCTCAGCTTCCGTTAAGTGAAAGAAAAGAATTTTTAGACAGTTTAGGATTGCAACAATCAGGTTTAGAAAGGCTCATTAAAGCCTCATTTAATATGCTTGGTTTAATTACTTACTTGACGACAGGGGAAATTGAGACGAGAGCCTGGACAATCTCAGAAGGGACAAACGCTGCAGAGGCTGCTGGGAAAATCCATTCTGATATTCAAAAAGGGTTTATCCGAGCGGAAGTTGTAGCTTATGAAGACATGATGGCTTATCATGGGCGGGTAGGGGCTAGAGAACAGGGAAAAGTGCGGGCAGAGGGAAGGGATTATATTGTGAAAGATGGGGATGTCATTCTTTTCATGCATAATTAATATGAATATCTAAAACAAGCATCTGTCGAAGCTCTACTTAAAGCATTAAAATTTATGTAGTTAACAGGGTAGATGACGCTGCAGGATTATGGCAGAATAATAGTAAGCTTGTTTTAAGTGTAAAATGTTTTAGTTTATACCTTCCCAATTTTTTATCTTGCCTATCTTGCCGCCATAAGCGATCCTGCATATCTTGTTTAATGTTATACTATTTATTTTGTCAGACAATTTTTTAGCTAAGTTATCAGACTAGCCATTAGTAATTATTGATTCTTAATTTAGCGCGGATATTTTTCTTTTCCATAAGTCTCAATGAGCTCTTGATAAACCTCAAAAGATAAAAATTCATACTCTTTGTTTACAAGGTCAGGAATGATAGAGGCATTAATATTTTTATAGTCATTTTTTTTAGATTTTATAACTAAGTGGATTGCATCTTCACAAATAGCTTTAATCCAATAAAAAATTAAAATTTGGCAATCAGTTGCTTTCCTGTCTAACGCGATCATTTGAGTTTGTAATTTTTCTTTTTCTTCCATTGTTTCAAGTTGATTCATATCATTATGCATTTTTTCCATTTGCACTTTTGTAAGCTGGAAAGCTCCTCCCAATTTTTTTAAGAGGATATTCTCTTTTAAGGCATCCCCCAGTAAATTGTACCATAAATAAATCTCTATTCTTCGATTTCTTCTTAATTGATTTACCACATTAAAATTAAAACTTATTTGATATTTATCATCTGCTACAAGCTTCACTTTTTTAAAATCAAATCCTGTAAACTGAAAAAAATAATGTTGAAAGATCCCTTCGCAAAAGAGAAACTGTAATTTTTCATCGGCCCACTTATCTCCATAAATATGAAAATGACCGATGTTATCATGGAACCATTGTGAATGCTGATTGGATGATCCCGAAGTCGCTTCCATGTCTTTATTGGATATGTTGGGAAGGCGCCGCTTATCTGAATCCCTTTCTGCTCTTTCTTTTTGGATGCGAGTATTTTCAGCTGCATGGTACTCTTCAGCTTCTTTCATGATACGATCAGATATTTGCTGAATGAGGGCTTCTTCAGCTGCAGCATGCTCCTGCTCTTTCATTAATTGAGCTTTTTTTGCAGCTTCCTCCATTTCTATTTTGGCATAATCCTCTTCAGCAGCCGCTTCAGCTAACTCTTTTTGTATAGCTACTTCCTCTACGGCCTCACCCTCGACTTCTTTTTTGGTACGAGCTTCTGCGTCTGTACCTTCCTCGCCCTCAATAATTTGCGTGGCTTCACCTTTATTTATATTAACTATCAGAACATCCTCTTCAATTCTATTTTCGACCTTTTGATACCAATGACTAAAGTCGTAAAGTATAATGATCAAATTGCCTATAAAAGGAACGATCAGGATTAGGCAGCGTGTGAAATTTTTTTGGTCTAAATGGCTGTAGAAGCGGCTGTTAGAAATAGTAGAGGCCTCCATAAATGGTAAAATAACGCATTTTTGGAAAAGGTGTGTCATATTAGTGGCTGTGCTTACAAGAGGTAAATAATCACAATATCTGTCTAGACTAACTAATAAAATGGTTTTATTAACATTTACTATAAAATTATTCATTTGCTTCTCTTTTTTTTATTTTAATTATCATAATGGAATATCAAAATATAATCAATTTATACCCAAGTAAATTCCATTTTTTTAGTTCCTTGATTATAATTCTCTAGCAAGTAAGCATGTGATTTAAATCCAAGTGAGCGAAATAATGCGGCTTGCTCTTTTTCAGAGTATTAGTTATTATTAAATTTTAAAAATTGATTTGGGCTAATATAAAAGGTATAGAAAAATTGTGGAAAAATCTTTAGTTTTTGTCAGCTGCGCTCCTGCTCTGGAGCCTCTTCTATTAGATGAGTTAGCCGAGTTAGGAGTTCAAAATCTTACTTTAGGTTATCGAGGTGTTTTTGTTGATGAATGGAATTGGGAAGATATTTATAAGATCAATTATGGATCCCGCTTAGGCAGCCGTGTATTGCTCCCATTGGCGCGCTTTAAATGCTTCGACCGGAAGTCACTCTATAACCAAATTTTCACGATTGATTGGACCCAATTTTTAAAAGATGGGGATACTTTTGCAATTGATGCCAATGTACAACATCGCGAGCTGCGGAACAGTCTTTTTGCTGCACAAGTTGTAAAGGATGCCATTTGCGACCAAATGCGGCAAAAAGCTGGCCGCCGACCTTCTGTAGACATTCAAAATCCGACAGTTCAGCTTAATCTTTACATCCAGCAAACACTGGCAATTATAAGTTTTGACACTTCCGGATCTCCATTGCATAAAAGAGGATATCGGCAGGAAACTGTCGAAGCCCCCCTTCAAGAGACTTTGGCTGCAGCAATGCTGCGCCTTGCAAGCTACAATTCAAAGCAAATTTTTTGTGACCCTTGCTGCGGGTCGGGGACTATTTTGATCGAAGCAGCCTTAATGGCTACAAACACCCCCCCTGGCTATATAAGACAGAAATGGGGCTTTATGCATCATCCTGGCTATCAATTAAATGAGTGGTTAAAAGTGCGCAATCGCATGGATGAAAACAGGCAGCCGTTGCCCCCTCACCACTTATTTGGAATGGATATCAGTAAAAATGCTGTAAGAGCAGCAAAAATTAATTTAAAGGCTGCTGGATTTAATAATGTGGAAATCGTGCAAGGCGATTTTCGCGACTGCACTCTTTCAACTACCCCAAATTTTATTTTAACCAACCCCCCGCATGGACGGAGGCTGGATGATGTAGAACATTTACGCCCTTTTTACCGTGAATTAGGAAATTTTTTAAAACAGAAAACCGCCAAGCCTGCAAAAGGATTCATTTTTACCGGAAATATGGAGCTTTCCAAGGAAATCGGATTAGCAGCCTCCCGCCGCTACATTCTTAGTAACGGGGGGGTTGATTCTCGCTTGCTTGAGTACGAACTTTATTGATTTCATAAAGGACAATCATGGAAGGGCCCGATTTTTTATCTCAAGATCTCCTCCCCCTTGTCGCAGATGCTGCGGGTGATAGAGAACTTTTTCATGCCCTCATTCAGCATCCCCCTAATTTAATCGCCTTTTTTGAGACAGCTTGTGAAGACCCATTATGGGTAAGTAAGCATCCCCAGTTGATCCGATTGATCTTACGTTGGTGTTCGAAACAGTTTTATTTGCTGCGTTTTCCCATTTATTACGCAAAACAAATGGGGGACCTCATTCGCAGCCATTACTCCTTTCTGAGCCCCTTTCTATTTTTTCAACCCTCTTTATTTAATACAATGCACCTTGAGGTAGAAGAAAAAACTTTTCTCGTTAATACCTTTCTATTCGGAACAGCAAGCCCTTTTTTCAAAGAGCTGTTCACGAATTGTCTTTTGACTTTCCAAGATCGCTGGTCCCTTCCTGTTACCCTTCCTACTTATCATTTAATTGAGGAATACATTCTAAAAGGACATGTCCAAGAGTTATGGAAGCTGGAAGAAAAAGATTTAATGGATCTGATGAAACAATCGAAAATTTGGAGGCTTTCAGGACTTGTGCAAGAGTGCAGTTTAATTTTGAAGAGATACATAACAAAAGAGAATGTGATTAAAAACTTGCTCGAAGCCCATAAAAAAAATTTTTTGGAGTGGCAGCAAGTTTGCAGCGAGTACTTTAATATGCAAAAATTTGGGCTTCAGCTCCACTCTCCCCAGGATCAAAATGAATTGAAAGTTGAAGTTCTTGATTTTAGAGGAGACACTTTAGATCTTTTTTTACAGCTTGCCCCTTTCATTACACATTTAGCATTTAGCGGAGCCTTAAGTTCCGACCCCTATTATGGCAAAATGATTGAAAGATGCCCTCGTTTAGTAGGAATGGATTTAAGTGGATCGGCCGAATATGATAATCAATTTGATGACTTGCCAGGCTCGTTGCTTGAGTTGAATTTAGCAGCCTGCCCCTGGCTTAGGCCGCGTCATTTAAAGGAGGCAGGATATCAATTTTTGAATTTAAAAAAACTTATACTCGATGGCAATGTGCAGCTCGATTATCAGGCCTGGGGAGAGATCCATCGTTTTCATACCCTGTTCACGGCTAGTTTTGCTTTATGCCATCAAATGACTGACGATGATTTGAAGCTCCTAGGCAAAAGCTGTTCACATTTATTGGAGCTGAATATTGAGGATTGCAGCAAAGTGACCAATAGGGGGGTGCTAGAGATCATTTCAAAATGCACCCATTTAATGAAGCTGAACTGCAGCTTTTGCGGCAATCTCACAGATAAGGCGCTGGTTGAGCTTAGCGTATATGGGCATCAGCTTAATAAATTAATTTTAAGAGGATGCACAGGATTTACAGACGCAGGCCTATTTAAATTAATGGCATTTCGCCCGAATCTTAGCTATCTGGATGTAAAAGGATGCAACTTTACACTGCAAGCCATCGAAAAGATTCGAAGAGATTACCCCTTATTGCTTCTAGAAGATTAAACTTCTCTCCTTCTTGTATTTTTTTGACAAAAAAATTTCAATCAATTAAAAAACAATTAAATGAATGAATATGCTCAATTGTGATTTTAGAACCTATTCAATAACTATGATTAGGATGCTTTGCTGCTACAATTCTAGCGGATTTTAGCACACAAATCATCCGATCGAAGATTTTGAACATGTTCTTAGCGATCAACTTTTTTCAATTACAAAATTTATTTAAGGAGTTTTCATGAATAAAGCATTCCTTTTTATGCTTGCCGCTGCATTGTCCACAGGTTATATCAATCAAGCCTCAGCTGCTATTATCAAAATTGATTCGCCAGTAACAATGACGGACACCCGTCAGCCTATGTTGGCGATAATTACTGATAGTGACGGCTATGTATATCGACAAATAGTTTATTTTGACCCAGCTACTTCTCAGATTGATCTTGATCTAAGCACAGCAGGCCCTAATGCAAGTATTTATATTCCTGCATTAAATGTTCGCTATGTTTTATTTAATGGCTATTGGGTTGACGAATCTGGCTATTATTGGGATGGCAGCCAACGCACTTATGTAAATAACCCAAACTGGAATGAGTATTGGACATCGTACTGGCATACTCATAAAGCTGATTCAGGACGTCAGTTCCGCAAAGACCATCGGCATTGGCATGATAGAGACTCTAATGACTGGCGTGGGGAAAATCGTGAAGGCCGTCGATTTGATAGGGACAGCGGAAGACGTTTTATTGATCAGCGCGACGGTCGCTTTGAAGGCCGTGTTAGAAATTGGCAGGATAGAGACTTTGATAACCGTCAACCAGGCAGAGCGGTTCATTCCACTGGCTATTATAGCGGACAAGAAAGTAGCACATATCCTTCCGATGGTTTTGAAGTTCAGTCTGGCCGGACAATGCGGTCTGACGGACAAACTGGCCGCATGATGCCTGCAGGGGGATTTGAAGGCCGGCCTGGAAGTTCAATGCCATCCAGCAGCTTTGAAAGTGGACAGCGCAGCACGTCTTCTGCCTTTGAAGGCCGGTCTGGAACTTCGATGCCGTCGGGCAGCTTTGAAAGTGGACAGGGAAGCACCTCTTCAGGAGCTTTTGAAGGCCGATCTGGCACTTCAATGCCATCAAGCGGCTTTGAAAGTGGACAGCGAGGCGCTTCTTCTGGGGCTTTTGAAGGCCGATCTGGCACTTCAATGCCATCAAGCGGCTTTGAAAGCGGACAGCGAAGCACTTCTACTGGAGCTTTTGAAGGGCAGTCGCAAAGTTCAATGCGTTCAGGCAGCCAGTCTGGAAGCAGCATGAATGGTGGAAGATCAAGATAAAGTATAAGCGCTATTTATCAAAATAGTGATTGTTGAACATACGAAGGCTTTGCAATATGAAACCATTTTGCAAAGCCTTTTCTGGTTAATTTAGAATTTCTTTTCTCGAAAGTTCTTAAAAATAAAATTATACGAATTTTCATTGAGTTCTAAAAAATTCTTTCTTTCTGTATGAAAATATAGATCGGCTATTTGTAAAAATTCATGATTTTTTTCTTCATTAACTTTTTTAAGCCAAATGGGATGTATTAAAATATAAGTGATTTGTTTATTTTGAAATAGCACACAAATCATACGGCCTGCTTTAAAAATATTCTCAGCGGCCGCTTCTTTCAAATTAATAGGCGTAACCTTAATTCCCTTATGTGGGGCCTGAAAAAAATTACATTGTCTAAAAGTTAAAAAGATGTCTTGCAAAAAAAAATAAACATACTCATTTTCTGGCAATAAAATGGTTGGTTGCAGGGTGGTGTCTTCGGAAGGATTAAAAGCTGATGTGATTGTTTGCATATTCTCCCCATTTTTAAGCTAAAATGTATCAAATAAATATTCAATTAACAACCTTTTTTCAAAGAAAACTTATCTTAATCTTAAGTTTAATAAAAAGGACATCGGTAGTATTAGCGAAAAACTTTTATCAAAATTTTTCATATGAATTTTTTCCCTATAAAAAAACATTTTGCAGACAATAAATAAATTTTAAAAGCTAATCCCAAAAATAAATATGCTTAAGGTAGCCAGGCAGGAAGCGAATTGTGATAACCATTCGAGGTAAAGTATAATTGTTGTGATTTTAAATTTCTTTGTCTTGAATTTTATTAAACTGGGCACCATATTCGAATAAATTTATTTAGGCCTTGGTGGTATTAGCACAGTGGAACAATTTTTGTTATACAATAGCTCTGACAATTTAAAAGCAGCAACTTCTGAAGATGATTACCTTGCATCCCTTCTTCACACCGACTTGCAGCTTTATATTAGCAATATCAAAACTCAATTACATTTATTAAAAATTAAAGAGCTTCTACTCCCTCTAACACTCAACGATACAGAAGATAATAATTCTCATATTTGTTCCCCATTCACCCGCTACACTACCTATGCTAACAAAGAACTTACTGCTTTAAAAAGTCCATTTTTAAAAAAAAGTCTGACTTTTATGATCGGTATTTTAGCGGCAATCCTAAAAGCTGGGAAAATCGATCAGCTTGCAATTGTCAATAATTGGCTTCTTTCAACACCGCTGTACCCATCATTGGACAGTATTACGATTGAAAAAATGACATCTTTTTTGATTAAAGCTTTTCCTCAGCATGCCCTTCTTTTTCCTGCACTAAACTATTTTACTAATTCAACTCTAATTAAAAATTTGAAGCAAAAAGGGTATCAGCTGGTCCCTTCTGGAGAAATATTTATATTAGACGGAAATTTAAAGCAGAAAACGAAACAAATTGTTCAGGATCAAGCTTTGTTAAAAAAATCATCCTACCAAATAGTTCCTCACTCCGAGATTATTGAAGAAGATTATGATCGGATGGCTCAATTATATCATAGTCTTTACATTAAAAAATATTCTCCATGTAATCCTCAATATACACCCTCTCTTATCAAATTATGGCATCAAAAAAATATCCTCCATTTTCAGGGCTTAAGGAGAAAAGAGGGAGATTTAGTTGGTTTCATTGCTTACTTTCAGCGTGATGGCGTGATAGCTGCCCCTTTATTAGGATATGACCTATCTTTTCCGACAAAAGAGGGGCTGTATCGACAATTGGCTGCATTGATTATAAAAAAGACGTACGAAAATAAATGGATTTTTAATATGGGTGCGGGTGCCTCTGATTTTAAAAAATTAAGGGGGGGAGTGGGTTATATCGAATATAGCCTCGTTTATGCCAAACATTTAGCATTAAAAAGAAATGCGGCTTGGAAAGTACTTGGCAGCGCTATGTCCGGTATTGGCGTTCCTATTCTCCGTCATTATAAATTTTAAAGCATTAAAAAATGCAAGACATGTCAGATAACTGTGATTTATTAAAAAAATCGAATAACAAGAATCAGAAGCAAAAGAATTTGGTATTTATTGGGAAAATATCCACCAACTCATTGAACAAATACAAAGTGAAATCAATGAAATTTTAGAGGCATGGGATAAAAAAGATTTTTCAAGCTTACAAGAAGAAATTGGCGATTTAAGAACCTGTTCAATATCTATGATCAGGATGCTTTGCTGCTACAAATTCGCTAGGAAGCCTCAAAAAATTTCAGCAGCGCTATGATGCAGTTGTCCAGTTGGCTCGAAATGACGGATATGACAACTTGAAAAAACAATCATCTGAAATTTTAATGAATTATTGGAAGCGTGCAAAAGAACACACTAAAATCCAGATAATAAATCTTTAACAGTTTAAAAAAAGCCTAAACGCCCTATCTAAAGGCCCTGACAGGCATTATCCTAGTCCAGTTGCTTTTATCTGCTAAGATTGCCATAAAAATAAACATTGCATCATCATATTACACCTAACATTTTATAAAGAAAGAAAGCATTGACGTGAATTATTGTAATATCATACAATTACAGCATTACACTACTTTGGTGGTTTATGTAAAAAAAAGGGAAAAAAAATGAGTTTCAAATACATGTCTTACTTTTTTGTTAGGGTCTTTTTTACCTTACTGACGGGTCTCTTTGCAACACTGCATTCCTACCCAAATAACGAAATTGATGCTTTCTTAAAAGCAAATCAATTTCAGGGCGTTGCATTTGTAGCTCAAAAAGGCAAAATTCTTTTAAACAGGGGTTATGGTTTTGCTAATGCGGAACATCAAATATCTAATAGTCCACAAACAGTATTTCGGATAGGGTCAATTACAAAGCTTTTTACTGCCGTCGCCATTCTGCAATTACAAGAGAAGGGATTGCTGAATGTGAAAGATCCTATAGTAAAATACATTCCCGATTATCCTCATGGGGATAAGATCTTAATCCATTATTTGCTTAGCCATATGTCAGGTATCCCAAGCATCTACCACTTTCCTAATCTGTTAGAAATACAACGCCAGCCCGCCACTCTATCTCAGGCGATGGCCCACTTTAAAGACCTTCCTTTACAATTTATTCCGGGTCATGATTGCGCTTCTTCGGATTCTGGCTACATTATCCTAGGGGCTATTATTGAAAATGTTACTGGGCAATCATATGAAGCGTATTTAGATAAAAATATTTTCCGTCCTTTAAATCTGACAGCTACTTTTTATGATTACAATCATTATGTGATCCCTCACCGTGCCTCGGGATATCAATACAAAGAAGGGAAGCTTTTGCATGCTCCATTTATTGATATGTCATTACCGCATGCTGCCGGAGCGTTATCTTCTACAGCAGAGGACCTTTATAAATTTGATCAGGCTTTAAAAGGCACAGCCCTTCTTTCAAAAGTGAGCCTTGACGCCCTTTTTACAGTACATGCCTCTAATGCCGAAAATAAAATTGCTTCAGGCTATGGCTTTAGAATAGGGCCGCTCAATCGGGGGATGGAAGAATGCGAATCAAGCATTGTCGGTCATTTTGCTACAATTGATGGTTTCGAAGGAGCATTCATTCGTTATCAAAATGAAGACCTTACCATCATCTTACTTTCTAACCTGCAAAAAACTGATGTGCGTACATTTCACAAAAAAATAGCCGCTATTTTTCTTTCGCCTTGGCGCTTCGGCGCTTCGGCGCTTCGTTCTAATTTATATCAATCTTCAATCAAATTTATTTATTTCTTAAAAAATCAAAAAGGAGAATTTCCATGCTTACACTTGTTTATCCAGAATCAAACTGTAAATATTTATTTAGCCAAGAAGCTGAAGAGATATTTAGTAAAGATAAAGGTCAATTGACCGAGCGATGCCTAGAATTATCAATACGCATTAATGTTTATTTATTCACTTACAAGGAAGCCATCCTATTATTGGATCCCAGGGCTTTTAACAAGCAATGCCAGCAGTATGCTTTAAGGGCATGTCAAATTAATAAGAATTATAACGAAAAAACAGAAGAAGAAAAATTCGCACACACTGAGGAGAACCGCTTTCTTCATTTGGCTTTTTTTTTAAACTATGAATTTCGTGAAAATACTACTTATGTCAAAACTGTTCTTTCCGCTCTGAAGGGTCTGAAAATAAACCCGTTCAACCAAGAGTTTACAAGAAAAAATTTTATAAAATTTTTGAGAGATGAGAAACGATGCCGGGAAAAAGCATCGCGCATAGCATTCAATCAGCTATTTGAAAATAAAATGAAGCAAGAGCTGGATTCTTTGAAAGATACGACTACATTTTATAGGGAGCTTTATGCCTTATCTATGGAAAATCTAAAAATCGAGGGGACAAGCCTTGGCACAAAAACAGGAGAACTCTACACCTATCCTAAATTGGCGGGCCTGGCCTATCTAATAGATCAAGTAGCACGAGAAGATATTAAATTTGTCATTAAAACAAAAATTGTTAATCAAGAAGGATTTGGAGGTGTGTTCATCCATGCAAGCGAACCGATCGATGAAAATGATTCCGTCATAGTCTTTGCAAGTTTTGCAACCGATGGTTCCTGTGCAGTTCAAGAACGAATGGAAGAGGCCAAAAAATGTCCAACTTATTTGTACCGCAATAATGACGCACAGAAAAGGCATGCTATCAATGCAAAATGCTTTTATTGCACACCAGTGGAGATGGACCTCAATCCAATCTCTAATCAATTAAAAAAAGTAATGGCTTCATCAAAGGATCTAATTCTTGGCTTGGGAGTTGAGTTCATGTTATCAGAACAAAAAACTTTTTTAAATTTTTTTCAGGATGGTTATAAATATCCTCACTTGAAAAATCTATTCCAAAGTTCTTTTGAAAGAATAAAAGACTTAGAATTAGATCATAATAATAAACGTATCTTTGGGATTTATCATACATACACGGAAAATGGAAAAAGTGTTTTAGCTGATGACTTTGCACTAGATTCAAACCCAGAGCAGTTTTTGCAAAAGAAAGGAATGATTGATACACAGTTAAGTTCTTCAAAATTAGAAGATTTCTGCAAAGAGAAATTCAATAATTTTTGTCAAGATCAAGGCTTATCAACACTTTCTCGTGATCAAAGAAAAGAAATTATCACGAGTTTTGAAAAAACTTTGAATAATCAAGGTTTCAGCATAAAGTCTAAGAAAGCACAATTTTCGAAAAAATAAGTTTTTTAGATAAGCCCGGACTGCCAAAATCGACAGACCGGGCTCATGAATCCTAACCAACAAACTCCTCTTTGATCCCTAACATCTCCCTTTATAAGAGCTTGATAAAAAAATAGGCTGAATAATAAAAAAAAGTCGATTTTACAGACAAAAATAATGCGTGCAAATTTTGTCTGTATACATAGCTTGTTCTCCTCATAAAAATAAAGGACATTTCCTTTTTGGAAGATGGGAAGATTTTCTTCGATGCATTTTTTTGCAATTGCTATGGGGTATCGACCCAGGGTTTTTATTGCCGCTAACCTGGATTCCCACTCCGTTGCTTTGAGTGATTTAGCAAGCAAAGAAATAGTCAATTCAGATTCAACCTGGCCTATTTCGCATAGGGCTTCTAATGCCCTTTACTCGACATATGGCTTTTTATCCATTATTGCCATCCTAAGCAAAAGAAAAGTCAATGGAGGATTAATTCGGTCCCTATCGACTAAGAAATTTACTGCTCGATATCTAAAAAAACTTTCTTTTCTTTTAGTGCTGAAGCGAGCCAAGAAAGAGCTAATTCTGGATTAGCTAAAGCTCTTTGACTTAAGATGTCTGTAGTTGAAGCTAAAACTAAGGTAAAAGCAATTCTAAATATTTCTTTTTCACCAAAAACTTCTTTAATTTCTGTTTGGTCTTCCACTTGCTTTTCACCTACTAGGGCAAGAGTCGGGGGTGTGAGGCGAGATCTCCCACATTTTCTTTGCTTTTCAATAAAAATTCATTGGATATAGGCAAGCCCATCTTTCTGCTTGTTTTTTAACCGTGTCAATAAAGGGTTTTTCTAATCCCACAGGTTCTAGCTATCGAGATTTTACCTTTGTTCTTGTGTTCTGTATAACCCTTTGTCGTATTGAGTGGTTTCTGGAAAAATGTTTGAAGAATAGTTATTATAAAATTGGATATTCATAAATTACCTTTTGCAAATGCAATTTTATTAGATTTTGCCAAATCAACTTTAATGACAGGCGTTTGGATGCCTTTTGCCATTTTTAAGCGCTCAGAGTTGTATGGCAATCTTGCATAATGAAGTTAAGGCATAAATATGGTCACGAATTTCTCCATTTTCTTCGATTTTACTTATTGCTTTTTTCACATGCGGAAGCTGTTCAATTTTAGCTTGAGAAATAATTTCAAGTAAGGCTTCGTTTTGAAGTTCTATATTCGAAATTGTGAAAGCCTTTCTTAGCAAATCTTCAAAATCTGCTTGAGTGGAGTGATATAAAATTTCTTGGATTTCTGCAGATAACTTTTCATCTAAATTTTCGTGAATTTTTTCGTGAACCGTACTTCTTTCATTGCACGTCTCATTAATTTGCAATAAAACTTCTTCGGGCAAATTAAATTCCTGCAGATGCATGATAAATTTATGAAATAATTGTTCATTTCTCTCTTTAATATTTTTAAGAAAGGATTTTCTAAAATAGGCGTTTATAAATACGGGTGAATTCAAGAAAAGAAAACAGGCCTTTTGAATATTTTTAGGTGTCCAGGCTGTTACAATCATTTCCCATGCCAAATTTTGTACATTCCAGTCATTGGGCAAAATTAAAGCTATTTTTTCAGCACTTTCTAAGTGATTTTGGACGATAATATCAAATATTTCCAATACATCAAAATATTCCCCACTAAGACTTTGCCAGTATATTAAAGCTTCATCCATCGCATTTTTAGGATTCGTTTTTGCTTCAATTTTTAATATTTCAGTCCATGCTTGAGAGACATAGTCTTTCTGAAGCTTCTCTGGTGCTCCCATTTTTTTGATAATTTCTTTATTTTTATTCATATCCACAGAGATGGAAGTCTTTAAAATTTCAAATAAAAAATGTTGAAACATACTGAGGTCATTTAATTCAGAGTAAACATATTCTGCATTTTTTATAGCGAGTTCAGGATACTTTGAAGCCATTTTATTTAGAATTATTAAAAGACACTCTTCATTTTCAATGGTACAAAATGCAATTACAGCTTCTTCAAGTTGACGCTCATTTAAATTTTTTGTTATTTCTAAATACCCCTCTTTCTTTATTCGGGCATCTTTAATTTGTTTAACGGTATTGAGGGCATTGGATAGTGAATTTTTTGCCTCAGATTTAGCTATTTCTAACTTTTTTTTATCTTCAGGAATTGATTGTTCTTTATGAATCTCTAGACAAGCTCTTTTACGTATTTTTTCATCTTCGATAAATAAAGTTGTCCTTTCGGCAAGGAGTTTATTTGTCATTGTAACATTTTTTACAAGTCTAAAAAAATATGTATTAACCTTAACAGCTAAATCTGAATAGGGATTGACAGTGATGGATTCTCGAACTTCACAATCTTCATAAATTATTTCATTGATTGAAATATATTTATTTTTTAGGCAAATATTTTTAACTTCAATTAACATTAGTGCTGGTTGAAAAAGTTTATCCGATTTCCAGGTTAAAAGGCTTCCACAGGTTGATGTTAATGCAATAAAATGCTTTATTTCGTTGGGATAAAATAAATTGCATATTATTTGAGGAATTAATTCTCTTGGTAAGGTAAGCAAAGGTGAAGAAGTTAAGTTAAGTAAAGGCAGCATAAATGAATTTTAACCTATTTATAAATTGAAAAGGTCTTGATGGTTAGAAATTGAACAATTTACTCTTAAAGATTTTGATTTACAACCGATTATAGAATGTCGTACTATTAAATTAAATATTTCTCAGTGAAGTGTGCGGTTTCGTGGGGAATGGATTAAAATATGACTTCAATAGGTAATTCATATAACAAATCATCCTCCCCAAAAAGTTCCACTTCCATGAAGCCCTCTCTTAAATGGGCTGTGCCTTGAAATTGTCCTAGTTCAGTTTTAATCTGAACAGAATAAGTCCCATATGGCGGCAGACAAAGACCCTTGACTTCAAATTTTAGCACTCCCTTTCCAAGCATAGGTGTTAAAAATATAGAATAGGGGCGTCCCAGCAACTCACTTACTTTTTCCAAATTTCCTTCCTGAAGCAATTGCCGGATCCGCGTACTTGAAACAGGCAGCCCTTCATACCTATATTCATCTAAATAAAGAACATCAAAACCCCACACTTCTCCAAGGTCTTTCATGACCGAGGGCTTTCCTTGTCTGTCTCGTCCTAATGTGGCGTCATGACCAAGAACAAGATGGGAAAAGGGGATAAATTGACGCAGTCGCTCAACGAATGAGGCTGCACTGTGCTCCGCAAGATAGCGGGTAAAAGGTAGGATGATGACGGCATCGATTTTATTTTCTTCCAATAATTGTAATTTATGGGGGAGAGAGCAAAGCAAGAAGGCGGGTTGCGAGGGACGCAGCACTTCGGAGGGATGATTACTGAATGTGATGAGAACAGTTTGAGCGTTGTTTTGGGCAAGTTGGCGCGTCCTTTGCAAGACAGTAAGATGGCCACGATGCATACCGTCAAAATTGCCGATCGTGAGAATGATTGGTTTTTTCTGTGGAGAAAATTCTTCCAGGCGATAAAACACTTGCATAGAATCGCTTATATCATGGTAATAAGGTGCTTTTCTAGATTTTCGAATTCTGGCAGCTGAGATCCATCGACGCAATCTTTTAGAAGGAATTTTCCACTTCTTGTCCGTATTAGACGGGAAAGATGGGCTCCGCAACCTAACAAAAGCCCTATATCATGAGCCAAGCTTCGAATATAGGTGCC
Organism: Candidatus Protochlamydia sp.; assembly: GCA_013695355.1. Classification (GTDB taxonomy): domain Bacteria; phylum Chlamydiota; class Chlamydiia; order Chlamydiales; family Parachlamydiaceae; genus Protochlamydia. The sequence goes on from JACDAQ010000043.1 coordinate 24,943, forward strand.
TTTGCTGCATGCCACTTTAATTTCAATGTAAGGATAAGCATAGGCGGTTAGTTCTATATGAAGGGTCACTTTGACTGCTGACCGTTCTACTTCGATCCCTTTCCGGGCTAATTCATATAATTTTTTGCCATCTATTTTCTTAGCAGAGTACATGGGAGGAACCTGTTCTATTTCACCTTGAAAAGCTGCAATGGTTTTTTCAATTTCAGATAAATCAGGGATAAGTTCCGATTGCGAAAGGACCTGCCCTTCGCAGTCATATGTATCAGTGGATATTCCGAGCTTGATTTGGGCATCATACTCCTTATCGCACAATAAAAACTGATTGGAAAGGCGCGTATACTCCCGCCCAATCAACATTACCATTACGCCTGTGGCAAAAGGGTCTAGCGTACCTGCGTGACCAATCTTTTTTACTCCGAGCCTTCTGCGCAAGATCCTGACTAAATCAAAAGAAGTTTTTCCGCTAGGCTTGTCAACCAGTAAAATGCCCTGGGTGGAAGGTTCATTCATTTTTTTCAGGATGCTCGCTTGTTTGGTCTTTTTCCTCTTCCTCGTCTTCTATTCCTTCTTCGTCCTCTATTTCTTCGTCTGAGTGCTCGCTCGGGTCTTCTTCTCGCCCCTGCCTTTCCTCACTTATTTTTCCGAGCAGCTCTTCAATCCGCATGTGCTTATCCACACTGTCATCAAGCTTAAAATTTAGCTCAGGAAAATAACGCATGACAACTTTATGCGAGGCATTCACCGCTATAAAACCTGCAGCAGATTTTAAAGCGTCGATTGTCTCAGCCTTATCCTGGTCCGTGCCGATCACGCTAATGAAGACTTTGGCATGCCTTAAGTCCTTTGTGATTTGCACGCGTGTGACGGTAACAAGCTCGGTGACGTGCGGATTCCGCACGTCACGTCTTATGACTTCTGAAATAACTTCTTTTAGCAAAGAATTTAGTCGGTCGGTTCTTTGTACTGCCATAGTTATAGCTCTTGAGTGATATAGGTTACTTCATAAGCTTCAATGACATCGTTTTCAAGCATGTCAGAGTAGTTATTAAGGATAATTCCGCATTCAAGCCCTTTGGTCACTTCACGGACATCTTCTTTCACACGCTTGAGCGAAGAAATCGTCCCTTTCCAAACAACTTCGGATCCTCTTCTGATCCGTACATGGTTGTTGCGATGAATGGTGCCTTCCGTTACCTGACAGCCTGCGATAATTCCTGCATGGGAAGATTTAAAGGTGGCTTTAACAAGGGCCTTCCCTTTTTCTGTTTCCTGGGCAAGTTTTTCCAGCAGTCCTGCCATTAGGACTTTGACATCGTCAATGGCATGATAAATAATATTATGCAAACGGACCTGCACTCCAAGTTGCTTGACCAAAGGTTCGGCATGCCCTTCAATTTGGGTATGAAAACCGATGATAACCGCTTTAGAAGCTGCTGCCAATTGGACATCAGATTCGGAAACTTCTCCAACTCCTGCAAAAATAATATTTAAATCAGCTTTGTCCGATTCAATCTTAAGAAGAGCAACCTTTAAAGCTTCAAGCGAACCTTGTACGTCTGCCCTAAGAACAATATTTAAAATTTTCTTACTTGTTGCGGAAGCTTGCTGAAGAATATTTTCCATAGAAATTTTCTTCTTCTGCTGCTGAATTAAATTGGTTTGATGCGCCCCTTTAGAGCGGGCCTCTGCAATTTCCCGCGCTTCTTTTTCATTTTTTACAACAATGAACTCCTGGCCTGCTTTTGGAAGCCCTGACAACCCGGTAATCTCCACAGGGGTTGATGGACCTGCCTCTTGCAATTCCTTGCCAAATTCATCGTGCATTGTTTTTACGCGTCCAAACATCTCGCCAAAAACAAGAGAATCTCCTCTTTTAAGCGTTCCGTTTTGGACTAAGATTGTTGCCACGGAACCCATGCCTTTATGCATTTCTGATTCAAGCACAGTCCCTCTTGCCCTCATTGTAGGATTGGCTTTAAGCTCAAGAATCTCTGCCTGCAAAGCCAACATTTCTAACAATTCCGGGATGCCTTGGCCAGTTACAGCCGAGCAATTTACAGTGATCGTTTGACCACCCCAGGCTTCTGGAAGTAGTTCCTGTTCAGACAATTGCCTGTAAACATTTTCCTGATCAAAGTTCGGTTTATCTGCTTTATTGATTGCAACCACGATAATGACATTTGCCGCTCTCGCATGCTGAATGGCCTCGATGGTTTGCTGTCTTAAGCCTTCATCTCCGGCAATTACTAGAACGACAATATCAGTAACATCGGCACCTCTTGCACGCATAGCAGAAAAAGCTTCATGGCCAGGAGTATCTAAAATGGCAATATCACCTACAGCTGTATGGCAGCGGAAAGCTCCGATATGCTGAGTAATAGCTCCCGCTTCTCCTGAAGCCCGGTTGCTTTTACGAATTGCATCGATTAAACTTGTTTTACCATGGTCGACATGCCCCATAAACGTCACAACAGGGGGACGCAAAATTAAATCTTCAGGTGCGGACTGCATCAATTCTTCTTTGATTGTCTTATCGGTGATCTGAATTCTTTTTTCTTCCACAGTATCAATGGAAATTTCGCATCCAAACTCCTGTCCTAGAAGTTGTATTGTTGTTTCATCTTCCAATAGATCGTTCAAAGTAGCAACTACGCCTTGCAAAAATAACTTGCCGACGAGCTGTGAAGCTTTTAACTTCATTTTTTCGGCCAAATCTTTGATCGAAATAGGCAGACGCACCTTGATTGAAGTGGGACGGATCGTGCTGTCCTCAATAAAATGTCTTTGCTTGGCTTTTCGTTTACGCCAATGCTGATCTTCATCGGTCGTTCGAAGCCCTTGTCTGTCCCTTGCATCAAATTGCCGCGTTTCTACTTTGCGGGCGGGTTTGATGTCTCTGAACTCTTTAAATTTAGCTGCCTTTAGATTGTTCTTGCGTGCTTCTTCTTCAGGAGTATCCTTGGGTGCCTCTTCAAAACCTTTAACTTTAGGTTTAACCTTGCTCTTATCGCCTTTATCTCCGTCAGTTTCAGTTTTTGCAGCTTCAACTGGTTTAGGAGGTGCTGGAGGAGCCACAGGCCTAATATAATCACGCATATGCCTTCCGGTCGGCCCTAGCTTGTCGCGAGGAGGGGGAGTAACATGTACTGGGATTGCCTTTTTCTCAGGTAGAGGAGCAGGCGGGGCGGCTTTTTCTTTTATTTCTTCCGCTGGAATTGCTTCTGATTGTATGGAAGGAGTTGGAGTCAGTTTTGGTTGTTTTGCCGGGCGTTCCCGCTCAGGCAAAGGAACAACTTCAGAAGGAGAAGCCTTTGAACTTTCTTGTAAAGCATCTGATCCAAAAATTTCCTTGCGTATTTCGGCGCTTGTTTTTATGCGAGGCTCATCTTCTCCTCTTTTAAAAACTTCGCTTGGAGTGCTTGGTTCCTCGCTAGGTGTTGTTTTTTCTTCGACTTCTACAGGTTCTTTTGTGGCAGGTTCTGCAGGTTCTGCAAAGGCTGACTTAGAACGGGCACGAATGCGAGGAGCTTCTTCTTTTGGCAACTCTTCTGCTTCTGTTTTTCCAGTTTTTGGAATAGACTTAGCGGGCTCAGGATTAGAAGATTCTTCTTTCTTTTTCGCCAATTTGCTTTTTAATCCGCTTAAATTAATTGCTTCAGCAATTTGGGCGTTTTTAATATTCAACTTAAGATTTTTGGCCAACGCTCTAATTCCTTTGTTTTCTAATTTGTTCTAAAATTTTGTCTGCCATCTCTATGCTGATGCCGGGTATGGCAGCTAATTCTTCAGGAGTAGCAGTATAAACAGATTTAATTGTCTTATAATCTGCGTCAATTAAATGATCAACAACTAGACTGCTAATCCCTTCAATGGCTTCAAGAGGATGATCTAATGCTGGGTCGTCAGCTGCTGCCATTCTTTGAATAGCCATGGCACGATTATAGTCAGTCATTCTTTGAACTTCTAAGTCATAGCGGATGAGGCGGCTATTAAGCCTTGCATTCATACCTTTTTTACCGATTACTGCGGCAAAATCATCATCATCTACGACAATCGAAATGATCTTATCTTCCTCGTTTAGATTGATTTTACGAATTTCTATAGGGGACAAAGCATTTTGAAGTAGTTCAATGGGATCATTTGAAAAAGGGATGATATCTATTTTTTCATTATGAAGCTCCCGAACAATATTCTTGACCCGATTGCCTCTCATTCCCACACAAGCTCCAACAGGATCTATTTTTGGATCTGTCGAACGGACAGTTAATTTGGTGCGGTAGCCAGCATCTCTGACAATTATATCGATGATGATGATCCCGTCGCTTAATTCAGGAACTTCCTGAATAAGAAGCTGTTTTACAAATTCGGGACTGCTTCGCGATAAGATGACCTCTGCTCCGCCATTCTCTGTGTCTTTCACTTCAAGAAGCAAGGCCAGGATTTTTTCTCCTACCTGGTACTTTTCAGTTTTGGGGTATTCCCTCATTGGTAATATGCCCTCTACTTTTCCCAAATCAATGACGAGGTTGGCTCCGCGGACAAACTTCTTGATTGTCCCCGAGATTAATTCATTCACACGGTGCCGATATTCTTCATAAATGACATCGCGCTCTGCGCCACGCAATTTTTGCGTAATGATTTGTCTGGCTTTTTGAGCGGCAATCCGGCCAAAATCTTTTGGTGTGACCACCACATCAATAAATTGTCCGAGTTCGGCATCAGGATCAATTTCTCTTGCCGCTGCTAAAGAAATTTCTTGAGAGGATACCTCAACGTCATCTACAATTTCCTTTTCACAGTATACTTCGATATTTCCAGTTTTAGGATGAATAGTTACAGTAACGTTGGAAGCTCCGTCTACACCTTTCCGTGCTGCTGCTTGCAAAGACTCTTCGATTGCATTGATGACTAAATCCCGTTTTATGCCTTTCTCTCTTTCTAAATATTCAAAGACTGCTATTAGATCTTTGTTCATAGGTGCCTCTATCTGTAATAGGTAAAGTGTCGTCTTTTTAAATCGACTTGTAGTATACCAAGAAAATTTAATTTATTGAGTTCACTTGGGTATAGACTCAAACCTTTGGGGGTAAGCCCCTAAATCTTTTAAAAGACTGTTTGCAGAGGTTAGCGAAATTCGTTAACTATCTGAAAAGAATCCTTTATTCATATCAAATCAGGCGAGTTTAGGGGTTGTCAGGAACTTATTCCTGGCATCTCCTCAGCTCGACTTTGAACAAGGGAAATTGTACCTGTTCGATATCTAGGATCAGGATGCTCTGCTGCTACAAATCCTCCTATCGAAGATTTTTGAACAGGTTCTTAGAAGAGATTTTGAATGAGATGCAACAAATCTGAACCTAAAATAGGATAACCCTTTTAGGAGCGATTTGTTGCAAAATCGCCAAAAGATCCCTAAGGAAATGCTTAGAACACTTCCTAACTTAAAGCCATTTTGAGGACTTGCCTTTTAGGGCAAGTCCTTAGCTCAAAAGTTCAGGTAATCAAAATTACAGGAAAACGTAAATTATTCTTCCGATTCTTCCGATTCCAATCCTTCATGAGAATCTGAATGATTGCCATCTTCATCTTTCTTTTCTTTCTTTTTCTTTTTTGCAGGAGTAACGACAATATCATCACGATTACATTGATTTTGATCAATTAAATATTCTTTGATGGATAATGCAATTTTCTTATGTTCCGGATCGAGCTTGATGACTTTCGCAGTGACCTCATCGCCTTTTGCAACAACGTCTTCAACTTTTCCAAAGGCCTGATCAGAAAGCTCAGTTACATGGATCAAACCTTCAATGCCGCTGTCCAGTTCTACGAAAGCTCCAAAAGCGGTAATTTTTGTCACTTTGCCTTTGACCAAACTTCCTACCGGCATTGTTTTTTCAATTGATTCCCAGGGATTTGTGCTTAACTGCTTTACTCCAAGAGTAATTTTTTTACTTTCTTTGTCGACAGATAAGATAACTGCATCCACAATGTCGCCTTTTCGCAATACTTCTGAAGGATGGGAAACCTTTTTAATCCAACTTAAATCTGATATGTGAATAAGCCCTTCGACTCCAGGCTCTAATTCAACAAATGCGCCATAATTAGTAAGCGTGCGGATTTCAGCTTTTACATTATGATCGACGGGATACTTTCTTTCTACATCATCCCAAGGATTATGTTCAGTTTGCTTAATTCCTAAAGAAATTTTACCTTCTTCTTTCTGTACTGAAAGAACGATCGCTTCAACTTCGTCGCCTTTCTTTACTACTTCAGACGGATCGGTGATATTTTTTACCCATGACATTTCTGATACGTGGATAAGCCCTTCGATGCCTGGTTCGATTTCAATGAAAGCTCCATAAGGAAGTAAGTTGACAATTTTTCCGTGAACACGTGTTCCTGGCGGATATTTTTGTTCAATTTGATCCCATGGGTTCATTCCTTTTTGCTTCAGTCCTAAAGCGACGCGCCCTTTGTCTTTATCGACGCTTAAAATCATTACTTCAAGTTTTTGACCCAGTTGGACCATTTCAGATGGGTGCTTGATTCGCTTCCAGGTCATATCTGTAATATGCAAAAGACCGTCAATACCATCAAGATCAAGGAAAACACCAAAATCAGTAATATTTTTTACGATACCATCACGAATGTCACCTGGTTGAATATGCTCAAGGACTTCAGCTTTTTTAGAAATTCGCTCAGCTTCCAGCAATTCACGGCGAGAAACAACAACGTTTTTCCTTTCAATATTAATTTTAAGAATTTTGAATTCGTACGTTTTGCCTAGGTAGTCATCAAGATTCTTAATACGTTTGTTATCAATTTGAGATCCTGGCAGGAACGCTTCCATACCAATGTCTACCATTAAGCCGCCTTTCACTTTACGGATTACGCGGCCTTTGACAATAGAACCCTCTTCGCAGTGTTCAAGAATATATTCCCATTGACGAAGACGTTCGGCTTTCTCTCTTGATAGTACAATTTGTCCATTTTCATCTTCAGCCTGGTCGAGCAATACTTCGACTTCAGCGTCAAGATAGACTTGAGAAGGGTCGGAAAATTCTTCAATAGGAACGAGTCCTTCAGACTTCAGGCCTACATCGACCACAACATGGTCTTTTGTTATTTCAACGATCCGGCCTTTTAAAATACTGCCAGGAGTCATTAGAGAATTTTCTTCGACATTAACCGCTACATTTTGCGTTAATAGGTTCTTAAAAAGTTCTGCATCATTCTCTTGAAACTGAACATCATCTACGATGTTGCTCTCATTCCAAGTGTGTTGAGGGTGTTTAGACATTTAAAGGGTTCTCCTTATTTTCATATAATGCTGGTAGTTTAACAGAAACAAAAGAAAAAATGCAATGAAAAGAGTTGACAATAGCGAATTAGCCTTCTTTTGATCAAAGTATTGGAAAATAATGCATTTTGGTTTAAATTTTCTGCAGAAATGGGTCAAGGTTTATGAGAACACTAGTAATGAAGTTTGGAGGAGCGTCGGTTGCATCTGCTTCCTCCTTTACAAATCTTGCCGATTTGATTATAGGAAGGCATCATTCCTATCCTTACTTAGTCGTTGTAGTAAGTGCGATGGGGCAAACGACCGACCAGTTAATTGAACTGGCAAAGCAAGTGCATCCCAACCCGCCCCAGCGCGAATACGATATGTTAATTAGCGCAGGAGAGCGGATTAGTATGTCCCTTTTGGCCATGTCCCTATGTCTCAAAGGTAAAGAAGCGATCAGTTTCACAGGAAGCCAGTCGGGGATTTTAACCTGCGGCCGCCATACTGATGCTCAAATCATTGATGTCAAGCCTTACCGATTAATCCATGCCTTAAAGCAAAATAAAATCGTCATCGTTGCGGGTTTTCAAGGTGTAAGCCCTGAAAAGGAGATCACAACTTTAGGCAGGGGAGGGTCGGATACATCGGCAGTTGCCTTGGGAGCGGCCTTAGGAGCTGAGAAAATTGAATTTTTTAAAGATGTTCCAGGGATTTTTGAACAGGACCCGAAAATTAATGCTAAAGCTGTCCGCTATGCGTCCATGACCTATGAAGAAGCTTATGCTATCGCGAGCCGGGGAGCCAGAATCCTTCATCCCCGGGCTATTCTTTTGGCGGCTAAAAATGGCCTACCTTTGTATGTCCAGTCATTTATTCCATCGGATCATCACTCTTCTGGCACTTACGTCGAAGATAAGAAAATTCGAAAGCCCCCAATTCCAATTTTTGAAATTTGATTGACTATTTAATTTTCTAAATCATAGCATATACTCAAGTTAACTCAAATATTGGATTTGGACTAGCGTGAAAGCTCCCACGGTTGACGGATCTAAAACGACCCCATATTATAATATTGGGTCGTTTTAGATACGCCAACCCCGGGGCTTTGACGCTAGTCCACATTTCAATTTTTGAATTCACTTGAGTTTATGTAAAACAAAATGAGCTAAAGAAATGAAAAATTCCCATTACCCCATTAACATTGCTCCTTCCTTATTGGCCGGAAATTTTGGTTATTTGGCAGACGAGGCCAAAAAAGCAGAGCTGGCTGGAGCAGATTCATTGCATCTAGATATCATGGATGGCCATTTTGTTCCCAATATAACCATGGGACCTCAAGCGGTCGCAGCAATTAATCGTTCTACAGATATTTTCCTCGACGTACATTTAATGATTTATAACCCTTATGATTATATTGAAAGATTTGTAGAAGCTGGGGCAGATAGCATTACTTTCCATATTGAGGCCACTGAAGATGTTGAGGAAACATTAAATTATATCCGCAAATGCAACGTACAGGCGGGACTTGCCTTTAATCCTGAAACTTCCCTTTCATTAATACCAAAATATCTTGATAAGTGCGATCGGATTTTGTTGATGACAGTTAATCCAGGGTTTGGGGGACAGGAATTGATCGAGGATGTTTTGGACAAAGTAAAATTTACTAGAGACCTTTGTGAACAACTTCATATACGTGAAGGGGGAAAGATCTCAAAAGAGGGCAAACCATTTAATATCCAGGTGGACGGGGGAGTGACCGATCAAAATGTAAGACGCTGCGTAGAAGCAGGGGCCAATATTATTGTGGCTGGGACCAGCTTATACAATGCAAATGATTTTAAGGAAGCAATTAAGCGAATGAGGTCTCTTGCGGAAGGACGGCAAGAATAAAAAGCAAAAAATATGACGCTCTATTAATTTTCTCACTTCACATCATATAAAACAATATAGCAGAAGGGTTTATGGCGACAAGTAATCAACTAGCTCCGGGAATGACACTTTCGATTAACAATAAGCTTTATCGGGTTGAATCAAGTGTAAAAGTGACTGTTCCTAAAGGAACTCCTTTTATCAAAGCCAAATTAAAGGATTTGGACACTCAAGAAATTGTGGAAAAAAGCTTTAAGCCTAATCAACCAATAAAAGATGTTTCGCTAATAGAAAGGCGCCTTGAATTTCTTTATCCTGAGGGGGATAAGTTTTTATTTTTAGATGTTGTTAATTTGGACCAAGTGCTCGTTCCGGTCCATATTGTTGCAGAAAGTGTCAATTTCTTAAAAGAAGGAGTGGAGCTTAAAGCCTTTTTTTATGGTGATACGATTTTTTCTGTCGAGCTACCTCAATTTTTGGAATTAATGGTTGCCAAAACCCAAATGAGCGAAGAAGACGATATGTCAAATGGGACTCGAATTGCTATTTTGGAAACGGGTGCCAAAATTGAAGTTCCTCCCTTTATAGAAACTGGGGATATCATCAAGGTTGACACTAAAACTAATGAATATATACAACGGGTTTGATGGTAAAATAATTTCTTCAATGGAGAGGCGATGAACAGTAAAGCATTGTATTTCACGAGCCTTATCTTGTTCAACGCCTCCAACCCTCTAATCGCACAGCCCGCCCCTGAAAAGAAAGTTCTGGATAGTAAGGATGCTCAGCCGGCCGCTGAAAAAACAGTCCCTGTTGATATTGAGGCCCTCAACCCTTCTAAAAGAGTGGGTTCCTCAAAAATTGTTCCTGAAAGGGCTCAGGAAGTCTTAAACTTTTGGTTTGGGGAATTAGCGGACGAAGAGAATTTTCCAACGGATAAAGTTGGGCTATGGGTAGGTGGGCCTGAAACGTACCGTGGCATAAGCGATCAATTCCTACAAGATTTTCAGCAAGCAATTGTCGGAGGATTGAACGATTGGCGGCAAACGCCACGAGGCAGGCTTGCCCTGATTCTTTTGCTTGACCAATTTCCTCGTCATCTTTATCCTCATAGCCCTCAAGCATTGGCTTCAGATTCAATGGCCAGAGGCCTTGTTTTGGAAGGTTTGCAAAGAGGAGATGATACAAAACTTTTTCCTGTCGAGCGTGCTTTTTTTTATCTTCCATTAGAGCGGGTTGAGGAAATTAAATTTCAGGATCTTTCCGTGGAATATTTTAAAAATCTTGTGGAAGAATCACCTGCTTCCATTAAGCCGCAAATGCAGAAATTTTTAGATTTTGCTATTTTAAATCGGGAAATTATTTCAAAATTTGGCAGATTTCCCTATCGCAATGCTATTTTAAGAAGAGAGTCTACTCCTGAAGAACAAGTTTATTTATATCAAATGGGAGGCCAAAATTAATTTTGTACCCCATTTAAAAATGCCAATAAGGCTCCTCTTCTGTTTTAAAATATACCAAGAAAGGGAATTTGAGTGGAACTAAAGCACATTAAAGAATTGATGACTGTCATGGGGCGGACACGTACAAAACGGCTTCAACTAAAGCAAAATGATTTTGAGCTTACTTTAGAACGTCATGATACCAATCTGACCGATGCTGCCGCTGATCAGCATATGCATTATTCGGAGGATCAATTCAAACAATTTTATTTACAAAACAGGGCTGACCAGGCCCTTTCTAGGGCAGCTGAAATGCCATCTTCGCGCTATAATCCCATAGAGACCCCAAAACCTGATACGAGCAGTTTATTTGTGACCTCTCCAATGGTGGGCACATTTTATCTTTCTCCTTCTCCAGATGAACCGAATTATATTAAAGTAGGTGATAGAATAGAAAAAAATACAGTCGTGTGCATTATCGAGGCAATGAAAGTAATGAATGAGATCAAGGCAAACATGACTGGGACTATTATTGAAGTGATGGTAGAGTCGGGGCAGCCAGTCGAATTTGGTACTAAGCTTTTTCGAATAGTCGAGTAAAACCCCATGCAAAAAGTATTAATTGCTAACAGGGGCGAAATTGCCGTTCGAATTATACGCGCTTGTCACGACTTAGGTCTTCAAACAGTCGCTGTCTATTCACAAGCTGATGCGGAAGCTTTGCATGTTTTACATGCCGATGAGGCCATTTGTATCGGAGAGGCACCTTCGCATAAATCTTATCTAAAAATTCCTAATATTCTTTCAGCATGTGAAATTACTGGAGCAGATGCCATCCATCCAGGCTATGGTTTTTTAAGTGAAAATGCCAACTTTGCATCCATTTGTCAAAGCTGTGGTTTAAATTTTATAGGGCCTTCTCCCTATTCTATTTCCATGCTTGGGGATAAGGCCAAGGCTAAGGCTGCAGCCAAAGGGGCAGGCTGTCCTGTGATCCCAGGTTCTGAAGGAATTGTCGAAGATATTCATCAAGCATTAAAAGTTGCTCATAAACTTCAATACCCTATCTTTATTAAAGCCGTGGCTGGTGGAGGAGGAAAGGGGATCCGCATTGCGCACAATGAAGAGGAGTTCACGAAGCACTTTACCGCCGCCCGAGCCGAAGCTGAAGCCAATTTTGGAAATCCCGATGTTTATTTAGAAAAGATGATTCGTAATCCGCGGCATATTGAAGTGCAAGTGCTGGGAGATAAGCATGGGAACTATGTGCATTTAGGGGAGAGGGATTGCACTACTCAAAGAAGGCGTCAAAAATTAATAGAAGAGGCTCCAAGCCCTGTTTTAAGCCCCAAACTGAGGCTCAAAGTGGGCCAGGCAGCTGTCAATGTGGTTAAAACAGCAAAATATTTTTCCGCAGGAACTGTTGAATTTTTATTGGATGAGGAAAATAACTTTTATTTCATGGAAGTTAATACCCGCATTCAAGTGGAACATACCGTCACTGAGGAATTGACCGGAATTGATCTGGTAATGGAGCAGCTTAGAATTGCAAGGGGCGATAAGCTTCCCTTTGCGCAAAAAGACATTACTTTTACCGGTCACGTCATGCAATTTCGGATCAATGCCGAAGATCCTACAAAGCATTTTGCACCGTCTCCAGGAAAGCTGGAATATTATTTACCCCCCGGGGGCCCTCACGTCAGGGTAGACAGCGCCTGCTATTCAGGCTATTCGATACCGCCAAATTATGATTCCATGATCGCCAAATTGATCGTCAAAGGAAAGAACCGAACAGAGGCCATCGCCATTGCAAAAAGAGCTTTAAGGGAATTTCATATCGGGGGAGTGAATTCAACCATTCCTTTCCATCTTTACATGCTGGAAGATCCGCGATTTCTTAAGGCAAATTTTGACCTGCTGTATATTGACGATCTTATCGCACAAGGCTGTCGTTTCGAGAAAGAGTAATTTGCATTCAAGTTTCATAATATGAGGAGCCATATAGGCTCCTCATGTAGGCTCCTCATGCAAAACCTATACTATTCAATTTAAAGTTCATATTTGGGTATAAATGACTTATTGTTTTGGTGTTGTATATAAAACTTCACATTTATGCTAATTCAAATTGTTTATTTTTTTAAAATTTCTTAATTTGCCCTTTATGTATTTAATTCATATAATAGGCAAACCAGAAAAGGTTAAAAAAATCAAAATTTATTACCAAGGATATTGATATGAAATTTAAATCGTTAGGATTGCTTCTAACAGCATTCGCTGTGCTTTCCAGCATAACATCTCTGACTGCAAATGAAGAAAGTTCACGAATTGAAAATGAGCAATTGAGTCCGCTTGAAATAGCGAAAGTGGAAGAAGAACGTTTTGAAGAAATTCCTGAAGAAGCCAAAGCCCTTATGATGTCCCTTTGGTCTGATAACGTTGATTTTTATGATGAGAGCTTTCTTAACCGGGTCCATAAAAGTGCTAATCGTTTTCCTGTAGCTGTCTCTGTCTATAATGCAGACGCTATTCAACTTGATGATGCTTCTAAATGGTCTGTTCACCCTTACTATCGTGATATGATCCGTTACTGGACTCAAAATGATGTCATTTTTGTTAAACCAAAATCTTCATGGTTTTCAATGTACAGTTATGTCTTGCAAAACCGAACCCGGCAGCAGATTGCTGAAGTCAATTTTACTAATTTTGAATCCTACGCTCCTGCAGTTACTTGTGCCCGCTGGATTACAAAAATAGATCCTTATAAAAATTTGATTGAATTGAATGATAAATCCGTTTGGCAGGTGAGCCAGTCTGATAGTACAATTTTTCCTAAATATAATATTGGGAACCGTGTAATTATCGGTGTTAACAACTATTGGAAAATGAACCAGCATCCTCACATTTTGATAAATGCAAGTCTATATAACACTCCTTATGTAGAAGCTGAATTTCTAGGATATGAAGCACAATATTAATAATTAAAAAAAAGGTGTATTATGGTAAATTATTGCGGACAAATTTTGGATCAACCTCCTGTTATACAAAGAGAACAACCTTCAACCTTAACTAAAGATTCCCTGATAGCTATTTTTGTCAGCGCTCTGGCATGGGTTGGTGCAGAAGCATTTCAGAGAGAATCTCCTGCTTTTTCAGCAACATTAAGAGTTGTTCCTCTTTTTGCTGCTGGGATTTGGGCGATCAGAAGAATATCCCCACAAGGCAGGCACAACGTCGTTCATTTACAACCCGCACATCACGAATATGTAGTTCCTGCCCCTATATTCACCGCTCCAAATAACCCTCAAAGGAATTGGTTCTCAGGTTTATTTTCGAATCGGAATAATCATGTAGGATGGTTCAATAATCCCGTCACACATAATTATCAGCCTCATGTTGATCCTGCGCCTTTATGGAGGCCTACACTCCCTTCATTTTCTGGTATGCGTGACCTGGCAAGTAATGGTATTACGAATATCCGCGCTGCCTCTAGAAACGAGTTTAACGGCAACCCTGTTCCTAATTATGCATCAAATTTTGGATCAGGTATGCAGGAGCTGGGAAGAAATGGTATTTCAAATATACACGCTGCCTCTAGAAATGAGTTTAATGGCTAATATAATTTTAAATCCTTCCAAGTTTTTTATTAGTTGGTAAGGTGAAAAATTAAACACCCCTTTGCATCAGCCGCAGGTAACGCAAAATAGCGCGATCTGCGGCTTTTCTCCTTCCTTCCAAGAACCTTTCATAGATATTCAAAATTTATGCATCTTGTTAATACCAGGCATTTGCATAATGCCGATAAACAATTCAAATTCCTTAAAGGCACGGATCTGCCCTTTTCAATTTAACATTGCAAAGGGTTAAAATATGCATTTAATAAATTAATTTTCAATTTCTTTTAGACTAAGAATTTTTTTAAAAAAATATACAATATTTTATGGTTATTTTATTATTCGCTTAAAAACCTGAGTTTGGAGTTTTTTTGCCCTTTGGGCTGCGTCAAAGCCTCGGGCTTGAAAAATAAATTTGAGGGTAATATTAATCAATATGACCCTCAAAGTTATTTATTCAATCGCGAGAGCTTTCACGCTAGCAGAAAGGGCAAAAAAACTTCAAACTCAGGTTAAAAGGAGAAATTTCATGAATGTTCATTTCCCTGATTGTTCTTTGACCATTCAAGGGTATTTAGGCATACCGTTGAACACAGATAATGTATATTTATGTGTTTCAACTGAAAGTTTTAAATTAAGTATTAAACGCGGAAATCTTTAATAAATGAAGATGAAAAAAACTTTAAGCAGATTTGTTTACTTAATCGCTTAATTAAAAAATTAAAGGGTAATGAAAAGTTAGAATTACTAAATGTAACAAGTGCAACCCGTTCGTCTATTATAAGTTTGGATGATAAAGATAATTTATTAAACAAAAAAACGGAGGAAATAAATAATTTTAAAGCAGACATTATTGCCAGTGTTTTTTACAAAAGATTTAAAGACTCCCAACAGGAGGAGCTCTTATGGCTTTCTTATCATCGCATTTCATTAGCCAATGCGTTGGAATGTCATATGAGCACTCACTTCTTAACTGAATCGAAGGGAGTGACTAATACTCCTACAGGGCTACCATGTTTTAGTGAAGTTGCCCCTCAAAAAAAATCTGTTTCATTGGTCCCTAAGTTTTCATTATCAGATTTTTCAAGCGAACATGAACTTTCTCCCACTTCTTCTCTTTTAACATCTCCAAAAAAAAGAGAAAGAAGAATTTATAATTTATCGCCAAGATGGAATTCCGGAAAGAACCTGGACACAAGTTCGTCTAGTTCAACTTCTTTGAAAGAATTGGATGAGCCCTCTCCTCGTAATGAACAGAGAAATTGGTCTCCCTCTAAAACACGTAAAACTCGCTCTATAAGTCTTGAATGGCTAAACGGGGGGAAAAATGAAATGAAAGAAGCTAAAATAGAGCCTGAAGTAATTCTCAAAAAGCTAAAAGGAGAACATCTTAACTACTACGAAGCTTTCTGGTTTTATAAACAGAGCGGAAATGAAGATTATAAGCAAATGATGGACGATTGTCTGAAAAAAATTCATAATTCTAACGAAATTGCTTTATTCCATAAAGAATTATTAGATCAACCTCAGTTTGCTAAGTTGTTACAGGAACGGGTCAGCCGAGACATTAGCATTCATCTCCCAACAGAATCTTTATGTCACGATATTGATCGTACGCTTAAATATGCATTGGCATCAGACAGCACAGGCAGCAAACTATTTAGTTACAGTAAAAACCTGCTTCTTAATGAATTTAAAAATGATTGTATTCAGTTTGAAAGATTTTTAGAATTTGTAATTGAAAACATCGATGGCTCTAATGAACTCTTTGATCGTCAAATTTTGGAAAACTGGAAATATTGCGTAACCAATAAGCCTTTTAATGAAATTCTGGAGGGTTTTTTAAATAAAATATTGAGCTCTTCTCTAAATCCAAAAAACAGGGCCTTAGGGCATTTATTTAATGTATTTTCCCAATCTGTTTATAGAGAGCCTAGCTTACGGATTTTGAAATGTTTGCCAGAATTTAAAAAAATAAAATGCTCAGCAGAGCTTGCTATCAAATTTAATTTTAAAACTCAAAATGAAACTGAGGTCCGTGTATTCAATACAATTGGATTGTCAAACAAACATCAAGTCGTAGATGTTATAATAGAAAACATTTTAAAATCTAACCTAACAGATTTTGATGCATGGTCTTCAAAAATAATTATAACAGCTGTGAGCAGGGTAGGGAGTGGGAAAGAATTGAAAAATAATATCATTAAACCCTTAAAAGGAATGGGATTTATTGTTTTAAGTGGTCTTCCGAAAGAAATGCATTTGAAAAAAGCATCGAGCGATAGCTCGCTTGCTAAGTAATAGTATGCATAGAAATAGTCGTCACGAAGCCAGGCTGGGTATAATCGATCAAAAATTTTTGAAGGCCCGGTCCCTTTGATAGTGCCGCTCTATGCCGTTGGCCACTTCTTCAGGATCATCTGTGATTTGAAACATTTCTAAATCACTCTGTGAAATGCATCCATGGACAAGCATGGTTTCTTTCATCCATTTCACCATTTCCACCCAATAAGCTTTACCCATTAAATAAATGGGAAATGCTTTAATTTTTTTTGTCTGTATCAATGTCAAAGCTTCAAAAAGCTCATCTAAAGTTCCTACACCGCCTGGTAAAAAAACATAACCTTGGGCGTAGCGTATAAACATGACTTTTCGTATAAAAAAATAACGAAAATTTAGGCGGTATTTAGGATCAATAAATGCATTCGGTTCAGTTTCATATGGAAGGTCGATTGCCAGGCCGCAAGAATTTCCCTTTACTTCTTGTGCCCCTTTATTGGCTGCTTCCATAATGCCTGGACCTCCCCCGGTGATTATTGCAAATCCTTTGCGCGCAATATGTTTAGCGACTTCGACGGCAAGCTGGTAATAGATTGATTCAGGAAGAAGCCGGGCTGATCCAAAAATGGATACAGAGGGACCAATATTGGTCATCGTTTCGAACCCATCTACAAATTCAGAAACAATACGGAAAACTCTCCATGAATCATGGGTAAATAATTGCTTTTCTGCTTCACGCTCAGCATTATTAGGCATTTGCCTCCTTATTGAGTTCTTTTTCCCAGCTAATTGCGTAGGCTCATAAGGCTAACAAATATAATTTTTGATAGAAAAGTAGCAATGATTACTTTTGGAGATATCGAAAGTGAATTCAAAAAAGGTGCTTTCTTGCCCTTTTGCCAATCGTTAATTTAACGTAAATAAACAACTCTTAAGAGCATTTGTGTTTAAGTTAAAATTCAAATCTTACAAGATCATTCCAAATTGGGAATTTCAGAATCACTTCTTAAGCGTCTTGGGGAGTTTTGGATTTTTCAAGAATGCGGGAAAAAATTCTTTCCATCCGAGTTTTCTTTTCTTGCCCTGCTCCATGATGGGATTTTCCATTCGCGATTTCATGTAAATTCTCAATAGCAATAAAGGCTCTTGGATCTTCGCGTAATATTAAGTCCTTAAGCTCGGCCAGCTGGAGGCGTTCTGCAATGACATAAAGAATTTCCTGTTCATCACCTGAAAAACCACCCCTTCCATACATGATGGTCAATCCAAGGCCGAGTTCATGTACTATGGCATCTGCAATTGCCTTAGATTTAGAGGAGATGATCAATACTGATTTAGTCTCATCCAGCCCTACGATCACTGAATCCATAATTTTAATTACAACAATATAGGTAATCAAAGAGAGAACGGGAGGGTGCAAATCATTAAATACAATCCCTGCAGCCCCAAAAACAAAAATGTTGCAAACCAGGACGACTTGACCGACGGTAAAGCCCATTCTTCTATTGATAATGATCCCCATGATTTCAGTACCGTCCAGAGATCCACCTTCCCGAATAATAAGCCCTAGCCCGATACCGAGAAGAACGCCCCCGATAACGACTACTTCAAGGGTATCTCCCCGGAATTGAAACGGCATCATTTTACTAATAAAAATCATGGATAGGGCAAATACAAATGTTGCCATTAACATATTGATGACAAAACTTTTTCCAATTGAACGGTAAGCAAGAACTAAAAAAGGCAAATTAAGCAAGATTGAAAGATAGGGTATCCATGCTTCACCGAAAACCTTTCCTAAAATCATTGCAATACCCACAATGCCGCCATCTATCAAACTATTGGGAATAAAAAAAACTTCAAGTGCAAAAGCTGCTAAAAAAGCACCAACTATAATCCAAAAATAAGTAAGAATTTTAGATAGAAAGGAACGCTTAGAAGTTTGTGATAGATGCATAGATAAAAGTCCTTAAAGGATTATAGTACGAACAGCCAGAAAAATCGGAAAACCCAATTGAATGTAAGAATTGGATTTGAATCGCGTGGAAAAGCTCCTGCGCTTGACGAAGCTGAAATGCCCGTAATTTATAATGGGTTTTTTAGATCCGATAAAACAGTGGTTGACGCTTTCCAAATTTTAATTTTTCATTTGGATAACTCAATCTGAAAATGAAAATGCTATTTAAAATGGGACGCGAGAGACGGGAATCGAACCCGCAACTTCCGGCGTGACAAGCCGGTGCTCTAACCAATTGAACTACTCCCGCATTTGCAAATCTAATGGGCGCAAAAGGACTCGAACCTATGACCGCCTGTGTGTAAGACAGGAGCTCTACCAACTGAGCTATACGCCCTTGCAAAATAAGGCTCAACTATACAAAATGCAATGATTTAACGCAAGCGACATTTTTTAAACAAGTTGAAGGAGATTTATGTTACATAGAATGAAATATTTATGATAAATTTACAATTTCTTAAACATTTTTAAAATTCATCACACCTAAATGAAAAACTATTTTTTAATTGTTATTTTTTTTTCAAGTCTATTATCGCTATTAGTTTATAGTCCAAAATCATCTGAAGATCTAAAAGAGGAGGCCCGTGGTATTACACGGACATTAATTCGAGATCTTCAAAAAATTCGAACGAGGGACCGCTTAATTACTTCCTCCAAAAATTTGCAAGAATTATTTAGTCAGCTAGCGGAGGTGATGAAAGAAGCTCAGGATTTTCATAGCCGCCATCCAGGAGAAATAGCCTTAATCAAGGCTGATCATGAACTAAGCGATTTACTGCGCATGGAATTAGAAAGAATATATCGAATTGAGGGGGGTAGACAAATCATAGAAAAATGTCAGGAACATGCTAGAGCCTTGCTGGAAGAAAAAAGTCAATAATTGACATGTATTGTACGAACGCTAACGCCCTATTAATTTTGACTAATTTAAATTTTAATTAATAATGAATAATTTAAGCTGGATTATGCATAGCGAATTGTTTGAATTGGTTTATTAATTAACTTTTTATATAAATATGATTAGTAGTAGAATGATAGTATAGTTAGTTTGATCATGAGGTGATATGTCTGACAAAGTGCCAGAAGCAGCCCGAAAGAAAAAAGATCATGACAAAGGATTCTATCAAGAAAAACATTCTATTTCTTTGGAAAAATTTTATTATCAAATGCAATCTATTCCTCTGCTTGTGCAGCAAGCAATTGTTATCGATCATGTCTTAGCTAATTATTTTCAAGACTTGGCGGAAACTGCCGATAAAATCATTGATCACTTTAATGAGGAAAAACCAAAGATCTTAGTTGAATTTGACAGCTGGCTTATCCCCTTGGCAAATGAAGTACTGGAAAACTTATTAGGAGATGCTTTATCCCTCAAAAAACAATTGGATGCTACCGTTAACAGTTTACATAAAACATCCGAAATGAATTGGGTAGAACATTCGAAATGTTGGGAAGACCTTTATGACAAATGGAATGATAGAAAAGAGCTAAACGAAAGAATACTGCGGCTTCTTTCTGACAAAACAACTATCCTCATTGAAAAAGATATCAAAGTGATCAAAGACTATCAAATTCAAACCCTTTCAAGGGTGGTTGAAGAAGGTGAAGAATTTAGAAACCTGGAAAGGCGTTTAATCAAGGCAACTGCTGAACCAATGAAGCATTTACTTGAAATTAAAGCAGTCATTTCGCAAAACACCTCTTTAAAACAGGCTTCTGAATGGATTGCACAGCTGCAAACGCAAAGAGAAAGCTGTTTTGATCAAGTTTTAATGAAAATTGATGCGATTGTGCGTGATGTTGTCCTCTCTGATGAAGAGATTCAAGGGGATGATTTAAAGGAATTTAAAAGTGAAATCCATTTTGTTGAGGTAGAGCTGAAGCATATCCACGATTTAATTCCTAAGCTTCATTCAAAAGATGAAAAAGAGTTTTATTTCACAGAAACCCGGTTGGAGGGATTAAAAGATCATCTTGAGCAATGTACAAAAAAATCACTTCCCAGAAATTTAAAGCTCCGTTTAGAAAAAATATTGCATGCAATTGATTTAACACTTCTTCGCGTTCAGCAAAGAGGTCAATAAATATAATCTTCTGCAATTTCTCTTTTATTATGTCCATCTAGTACATGGAAAGCCCGCAATTTATTCAATGTTACCGGTGATAACTGACCTATGGGAATATAGACAATTTTTTTTCCATAGCGACGTGCAAAGCTTTTAAGCTGGCTCCTGGGAGGTGTGCTTGCCACATAGACCACTACAGGCTTAATTGCATAATCAATTGCTGCTGCTAGGAGGACCTCCGATTTGCTCCTGCAATCGCTGTAGTCGGAATCGAACCAGATATTTGCCATTCTTCTAGGGGGATAAGACATCATAAAGCCCCCGTATTCACATCGGCTAATTCCTGGCCCAACAACATGATTTGAGAGAGAGGTCGCATAAAAGGACATGTCAGACTCCTGATCATGTTCCCCAATCCATGTGGCCCGCCAAGGATACTTTTCCTGATAAGTTTTTCCTTCCTGGGGTTTATCCTCATCAAAAATCATGCATACGGAGCCTACCCCTCCAGGAGGTTTTCCATGGGTTTTAACGTATAATTTTTTTTCATGCCAATGACGGATGGTTTCTTTGGTGTCCAGTCCGTCTTCTAGGCTGGAAGAAAAGGGAATGCTTCTAGAAGACTCTTCGGATAGGATTTGAGTCCCTTTCTTTTTTAAGAAGTTGCCAAAGCGTTCAATGGCGATATCTTCAGGCGGAAATGAACAAATACTGAAGGGACTAGGGGGTTTAAATTTGAAATCTGCTCGATCTTTGCGAAGGCGTAGAAATGAATCTTTCCTTCCTTTTTCTTTTAAATGAAAGCGGATCAGTTTGCTGGAGCCCCACATATCTTCCACACTCAAATCAAGCTCTGGAAGGCTGTCAATATTTTTCCTAAATTGATAACTCGTAGCAAGTTCCCATACTTCATAAGCATAATTATGGTCTACACATCCTTTGGCGGCACTTAAAATTTTATATAAATCGGGCATCAACTGCCCATTGATAAGGGCGTAATTTCTCACAAATTTCATTATATTTCTAAAATTATATCCGGGAAAATGATTACCGGTCATACTTTTATATTTGTCGGATGCCTCCTTATAGAGCTGAAAAATGAGCTTTTGGCGGTCTAGTGATCCGTTCACAGCTATTTTATCTCTATTTTTCTCATAATGGGTGGCTATATAGCCCCATTCAGACATAACGTCTCGCGTCGATTCAGGTGTCAAAGTGCAAAGCTGAATTGACTCTCTATCAGAGTGATAAACAGCTGGAAAAGTAGTGCTATCCAACTTATTTAAAATGCTGCTGATATGAGCCATTCCACCTATAAATAAAATCCTATCAAATTGAAGCGAAAGTTCTTTTAGTCGGCGGGCTGTATAAGACTCTCTTTCTTGATCAAGGGGAGTATTTAAGACATGATTTTGCTTCCTTACCCGCTCGTAAATTTCATAGTACGCTTTTAAGCCAATTTTGTGAATGGCATACGGATCTGGAATTGGCTCACGGATAGCTGGATAACGATCGACATCAAGATCAATGCAAAAGGCAGGAATTTGATTTTCGGCAGCACAACGCAAGCCTTCGAAAACTGGATCGCAAGGCTCGGACAGGTAATATATCGGTTCATGTTTTTGGTTGTAGGCAATTACCACGCTCAAGTCTGGAAGGCGTGAAGCGGCATGAAGCATCGTCGTTTGCATTGTTTCCGGTAGCTCAACTGCTACGCAATCAGGTTTAATTGTATCAAAAGCTAATTTGACCTGAGATGCCATTTCCATATTGTAATGGATGATCGGAATGGCAAAAACGCGCTCTTTTTGAATGTAAAATATTTCGTTAGTTAGCATGAGGCGGCCCTAGGATTAATGATTACAAGCCTTAAGAACCTGATCATAGATATTGAAAAGATTTTAAATGACATGGGCCAAAGCTTCATCCCCAAGCGTCATTAGGACAGCTTCCCGTAAAAGATTTTCGACATTCCCTCCATTGCCATTCAGGCTTTTTATCCGTTTGGCTGCGTAACGAGCAATATTGATGCCGTCCCTAATGGTATAGTTTTCATGATTAGCATGGGCTTTTTGTAAAAAATTGACCACATATTCCAAAATGTATTCGTCGACAAAGGGAAGGTTTTCACGCAGGATCCTCCGTTCCTCTTCCGCTTCTGGAAAATCCAAATAGATTTGAGGCTGCAATCTGCTATGGATATATTCTGGAATTTCAAATGTTGATGCATCGTCATTCATTGTAACGCATATCCTGAACTCCGGATGTGCTGATACTTTTAGTCCGGCAACGATGGATTCAATATACCGCCGAGTATCCAGAAGGGGAGCGAGGGACGCCCAAGATTTCTCGCTCATTCGGTTAGCTTCATCCAAAATGCAAACTCCGCCTCGGATCATCGCTGTGACAAGGGCAGAGGCTACGTAGCGAATTCCGCCCCCCTGGTCGACAACTGGACTGATCAAAAGATCTTCGGGACGGGTATCCATAGTGCACTGAAAAATGTAAACAGATTTTTTAATTTCTTTTGCCGCAGCATATGCAAGAGTTGTTTTGCCAACGCCAGGTTTGCCGATCAGCCGTGGATTTAAAGGAATGTCATCTTTGTCGATGACCAGCCAGGCAGCTAAAAGTTGGTCCAAAACATCTCTTTGGCCGATCCATTGAAATTTAAATTCATCAGGAAAGCCTAAGGCAATTTCGATTCCTTGAATGAGAATACGGCTTTCATGTTCGCTTGGCAAAGAATAGGTCATTTTATCCTCGTTTAAGAAAATGGATTAAGTTAGGGGTTCGCAGCTTTTTGAGAACCGTAGATAAGTCCAGCTTTTGCTATATTATCACGGGCATTTGGAAAAAGTTCTTCGATTTGGCTCAACAAGTCGTCTACTTTTTTCCGCATGGAATTTTGTCCGACGGGGCAGCGGCACATGATGCGGGCGAAACCTTGCTGCTGGGCGAAGGTACGGATATCCTGCTCTGATATATAAATTAACGGGCGGATAATTGTCACACCATAATCGCGCATATGAATTTTAGGCAGATTGCCGGCAAATTCCGCTTTATGCAATAAATTCATTAAAAGGGTTTGAGCATGGTCATCGCGATGATGCCCAAAGGCAATTGTTTCTATCCCGCATTCTTTGGCGGCATCAAATAATAAGCGCCGCCTTTCCCTGGAGCAACTGTAGCATTCAAGGGTTTCAAGCTTTTGCTTCGATTCCCTGGCAATGAATCTAACCCCTAGTTCTTGGCAGATAGTCTTGAGATAACCTTCATGCACACCTGCTCCGCAGGAAAACTCGCCAGAAACGTGCAGGGCATAAATTTCAAGTTCAGGAAAACCGCGTCCAGAAATAGCATGAAGCAGAAAAAGCAAAGTCAGGCTGTCTTTGCCGCCGCTAAGGGCTACAGCAATTTTTTTTACCCCATTCAGCATTTCATAATCAAATAAGGCCTTGCGAAAAGTGCTTTCGATTTTTTTCCCCAGGGTAGTCCAGGGGGGTCGAGGAGAAGGAATTGTCATCTTATTCATTTTTGCAATTGTTCTAAAAAATATGATTTAATTATACTTGATTTGTTAGATAACGTAAAGTACTCATCTTTATACCAAAGTTTACTTCGGTATATTTATAATTTTCAAAAAAAAGTGTATAGGCAGTGTGTCTTAAAATTTTTGACCTAGTCTAATGTAAATGCACACTGACAATCTTAAAGGGGTTATATGCAAGAAAAATTGGGGAGAAACGATCCTTGCCATTGCGGCTCGGGAAAAAAATATAAAAATTGTTGTATGCAGAAAGACCAGGACAAGGAGCGTGTCAGCACAACTCCTTTGGGCAAAAGAAAATTTACAGCGAAGGTTTTGAGTGGTCATCCAGCAGCAGCAGCGGAACCGCAGGAGCAGCAAAAGCCTCCGGTGGATTATACCACATTGATGGAGAGATCTTTTGGGAATGCCATTCATGAAAATGATAAGCCGCCGGTTCCTAAAAGCCCAGATCAATATGTTGTAAATCCTTCAAAAGAAGAATAAAAAAAGTTCCGCAGATGCAATTTTAATCGGATGCGATGCATCTGCGGACAATATATTAGCTCATCTTTTTGGGTAAGTGGCTTTAAAATAGTGTCTGGAATGAATTATTAACGGAAAATAATTTCATGAAAAAATTGTTGATCTGAAAAAACTATTTTTGCTATAAATACCCTTCAATCGCTGACATAGCTCAATTGGTAGAGCACCCGACTTGTAATCGGACGGTTGTGGGTTCAATTCCTACTGTCAGCATTCTAGACTGATTTCTGCGCATACGTGTTTAATTGAGAAATTCTCGAATAGGACATGAAATAGGTAGCTATCAGGATCTCTGGGGGTGTCGCATAGTGGCAATTGCAAGGGACTGTAAATCCCTCGACTTCGGTCTCCGTTGGTTCGAGTCCAACCGCCCCCAAATTCATTTCTCAAGCCTTTTTCATCATACACTCTTATAGCTTAAATCCTGCAATGGGAGGCTAGCCGGACAGTGTTTTTCAATTTTCAATTAATTCTCTCTTTATGATTATCTATCATTAATTCGCTTGGCTTTCAAAAATAGGTGATTTTTTCATCGCAATGTCCCATGAGTGTTCCTTGAGTTTCTTCCTCCAATTTATAGAGATCTTTCAACTCAAAGATGACCCCTTGGTGAACAGAGAGAGACGCAATAAAAAAACAGCATATCATCAATAATTTTTTGATCAAGTTCCCTTATAAAAATATGAGGTTAAATTTTTTACAAAGCTCATTTATTTTTTAATTTTACTGTATATATAGGCATCAAAAAAACTTCCGTAATGATGAATAGCATCCTTTAAGACTCCTTCTTTCTCAAATCCTAGGTGGAGAGCTATTTTCTCACTTCGTTTGTTGTGCTTAGCACATAGAATTTGTATCCGATGAAGCTTTAAAACCTCAAATCCATAATTCATAAGCGTTTTTACGGACTTTGTCATAATCCCCTTTCCTTGATATTCTTCATCTAACCAATAACCCATAAAAGCTGACTGATTTTGAAAGTCAATTTGGTGAAAACCTACAGCACCGACAAGATCTTTGCCATGTCTAATTGACAAGTGTAACGAATGTAGTTGAAGCCATAACGGGAGATTTTCTTGAATGAATTTTCTAGTATCAGCAACTTCCAAAGAATTATCGAGCCACCCTAAAAAATTTCGTAGATGTGTTCTGTTTCTATCCACTAATAAAAATAGCTCTTCAGCTTCTTCAACAGTAGGAAGAAAAAGTGTAATTTCAGAATCGACCTTGATTAAAAAATCAGTTGTTATATGGATTGTCATTAGATAGTCTTCTTAACTCAATGTAAAGATTTTTTATATAGGGTTGCAAAAATTCCTCTGAGAATAAAAAAAGAATGTAGCAGAAATAGTGAACACTTTTCACTTATTTTACGTCTAAAAGATCTCTTATATGCAACTCCATTTGATAATGAGGCATAGAATGCCAGCTTGCAATAAACTCTCCAGCGATCTTAAAACCAACTTTTTGATACACGTGGATGGCTCGTTTATTGGTAGCTTCAGATTTGCGACATTGCAGTTGTTGTTTTGCCCGCCCCATTTAGCCCCGATCATAAAAACTTTATTATTCATATATCACTTTTACCAATAATTTATTTCGGGGTTTAAAATATGGTTACAATTGAACCGTTCGCAACTGGCTATTTACCAGTTGGTGATGGTAATGAAATTTATTGGGAAATCTCGGGTAATCCCAAAGGCAAACCAGCACTTTATTTACATGGTGGTCCAGGAAGCGGAATAAGTAATGGTTATCGCCGCCATTTCGATCCTAAAACCTTTTTGATTGTATCCTTTGAACAAAGAGGCTGTGGTCGCAGTAGGCCGAGAGTAACTGATTCAGGGATTGACTTGATGACAAATACAACACAAGCCCTTCTCTCCGATATTGAAAAATTGAGAATACATCTCAATGTGGATAAATGGTTACTATTAGGTATTTCCTGGGGTACAACGCTTGCTTTGGCATATGGTCAGGCATATCCAAAAAGAGTTTCTGCAATTGTTTTAGCTGCGGTTACAACGACAACTTCTGCTGAAGTAAAATGGGTAACCGAGGATATGAGACGTGTTTTTCCAAGAGAATGGGAAAAGTTTGCAGCTGCTGTCCATCCAGAAAATGAAGAACGAATTATCGATGCGTATTATAGGCAGATAACAAGTACAGATCTGAAAATTCGCGAGACTACGTCTCGAGCTTGGTGTGCTTGGGAAGATGTTCATGTTTCATTCGATCCTCTGTATAAGCCAAATCCACGGTTTCAAGATTTAGAATTTTCTCTACCTTTTTCAATTCTCACCATTCACTACTGGAAGCATTCCGCTTTTCTTCGTTATCCAGGTATTTTAGAAAATATAAGCCGTATTTCTCATCTACCTTGTGTATTAATTCATGGGCAACTGGACATCAGTTCACCATTAGAAATACCATGGAAACTTCATAAAGCGTGGTCTGGTAGCGAACTTAAAGTCATTGATAACGAAGGTCACGGGGGTACTTTCATGTCTAAAGAAATTACCACAGCTATTAACAAGATTTCGCTTTAAGCTTCATTTACGAAGATGTCATTTTATATCTATAAATCAGGGGTTAATAATCCATTATTCCTCTAATTTCTCCCTTATGCTAGATTTGCACTTAATTTCGGAGGTGTCTGGGATCATTCGTGAATATAAAAGGAAGATGGTAGTGTATCTAATCATGCTAAAGTTCGATTACGGTGACATCCGCTACAACGAGCTAATTTACGCACAAAAAGCTTAGCTAAAATGGATTCAGGACACCGAATCATCTATTCGATAGGGGCGCCAATTCGAACTGCGGAAGCTAACCTCATTCCTTAATAGAATTGATTGATCGTTTTATCAAACAATGGCTTCAAAAAAACCCCTTAAAGGCAAGCAAAACAAACTGCTTTCTTAACTTGGTGGAAAGATAGAATAGGAAATGTAGTGTTATCGGATTTAACACCGGCTCATATAACAGAAGAATGAGATGCTTTATGGAAAAAATGAAAATGGAAGAAGATATTTGGACTACAATGTATAATTCTGCTCAAAAAATTTTATTGCCTCGGCAGATCTCGCCGTTTATTAATGCTGGTAATGTAGTTTGTGCTCTATTAACTACTACAGGAAATCTATATTTTGGAGTCTGTATTGATACTTCTTGTACTTTAGGAATGTGTGCTGAAAGAAATGCAATTGGAAATATGATAACAAATGGTGAACATAAAATTTTAAAACTTCTTTGCTTAGAGTCTAGTGGTGCTATAATTCCACCTTGTGGAGCTTGTCGTGAATGTTTAATGCAATTAGATTTTAACAATAAAAATATTGAAATCTTATTAAATTTTCAATCAAAGCATTTTGTTATATTGGAAAATTTGCTTCCAAACTGGTGGGGAAATAAACGGTGGGTAAATCCTGGGTTTTAGTTTATTTTGTAATGTAAATGCCAATAAACTAGCGCAATACCCTTTTTCCAATCTTTTTGAATTTCAAAGTTTAAACGTTTTATTCTTACCTATATTGATACAATTCTTGATGCTTCGTTGCTTTTGCTATCCATTAGAATTTTGGTCAAAAAGCGTCAAAACTTTCTTCAAGCGTAAAAAGTGCGTAAAGCTTTGTTTATTTACTCAAGTTTATTCATTTTACCTAGATAATTTCATAAATAGACCAGGGATTAATCATCCCTTGTCGTGCTTATTTTACTATTTGCTAGGTTACACCTTTCAATTCTGGAGACTTATGGGATCAATTCGTGAATTCACAAAAAGGACGGTTTTAAATCTTATCATGCAGAAATTCGTTCACGCAGACATCCTTTAAAGCGAGAGAACTTTAGAACACGCGCGATTACTTTGTTATTAAATTAATTAATTAATTTAATTAAAAATAGAGTTTTTATTGAATTTATAATATATTTCATTTATACCCAAGTGAACTCAAAAATTGGATTTGGACTAGCTTGAAAGCTCCCGCGGTTGACGGATCTAAAATGACCCCATATTACAATATTGGGTCGTTTTAGATACGCCAACCCCGGGGCTTTGAAGCAGTCCAAATTTCCAATTTTTGAATTCACTTGGGTATTAAATTAATATTTTATGCAAATTAACCTTAAGGTCCTATGCAGTTTAATCTAGTTTCTCAAGGTGATTACACCCCCAAAATATATCAGGTGAGTTTATCTTCGATTTTAAATATAGGTAAACAAGGTGATCCATTAAAAACTTTTCCTCTTTCAGGTTCAAAAGTATGCGAAGGTAAGCAGATAGCAAAAGAAAGAGTTACCACCACCCCATCTCAAGCATCTGAGAGATCATGGAAAGAAATAAATAAAGAATATCTTAAACAAGTGAATGTTTCTGCAGATAATGATGATATCTACTCTATTGCACCTGAGCTGATTGATCCAACAATTCCTCTACGAAGCAGCTTAGAATTAGTCGAAGACATCGAATCAATTTCAAAAAAAAACTTAAAAGTACTGAAAAAAGCTGAAGTTGGGTTGTCTGGTAAAGTCAAATTTGTACGCTTTAAGAATGACAATATATCAGATAGATGGTTTGCAATTAAAAGGCCCATGTCTATTTTTCAAAAAATCTTTAAAAGTGGTAACAACATTCGTGCATCATTAAAATACTATGAAAACAATTTAAACATGGCTTTAAAGATTGGGAACCACTCAAATTTTATGAAGGTCCGTGGCATTGTTGTTAAAGAAAAGAGTGGAAAAGAGGCTAAACCTTACTTAATTTTAGAATATATTGAAGGAGTCCGTCTAAGAGATATAAAATATTTATCCTTAACAGATAATATGCATGTGCTATCTCAACTTAAAAATGCCTTAACTCATCTTTTTGAGCTTGGAATTCTTCCCATTGATGCAAACCATGGCAATTTTCTTATTACCAAAGATAATGTTTTGAAAATTATTGATTTTGATGCTTGGAAATATGAATCTGCATTTTCCGAACATTTAGCATACGGATTATATGATATTGCATGTAGTGTTGCTAAAAAATTAACTGGTAAAGATAATTTCAATCCTTCAGCATTGACAATTTCCGGTGTAAATATTAAACGGGACTTTGAGAAATCTATTATAAATTTGATAACTCAATTTTCGAGTGATTATTCTACTTCTTTATCTCTAGAGGCAGATGATGACCTTTATTCTTACGCGAATAGAACTCCAGTCAAAAGTTCTGAGTGCGTTCAATCTCCCCCATCTACTCATAATCAAAGGCTTACAAGCAGTTAAAATTAAAAAGGAAATTTTTGTATGTCCTTTCTGTCAAACAATGTCAATCTAAATAGTTGGGGGATTAAAAGAAAATCCTCTATAATGACATCCTTCCGTTCCCTTAGGAAATATAGAGGTTATAATGACGTACATTGCTCGCTGCTTCTTATTGTTATTGGCTCTTCCAACAATCATGTTTGCTAACATCCATGTAGGAATTGGAAAAGCAGATCTCACACCTCCAATAGGAACTCCCTCGGCAGGTTATAGAGCAAGAAAAGGCGAACCTATGCAAGGCGTTCACGATCCTCTGCTTGCTATAGCTCTTTTTATAGATAATAGTGAAAAAAATCTTGTTCTATGCAGCGTCGATCATCTAGGATTTACCTTTGAAATGGTGCAAGAAATAATTCGAAAAATTCATACTCATCCAGACCTTAAAGGATGCGAAATTTTTATTGCCTCATCTCATACTCATTCTGGAGGAGGTGCTTATCTAAATATTCCAGTTGTGGGAGAAAGTTTAGCAGGAACTTATAGCTCACAAATCACTCAATTTTATATTAATCAAACGGTAGAAGCTATTCTCCAAGCCTATCATCATAAGGTTCCTGCCAAACTAGGAATTGGTTATGGCAAGGCAAAAGCCTTGAGTCAGTATCGTGGACTTTGGCCAAAAGATATAATCCCACTTAACGATGTAACTATCATTAAAGTCACTCATTTGGATGATACTCCTCTTGCTGTTCTTTTCAATTATCCAGTACACCCAACTGTATTAGAGAGTCAGAACCGCCTTTTTTCAGCTGATTTTGTTGGCTACGCAAGAAATCATCTTCAATCTTCTCTTGGGTCTAACGCGTATGCCATCTATTTTAATGGAGCCCAAGGAGACATTATCCCCATTATTTTTAATGAGAACGATCGATTTGATGCATGTGACAATTTGGGCAAATCCTTAGCCGAAACAGTGAAAAAGATCTGGGATGAAACAACAACAAATGACTCTTTAAAAATTGATATTCAAAAGGACTCTTATTCTTTTAAGCCTCAAGCAACTCCCTTTGGACTTGATTTACCTATAGATGTTTATAAAAGTGAGATGAATTTAATCGTTTTCAATCAAAACCATGCCTTTATTACAATACCAGGCGAGCTAAGCTGCCTCTATGATAAACGTCTCAAAGAAAAAGGCGATAAGTTAGGTTTTTCTCATGTATCCATTTTTGGACTGACAAATGATGCGCATGGTTACATTATCATGCCTAAATCTTGGCAACATAAGACGTTTGAATCAAGACTCTCTTTTGGTGGAGAAAATTACGGAGATGTAACTGAAAAAAGAGCAGAAGGACTTCTTAATACTTTCAGTCCCAACAAAGCTCCAAGCAGGTAAAATGTATCACTTCAGTGGTCAGGCTTGGAATTTGGTAGAAATATCAAGTCTGACCACTGTTTTCCTCGTAAAAAATACATATGAATAAGTAATTATGAAAAATAACGCGTTTTGATCTCGGGAGCTAATATTGCGCGCAGCTTGGGGATATTGGCTACAATATTATCAAGGGCCTCTTCCCTCGTTCCGGCATAGGAAACATCTAACTTAAGGATCATTTTTTTATTCCCGTTTTTTTTTCGATACGCTTGCACATTTTTTTTAACATCTTCAAAAAGGCCGACTGTAATTAACCCATCTGTAAAGGGCTCAATATATTGGGCCGTTTCGGGGTTAAGGGCAGCTTCTAAAAGCGGAATGGGTAGTGAAGGAAGGGTATATAACTGGGTATTCACTTTTAAGTGTTGCGTGGAAAAGGTAACTTGCTCACTGCAATTTGAAGAGGCGGCTCAAACGATTACTAAGGACCAATTTGCTGAAAAAATTATCATAGCCCACCCTTCCGATGATTTAGGGAAAGCAATCCGCCAATTTTCTGAGCTGGGCTTTGATCAAATCAACCTGCATAATGTAAATAAAGAGCAAAAAGCTTTTATAGCAGCAGCGGCTAAGCTGCTCTAGTTAGTGAGGAAACAGTATTTTTTTTGAGCCATACAAATAAAATTATTTTTTTTCACTAGATATTATTCATTAGGATCAGATAAAAAAAATTTACAATAGTAGTTTTGATGAAAAAATTTTCCATAATAGAAAATATTTCAATTCTTTTCCAATTTAGGAGTTTGAATTTTCAATGGCACTAATTAAGTAGCAACAAGAATTCGGGCCGCATCGGATTCTATTCCCATTTAACGATATTCGTGGGATATTTTCATTAGCTGGCATTATGAAAACACCCCTGAATAATTATCAGCTTTCAGGAGAAAAAAGAATGGAGTCTTTATTGAGTGTTGAAGCGCTGATCGCCTTCATCACATTATGTGCTTTAGAGCTTGTGTTAGGGATAGATAACATTATTTTTATCTCAATCATATCTGATAGATTACCGGAAAAAGAAAGAAAAAAAGCCCGTGTGTTAGGTCTTTCCTTAGCTGTTTTTACCCGCATTGCATTGCTGCTTTCGTTATCCTGGGTAATGAGCTTGACTACGCCTTTGATCACCATCTATAAATTAGAACTATCGGGAAGAGATATCATCTTGCTTGTGGGAGGCTTGTTCCTTATTGCTAAAAGCACTCATGAGATCCATCAAAAATTAGAGAGTGAGGAAGAAACGAACATACTTAGGAAAAACAGCAGTTTTTTATTTGTTCTCTTTCAAATTCTCTTATTGGATATTGTTTTCTCTTTAGATTCTGTCATTACTGCTGTAGGCATGGTCGATGAGATTGCGATCATGGTAGCGGCTATTCTTGTATCCACAGCCATTATGCTGATCGCTTCGTCCAGTATTTCCCGGTTTGTCGATCAGCATCCTACATTGAAAATTTTAGCTTTGAGTTTTTTGGTCCTCATTGGTTTTACATTAATTGCAGAAGGTTTTGATACGCATATTCCGAAAGGGTATATTTATTTTGCGATGGCTTACGCTTTGCTTGTAGAATTTTTAAATATCAAGTTGCGCAAAAAAAAAGACCCTATCCATTTGAGAAAGAATTTTTAGCAGGTCCATTCGAATTCAACCCCATTCATTGGCTGAAGCGGGAGCAATATAACGTGCTTGACTAGATTACGATTGTTGAAAACGATCCCTTATTTTAATCAATCAAAAATTCTTAATGTGTCTAATCTCCCATATCCTTTACTCAAAAACTTACAAACAATCGCTAATCAGATCACTTTCCCCCCGACTATGGTCAATTTTTCGATAAAAGCACAGTTTATGAATTATATTTTATCCAACCCTGTCTGCCCTTATTTTACACGAAAGAAATTTTGCATTTTCTAAAATTTTCAAGGGAAGCAAAATATGGTTTTTAATTATGTGCTTCTTCAGAAGGGAATTCTGGTTATTTTTTTTAATAATTTTTCCAATATTCCCATGAAAAATAGGAATTTTAGTTTTTTTTTGTTTATTTTTAACCAATATTCCCTAAAAATATAGGAATTCTAGTAAAATAAAGAAAAATAAATATTAAATTATGAAAAAAAATATCTTTAAATTTATTGAAACACCTTATATTGATACCCAAACGCTTTTAAAGCTTTTAGCTGACTACAAAAAACCTCGAGAGGTTATTTTGCGAATGGTAAAAAATGAAGAGTTAATCAGACTGAAAAATGGATTCTATCTAATTAATGAAAAAATTACTTATGGATCTGCAAAAATTATTCCCTTTGAACAGGTAGCAAACTTACTTTATGGTCCTTCGTATGTGAGCCTGGAATGGGCATTATCTTTTTATGGAATGATTCCCGAGCGGGTACACACCGTCACCAGCATGACATTAGGAAGAAATAAAGAATATCATACTTCTGTAGCTGATTTTTCATATTTCACTATATCATCTGATAGTTATTCTGTAGGAATTACACAAAAAAAATCTCCGGATTTTGTAGGAGGATTTTTAATAGCAAGCCCTGAAAAAGCATTAGCCGATATGGTTTTTAAAACATGTAAGAACTTAGATAAAGATCAGCTTAAGAATGAATTACTTGAATCAAAGCGGATTGATCGAGAATTTTTTCATGAGCTAAACAAAGAACTATTAGAAAAAATAGCAAAGTATTATCGCGCCAAGCATGTCAATTACCTCGCAGACTTAGTAGGAGTTCTATGAATTTTGATTCAAGCATCAAACAAATGCTTAACAGCTACCCTGATGCCATGCCTCAAATTGATAAATTAAGGGAAATTTTGCAACAAACAGCCCTATTAGGACTGGCCCGTCATCAGTTTTTCCAACACGCAGTATTTTACGGAGGAACAGCACTACGAATTTTATATGGATTAGATCGATATAGCGAAGACTTGGATTTTTCCCTTCTAAAACCTGACCCAGATTTTGAATTCACTCCGTTTCTTTATGGAATGCAACAGGAATTAGTAGCGATGGGTTTTGAACTAGATATAGAGCTACGAAAAAAAAATGAAGAAACAGGGATTTGGTCTGCTTTTTTAAAAGGAAATACCCTTTCAATGCTATTATCCATTCATGAAAAAAACAAAATAAAAGGTGTCCATCCTGAACAAAAAATTCAAATCAAACTCGAGATCGATATCGACCCGCCTCTTTTACACCTACCTCTGGAAAATAAACTAGTCAAAAATCCGGTTCCTTTTTATGTTTCTACATATGCTAAAGTGGATCTTTTCGCGGGTAAAATGCATGCTGCTCTTTGCCGTAACTGGAAGAACCGTATCAAAGGTCGAGATTGGTATGATGTTATTTGGTATATACAAAGCGGTATTCCAGTAAATTTAGTCCATCTAAGGGAGCGAATGAGGCAAACAAAGCACTTACATTCAAAGGAAATATTTGGAGAAAGTGAATTATTAGAAAGAATGCATGCAAAAATAGATGAAATAGATTGGGAATTAGCAAAGTCAGATATTGCCAT
Source organism: Candidatus Protochlamydia sp. (assembly GCA_013695355.1). Taxonomy (GTDB): domain Bacteria; phylum Chlamydiota; class Chlamydiia; order Chlamydiales; family Parachlamydiaceae; genus Protochlamydia. The sequence goes on from JACDAQ010000043.1 coordinate 59,804, forward strand.
GTTTATCCCGGATAAACAAAGATTGGCCATTTGGTCAGCTTCATTTTTCCACGATCTTTCAAATCAAATAAAAATTGTGGACTAAAAAGAATAATTATTTGAGTGATCAATTCATGATAACAATGAAGATACGTTGAAAAAATTAGCTTTATAATGAAGAAATCATGAATAAAAAGTGTAACTAAGGACATTTGCCATATTGTCAGATGCCTCGATCAAGGCATCGAAAATTCTACCGATGCATCCTTATAAAGTTCAGCGGCCGCATCCAATTTATGCATAAAAAAGGACCCCATACATTTAAAAAATAATTTTTAATTCAACCCCATTCGTTAGCTGAAGCAGGAGCCGTGTAACGTGTTTTGACCAGATTAGCGATTGCTTGCCGGCTTTGGGCAGCAGAAAGTGAACGGTCGCTTTCTATTTGATCAGCTGCATCTGCTAATGTATTATCTTTGATATGGACGCGAAACCAATCTGAATAATCCTTTTTTTGTAAGTGATGCATCCAAGTTGCGTCATCTATTCCTTCGGCTAGCTGTAAAAAAATTGCTAAATTTTGGGCCTTCAAATTTAAGGCATTGTTAGGCCCCCGAAAATAGAAGCAAAATTCTTCGCTAAGGTCGCCTATGGCATATTTCCGAGTATGGCGCTTATGGTGCTGCCTTGGTTTATCAGCCCTTATCGTTTTGATTATGCTGGTTGGTGTGCGCTGCCAGACGAGCAGCTCATTGTCTGAAGGGGGTCTATCCGGTAAGTCTGGCAGCGGCTCACCAATGATTTTACTCATCTTTTCCAAAATAGCAGGGGCCTGAGGTCCTAAAATGATCATGATAGTAAGGGTTTTTAATGCATCCACCGCAATTTCATCTGGATGTACTGTGATCAAAATAGTCCCTTCTTTGGGCAATGCAACGGAAGTATTGTTTTGCGCAGCTGGCATTAGGTGATGGGCTTCGTCGATAATAAGCCAATGCGGCCGTCCAGTGCTGGCTTTTAGGCTTACTAATTTTGGGGCTAGCTGGACAAAATAAGAAGGCCGGTCTTTGAGCTCCACGCCCAAAGTGTTCACGACTACATTACGTGCCGGTTCTTGCAAAAGTTCTATAACCTGATCCTGTGAAGGAGGTAATTTAACATCGCCCACACCAATAGCATGCTCTAAGCTCTCATAATCCCCTTCGGGATCAAAGATACAAAATTGAAAACCATTTGCCACCATCTTTTCTGTCAAAGCTGTAGCCAGAGTTGATTTACCGATCCCCGAATTTCCAGCAATTAACACGCGATCAACTGGGCTTAACCATAAGGGACTTTGCTCACTATCTAATCCGATAAAATTAATCTGTCGAACTTTTGTAACTAAAGAATACTCATCTTCCAATAACTGATCGATAAGTTCTTCAACTCCTTGACCCGCCGCTCCATTAGTTACCAGACTGGCGTTCTGCTTAAGCGACTCGGATGCGTTAGCTACAGCGACCCCTAGCCCTACAGTATTCAAAAAGATATGGTCATTTTGAGCATCTCCAATTCCTATTAAATTGTGCAGGGATAACCCAAGTTCTTTGACTGCGGCAGCTAAGCCAGAGCCCTTGTTTACACCACTTGGTAACACCATTACAGCGCCTTTATTGAAGATGATCTCTAATTCGAGCCCCAGGTCGCGAATGATTTCCAGCACGAACGTTTCCTGCGGTTCAAGTGTTGCGGCAATAACTTTACCAATGTTAAGGGGTGTAATGCCACGAGTTTTAAGTTGGGTTATAAATTGGTCTGGAAGTGGCTCAGCAAGCAGACTCTGGGTCTCTGTTTGAGGCCTATAAAGTAAAGCGCCATTTTCAGCGACTATGCGTTCAAAGAGGTCTAGCCGATCAAATATTTGTTTGAGTTCATCTAAAGTACGGCCTGTAACCATAATGAGTTTGCGACCGGATGCCTTGATCGCGATAAGTTTTTCAATGGTAGTTGCGCTAATTTTTCCTTCAATGGCCAAAGTGCCGTCATAATCTACTGCCAATGCCATAAAATACATCGCATACTCCTGAATATGTTTATACTAAGTGAAATAAATCAGGCAAATAATGTCGTGGCAATGCCTGCTACTTAATTTTTATGAATACTCTCAAATGAAATTTTTTTATAGAAATAAACCGACTATGCAGCAGTTTCATCAATGATAAAACTAATTTTTATTACTTAAGGTGCTTAAAAAAGTGAGGACAACATCAGAAAATTTTTCTGCTTGGTCATAGGGGAGCCCATGGCCAGCTTCTTTAATTTGCACGACTTCTAATTGTTGATTAAGCTTAGAGAGCTGGGCGGCCATTTCAAAATCAACTACAGATCCTCTATCACCCATAACAAGCAGGCAAGGAATAGTAATAGTATTAATTAACTCCAAGTAAATGGGATTTGGCGGGGTTAAAATTTCGAAAGCGCGAATGTCCGTTTGAAATCTTGCCTGAACAATAAATTCAATGATCTCGTCTGAGCGGCGGGTATGCCGATTCTTCATTTCAATCAAAAGGTGCTCCTTTGGCTGGCTTAAGATTCGGCGGTGCTGTTCGACAACATCACTGTTATAAACTTCCCATTGACGTTTAAGCGGGAGGAAAGTGGGATCGGCCAGGATAAGACCTCTAAATCGTTTTGGATTTTGACTGGCGGCTAAAGCTGCCGTCATACCTCCCATAGAATGACCAAGAAGCACTGGAGAGTCGAGATTCAGAGCATCAAGGAGGCCCATTACGTCAGCTGCCAGATCACGATATAAGTAACCGCTTGTTGGAATGGCTGATTTTCCATGGCCCCTTGCATCCGGCATGATCACGTCGTAATCTTTCTCAAGCGCCCGCGCTAAAGGAGTCCAACATGCGCCATTCAAAGTCAGCCCATGCAGTAGAACAATTGGGGGTTTGTCGCCGCCTGTACGAATATAATGCAATCCCATCCCATTTGCTTCGCAAATTTCTGTTGCCCAGCCAGACATGGTTACTCTCTTATAACAGGTTCTTAGAAATTAACTAAAGCTTACCTAATAACCAAAAAGAATGCACCTTGATTGCTATGATTTCTTTATTTACCCTGACAACCTGAGTTTGGAATTTATCTCCTTGAAAGTTAGGGATATCGTACCCTAGATTTGTCCTTTCGTTCTGAAAAGAATATCAAATCGATATGCTTGAAGAGCGAAAGAGCGAAGATAGGGTATGAGATTCCTTAATTTCGAGGAGAGAAACTCAAAACTCAGGTTGACAGCATATTTCTTTAAAATTTCATCCACCTTTTTTTCTAAACGGTCTTGGCTATCCTTGCTTTCATGGCTATTTTTATGGATTAAAAAGCTAGTCAACACAACAAAAGTCAAAAGTTGTAAAAATTCAGACTGCCAGTTTTATAGTTTCGAACACAAAAAATTGAACCCAAAAATTGTCCCATTAGAAGGTCCTCCCATTTTGTACAGCATCCTGATCATAGATATTGAACAGGTTCTAAGTTTAACCACAAACTGCCCCAACCAACGTACAAGGAATAACAATCCTAAAACAATGCTTAAATTATAACTTTTATCCTTTGTATTTTACCTTGCTTGTTTGCCACGATTTCCTCCCATTAACTTCTTGTATGGTCACGCTATTGAAACATTTTTTTATAGAAAATAATGTGACTTTTGCTAATCAAGAGCAATTTTCCTTAAAAAAATCTTGAATATTCTTTTTTATTTCTTTAGGGTTAGATTTTTTAATCGATCAAAACTTATTAATCCAAAAAGGAGATTTCATATGATGAAAAATTTATTTTTAGGACTTACACTTTTGCTCTCAGCACAAGTTACTGACATTTATGCAAATGGTGCTAAAAATGAAAATTATGCCTTAGTAAATGAGTTGGAAACAGCCCGCTTTTGCTGCAATAGAAGTGACAGAGGAATTCTTCCTCGTGTGGGGCGAGCGATAACAGCTTCATCAAGCAATGCAATGTTTGCAGATGGCACAATTTCCCCTGATATTGAAGCTACTTTAACCGTTCTCAATAGTGACGAAGGCCTCGCCAGAATAAGCATTGGCACCAGCTTATACGGTACACATGAATTTCTTGTAGGCCGCGTTGGAGACAATTACTACGGAACAAGCGTTGATCTCGAAGGAACTATTGTTCTTGAGAGAATGGGCAGATATCTTGAAGTGACATTCACTCGTATAGTTAATGCAACAAACTTACCTATTCAAGTCCACGCCCGCTTCAGACTGTAATAAGCATGCTTCGCGTCCATGAGCTGGTAATGCACTCATGGACTTTTTCCGAATAAATCTAATTGTAAATATAAATTACAACCATCCATTACCATCCATAATAATAGGATTCCGAGTAACCTGGATAACCAGTAGGATAATTTAAAGAATCAGGCGGATTGACAAAGGTTGTATTAGGATTATAAATACCGGGATTATAATTATATCCAGTATAATAAGGGTAAGCGCCAGTATTATAAGGATTAGCGTAGGAATAGGGATAGGCTGAGTAGGGATTGTTATAATTGTAAGTGCCGTAAGGATTAGAATAAATTTCATTATAACCAGATCTAAGCCTATTATTAGATGTGCCATCATAGACCATTGTTCTATCTTGGCGAATACGACCGGCACCCAGGATACTAGTAGGGTCATTCATCCTAAAGCCTTGAGCTATTTCAGCATCATTTCTATTACTGTACTCCTTTTGGCGGGCACCGTTTGCTGCATTAACGGAATGAGAACATCCTAAAGTTCCTATTAACAAGAATGCATATAATATACGGTACATATGATTTCCTTGTGAAAGTGTTATTTTGATTGAGCCCTTTAACCCAACTCATCCATCCTTTGGAAAATTTTATCAAGTAAAAAATTGAATTTAGCTGCAATAGGATATTAATAGATGTACAAATCCTGCTTCTTTTATTTGTCTTAGGCCCATGTTTGCAGACCGATTATGCCCCAATAGGCCAAATATAATGAAGTAGTTACCAAAGCGACGGTCACTGTAAATGTATAGAAGCGGATAACAGGGCGAAGCTCTTGTTTGGGCGTCCGCCATAAAGCTATCGCACTTGCTAATGATGCTGCAGCAAAAATGATGGTAGCGAGGAAGAATGAAAAGGACCATCCTGTAGGATTACCCAATCGAGAAATAAAATCTTCAATAGATAATAAACTGATTAAAGTCATTACCATTAGACTAAGCGTTGCGATCAGCGGCCAAATTCGCATGCTGCGCTCTGCAGGGCGGCGCCATTTTTTGTTGAGGCCGCTAAAAATCCAGAAAGGTGCATAAAGGAGAACAGAAAGGAGAGATAACCCGACAAATCCAAGAGTGGTTATTTCATAGATAGCAAGCCATGTGGGAATGCGCTTCAATGTTGACATTCCTAGACCGCTTTGAATAAATTGACCTTCAACATTTGGCTTAAGCAAAGCGACCGTTGGGACTGGTTCTGCAGGTTCAATTTTGGAAACATAACGAAACTGTGATTCATTGACAGGAAGATAGGTTGCATTGTTTTCACCAATAGAAGTCATGAGAAGCTTACCTTCTTCAAAATGAATGTAGGCTATCCCAAGCAGTCTTTCGAGGAAGTAGGTTAAATGAAGCCGCGGAGAATCCCGCCTATACCAGCCAGCGTATCCAGCTGCATGTTCAGACAAAGGGGCTGACGAAGGGACCGGGGGTTTTTGCATATTACGCGTAAGATAACCTCGGATAAGCGTGCCGATTTTATTTAAGGCTTCTGTATTGGCTGAATTGATGCTATAGAAATAGCCTGAACCTTCATCAGGCAAGTAAGCCATGACAGTCAGGCCTCCATCTACCATTCCATCATGTCCGTGATAAACAAATCCATCATGAATTGTTTGATAATTGCACAAGCCATATCCCGTTTTTAATCCCTCCTTAGCCGCCCAGGTACTGGAAGGGCTTTCCATGCGGTCGAGGTTAGCATCCTTTAGGACCTGAATACCATTTACTTTACCCCGATTAAGGTAGAAATGAAGGTAATTCGCCATGTCATTGGCAGAGGCATTGATTGACCCTGAAGGACGGTAAATGAAATCCCAATAGGTAAATGGGGTTTTACCATCACTATGATAGAGGGTTGCTGCAGTCCCTGATTGAGATTGAAAATAGGTAGCTGTTTTCATGCCCATAGGTCTAAAAAGATGCTTTTCGACATAATCTTCGAATTTTGCGCCAGTTAACTTTTCAACAATATAAGCAGCGACAGCAGGGCCTGAATTGCAATAGGCCATGCGTGTTCCAGGCTGCCAGCGCGAGTAGCGCGAAGAATGGTCATAATTGAATGCATCCACCAGGCTAATAGTGGGGGCGTTAATGGCATATTCACGAAAGTGCATGTCATCCCAGCCAGTCGTGTGCTCTAAAAGATGAACCAGACGGACCGGATGGTCGGTTTCCCAACGATTTTCAAACCATACTTCAGGAGTTAAATTTTGCACGGGCTCCTCAAGCGATAATTTTCCTTGCTCAGTCAATTGGAGGACAGCAAGCGAAGTAAATGCTTTAGAAACCGATCCAATGCGGAAAAGGGTTTCAGCGGTTACGGGCTGGCCACTGACTACATCGGCTTTTCCGAGGCCGGCAACCCACTCTACCCCCTCTCGATGAACAATTGCAACTGATAGGCCGGGCGTATGCGTATCTTTTAGAACAATTTCAAGTTTTTGTTTGAGTTCTTCAATGGATTGCGCAGGTCTTTTGCTTTCAATGGTATCCGAATTAGATAGAGAGCACCCAGTGGCAAGCAAAAGAAAAATAAAAATTGAAGCCAAAAATTTTCTTTGTTTCATAGGTAGACTTTGTGTTGTTAATTTTATACTTGCTATTTTCAAACTTTAAATATAAGTGATTTTATTGCATTAGTATATATAAGAATATCTTTTAAGCGCTATCGCCTTATTCAATTCTATAAAACTTATAGAATTTAGAGAATGGAAAATTGGATTTAGAGGGAAGGTTATGGAAAAACGTACGCACTTGGAAATAATTTATTGGTGCTGCTATTGTCAAATTAACACCTGAAGAATTGAACGAGATTAATTCACTCCTTAAAAAAAATCCAAATTGTAGGGGGCCTTTATCCTGAAGAATTGAAAAAAAACAGGATTATAGTTAGATTATGAATATGAAAAATTTTACCAAATTACCCCTTTTGATTTATGGGACTGCCTGGAAAAAAGAAAGGACCGCTGAATTAGTTGAAAAGGCTGTCCTATGCGGTTTTCGTGGAATTGACACAGCCTGCCAGCCTAAGCATTATAACGAAGGTGGGGTGGGAGAAGCCCTGGTGCGACTTAAAGAACAAGGCATCCCGCGTGAGGAGCTATTTTTACAAACTAAATTTACTCCGCTAGCCGGGCAAGACCCCTTGCGCGTCCCTTATGATGTGAATTCACCGGTTGAAACACAAGTGCAGCAATCTGCCCAGACTTCTTTAAAAAATTTGAATGTAGATTACCTCGACGCTCTCTTGCTCCATTCCCCATTGACAGCCCATTCCGAAACGATGAAAGCCTGGCAAAGCATGGAAGCGCTTTATGAAAAAGGGGTTGTGAATTACCTTGGTATTAGCAACTGCTATGACCTTGCAACTTTGAAGTTAATCTATGAAGAGGCAGCAATAAAGCCCACACTTGTGCAAAACAGGTTTTATTCAGAAACTGATTATGACAAAATTCTTCGTGCATGGAGCAATGAAAAAAATATTTTTTATCAAAGCTTTTGGACATTGACTGCTAATCCAGATATTCTTAGCCATCCATTGATATTAAGCCTTGCATCAGTCAAAAAAATAACTCCAGCTCAGCTATTTTTTCGTTTTCTCACCCAGCAAAAAATAATACCCTTAATCGGAACCTGTTCGGAAAAGCATATGCGGGAGGACCTTGAAATATTTGATTTCACACTCACAAGTGAAGAATTAGAAAAAATTAATAAAAACTTTTTTTAAGTAACCTTCTAGATGTATTTTCGTTAATTTCCAAAATTAGATCCGCAAACTGCCTTCAATTTAACTTGTTTTATATCAAAAATTATGTTCCGATACGGTTTATAATTTTTATTTTAAGGGGGAGGGGTGTATGGAAAATAATGGCAACTTTCATGATTTAAATCAGGAAAAGGAAAATTTATTAAACGTTGAAGCTGAATGGTTAGAGTCACTGGAAGATTTAAGAGGCGCTAAAAGTGAAATTATTAATCATGATCTTTTTTCCATTTTAGAGTACCTCAAATCATGCGATGTTTTTTTTAAAAATTCATCCCTTGAACTAAAGGAGCTCAATGTTAAACTTCAAAAAATTTCAGAATATAAATTACAAAATAAAGAAAATGATTTAACTTCAATCGATGAATTAATAAATGGAATCAAACATTTAAAATTGAGTGTAGAGAATAAATTAAATAATTTGGACGTTGAATATTTAAATTTATCTGAAGAAACATTAAGAAAGGTCCAGGATAAGATAGCAAAATTTACTATAAAAAATTCAAATTCTGCGTCGCTAAAAAGCGAGTTAGACCAGGGACTTGATAAAAAATTATTCTTGCAAGAGTTGAAGGATAGCCTTGAAGATTATCGCCAGGCACGTGAAGATTACGTTTCTGAATCAATGGAAGAGGAGCCAAGACTGCAGGATAATCTAATACCTGAAGATTTAGCAATGGAGGCCCCGGAAAGTGACCAGATCCTTTCTCAACTGGACACCGTTATCACAGAATGCGATGCTGCTTTACTTATTAGTGAAATTTCTGAGACAGAATAAAGTAGTCACTTTTTCCTTAAGATCTCTATTTCATTTGAGTTTACTTGGGTATAATTGAGTATATTTTTTCTTACTGGGAATATTGCACATTAAGTTCGGGGGCAAGGTAATAAATCTATGTTTAGATTTTTTTTTATCATAATTTGCTTATATGCTGCCACGCTCCTATTCCTTTACTTCGTTCAGCGGCAGCTTATTTACTTTCCCAGTAGTTTTTCTCCCACCCCTTCGGAGGCCGGGGTTTCCGAAATGCAAACCGTGACATTGCATACGACAGATGGTTTAAGCCTGAAAGCCTGGTACTGTCCTTCTATTCAAGCAGAATTACCTACTTTAATTTATTTTCATGGAAATGCAGGAAATATTGGGAATCGGGGACAAATCATCCAACCTTTTTTAAAGCATGGATTCGGGGTATTGCTAACAACCTATCGGGGCTATAGTGGTAATCCTGGAAATCCGAATGAAAGCGACTTATATAAAGATGCAAGGGCAGCTTTTGAATTTTTGAAAAATCAAAATGTAACGCAAAATTGTACAGTACTTTATGGAGAATCCTTAGGTACAGCCATAGCTATTCAAATGGCCATCGAATATACACCTGGGGCTACGATCCTCCAATCTCCTTTTACTTCACTAGGCGACCTTGCTCAATACCATTACCCATTTTTTCCAGTCAGATGGTTGATTAAGGACCATTACCGCTCGCTCGAAAAAGTAAAGCAAATCAAAATTCCTGTATTAGTGCTATACGCAGCAAAAGATGACATTGTTCCGCCAGATTTTAGTATTTCTCTATTTGAAGCCCTGCCAGCAACAAAGCAAATTCAAGCAATCCCTGACATCGGCCATAATGATCTGTTTAATCCAAGCTATGCTATTAATTTCATAAAAAAATATGTAAATAATTGCAATATCACACCTTTGGATCAAAATGGATCTGAATGATTATTTTCAATTAATCCCTATTCCTTCAAATGCCCTGGCAGGCAGCTATAATTCATATCTTGTCGGATTATCTTATTTGATTGCGACTTTTGCCTCCTATGTTGCTCTTGATATTACTGAAAGAATCAGAGCTGGCGGGGAGACAATAGGATCCAAGATTTTATGGTTAATTTGCGGCGCACTTGCCATGGGAATGGGAATTTGGACAATGCACTTTATTGGAATGCTTGCTTTTATCATGCCTCATCCAATGAGCTATGAGCCATTACTAACCGGTTTATCCATGGCAGTTGCCATAATAGCCTCCGGCTTTGCATTTTATTTAATTATTAATGAGCAAGTGAAAACTATGCCTTTAATGATGGGAGGTATTTTAATGGGGCTCGGCATTGTTTCCATGCATTATATGGGAATGTCGGCAATGGAAAATGTGAAAATACGCTATTTGCCAAGTTTCTTTTTTCTTTCGATAGGGATTGCAGTCCTTGCTTCAGAAATCGCACTTTGGTTAATGATCAAAGGAAGCCAGATAGGGAAAAAATGGCTGAAGATCGGCAGTGCTTTTGTCATGGGGTTTGCCATATGCGGCATGCATTATACAGGTATGGAAGCTGCAGTAATCACCCATGTTCCTAGCGGCGTTGCACCCATCGTAACGGTGCTTAATCCTGGCTCATTATCAATTTATATTGCCCTAACAACCTTGGTTATTCTGTCAATTTCCCTTGCTGCCAGCAGATTCTGGCTACACTCGCTTCAAACAAGAAATAGAAAACTCATGGAAACAGAAGCTATTTTGGAGCAAAAAAGCATTGAACTTCAGGAGCTTAATCAAAACTTAATCACTTTGGTCGAAACAACAAAGGCTAATGAAGAAAAAATCCGCGCAATTCTCACAGCTGCGGCAGATGGAATAATTGTGATCAATGAAGATGGGGTAATTGAATTATGCAATCGTGCGGGATCAGAAATATTTGGGTATTCAGGGAGTGAAATTCTTTATAAAAATATAACAGAATTTATTGGAAAAAAAAACCAAGAGAGAGAGAAAAAGTTTCACCCATTGCCATTTCCCTCTCTAATTGAAAAGCTTGATGCGTTGGTTGAATTGACTTCTCTTTCTAAAAGTAAGACAACAGCTCCCATTGACTTAAGTATATCTCGCTTAATTTTGAATAATAAATTTTTATATATCATCGTTTTCCGTGATATAACTGAAAGGAAGCTTGCCGAAAAGAACATGATCGCACTAAACCAAAAACTTGTTTCAACGGCTCGCATTGCTGGAATGGCAGAAGTTGCTGCCAGTGTTTTACATAATGTGGGCAATGTGCTGAACAGCGTTAATTTATCCGCCCAAATTCTTTTGGAAAGAAACCAATATTCTCAGATCCAGGGTTTGATCCGGGTGGCTAACCTTTTAAATACACATCAGAATGACCTGGTTGAATTTTTTAAAGAGGACCCGATTGGCCGGAGCTTGCCGGAATATTTCAAGGAATTTGCAGCTTATTGGAATAATGAGCAGGCTTTCCTTAAACAAGAACTTGAATCACTTAATTCCAAGATTCTGCATATAAAAAACATTGTAAATATGCAGCAATCCTTAAAAGCAAGCAGCAGTTTGATTGAAAAAATTCAAATTAATGATCTGATAGAAGACGCGCTAGCGATCAATTCAGAATTAATGGGAAAGTATGGAATACTCATCGAGCGCGATTTCGCAGAAAACTTATTTTTTGAAATAGATAAAGTTAAAATATTGCAAATTTTAATTAATTTGATAAAAAATGCGATGGAAGCTTTGATCGAAAGTGATAGAAAAGAAAAAAAAATTACGTTAAGTACAAAAGATGTCGATCAAAATTTTATCCAAATTGAAATCAGTGATAATGGTGTAGGCATTGGTCCAGAAAATATTTTAAAAATCTTTTCTTACGGATTTACTACAAAAAAAGAAGGACATGGTTTCGGCTTGCATGTAAGCGCTCTTTCTGCCCAGGAAGCTGGGGGATACTTAAAAGCGTATAGTAAGGGGCTTAATCAAGGGTCTACTTTTATTTTAAAGCTGCCAAAAAAAATGAATGAAAAATGAAGGGAAAATTGGTGTCAAATGGAAAATAACTACCGCATTCTAGTGATTGATGATTTGGAAGAAATTCATCAGGATTTTCGGAAAAGCCTACTGCCTAAAGAAGATAAATCTGAGCAATTCCTTAAGGAAATGAATGAAAAATTTTTTGGCAAGGATGAATCAAATGAAAAAATTAAGCTACCTCCCTTTGAGATAGATTCGGCTTATCAAAGTAAAGAGGGGATAGCTATGATTGAAAAATCAATCACAGAGCATTTGCCTTATGCCATTTCATTTGTTGATGTCCAGATGCCGCCTGGAGAGGATGGCATCCAGACAATTATTCCTATATGGAAATTGGACCCTGAAATACAGATTGTAATTTGTACAGCCTATGCTAAATACAATTGGGAAGATCTGACGAAAATTTTTGGCAATACGGACAGATTATTTATATTAAAAAAACCTTTTGATAATATCGAGGTCGTTCAGCTTGCCTGTTCTTTAACTCAAAAATGGAACATGAACCGTGAGGTGAATGAAAAACTTTTAAAATTACAAAAAATGGAAAAATCTTTTGTTGATGAAAATAAGCCTAATCTGTATCCCGAGTTAGAAAAATCATTGGATTCTCTCAAAAAAGTCACTGCTGATTTGGTGAGCTTGAATGAAAAATTAAAGAACAAAAAAATAAATCCAACTTAAATTAGTTTTGATAGTCATATATTAAGGCTAATTTTTTTTTAATATGAATTGCATGTCTTCAATGGAAGCAAAAAATGTGTTAAAAAATATACATTATGCTATAATATGCTATAATACAAAACATTTTTAATTCAATCGTGGAATATTATGATTAGTTCAAATTCTATTCAACTAAATATAAATAGCTTAGATGGGTTAAAAGAATTATTGAATAATTATAAAGTTTGTCCCACGAATTGGATTAAAAGTGTAAATGCTTTATATAATGAAGTAACAAAAGGGGATTGTACCCTTTCAATCAAAAATGAAAGGCTGCATAGTCATGTCAATGGTGTTGTAATAAAATGTTTTTACACAAATGATCAAGGCGAAAAATACCAACTTTTTGAAGAAAAGCAAGTTTTTAAAAATGGACAAACTCGAGAGCGCGGACATAAATTTATAGCTGAAAAAATACAATCCAATGAATCTCCTGAACAAGCCGCCCTAAGGGGGCTAGCCGAAGAGCTTAAGATTTTTGGGCCAAAGGTATCCTTAACCCCCTTATTTGAAGAAAATAAATGTGACACAGTAGACTCGCCGGATTACAAGGGTATTCAAACTACCTACTGTACAAATGTTTTCCTCTGTGAAATATCTCCTACTCATTATAAAGATTTTTATGTTGAGGATCAGGAAGATAAGCAGACTTTTTTTTCTTGGGTGAAAATCTAGTGCTCCGTAATTTTTACAGAACACAAATATGATTGGAAAATCATTCGCTGTTCTTAAATTCTAAGATATCACCCGGCTGGCACTGCAGATGCTCGCAAATATTGGATAATGTTGAAAAGCGGATTGCCCGTGCCTTGCCAGTTTTTAAAATAGATAAATTTTGAATTGTAATTCCCATCAACTCTGCTAAATCCTGCATTTTCATTTTTCTCTTCGCTAACATCACATCAAGATTAACAATAATGCGCATATAGATATCCTTATATTGTAAATGATTGTTCATCTTGAATTTTGCTAGCCTCTAACATGATCCAAGAGATGACGATCACCAGAACCCCACAAAAGATTGCCTCTAAGTTCGGTGTTCCAAACCCTACAGTAATGTAGCGATGTCCGGGAGGATTAGAAAGGGTCGTGGCAAGTACTATCAGCAAATTGCTAAGAGGCTGGGCGATTAGGGCATCTAAAAAAAATAGCCAGCCTAAATAGTTGTAATAGCAGGCATTCATTGTGCTAAAAATAACTTCTTTTTTGTAATTCAAAAAAATCGATCTTAATACAAACAAACTTAAATATAAGGGTATAAATTTGACACACTGTGAGATGAAGCCGATTATTTTTGCAAGAATTGACCATTGTACCGCACCTAAATTAACGTAGCCTTCAGGGGTTGAAACGGGAGGTTGTAAGAATTCATATTTTAAAAGATTTTTGATAGGGACTGTATCTATGAAAAGCCATTGGAAGATTACGCATAATGGAATGATGATCAACAATGCATTGAAAAAAAAATTGAGATAACGGCTGATTTTTTGAATTCTGTTCATACTAAAGCTCCTTTTTTTGGCTTGCATCAATTTTTATCATACCCAACATTGTAAATCAATCAAAACTTAACGTTTATCGTTAAGTTAATAATTTGGCAAGCATAAAATTTTAAAAAAAACTTTCTTTGGATATTTATATTATGTATCTCATTAAGAAGAGGATTATTTTTTTTGAATTCATACTTTTAAAGGATTAACGATGAAGGCAGTCCAAATATTTCAATATGGTGGCCCCGAAGTACTTGAATTACAAGAGGTGCAGGCTAAAAAGCCTGGAAAAGACCAGGCGTTAATCCGGGTTGAAGCTGCAGGAGTAAATTTTATTGATGTCTATCAAAGGCGTGGAATATATCCCGTAGAACTTCCCTATATACCTGGTTTAGAAGCTTCAGGAGTCGTCGAAGCAATAGGAGAGGGGGTAAACAATGTAAAACCTGGAGATCGAGTGGCCTACGTGCATGAACCTGGTTCATATGCAGAATTAGCGCTTGTCAAAGCTGAGCATTTGATTCCTCTTCCTGCAGAACTCTCGTTTGAACAAGGAGCCGCTTTTCCTCTGCAGGGGATGACAGCGCATTACTTGATTCATGAATTTAGAAAAATAAAACTTGGTGACATTGTTTTAATTCATGCAGCTGCGGGAGGAATGGGACTTATACTTGTACAATGGGCAAAGCATTTAGGGGCCCATGTTCTAGGGACCGTCTCTACTGAAGAAAAAGCAAAAATTGCCAAAGAAGCTGGAGCTGACGAGGTAATACTCTATACAAAACATGAATTTTCTACTGAGGTTAAAAGGCTGACAAAGGGGCATGGGGCCGATTTGATTATTGACGGGGTAGGCAAAACAACTTTTAATGGAAATTTGGAAGCAGCAGCCTTTAGAGGCAATATTGTGATATTTGGCGCAGCTAGCGGGCCCGCAGACCCTATTTTACCAAATGTTCTAATGAAGCATTCATTGACAATTTCTGGAGGAAGCCTGTCTAATTATTTATTGAACAAGGCAGATTTGCAAAATAGATCAAAAGCAGTTTTAGAGGGAATTCAGCAGGGTTGGTTAAAATTGAAGATCAATTCCTTTCCGTTGGAAAAAGCTGCCGAAGCCCATCAGGAATTAGAAGAAAGAAAAACTTCAGGAAAGTTAGTTCTTATGACAAGGAGATGAGTAGGGTGATTTCTAATAGGGATGTTTTTGGAAGATTGATAATTAATGATCTGCCAGATAAACTCTTAGGGAACCAAGGAGTTTTTTATGACAAAAGAAGTCATCAAGCATCGTAAAGACGAAAAAAAGAAACCAGCCCTATCAGATAAAGAAAAAAAAGCCAAGAAACAAGAAAAAAAGCAAAGTAAAAAAAGTTAGTCTTTTTCGTCTTTTCTTCACCAATTCCTCTGTGTGTGCTTTATTGATGGTGTGGCTGAAAAAAAACCACTGCGAACATAAAGCACACTTGCTCTACTTAAAGAAAGAAACACCCTATTAAACTTCGAAGCTCCTGTGGTTGAACCATAAACAACTACCTTAATATATGGTGAAGTTTCTTATCCTGATCATCTTGCCTGCTTATCTTGTCAAAATCAAAGAATATTTCTTTCAAAACTTCTTTAGTCTAATGCCCCGGCTAAACGACCGTAACTACCCGGATAAGTGTCATTACTCATTTCTGAAGAAAACTTGAGAAAGTAAGACATCGGATCTTGCAAAAACAAAGGGATCATTTTTAATGAGATGAACGATAACTTGTTTAATGATTTAGAAAGGGGAATTAGACCTACAAGAAGAGCTTTGGCAAGAGTAGAACGTAATAAAGAGAGGGCATAAACGCTTTAACAGAGACGGAAAGTTTTATTGCAAAATCTCGACCTTGCTAAAGCGTATTTTCGGCCCGAGGACTTTTACTTACAACTCAGTTACCTTAAATTATTATAAATATCTTTGAGCTAACCTGTCGTAATTACGGGAAAAATGCGCTGAATGGCCGCTGATCTTTTGCATGTGAAAATGTTCTTTAAAGCTTGGATAGGTAGGTAAGCGCGCTTCTTGATCAAGAATTCCCATTTGAATTCCCTTCTCAGCAATTTTTGAGGCATTGAGTGAGTTGACGTACTCTAAGTACTCCATCGACTCAACGTATGAAGCCCGATTGAGCTGTCTTTTTGAAGCTAAATCATCTAGTTGATCGATTTTGGAAGTGACCAGTGCATTATGGAGCTCAAATAACAATGCCCCAGTTATACATTCATTTTGCTTTGCGGCCACAGCCAGGCATATCGTCCGGGTATCAGGGTCCCAATATGCACCAAATTGCTCGGATACAGATGTTTTTTTCACAATAATTTTTAAAGAACCCTCATTTAAAATGGTATCAATGAGAACTTTGCCCTCAGGCACTCTATATATAGCGAGCAAATCTTCTTGAATTTCCTTAGCGCAGTTGATTCTTCCAGTCTGCATAAGAGGATGGTTTGGTTGGACTGCTTGTAAGTTTATCTGACAAGATAAAAATATACTTAAAAAAATAACTAATAAACTTTTCATAATGCTTCCTTAAATAGAAATAATAGTAAACAAGAATACAACAACATCGATTTAATTCAAATTTTTAAAAAAAAAGTTCCCTAGATAATCCTTAAGCTATTCTATCTGTGTTATTTCAGGGTAGATATCAAGCTGCCTTTCGTCGATAGTGCTATTAAGTAAGCCAATGGTAATTTATTTGAAAAATAGATAAAAATTTTAAGTGCCGTCATGAATTAACAGATCCGATACCCTATAGTTAGATAACAAATTGAAGTTGAAAGGATGGCTAAGAAAAGCAAAAAGGGATTATCCAAAGTTCTTTTTCTGGCTGCTAACATTGCCCTTACTCTTTTCATAGGAGTACTTTGATGCGATATAAATTGCGAAAGCAGGCAACCTTGAATTTGGTTCTTCGTATTTTTTGTTAATACTTTATAAATCGCGCTCGCAAGGTAGGTGGTGTCTAGGCCATAGCTTCTAATGCCGGCATCGCTGGCGTATTCCTGCTCCTCTTCAATTTTTTTTAACCATCTTCTAGTAGGTATCCACCAAAAAATTGCGCAGACAAGCGCACACCCTTGCTTTACCAAGGGATCATACCAGCGCAGATGTTCTAATTCATGTGCAATTACAGCCTCAAATTCTTTTTGAGACAAAACTTTAAGTAAATGTTTAGGGAAAAGGATAAACCTTGTCGAGAAAGCAGAAGGAATATTGATCTCATCAGAAATGAGAATTTCTATTTTTCCTTTTTTAATCTGTTTTTTTAAACTAGCGTTCCCAATCTTCCGAGTGCAAACTCTACATTTGTTTTTAATCTTTTGATAATAGGCAAGCGCATAAAGGCAATTAACAGTTTTATAACTTAGAATGAATATTGAAATAATAATTAAAATCATAAAGAAAGCATAAAAATAATTTTGAGGTATTTGTTCTGCTAAATAATAAGGGAGTGAAAGACCACTTTGCACAAACATTTCAGTTTGATAATCTGTTAAAAAAAAATGAATAAAGCATGACCTGATGTAGCTTTGGCAACTGAAAATATTAAGATCAAATATAATATTGTCTTTGAATGAATGATAAAAAATAAAATCAAATGGGAGCTTTAAAATTGAAAGTGACCGATAAATAAAACGGAAACGAGGATTAGCAATACGAAATAAAAACATACAAATTTCAACAAATGAACACATAAAAAAGAACAATAAGAAGCTACTTAATATAATTTGAGCAAAATCAATTAAATGAAAATTCGTGATCATTTTGCGATAATTTTTTGTTTCTGCTTTAAGAATCATTAATGTGATTGATTATCATACTACATGTGTAGTTATTATACAAGTCTAAATTCTTTTTCTTGGTTTGCTAGCTTCAGTTCTCTATAAAAAGATTGATCTTATTAAAAAAAATATATAAATCTGAGTTTTGCTTGCGTAGGGTAGATTTTTTTTTTAATCCCCCTCAAATAACTAGTAAAAAGGATAGTGGAATGATGAAACCATCCAAACCCGTTATTTTATATGTTGACGACGAACCTAACAACTTAGTCTCTTTTACTGCTGCTTTTCGCAGGTTTTATACCATTCATACAGCTACGTCGGCGAAAGAGGGGATTGAGATTTTACGGCGCGAGCCCGTTCACCTCATTATTACAGATCAACGCATGCCTGAAATGACGGGGGTCCAATTTTTAGAAGCAATAATACCAGATTATCCTGATTCAATAAGAATGATCTTGACCGGTTTTTCCGATGTAGAAGCGATCATTAAAGCTATCAATACAGGGAGGGTTCTTCGGTATATCACAAAACCATGGGAAGAAGCTGAATTGAAGCAAATTATAGATGGAGCAATAATGATCTATGATTTAGAGAAAAAAAATAAAGAATTGCTAGTAAACTTGCAGGAAGAAACGGCTAAACAGCAATCGATATTGAATGTTTTTAAAAAATATGTTCCAGAAGATGTTGTGAAAGAAACATTAACGCTTGATGTTGAGAATCTAACTTATTCTGAAAGCCGTATTGTCTCTGTCTGCTTTTGTGATATCAGACGTTTTAGCACCTTATCTGAAAAGCTCTCTCCTTCTGAAATAGTAAAGTTTTTAAATAATTTTTTTACTATTTTGAGTAAATGCATCAAAAAAAATAAGGGATTTGTAAACAAATTTTTAGGAGAAGGGTTGCTTTCTATTTTTGGCGCACCAGTTTCTTATTTAGATAATCCCGCTAATGCAGTCAAATGTGGCCTCGAAATAATTCAATTGATCAAAGACTTCAATCAATCTCCTTTAGCCATGAACTGCACTATCTCAGTCGGCATAGGTATACATACCGGGGAGGTAATTGTAGGGAATATGGGCTCTAACGAAAGAATTGAATACACAGCGGTGGGGAATGCAGTCAATATTGCATGTAGAATAGAAGAATTGTCTAATAAACAGGAAAATTCCCTTTTAATTAGCGACACTACTTATGAGTTAACCCAAGACTTGATAGAAGCAGAGGATCTTGGTTTCCAAACTATCAGAGGAAGGGATGAAAAAGTTCATGTTTACCAAGTTCGCTCACTCCGTCCTTCCTAGTAAACTCAAAAATTGGACATAAATAATCATTAGACAAAAAATAAGGAGTTGTATAAATTCGGCCAAATTTAATTAAACCGGGAATTTTACAATGCTTACCCTACATTTCAATTCTCCACCGATTGCCAGTCTAGATAAAATCACACAAATTGAAACTCAGGCAAGCCTCTATCCATTTGCCCACTTTATTGTATCATGCCAAACAGGAACTTTAGACGGATCTATTCAAAGAAAAATTGGAATTTTGAAAGAAGATCAGTTTCAGAAAGAGGAATGGTCTGCATTTGCAATCGCTCTATTGACTTTTGAAAGCTTGCCTTCCTTAACTGTTTTAAAATTTAAAACGCCTTTTTTTAATGAAGAAAAAATTATTTCGGTGTTAAAAAAATCTCCCGCTTTACATACATTAGAAATGGCAGGTGAGAAATTTAAGAATACTAATTTACTTTTAGAAGGCTTGGGGCTCTATTGCCCGCAATTGAAAATCCTCAATATTTCACAAAGCCAGCATATTGATCATCAAGGAGTTAAAAATTTAGCTAATTGCAAAAATCTAAAAGAAGTCAACTTATCTAATTGCCTAAGTATATCAGATGCAAGTATTGAAGTCATCGCATGCGCTGCGAAAGAGAACCTGGAAGCTCTTAGCCTCTTTAATTGCCCTTTGCTTACCGACAAAGCGCTGCAATGCCTATATGTGAATTGTTTAAATATAAAATATTTAAATATAGGATATAATAAAATGATTTCATCTTCCCAAATCAATCGATTTATCAGTCAATGCCAATTTTTAGAAGAATTATTTATGGAAAAGATCGATTTAAATATGGATAAAATTTTCGATAATGTTGAATGCCCTAATTTGCAAAAGCTATCTTTAAGGCATACAAACACTACCGATAGTGATCTACTAATCCTTGCCTTGAAAGCTCCAAACCTTTCCTTCCTCAATCTGAGTCTCTGCCGCCGGGTGTCATTAAATGGCCTATTAGCAGGTATTGCAGTATTACGGAATTTGAAAAGTTTGGATATTTCGGATTTGTTTACTCTGGAAGAAATTTTTGTAATTAAAAACAAATTTCCTTTTTTAAAACTTATTCCTGAATATGAAGTTTATGCCGAACAAGAATCATCTTGCATCAATTCAATTTGTATAAATGGGGATAGATAGAAACAAATTCTTCTTCTGAGGAAACTAAAGCAATGTGATCGACATGCACATCCTGTTCCCATTCAATCAATTTTCCATATTTATGGTGCGTAATTGCTGAAGAAATGATCTCTCCACAAGAGGCAGTGCCCCTAAAATATGGCGTCGCTTGAATAAACCACCAATGCAATCTGGCAAGAGTTTTATCAATTAATTCGGAATCAATGTTGCTATTCAATTTCACCAGATTATTATATAAAAATTCGCACTGTTGCAACGTTAAGCCTAAATTTTCAGGATAAGTATGGGCAATTGTGCGCGAGCCAGGATAAAGGATATACCGGCTCAATTCAATCGATTGTGAGTTCTTATCAACTCCAACACGGAATCCTGTTCTCCCTCCCCCTTCTTCTTTTTTTGCATAGGTTTCCCAATTCATAAATAGATCATTTTCATTAATTTGCATTAAAGGAGAAATCATACTGCTATAGGCACCATTCAATGGGGTCGCGATGCGGTCATCATAATGGCGATTAGGATTTCGTAAATTACCGAATTTATTAGCGTATAAAGTGTTAGCCTCTATCGCAATGTTCTGTCTTAATTTTCCTGTCTTTTCTAAGATGCTAAAAAAATTACATTTCCCAATCTCTTCGGAAATCTGATAGCTTGCTTTCTTCATGCTCAATCTAAAAGTGATTTGATCCCCTCCGTATATTTGGTTGGATGGAGGAATAAAAGCATGAAAATTATTTGAATCTTCGTGAATTATTGATGAAAAAGCATTCATATTCTTTCCTTATAAATTAATTAACTAATATTTTAAATGAATTTTATATTAAATTTATATAATTTGTCCATACAAACCAGCAATTACCTCTATAAATTGGGATAGATAAACATACTTTTGAAGTCCTGTTTTTTTAAAGTTGGTATAATAAAATGAAAAATGTGTGAAAAAAATCAATAAAACTAATCAGCAGGCGAGTAATTATTCATATTTAAGAATCCGACATAAAAAGAACAGCCCTAAAGCGTTGCTCCCTAGAATTTTTAAAAAGTGATATTTTGGTTAGTTCTGCTCATCCTTTTTTTCCGGCAGAGGGGTGGCGCGTACAACTGGGCAACTGTTTTTCCCGATAAATTGATATAAAATGCACCAGCTAGAAAATACCTCAAAGAGGGTGAATAAAGCGAAAAATAAAGCGATCCAACTGTTTACTTCCCACGCCAAAACTAACAGTGCCATGGCAATAGCCAGACGAATGAGCCGGTCTTTTGTTCCGATGTTTCGTGTCATAAGAAGCACCCTTTTTTTATTTTTAATAGATTAAAAACTTTTCTTATTATTCTTTCTAGTGAAAAAGGACCTATTTTTGTTATATACACAAGTGTAGTCAAAAATTAGATTTGGACTAGCTTGAAAGCTCCCGCAGTTGAAGGATCTAAACTACCCCATATTATAATACTGGGTCATTTTAGATACGCTAACCCAGGGCTTTGAAACAGTCTGAATTCCAATTTGGAATTCACTTGGGTATATGCCAATGAACCTATCCTGTTCATCCTAGTGGTTCATTATGATAAGTGGGATAGATTCATATTAACAAGAAACATCAAACATGGTCAAAAATGGCGCAAAATAATCCTTTCAATACTCTTCAGCTTCTTAAGCCTGATCACTATTATTATTCATTGTCCAAGCTGGAAGAGCAGGGGATTGGTTCTGTAGGAAGATTGCCTGTATCCATTAGGATCATGATTGAGTCCCTGCTAAGGCATTGTGATGGTATTATTTTAAAAGAAGAAGACGTACGAAGGCTTATTAAATGGAATGCTGAAAAGCCGGGCGATGGGGACGTTCCATTTGTGGTTTCACGCGTTATTTTGCAGGATTTTACCGGAGTTCCATTATTAGTCGATTTAGCGGCAATGCGGGATGCTGCTGCAGCGCTGGGATCCGATCCGCAAATTATTGAACCTGGTGTTCCGGTTGATTTGGTGATCGACCATTCGGTCCAGGTGGACCGTGCCGGAACCGATGATGCTTTTCTTTTTAACCTTAAAATTGAGTTTGAACGTAACCGTGAAAGGTATTCTTTTTTAAAATGGGGCCAGGGGGCCTATCGGACCTTTAAAGTGGTCCCTTCCGGAATAGGAATTGTGCATCAGGTCAATCTGGAGCATATTGCTGAGGTTGTTGTCAAAAAGAAAATTGATGGTAGCTATTTGATCTACCCCGATACTTTGGTGGGGACCGATTCCCATACAACCATGATTAATGGTTTAGGAGTTTTAGGGTGGGGTGTCGGAGGGATAGAAGCTGAGGCAGCCATGCTCGGACAGCCCGTTTTTATTCAGATTCCTGAAGTGATCGGAGTCCACCTGAGCGGCAGATTAAAAGAAGGCGTCACTGCAACAGACTTAACTTTAAGGATCACTGAATTGCTCAGAAAAGAAAAAGTTGTCGGAAAATTTATTGAATTTTTTGGCGAAGGGGCGGCCACACTGACTGTTGCAGATCGTGCCACCATAGGAAACATGGCGCCTGAATATGGCGCCACGACAGGTTTTTTTCCTGTGGATGAGAAAACGCTTGATTATCTCCGCTTGACGGGCCGGGAAGAAAGCCATGTCCAATTAGTGAAAGAGTATTTAGAGGCCCAGCATTTATTTGGCATTCCAAAAATGGGGGAGGTAGACTTCACACGTATTGTTGAGCTTGATTTAGATCAGGTACGTCCTTGTGTTTCAGGTCCAAAACGCCCTCAAGATCGGATTGATTTGGAAAATGTAAGGCCCCGTTTTGAAGGATTAGTCAAAGCTCCCCTTTCAGAAGGAGGCTATGGTAAAGAAGAAGAAAGCCCTCCGAGGATTCGGGTCCACTCAGGAGGAATTTTTTCATTAAAACACTACCACGAATGGGGCGGGACCTCCGTATTTGAAAGGGCGACGCGCGAACAGCCATGGAGCGAAGCCGAAATGGTGACTAACCGTCCCCTCACACCACCAGTTGCTAATCCTGGCTATGCTGAAGTAATTGATGGCGATATTATTTTAACCCATGGATCGATTGTAATTGCCGCAATCACAAGCTGCACAAATACAAGCAATCCTAGCGTCATGCTGGCTGCAGGGCTGCTTGCAAAAAAAGCTGTTATGAAGGGGTTGAAAGTAAATGCAATGATCAAGACAAGCCTAGCGCCGGGATCTAGGGTAGTGACCGATTATTTAGACCGAACAGGCTTGCAAAAATATTTGGACGATCTAGGATTTCACCTGGTAGCATATGGCTGTACTACCTGTATTGGAAATAGTGGCCCGCTTGATGAAAAAATCGAAAAGGCCATTAAACATTTCGATCTAATCACAGCGAGCGTGCTAAGCGGTAACCGAAATTTTGAAGCACGTATTCATGGATCAGTCAAAGCAAATTTTTTAATGTCCCCTCCTTTGGTGGTTGCCTATGCCCTTGCAGGGAAAATAGACATCGATCTCGAAAAAGAACCTTTAGGAGTTGATTTCAATCAACAGCCGGTCTTTTTGCGTGATATCTGGCCTTCGGACGAGGAAATAAGGGAAATTGTTGAAAGAGGGGTTAAGCCCTCGATGTTCAAGGAAAGGTATTCAAATATCTTGAAGGATAATCCCGTTTGGGAAGAAATCCCAACCAAAGGTGGTGCTCAGTATGAATGGGATGCTGTAAGTACTTATATCCAGCAGCCTCCTTATTTTAAAGATTTCTCAATGACGCTGCCAAAGATAAAGGAATTAAAAGGAATGCGCCCAGTAGCACTTTTTGGTGATTCCGTCACAACAGACCATATCTCTCCCGCTGGAGGTTTTAAGGCCGACTCTCCTGCCGGCCAGTATCTAATTTCTTTAGGAGTTCCTGAACAAGATTTTAACAGTTATGGAAGCCGCAGGGGAAACCATGAGGTCATGATGCGGGGAACATTTGCCAATGTCCGTTTAAGGAATAAAATGGTCGAAGATAGAGAAGGAGGTTATACAACCCTTATACCGGATGAAATTGAAATGTCTATTTTTGAAGCCTGTCAAATTTATGCCGAAAGAGGAGTACCTCTAATTATTTTTGCAGGAAAAGATTA
This sequence comes from Candidatus Protochlamydia sp., assembly GCA_013695355.1. GTDB lineage: Bacteria > Chlamydiota > Chlamydiia > Chlamydiales > Parachlamydiaceae > Protochlamydia. Next base: position 84,267 of record JACDAQ010000043.1, read on the forward strand.
TGGAATGGGAAGTTCGCGTGATTGGGCTGCTAAGGGGACTGCCTTGCTAGGGGTGAAAGCCGTCGTAGCTCGTAGCTTTGAAAGAATTCATCGCAGCAACCTCATTGGGATGGGGGTGCTTCCTCTGGAATTTTTGCATGATCAGAGTTGGGAAGGCTTAGGAATTACTGGAGAAGAAACTTTTTCTTTGAGCTTGCAAGAAAATAGGCTGAAACCAAATCAGAACCTTGTACTAGAAATGGAAAGAAATGGGAAAATTGAAGAAATTCCAGTGAGGGCGCGTCTTGAAACAGCCATCGAAGTGGGATATTATGAAAATGGAGGGATTCTTCCTTATGTGCTAAGGCAAATTATGGCTGCTAAAAAATAAAGCGAATCAATTCAATGATGCAAAAGCAAAGAATAAGATGCCTAAATATAATCATCTGCCTGGTTCATTAAAACACTGTAGCCATATCGGGAGCCCAGGATGCAGGATAGGCATCAAACTAATAGAATAGATTTGAGGAATGCTTTTTTTCTCATTTTTTCAATCAATTTGAGATAAATAAGAGGATATAACGCGGAGTCCGGAGGTGCGGAGTTGCAGAGGTTATAACAATAAATTATTTTTTCTCCGCGTTTCCGCGTCTCCTCACTCCGCGTTATTTCTTTATTATTTAGCTATTATATCTTTAATGATAAAATTGGGCTATACGGACCCACATTTATCCTTTTCCACCACACTCCTTCTTCCCGCTTCTCTTTAATATCGCTAAAAAAATATTCATAGACCTGGCATCTAATATAAAGCGGAGGTTGATCGGGAAATGGATTGGTACGAATTAATTTTAGCACCTTGTCCGTTCCTTTTAGCAAATGAAAAAGGAAATGCTGCAGCCATTTTTCCGAATTAAAATCGGAAAAGGGAAGAAACCACATTTGCCAATCCAACCGTGGCTGAAACGGAGATATACGCCTTGGGCGCCTGATAGTTTCAGAAGGTTTGTAATAAAAAGTGTACTCAAGCCAGTTTATCTTGTCACAGCTTCCTTCGATGACAATCTCATAGCGACGTGTCGTCATGACAGCAAAGATTCCATAAGGATTAAAAAGATGAAAGTTGGAAAATCTATAAAGCCATTTTGCAATTCTTTTGTCAGGAAAAAAATGATGTTTGAGCTGGAGTAGCTGCATAAAAGTACAAAAACTTCCAAGAACAAATAAAATCCCAATTAAAATTAGTGAAGGTTGTTCTATTGGCGGCACGAAAAAAAGATAACTTAAAATTTTATTGTTCAGTAATAGGGTGCAAAAAACTGCGGTTAAATGATTCAGATAGGAAAAATTCCCAGTGGCCCAAATAAAAAACTGCAGCCCAAAAAAACCTGCAAATACTACCAGCCTCAATTCTTCCGTAAAAAAAAGGGCAAATGGAAGAAGCAATTCAATAAAGAACATGGTTAGGGTAGAAAATTTATGAAATCCCATTGGTAATTTATGTATAAACCAGGCGATCGTATTGGGCAGAGGCTGGGTCTGATAATGAAAAGCAAGGGCTGTAAGGTTCGACCAGGTTAAGTCCCGGCTTTGAAGTTTAACTGCACCGGCTTGTAAGTGAAATCGAAAAAGTAAAAAATTAATGCAAATCCAAACCATCAAATTAGGCACTACCGTCAAGCTAAGCAAACAGGCATATGCAGTGATTTCAAGCAGAAATCCTTCCCACCCAAAACTAAGAAAATCCTGGCCGACAGAAACAATCGACAAATATAAAATGTAAATAAGCAAAAGCAACAGGAAGGGATAAAATCCAAGCATTAAGGCGATAGAAATCAAGACACCCAATCCAGCCAAACCTAATAAAGCTTTGTCGCTAGCATTAATCCAGAATAAACTAGGGACATAAAAATAGTATTTTTTAGGGAATCTTGTTTTTATAAAATTTAAAAAATCTGTGACAGGTAAAATTCCTTTGCTTCCTAGTAGACCTATTATTTGGAATAGAAAAGCCCCAAAAGCAAAAAAATAGATAAGTCCCAGAAGGCGAGGAAACAAAGAAACAATAATTGTATATGATTCCGGATGAAACATTATTAATCCTGCTAAGATTTTAAAAGCCGATCGGAAGATTTGTCCGACTGTGATTGATCTTAATAATCCAACAAGACAGCATTGGACTGCCCCGCCGGTCTCCCTAATAAATTGATTTATACCAAAGTGAATTATTCACACCATTTGGTAAATTTATACTAATTTCTTAAATTTTTCTAAATTTCATAAAACTGAATTGCTTGACATGGAATTGTATAATAATTCCTAACTCTCCTATTTTCAAACCTTTAAGGTTTCTATATAAAAGCTTTTGTTTGTCTTATCCAGCTCAAAATCAGAAGTTTAAGATAGATATTAATAAAATAGGCGGTTTTTTGCTTAAAAGATTAGTAAAATAAAAAAAAATTCCTCTCCAGCCGGGCCCTTTTTTGTACCAAACGTAAAGATTTTTTTTGATAAAAATTCGAAAAAAACTCAGATTGAAGTTATCAGGTAAATTTTTCATAAGCCGCTCATACCGGCAAAATGAGAAATATGATCCTTAGGATATAGCAGTTAGAATTAGCCTCGTGCGTAACTTGTAGCAGCTTGAACTCGGATTCCGGCAAGGGACAGGCCGCTATAAGCTACGCAAGATGTCTAAATATTGACTGATTGCAATTATCAAAGTGATTTAAAAAAACCCAAACAGGAGGAAATATGAAAAAAGTAACTCTATTTTTTTCTCTCTTATTGTGTTGCTTCGTAACTTCTTACGGCTTTTCTCAAGCGTATGAAGGAAATATGGACAACAACAATGTCAATAATGCAGACCAGAGCTTCAATTTTGCTGGCGGAAATGATGGCCAGTTTGATGGACGCTATGATGGTGGACAAAATTTTGGCGGACGTTATGATAGCCAAAATTACGGCGGACAAAATTTCGGCGGACAAGTCTACGGCGGACAAAATTATAGTGGACAAGCTTACGGTGGACAGAATTATAGTGGACAAGCTTACGGTGGACAAAATTTTGGCGGACAAAATGATGGCCAAGGCCAATATGATGGACAAGCTAGCGGCGATGGATGCTGCGCAGCTCCTGCTGAAAGAGCAGTAGGCGATTGCTATTGCCTAATGTGCAAATATGAGCCTTGCTATTATAACAAATGGCATTGCAACTATTGCCCACAGTATTCTCAAAAAAGATGCTGCCGCATGGTACCTCAGTATTATGAAAAGTGCTACTGCAGATATGTTCCTCAGTACTACACAAAAACATGCTGCCGTCAGTGCCCACAGTACTACTACACAACACAGTGCCGCTATGTGCCTAAATATACTTGCGAAAAATGCTGCAGATATGTACCTAAGTACTACTACAAGCACACTTGCGCTCCAACATGCCAACCAGCATGTGCTCCAGCTTGCGCTCCAGCTTGCTGCCCTAGCTAATTAAGGCCATGAGAGCTTTGCTTTTATTTGACAGGCGGCCTATGCCGCCTGTCTTTATTTTTACTAGGGTAAGAGTGCTGGCGTTAAGGCGTTTGAATTTAAGCCGGATCTTTATAAAATCATCCAAAATTTCATGTCTGGAAATTTAATAATGCCTCCTTCTTTTCTAAAAGAAAGGGTGCGGTTAGAGATGTGTATTTCTTTTATCCCTTTTTCAATTCAAATTCATCATTACCACAAAAAAAATTTGTAAACAAAAAAACTTTTGCGTATTAATCTCCTGCCAGTTAAATCATAAAACTGATTACAACCTAAGAACCTGATCGAAGATTTTGAAGGTTCTAAAAACAGAGTGCGCAATGACACATAAATTCAATTTTTTTTCTATTATTCCCATGATTTTTTTTGGAATACTGCTAAGCAGTAATAGCTATGCAGAAAAGGGGAGCCAAGTTTTTGCAGGGCCAGAGATATATTTTGTCAAAAGAACCAAAGAAGGGGGAGTTGAGCAGCATGGCAATGTTTATGGTATCAGAGTTGGCTATGAGAGAGTTAAACGCTGCAAAATCTATCTTGGAATTGATTTTCTGTATGCTAAAGGATGTTTAAAAGGTAAGCTTCTCGATGCCCATTTAAAATCTAATTACACAGATATAAATTTAGAAGAGCGTGTGGGATATACTTTTGAAGCAAAGTGCGGGTTCAGGCCTTCTTTGACACCTTTTATTGGCTATGGCCGAATTTGGGAAAACAATGACTATGTCCTTCCTTCACCAGCCTGTTTTCATTTTCACAATAATTTCACTTATGTTCCAGTTGGATTTCTTTCCCGTTTTTTTGCATGCCCTTCTTTAAGCATTGGACTAAATTTTAAAGCCCGCTTTATCTTGGATGGAAAAAACAAAGTTTCGAATGATCCGAATTTTGACACGATGGTGCAAAATTATGATGAAAAAATACAATATCGGGTCGAGCTGCCTTTTTGCTATAATGCATGTTTAAGTGGACATGAGATCGGCATAGATCTTATTCCTTTTTATGAATACCGCCGGTATGGAAAACGGGCTAATTTTCCATTCGATTTCCTAGAAACTAAGTTTGTCTACTATGGCGCGACACTTAAACTTGCCTATCTATTTTAATGTAAATTTTGAATAAAAGCTTCCTTTCAAAATTTGCTTAAATTAAAAAAATAATTTTCTCTTGCTCCTATTGACCAATTTTTATATATAACCACACAAACCCATTATACCAACTGTGCCATTTATATCTGGGAAATAACAAATAGGAAAAACTGATGAAAAAATTGATTAAAAGAGTTTTATTATCTGCCATAGTGATGGGAGGAAGCACCTTATCCGCAAAAGATCTAGCCTTACTGACTGCTGAGGGAGAATTGTTGGATATTTTTATTGATTCTAAAGGGCAATTTGAAGAGGTCGTCGATTCGATCGGAGAATATTACCAATGCCTGGACAATATGGCGGGTCACCAAACCGACCAGGCGTTCACTCTAATTGTGTCGAATGACAAGGTGACAGTCAGGAAGAAAGAACTTTTTCGTGATTACTATGCTCCGGTCACAAAACAAGAGAAGAAAGATATTCACTATATTGTTACAGCTCTGGCTCATGATAATTTAGTCAGTTTGGGAGCTTCAAAATCTTCCTTAAATAAAGCAGGCGAAAGAATTGAACAGCTTCATCCCTTCAAATTTTTATCTACCATTTTTACTGATGAAGAATTAAAAGCAGGGATTCACGCGATCCGTGGCCGGATTGCTTGGGTGTGGGATGAATTTGTTGGAGGATTTATACGCGGCTTTAAAGAAGAAACAGCCAAAAAAAACATGAAAAATGAATACATTAAAGATTTTTCATCTACCGTAGGAATTGATCCTGCTTTAATCATGCCTTCAATTCAAAGAGGGGAATGGGAAGGGCTTATTAATATTCTTATCGACACCATTCCACGTAAAAATGACCCCAACCGTTATAATTTATAAATTTTAAAAAAATTCAAAACAAATGGTTACCTTTATGATAAATTTAGGCGGTTATTTTTTTATAGGTGCGCTATTGTTATTAAATTTTAATTTATTAGAAGCTAAAAACATAAATGAATTAAAATATAAAACTAATTCATCAAAAGAAATTTTATCCTCAAGAGGAAAAAAACAAGATATTTCAAAAAAAAATTCTGATTACAGACCTTCGATTAATTTTGGTCCAGGCCCTTCAGATACCGTCACCGCTCCCAAAAAGGCTCCAACCCGAAAATCAATAATTTCGTACGCTAATCGCAGCCCATTTAAAAATTAACAGGAACTTTATGAAATCTGCCGATAATAGCCCTTATGCTTCCTTTTCAGGGGATTTTTTAAATTCTTATGGAACCGAAGAAAATAGGCATACGATTGAAGAAGGAAATTCGACTATTCAAATCGTCCCTAAGAATAGGCATAAATGCTTATCTTTTAAAATTGATCCAAGCTGTCTAAAAGTTGCAGCTTTGGTCCTTAACTCCGGTCTATTTATCACTGCTGCAGGACTATCTATCAATGAAAGCCTGCGTGCGAAGCCAAATATTGCCCACCTTGCGATTTATGATAGTTTGATTGGATTAACAAGTTATGCTTATTGCATTGATATTTTTGCAAGTGATGCTGAATTCGAATTTCCAGTCCCAAAGTGTTTAGGTTATGGGAAAGAGACGCTCAAACTGACCGGTAAGGAAATCAACAGATTCCTATGTGCCTGGTCTTATGCTTCAGTTTTCATAGGCACCCAAGGGCTTGACAATATCCCTCAGCATCGTTATTACACCTTGCTTTTTATTTATGCCCTTGGATGGTTAAAGTCAAAAGATATCCATTCCCTGCTTTCATTGGAACATTCTAACTATGAGCTTAGTTCCCCTTTAGAGTCATCTGAAGAACCTATCCGTACCCTGGGGTTTTCTACACGTGATTATTCTCGACGGGCTAAAGCCTGGCTGGGGGCCACTGTTGTAGGTTCCATCGGCTTAACGGCTTTAAATTTTGCCTTTGTGCCTGCATGGGGAGAGTCCTTCCCGCCAGCCTTGAGAGAGTATGGAAAAATAGGCCTCTATCAAACAGCTATTGGGGTCTACACTGGGAGTGTTATAGGAGATTTAGCTGCAAGAGGGTTCGAGCTTGTCTTAAAACAAAAAGAGCAAAAATGTGCGACAAATTTAATTGAATCTCAACCCTCAAAACTTTTACATGCCATGCGAGTTGGCAAAACTCTTTTTGCCCTTTTTTCTCCTTTGATGGTTAACACCCTGCTTGCTATTAGAACGCAGCCCAATACTGTATCCGACTACTGTGTAAAATTAAGCGTAGGAGGAATTTATGGGGGCAATCTTTTAATTGCCAGGGCAGAGTTTGAAAAAAAATCTTCTTTTATGCACCGAGTTTCTTTTGCTATTTATGATGAGGGCATACCTTGCACCGAAAAGGCCAAGGCTGTAGCAAAAAAATATTTCCCTTCTATAGCTTTTTTTGGCCTACTCACTATCTATTTTAGCGTGGTGGCAGCTTTTGATAGTGCACGGGATGATTATGCCCTTTTGACATTTTTTGTGACAATGTTTGCCTCCTTTGTGCTCACTGACTTAGTTGCTCTTGGGCGGGAACGCTTCAAAGAAGATAACTGCGTTTTTAATGAAGGGGTTTTTAGGCTTCTTTATGGCTCGGTTCCTCTGTGTATTTATTACATGTTATTATCCCATTTAATTAAAATTGGAAATCGTCATCTCAATCATGATTCACCGGCCCTTTATGGCCTGCAATTAGCCGAATGGGGGGCTTTAGGTATTAATATGGGTAACGACCGTGCCGTTTACGCTCAGTCCGAGGTTCCGGGCATGCTGCCAATTACTTCTCCTATAGCCATGACTGAATTGACCAAATCATTTGTTGATTACGTTCTTTCTTATGCAAATTTCTAACTGGCTTACTGACCTTGCAACCACGCCTGCAGATTTTAAGCATAATTTTGTTAAAAAATTTTCTAATGGAAGCATAAAAGAAATTTGGATCTACGATTTAATAGACATTTTTGGCAGATCTAATTTAGCGAAATTAGAAGGCCTGCTTCCTCAATTTGTAAATGATAAAATAAAAGAAAAATTGAATGTCCAATCCGTAAGGTTCGAAAAAATTTTAAAAATTGCTTTTAAGGACATTATTGACAATAAACCGCTTGATTTGAAGAGTCTCGGGGTGTTTTATCAAATTTCCATATTGGAGGGTGAGACAATGAAGGAAATGGCCATAAAAGAAATGGCCAAATATCTATCCACCCTATCCATGCCCTTTCAGGAATCACACTACTGGAAATGTTATCAAATTCCTGCCATTGCACAAACTATGGATACATACCGCGCTAAGCTGGAAAACGCAGTGGAAGTACTTTTTCAAAAAACCAAATCCCAAGAGGAAATGGAGCCCTTCAACCTGACATTTGAACAAGAACTTATTTTATCGCGATGTCCGGCTGTTAAAGGGCATGGAAGCGTGGTATCATTTATGCATTTGTTTTATGGATGGACTGACAGATCGCTGGATGGATCACATTTTATAAAAGAGATTGAGTCAAATCTATATTTTGACAAATTATTACTAGGGCCAAAAAAAGAAAACTTTTCTAAACTCAAGCTTCGGAAATTAGATGAAGCTAATGAAAAACCTCAAATTTGTTTTAGAAATTTTTTTGTAAAACAAACGTTTTATATATTATTTGAGCATCCCGATAGCCTTCTTCCTCTACCCTCTATAAAAAATGAATTGGCCCTTCTATTTTCTCAATCAATTCCATCACAACAAGATATCCTTTTTTATATTGGTTATTTGCATACGCTAATAAAAAAAGATAGAGAGAGTTTTAATTTTAAGGAAGCGCTTTCTTTATTGCAATCGTTGGTGATAGATCGCACTACCTTGCTGTATTCTTTTCTCCATTCATCCCTCCAATTTTTTCATTTTGTGAGCAAATTCCCAATTGAAAAAGATAATGCCTCCTTTGTTTTTGAAGCGATCTATGCAATAAAACAACGCGAACATTACGATACATGGATCTATGAAAAGGCAGGAAGAAAGCCTTTTAATTTTAATTCGAAGTTTATGTCGTTTGTTAAAGAAAAAGACTTTCCAAAAGAAGAAGTTGGCCGCATTATTCTAAAATTTTTAATGACGGTTTATAAACTGGATTTGGATAGTATTTTGTTTATCAGTTTGGATGAGCACATTGAGTATTTAGAAAATACTAAAGAAGTTTTTGGCATTGACCCCCCCTTAGAAATTGCTATTAATATTTTGCTATTTCAAAGTATTACCCCTAGCGCAATAAAAATTTTTAACGAACTTGCTCAAATACGGCTGGATTTGATTGACTATTACCTCAACTCCCTGGCTATTCCCTCAGAAATTTATAATTTATTGACTGTGAAAACTAACGAACTAATGGAATTTATTGAGTCAAATTCTAATGATAAAATAAGAAGCCGCGAAGAGAGGTTTGCTTTATATCCTTTAAAAATGATTGAATTTCTTTCTCTATTCCAATTTGCTATTTATCCAATGCGCTTCACATTTTTTTCACAATTAATTCCTTCTGGAATAAAAGAGAAAGGTTTCATTTTTAAAAATGATCTGGAGCTTCAGCGGCTGGAACCCATTAATCAAACTTTCCCGGATGGACCAGCTAGGTTTTGTTATTGGGCAGTCGATTCGCTAGGAAGGGCCTGCTTCAATGTTTCCCTGCTCAATTCCTTGCGGCAACCTAAAAGTGCCTGCCTATTTAAAATTCCTATTTTAATTACTTTAGAGCAAGTTTGGGCCAATGATTTTTTTATACTTTTGGGTAAGTTGATTGATTCTTTTGGAAATGAAAGTTTGACTGAGAGTGAAGAGAGCGAGTTTCAAAATATAACGAATGAAAAATTTACTCCTCCTGACGAATGTCTATTGATGGACAAAAGCCCTTCCGAAATGTTTGATGCTTTTCTTTTGCACTATCCCCACCTGGATATGCTTTTAAAAGAACATTCTCAATTGTTTCAAAAAGATCTCAATCTGGTCAAAGGGGCCCTTTATCATTTTATTCTCTCTTTTCGCTCCATTTATAAAAAAAGCTTTTATTTGGTTTTGTGTAATGATCAATTTCACACAAAAATTAAATTATTTGAAAAAGAACAAATTCAAATAATAAATTTGGAAAAAATTTATAATAAAATTGATGTTCATTTTGAAGAAATTTATTATAAATTTAACCAAATTGATGGTATTATTTTGGAGCAAACATTTAAATTTAATTTTGAAAATAATAATTTTGTAGTACGATTATCTCGCGAATCTAATAAAAGTTGGATTGAAATTGACCTAGGAATTTATGAAGAGAATACCAATACTTATAAAACTATTTCTGTTTCATATGAAAATTTTTTGAACATACAACATTTTCTAAAATTAATGAATTGGCAGCTTAAAGTAGTTACCAAAGAATAGCATGGAGATCGACGGATCATGGGGCGAGGGGGGAGGGCAAGTTCTCAGGACGAGCATGTCTTTGGCTGCCATTTTGGGGTTTTCGATTCGCATTATCAATATCCGTTCAAAGCGTCATCCTTCCGGCCTGCAACCGCAACATTTGATGGCGTGCAGGGCAGCAGCAGCAGTTTCCAATGGCCTTCTTGAGGGCGGGATTAAAAATAGCCATGAATTGTTCTTCATCCCTTCCAAAATAACCGGGGGAAATTATACTTTTGACATAGGAACGGCCGGAACAACTATTTTAGTGGCGCAGACACTCATTCCTATTTTGCTCCATGCAGCCAAACCAAGCATTGTACGTATTATCGGTGGGACGCATCTTCCTAAATCTCCCAGTTATGATTACTTCGATCAAGTTTTTCTTCCGGCGATCAGATGCTTCGGTGCTGGGGTAAGTGCTAAGATGATACAACCGGGTTATTATCCGGTCGGGGGAGGTGTAGTGGAATTGCGTATTTCACCCTCAACACTTAGTGGTAATTGCGATTGGAAGGGGGATGATACACTGCATGCCATAATAAGATCATCAAAACTTCGAGAGGAAAGAAAAATTGGACAGCGTGAAGCATCCTTTTTATTCCAACGAGGCGTGCAGGATATTCGTCTAATCGATGAAAATGCTCTCTCTCAGGCCAATTCACTTACTTTATGGAGAGGGTACAGAGGTGCGTGCAACTTAGGTGAAAGAGGTAAGTTAGCGGAAAAAGTTACTGAGGAACTGTGGAATAGTTTTGAAAATGAAACGGCGGAAGTCGATGGGCATTTAGCAGACCAGCTCCTTATTTATGCGAGTCTCTCCATTGGTAAATCGTCTTATCGAACCGCTCACCATTCCTCTCATTTAAAAACGAATGGAGATATAATCAGGCAATTTTTAAAGAAAAATATCACTTTTGCGGGCGAAACTGTAAGTATTCAATGACATTTTATAGGTTTAAGGATCTTGCTTTGTCCGCAAGACATTCAAAACATTCAGTTCAGGCATCATGAGCACCACTTTATCCAAAATGCTTTGATAAATATCCTGGGGCAGGTCACGTTTGCGGCTATAAATCCATAAATGCTGCTTGGTAGGTTCGCTGACCGCCGCGTAGCTATAGTCATCCGCTAAAACGATAATCCAGTAATCCCCATTGGGAATTCCTTTATACCTTTTTGTTACAGGATAAGAGACTTTCAGCTGCGAATTAGTCTTTGTATCTACCACCTCAACCGTCCCTTCGGCTTTTTGGACAGTATTAAAAAAATTATCCATTTGACATTGGTTAAAAACATGGATGGTTCCATCTGCTTTTTTGGTATAAATGGCAATGGGATTATGGAAGCAGGCCCGGTCCCAGGGAAATTCTAAACGTGAAATTAAATACCATGTTCCCATGTACCTGTCCAGATCGACATGTGAAACAGATTGAAATGGATGCTCCACGAAAGGTTCTTCTGCTGAAATCGTTTCTGCGGCAGCATATGAAAAAAATGATAAAAATAAGAAAAATAGTTGTTTTATCATGGTAGTATCCTTTTATTTTTGCATAGCATATTGCGTTTATTTTTGTTAACGAATATTAATAACCTGAGTTTGGAGTTTTTTTGCCCTTTCGGCTAGCGTGAAAGCTCTCGCAATTGAATAAATAACTTTGAGGGTCATATTGATTAATATTACCCTCAAAGTTATTTTTCAAGCACGAGGCTTTGACACAGCCGAAAGAGCGAAAAAAATCCAAACTAAGGTTAATAGTTAAAAACTTAATTATCGGTAGGCAAATGTTTTTTCAAAAGGTTCACACACCTGAACTGGCAATTAATTCCTATCTCATTGGCGATGAAATGAGTAAGACTTGCGCCGTGATCGACCCTGCGAGGCCCGTTACCCCTTATATCATGGCTGCAGAAAGCGCCGGACTTACAATAACAGTTATTTTAGAGACGCATGTCCACGCCGATTTTGTTTCAGGAGCTTCTGAATTAAGGGCCCAGCTTAAGGGCAAGCCCCGTATTTACTGCTCGTCCATGGGTGGGGAAGAATGGATACCTGCTTATGCCGATGAAAAGGTTAAAGATAAAGATAGGATCGAGATAGGATCCGTTTGCTTAGAGGCGTTTCATTCTCCAGGGCATACGCCGGAACATCTGATGTGGGTTGTTTACGATGGAATGAGGACTAAAAAAATTCCTTGCTTGATATTTTCAGGTGATTGTATTTTTGTGGGCAGCGTCGGAAGGCCTGATTTGTTAGGCGAAAATGAATTTGAAAGACTGGCCAAATGCCTGTATCAGACTATACATTTTTCTCTATCGCAATTATGCGATTCTGTTGAGATTTTTCCAGGACATGGGGCTGGTTCTTTATGTGGAAAAGCTTTAGGAGGATTAGCAAGCACTACGCTAGGGTATGAAAGAGAAAGCAATCCTTATTTTTTGCCTATGGATGAAAGCGGGTGGCTGTCACTGATTCGCACCGGGCTGCCTGCAATTCCCCCCTATTTTAGCCGTGTAAAAGCACTTAACCGGTCTGGGCCTCCTCTGGTCGAAAGCCTAAAAGTTGAGGTTCTCAAAACTGAAATGGAACTAAGCAGCAAAAATCTTTTTTTCCTCGACATCCGCCATCCCGAAGCTTTTGCCCGGTTTCATTTTGCAGGTTCAATTAATATTCCCATGACGTCCTCTTTCTGTCAGTGGGCTGGGTGGCTTATTCCTCCAAATAATCCCTTAGGAATAATCAATGATCAGGCCGCTCATTTTTCAGAAACGATCGCAAAGCTCCGTTTAATTGGTTTCGATCAGCCCATTTTTACTTTTACAATGAATGAAGAGGCCGAAAAAAAAGCACTGCACCCCTCTTGTTTTTGCTATTTATCAGCTGAAGAAATAGCTAATCGGCTTAAATTTGAAAAAGATAGAATATTTATTTTGGATGTCCGCTCGGAACCCGAATGGAAATCTGGGCACATAGCGGATGCTTGCCATATTGAATTAAACCAGCTTTGTCAAAAAATGCATGTACTACCGCAAGATCGTTTGATTGCTGTTATTTGCAGATCTGGTATGCGCGCTTCCAGCGGAGCTTCTTTGCTAAAAAAATTCGGATTTCAAAAAGTAACTAATGTAAAGGGGGGGATGCAGGCATGGGATCAGTTAAAGCTGCCAACCTTTAAAATTTAAAATATTCCTTTTTATTGATGTTTATTGAATTATCAATTATAAAACATGGCCTTAAATAAATAGGTAATGTTTTAATATGAAAAATGACTACGATGTTATTATTGTTGGAGCTGGCCCCGCAGGATCGATATGCGCCCGTTCTCTGGGTCTGGCAAATCTAAGCGTGTTGTTAATTGATAAAGCTCATTTCCCACGCGATAAGACCTGCGGGGATTTTATCTCCGCCCGCTTATGCGACAGATTGATCAAGTCAGGTTTACACAATGCCTTCAAAAAAGTTTCCCATGCCCCAATTGATGATCTTCTTTTTTCCCATCCAACAATTGGAAGTTTTCATACCAGAGATGCTCTCGATCGGGAAGGCACTACAGGGTTTGTATGCAGGCGGGAAGATCTTGATGCCGTCTTATTCGAAGAGGCAAAAAAGTACGCAGATGTTTTAGAAGGGGTCAAAATTAAAGGCCTTCTTATTGAAGGGGGGCAAGTGACGGGGGTCAAGAGCGAAGAGAGGTCATTCAGAGCAAAAATAGTGGTGGGTGCTGACGGCGCGAATGGGGTCATTGCCAAATCTTTAGGCGTTGCAACTTTTGATGAAGAGCATAATGCAGTCGCTATCCGTTCCTACTATTCTAATATTAAGGGTATGACCAATAGCGTCGAATTGCATTTTTTAGATGAAGTACAGCCTGGCTATTTCTGGATTTTTCCGGTAGACCATGCCGCAGGGGAGGCAAACGTAGGCCTTGGAATTTTAAGCCGCAATGTACGCAATAACAATGTGCAGCTGAAGCAATTGCTCAATCGCATCATCAAAGAGCATCCACAATTTAAAGAGCGCTTTGCCCATGCATCCTGCATGGAACCGACAAAAGGATGGTCCCTCCCATTTGGTTCAAAAAAAAGGCCATTCGCATTCAATGGAGCTCTATTAATTGGCGACGCAGCTGGTTTGATCGACCCCATGTCAGGGGAGGGCATAGAGAATGCCTTCCGCAGCGCGGAATGTGCTTCGAGCGTGATCCAAAAAGCTGTTGCCGCAAAAGATTATTCCCAACACTTTTTAATGCAATATGAAGAAGCATTAGAAAGAATGCTGCGGGCAGAATTAAGAAAAGGATTTATTATTCAAAAAGTCTCCCGAAACCCATTTCTTTTAAAGATGATCTTTTTTCTGTTAAAGCATTCAAGGACGGGAAGGCGGATTATTGCGAATAAGTTTTTCTAATTTTACATTGATCGCGCGCCCATGGAGCACGCGGCCGCCAAATCTCAGGTATATGGCTTATGTTCTTTTTTTACGTCTACTTTATCGATATTAGGCGTTTCATTTTTTTCAAATTTACCAATCTTTCCTGTCATTAGGTAATGAGTAAGCACTCACAATCTAAAATCCCATACTTATGTTTATTAGCAATCTCTTTAATACTTTTTTTAGTCTTGACTGAGTCGGAAGTTTGGGGGATAAGAAATCCTGGGAAGACCTAAAGTCCGTATCATTTATTGGTATTGTAGCGTCGAAACTGCTTAAAAACATAACACCACCCTTTTTATTAAATATCTAAATAAGAATAAGTTAATCATATCAATAATTAATTTTATAGTCAAATGTAATGAAATAAATTATGTTAGTTTAATAAAAAGGCATGTTGCTTTAAGTAGTATGTTTATAGTCGATCTTACAATCTGGCCGTTTTTTAAATCTCTATTGTCATAGGCATGTCTGCAGGAATGATCAATTAATAGTCATAACAATTTTGATGAATACCTGATCACTTTTTAAACTAATATAAAGTGATCAGGCGAAAATTTATAAAATGATTATTTCTTAGGGATGGAATCCTCTTTTAAAGGCTTACTATAATCAGGTTCTTCCATATCAGGAATATTATCTTTTGAAGCCGTGCCAGCGGCAGAACCGCTTGCCTCTTCCTGCTCCAACGTTTCTTTTTTAATATTCACATCGGATATTGAACCAGAAGCAGGACATTGGACATGAACCCCATTCCAAATACCGGTCAACGGGTCATCTCTCTGATTTCCCCAAACTCCTTGGAATGATTTCCATCCCTCGGTAAACACGAACTGAAGCGGTCCATTTTTTGCTGGAGCATCACCAAAAGCCGGTTCTGCCCACGTCCCAAGCAATAAATTATTGTCCAAAGTACCTTTAAGCGTACTTCCCCCTAAATAATCATAGGATCCTGTCACATTTTTTCCTTCTACTGCCAGACGTAAAATACCAAAATCTGTGTCATAGCAGCCGGCCAAAGATTTTGGAGCAGCTTTAATGGGTGCCGGTTTTGGCAGGATGGGAGCTTTAGCTGAACTTGCCGGACAAGTCGTACATTTTAAAACAGTCACATACGTGGTTTGTCGCTGAGAGTAAAGGCCATTTTTATCTTTGATTATCACTGTAATTGGGATCACACCAGGTCTTGTGGCTCTGCGTCTAAAAATCTCTCCATCCAGGATCCACTTGTTTACACCCCTGATTCTCCAGTAAATTGTCATTGGACGGGCCGCTTGCAAAATCCTGATGCGTATGACAATAATATCTCCCACTCTGACAACCGGGGTATCATTAATGATCACAATAACGGGCAAGGATTGAGCTGGCCTTTGCGGAGCAGTAGATGGAGTCGGCTGCGTAAAAGGAGTATAGACCGGTGGAGGTGTAGAGACGGGAGGCGTATAGGCGGGGGGCGTGTAAGTTGGAGGTGTATAAGTTGGAGGTGGGTAGTACACCGGCGGTTGTTCATAGACGTTGATGTAAGGGTCCTCCTGAGGCAGAGGATCTTCATAGACATTGATGTGAGGCCCTTGAGAGTGTGGTTCTTCATATACATTTATATGAGTGCTTGCATTTCCACTGCTGCTCCAATCAATGCCGCCACTCCCATTATCCCAACCGCCTCCACCACTGCCAAAGTCAATTTCGATGGTCCCTCCCTCGCTGCCACTGCCACTACTGCTACTTCCGCCCCTTCCTCCCATATTCGCGCTGGCAATAAGAGAAGAATCCTGAATTTTGACAGTTTTTTCTTCCTTTTGGGAAGCAAAATAGCCTAAGCTGGCGACTGCAGTTACGAGCAGCGCAGCGCAGCAACACTTGTACTTATTCATTTACCCTCCTTTATAATAGTTAGATTTTAAACTAACCTATAAGTATTTTAGAAGCTCAAGTCAATACAATTACACTCTAACCCTGCGACAGTCTCTCAGTCACTGGGTTATAAGTTTCAAATATGTTATAATTTTTATTTATTGCAAATTTGTTAATATTTTGGTAAATTTAATTTACTATAAAAAAAGGACGTTTTAATTATGCTTTTACAAACCATTCTTTCCGCTAATCTTCTTTTAGCTTCAAATGAAGTATCTTTAGATAAAGTTACTCAATTAGAGGGGACTACTTCTACAATGACACGTATTTATTTAGTGCGGCATGGAGAAAGTCTTTTTAACCAGCCTGATGCAAATGGTATCAAATATACATCAGGAAAAAGTCATTCTATTCCTTTATCTGAGATTGGAAAAGGGCAGGCAACTGAGATGGGAATAAAGCTTGCTGGAAAGTTTTCCAGGGATGATCAATTCGTCATTTATTCATCTACAGCTTTGCGCGCGCAAGACACGGCAGATCGTATTTTTAATGAACTTAGACAGTGCTATGCTATCGAACGAGGAAACAGCAATGAACACCTATGCGAGCTTGGCCAGGGAAGCAGGGAAGGAAAACCGAAAGATGCAGAATATGATGAAGCGACCAAAATTTGGGACAGTTTATCCGCAAAAGAAAAATTTGTTTGTCCTAAAGTAATTACAGGAGAAAGCTTTAGCGAAGTGGGCGATCGAATGATCGAAGGTCTACAACAAGTTTTACTAGATGCTTCACCACACAAAACATTATTAGTAACCACCCATTATGCGGCTATGAATGCTTTAGCCATTAAGCTAAGCTGTACGATCGATCAACTTTCAGACCAACCCAGCACCCCGCTGCCTTCAATAAATCTTCATAACTGTGATATGATCCTGTTAGAGCTTCCTAAAGGAAGCCAAATGAGTGAGGCAAAAGTCCGGGTCCATTTTAAATCCGAAGTATAGTTATTTTGCAAAATAAGTTTTTAATGTCCCTGTTTCTCAGGGACCACCCATGCCTCGCCTATTCTTAACGCGCGGAATCTATTAGTATCCAGATTGAATTTTTGACAAGCTGCAGCTAAAATTTGTCTTGGGTCATTCATTCCTTCATCTCCCAACCTAAAAGTCTCTATATGAATAGCTGCAGAATAGGGCTCCCCTAAATCCTTGCAAGCCATGACTGCTTCTACAGGATTCATATGGGCATAGTTCATAAACCAACGGGGCTCGTAGGCCCCGATAGGAAGCATGGCAAACCGGAAAGGACCAAAATTTGCATGCATTTTACGGAAAAGTTCTCCCGATCCATAGCCTGAATCCCCGCAAAAAAAGATATTCCCAGCTTCTGTTAAAATAACAAAAGCTCCCCATAAAGCTTTATTACGATCTAATAAATTTCTGGCAGACCAATGTTGTGTTGGGGTTAGATGGATGATCAGTTTGGGAGTAATGGGGATTGATCCATGCCAGTCCAATGTCTCGACGTCTATTTCAGGTGCTTTGCAATGCACAACTGCATCATTCCCTAAAGGAGCAATAACCCGGGGATGGTCCCTTTTCCATATTTTTTTTAGAGTAGCTACATCCAGGTGGTCATAGTGGTTATGGCTAATAAGAACTAAATCAATAGGAGGGAGTTTATTAAAAGGTATTCCAGGCTTGCTATATCGTTTCGGACCAAAAAATTTAAAAGGACTGGCTCTGAACGACCAAATGGGATCAGTAATTATATTCAAACTCTGAGTTTGGATCAACATAGTAGAGTGGCCTACAAAACTGATTCTAAGCTGGCTCCCTTCAACTCTTGCAGGTGGTGAATCAATGGATGTTTTGTGACCATTTGGCCATAGTTTTGGTTTTGAGGTCAATTTCCAGTAAATGACTTCGTAAAAGGGGGTTGCTTGTGGATTCCATGGATTAAAAAAGCGCAGTCCATCGAAATGATCGCTTTTAGGCCCATTGTAGTAGGCTTTTGATTTCAAAAAAAAATTCACAAATCCTCTCTTTTCATCTTCTTAATGAAATAGGAGATGATTATACAATTAATGGCAGATTTTAAACAGGATATTCTGTAAGGCAAAATGTACCAATAAAAAGTAAAATAAAAGGAGAAAAGTAATAAAGTAAAATTGTCAAATCAAAATAATAAAAAGTTATTTAATTGATCATTTTGCAATATTTTTTGCAATTTATTTATTTATTTTAACTTACTCATTTAGATTAAATGGGATGGCTGCATTTTTTAAATTTTTGCTGTTAATTATTTTAATCCTTCTAATTTTTTTAAAGAATAGTTAAAATTTGATTATATAAGTACTAGCTGTTAATATAATAATATATGTTTAATTATTATTTATAATTATCAAGGCTATATGGTTGATATTTATTTGCAAGAAGTTATGCACGGTAGAGAAACCCTGGGCAAAACAAAGCCCAAGGCTTCTGCTAAAAGTAAATTTGACATTCTCACAGCTAAATGCGTTGACCGTTTAATTGAACAATTACCCCAAGAATTATTTTATTCCGACCAATTCTCTTGAGAGTGCATTTTCTTTAAAAGAAAAAAAACGTGCTAAAATGCTAGCGGAGACTGATTCTCTTGGGTTTAACGATCAAATTCAACAGGCCATAGAAATTATTGAATCAGAATCAATCGATTTAGAAGCTGATCAGCTTCAGGAATTAAGAGATGATCTAATACGGGCAAAAAAATGTCTTGATGAATTGGATATCAGCGGTGCCCTAGTTGGAGAAGTAAAAGATCTATTGAAAATACGCACTAAGTCTATCAATTCAATTTTTTCATTAGCTGTAAAAAAGTTTGAGAAAGAGGAGTCAGAAGCAAGCATGTGCCTTTTTCTTTTTCTCTCAAAACTTGATTCCGAAGATCCTGAATATTTATATCGGGCCGGTATTGCTGCCCAAATTTGCGGTAAATTGGAACTTGCACTGAAAATATATGCTGAAACTTTGAATATAAGTAGTGATTTAATAGGCCCGAAAATCTTTTCAATTGAATGTCAATTTGATCTCGGATTTAAAGAGTCAGCGTTAAAAATGCACGAGGATCTTAAACAAGAGCTTATAAATTTAACTATTGAAGAAAAGTGGATCCCGATTCTTGAAGATATAGAAAATTCATTGACTCTCCCAGCTAGTTAAAATTTGAAGATTCAAATGGAGATTTAGCGATGTCAATACCCTCTATCAATGTAAGATTCCAAGATCAAGTTCAAGTTTCTGAAATAAAAACTGAGCCAGATCCTGCCTTAAAAAAAGCCCGTAGCGCTTCATTATCATCATCAGTCAAAAGCGAAGGCGTAAAAAAAAATGATGTTATAGCCTCTAAACCTCTACTGACAAGGCAGAGATCTACTAGCAATTTGGAAACGAATTCGTTAGGGAAAGCGACCAGTTTAAAGAGTCTTAATGGAGCTTTGAACAAAAAAAATGATGGTCCTACAACTACCAATTCGAGCCCTATGAAAATGAAGCTTGACCTCTCTTTTGTCGAATCTTCTAAAGGTTTCGAAGACAAAGAGTTTGAAGTTCAGATGGAAATTATGAACAAAACCTTTCATAAAACCGAGCCGGCACAAATTAAAGAAATTTATGTACGTTTAGTAAAATATGCCGAGGCCTGCGATATTAAGCCAGACGAAATGTTTAAAAAAATAGAGGAGGGGCGGAAAGTCGCAGAAAATATTAATGATGGTAAAATGGATAAAGGGACTGTAAATGATGTGATTAATTTTGACTGGTTTACCCGTTCGCATATGGCTAAACAAGATCAACTTTTTCTAAAAGGAACAGAATAAATGCCTGACCCTGAAGGGGTTATCGCTAACTTTATATTAAATTCTAAAGGCGTGCTTAATAGCAGATTTTGCCCCTTATGGCAGGGAAAGCACTCATTTTCCTGAGCAAAGTGAAAATATTCTGAATACACCTTTTAAAGCAGGAAAAGATGAATTAATAGTTTTCAGTTCAAAAACCAAAAAAACTATGTCAAACGAAAATAAAGAAAAAGCAACACATAATTTGGACCATACAGGCATTAGCCCTACCGGAATAGGCTTTGATGCTTCGCCAAAAAAGGGATCTTTGGGATTAGCAGGAGAGGGAAATATACATTTCTATTTATGCCGATGCATGAAAAGCAAGCATTACAAAACCGGAAAATCTAGCGATGAAACTATACAAATTATGGCTTGGAAAACAGAAGGTCATAGTGCTGCTCTTCCTACGCAAGGGGGAAGTATAAAGGAAGTGGCATTACATGGCTTGCAAGCAATGACAAAAAAGGGGTTTTTAGCGCCCGATCAAGAACCCGTCCACCCCTCAGGTATTCCAAACCTCAAAGAAGATAAGCTCCCGCCTGAATTACTTAAGCAAGTTAACAATCTTAATATATAAAAAATAGAAATCAAGGGTGAAGATCTTGAAAAGTCTTACCGCGCCTTAGAAAAAACATTTGCCAGAGGTTCCCACTTTGGCCTTCAAGAATTAAAAACCCACCTTACAAATTTGATGAAAGTTGAGGAATTTGAAGAAAAAAAAGAAGCAGAGGATTTACTCGAAGCAATTAAGGAACACAATAGCAAATCCCTGGCTATAACTGAAAAATATGAATATTCTCTGCTACCCAGATCTCAAGAAGTTATCCTTGATTCTTTAGCCGGTTTATTAGCTGACAATACTTCATTTCAAACCCCAAATCCCCCCACAGCCTCTTAGGGTTTTGTCATTAAGATTTTTTAAAAACAGTCCTTTCCTCAAAACGTTTAGTGACGTTTACAAGAGTGATTTTCAAAGTGCTGTCAGGCATCTTTTTTTGGGATGGCATAAGCAAAAAAAGCCAACGTAATCCCAAAGAAAATTAAGTTGATCCCGACTAAGAGTCCTAATACCCAAAAAGCAGTTCCAGGCCAACCTGAAATGATGATTGCTGCCATTATTAGCGACAGTACTCCATTCAGTACCAGCAAACTCCAGCGTCTGGAATGGCGCCAACGAACACCTAAATAAATTTTGGCTAAGCCATCAATAATGAAAAAAAAGATCAGTAGTAATGTCAGCGATATGACTCCTTCTATCGGAAAAATTAAAAGTAACAATCCAAAGACTATATATAAAATACTTGTGGCTAGTGTCAGTGCGACACCTTCCTGATTGCGGTTTTTAAATGCGCGGTAAGCCTGAACGCATCCCCCAAAAAGGATAAACCAACCGATAAATAGCTCTGTGCTTAATGTGGAAATGGTGGGAAGAGCTACGGCAACAAAACCAAGCAAGGTAATAAGGATGCCTTCTATCAAAAGCAACGTTCGATTGTTTTTTAAAACGTCCATGTTAATCCTCATTAAATCAAAGTTTGTTAAAAATATTAAGCCCATCTTCCAAAAAAGGAATGCTCATTTGATTGGCTGTTCCTTCAGGACCAATTATAAAATTAATGAGAAGTTTTTTATCAGCTTCTACGGCAAGCGCCGACCACAAAAGTTCAAAGGTATCCCTATTCCAGGGTTCAAGAATAAAAGGGGTTGCTTTAGAACCCAAAATCATTTGCAGCTTATCTTCCTGCAACACCACTTCTATTTTCCCATAAAGCTCATTAAAAAAAATGCCAACATATTTTTCCAGCGGGAGGTGGGCTTCCGGGTCTTTGGGCTTCACATCTTTTCCCTTTTGCTGCCTTTCCAAAATAATTTGATCTTCTAGGAGGTCCTGGCTCCAGTCTTTGACTATTTTTTGATAGTATAAATCAAAAAATTGCATCGCTAAAGCTTTGCTAAGATTGTTATTGGCACAATTTGTCAGAACAACTATGCCCAGGTTTTCTTGAGGAATAAAGGCCAGCATGCTGCTGAATCCTGCCGTGGCCCCATCATGCCAAATAATCGGATAGGGTGAGTATTCTCTTATACACCAACCCAATCCATAATAATTATCAGAATCAAAAAAATTACCCGCATAAATATAACGTCGATAAGTTCTTTCCAGGCTGCCTTTGCTGATCAATGGTGCATCATTAAAAACTCCTTTATTTAGTTGGAATTTTAACCATTGATTCATGTCATTGACTGTCGAATTGATCCCTCCCGCGGGACCAAATAGGGAGTATTCATTTAAGAAAGGATACTCATCTGGTATTTTTCTTGTTTGCCCGCCCACCCGCCTGTGAAGTTGGCTTGCATTTTTATAAGCGAGAAAATTCTTTAAACCAGTATTGCTATTTTTCATTCCTAAGGGTTCTAGTAATCGTTCTTTGACCATTTTTTCCCAGGAAAGCCCTGTGACAGCACTTAATATTTCACCCGCCACCAGGAAGAAAGAATTTTGATAAGCAAAAGTTGAACGAAAGCTAGCAACTGGTTTGATATAGCGTAAGTGCCTGATCATTTGTAACCTTGAGGCCCCGAAATACGATTGAGCATCTCCGGCATTAGGCGAGAGGCCGCTCCTTTGGGCGAGTAAATCCTGAATTTGAAATGCCCTGGTGGCCCAGGGATCGAATAGGACAAAATCAGGGAATCGGTCTATCACGGGTTCATCCCATTCGATATTTTCTTCATCCACCATCATAGCAATTAAAGAAGAAGTAAAAGACTTTGTAATGGACCCAATTTGAAAAAGTGTATCGCTATTTACTTTGGCAGATTCCCCGAGTTCCTTGACGCCAAATCCTTTTGAAAGGATGGTTTGATTGTTTTTGACGATGCCTATAGCCATTCCGGGAACTTGCCAGGCAGACATAGCTTGTTCGGCGTAAAATGAAAATTCCTTTAAAAATTCTTCAGAAAGCGTTCCATTAGTCTTATTGGTTTGAACAACATTTTGAGCTGCATGCAAATTAAAAAATGATAATCCAGTAATCAACCAAAAGAAAAATTTATTCAACATGGCGGGCCTCTTAACTATTTGTGTCATTAAAATTTTTTTATAGCTGAGGCAGAAATTGAAAGAAACATTTTACGTCGAGCAGCAACCTAAACTGCCTAACAATAGCCCTAATTACCACTCTTGTTTTATTTTGAATTCATTTTTGTTAAGTAAAATAATGAAAACATCACCTTATCTTACGAAGGGAGTAATAGAATGGTCGCCCAGTGGAAGCAACTCCGGGAGCGGTAATAACGCAGCACTGGGGAAAGGGCAGCCAAATATACTGCATTTTGGCTAAATTCGAATTGATTAAAGCCGAAATCTAAATATTAATAATATTTTAAATATGTAATTTGATGTCGCGGAAAAAATAATAATTTATATATATGCTCTTATGAACCAAAAATAACTTATATCCGAGGTAGAGTGGAAGAGACAGATTGCGTTATTGGGATTGATCTTGGGGGGACTAAAATAGAAATGGGACTTGTTTCGTCCACAGGAAAAGTCATTCAATCTATCAGATATCTGACCGATTCTCAAGGTGGCACTTTAGCAATTCAAGAGCAGCTGCTTGAAGGATTTCGCGAATTAACCCGTCTGGCAGACTCCTTAACAGTCAAGGGGATAGGGATAGGGGTAGCCGGACAGATTGATATGGACAATAGAAAGGTTATTTTTGCTCCAAATTTGCCCGGATGGCAAGAAGTTCAATTAGGGGAAAATTTAGAAAGAGAAACAGGTTTGCCTGTTCATCTTATCAATGATGTAAGGGCCATTACATTGGGGGAATGGATCTTTGGAGCTGGTGTAGGCTATAAAAATCTTGTCTGTGTCATTATTGGAACAGGCATTGGAGGCGGAATTGTCTGTAACGGGAGCTTGCAGGCTGGATGCAGCAATACTTTTGGTGAAATAGGCCATATGACCATTGATTTTCGGGGCCCTGTTTGCACTTGTGGAAACAGGGGCTGTCTGGAAGTCTATGCCGGGGGCTGGGGCATAGCCAGACAGGCAAAAGATTCAATAGGGTTTTATGGCGAAGCCGGAAAATTTCTTTTAGAAGAAGCGAACGGGGATAAGGAGGCAATCACTGCCAAAACGGTCGTCAGTGCCTACAGAAAAAATGACAAATTAGCTCAAATCATGATCGAACGCGTAAAAACAACCTTGGTAGCAGGCTGTGCAAATCTAATTAACGCCTTTAACCCTTGCTGCCTTATTCTCGGGGGCGGAGTTATTGTGGGATTACCTGAGCTTATCCCCTGGGTCCGGATGGGGGTTAAAGATTTTGCACTAAAAGCATCTGCAGGGAATCTTAAGGTAGTAGAAGCAAAGCTAGGAAAAGAGGGCGGGGTGATTGGAGCGGCTGTTTTTGCCATGCAAAAATTAAAGTGACTTTCATTCAATCAAGACATGTTAGTTCTTATTAAAAGTTGCTAAGATTTAAAAAATGACTAAATTAGCAATTTAGGCTTATTTGATCATCTTAAGAAATGATAAAGGATAGTGATAGATACGTTATATGATTTAGTCAATTAGACACTAGAATGAAAGGCGTGATTAATTTAGCGCCCGGAAAGAATTTCCGGGCGCACTAAGTCATGAGTGACTTAAATATTAGTCAACTACAAATGAAGCCGTTGCACTATAGACATTATGCTTTAAAGGGACATCTAGGTTAATAAAATTATAAGAGTTTTTATCGCCTCGACCGCTTACCAGCAATCTGTCGCCCACTTTCCAATCTTCTGTTGAGAAGGTATTATAAAAGCTAAATTCCCAAACGGAATTGTCGCTTAACTTAATAAATTTCCCTTTCTCTCTAACTTCAGAAATTGTGAGCCCAGTTTTAGGAGAGTTGACTACGTCAAAGATAACATAAGGTTCAACTCTGTTATCAATTTTATCATTAACCACTCGTTTAACCGCTAAGATTAATTTTTCCTTATGCGAATGAGGGCTAAATACGACCGCATCCCCTGCGTGCCATTCATTCATGGCATTATCATCGCGGGTTTTATAGTCGATAACATGCAATATCGCTCCGTTGGCCAGTTTGATTTGACCATTGAGCATTGCTTTGTTATACCCTAAGGAGATATCGGATATAACCTCTTGGTAAACCGGCAAGTTGCCTTTTGTTGGTGCAGCTTGCACTTGAGGAATCTGAACTGTAAACAGTGCCAATAAAAGCGTTAATGCCATCATTTTGATGTTTTTCATTGTATTCTCCCGGTTTAAGGTTTAAAAAAAACGACTCGCTATTCAACCTAAAATAAGCAAGCCTTTGTCATTTAAGAGTGATTAAGAAAGATCTTTTGAGAAATTTCGGTTTCACCATCAACTGTCAAGTGCGATTATTTTCCTCATCTTCTTTTTTCGCAAGCTTAAATTTCATTTTTTTTTCTGCGAATTTTATTTTACTGCTCTTACTATGTTGTCAGCTTGTTTTTTTGTTTAATAAAAAAAACAAATTTTTCTGCCTAGTATTCGGTAGAGGGGCGCTTTCTTAAAAAAAGCGCCTCGAAAAATATATTTCCGGGCGCTTTAAGCAGTGCATTATTCAATCCATGACAAATGATCCGATAGCGCTATAGACACTGTGCTTTAGGGGCACGTCTAGGTTGATCAAAGTGTAGGAATTATTATCGTTGGGGCCATTTACAAGCACTCTTTCGCCTACGCTCCATTCCTCAGTGGTAAATGAATTGTAAAAGCTGAAATCCCACCGGGAATTATCACTTAATTGGATAGATTTTCCTTTATCATTGATTTCGATAATTGCACGCGCTGTTTTGGGCGAGTTAATGCTGTCAAAAATTACGTAGGGCTCTGCCTCATTTTCAACACGCTCATAAAACAAACGATTTACAGCCATGATAAGCTTTTCTTTTTGAACATGCGGTGTGAATGCAAGTGCATCTCCAGCCCGCCATTTACTCATGCTGGTATCGTCACGCGTCTTATAATCAATTATATTTAAAATTGCACCGCTGACCAATTTGATCCGGCCATTGAGCATCCCCTCGTTATATTCTAAGGCTATGTCTGATATAACTTCTTGATAGGGTGGCAAAAGGGCGGTTTCATTACCGGCGTGCAGCCTTGTTAATTGAATCGTGCATGCAGCTAACGCAAGTATTAACATGCCCGCTTTAATATTCTTCATCGTGTTCTCCCGGTTGGGTTTAAATGACTTCTTAATAACCATACAAAAGCTTCAATGCGATGTAGCTTGTTCTTTGCCTTGAAAATTGCCCTTCTTCAGAATGGCCTTCGTGGCCTTCAAGGTAGACTCGTAATTTATGCCCGTATAATTTATCCCACTGGTATCCAATTGCAACATTGCTTTCCACATGCCAATGATTGTTTTCAGTATTTGTAAAGTAAGCTGCTATATAGGGTACGGCTTCAACATTCCACACTTTTAATTTGTAATAATTGAAATGATAATTAAACCCGTAAAATAGTCCGTTAGGTTTAATTTTAAAGCTATCGTCCGAACGGATTACCCTTGAAAACCCTAGGAAGGCTGTAAGCTGAGGGGTAAAATCATAAGCCAATGTTAAATCAATCACCTCCATACTTGGATTCAAGCGCTTGATTTGTCTATTTTCCAATAGGAATTCATCGCCTAAATGGGATGATTCGTGGTATAGGCGCAATTTTGCGGAAAAGCCGTGCTTAATATATGTTAAGGGCAGAGCGACGAAATAATCGGCATTGATCAAAGAAAGTGATTTAGCCCGTGCTTCAAATATTGCCCAAACGCATGCTTCAATCCCCAAATACAAATGACTACATGATGGGGTGTTGAATTGGTATAAAGAAAATTGATCCCCAATGGATACTGGAAGGCAGTCTGTTTTAAATACCCTATCGTAGGATCTATATCCAGCGGAATATCCAATGATATGGGGCTGCGCGAGCATCGTTGGAAAAAACGCATTTAATTCAGGCAAAAAATTCTCTTCTTCAGAAGATGGCTCGGCCTGAAGAAAGGAAAAAGATAAAAATATAATAAAGTAAGTCAGTAGATTTTTCATATTCGCGATCCTCTTGTTCAATCTAAAAGATAAATATTTATATTTTGTACCCCAAATATGAAGTGCTTTTGAGGTAACAATCAGTGTCTATGGATCAATTATGGAAAAATACTGTCCTTAATCTATACCCAATGGGTATAAACCCATACTGATCCCGCAGCATAGCGCGGCCAGGTTGATCCTAAATGCTTACAGGCTGCCTGGTACGATATGGGGGATTTCACATTAGCGCCCGGAATGACTTCCGAGGCGCGTTAGAGATGAAGCACTTATGTTTAGTCAATGACAAATGATGCCGTTGCGCTATAAACATTATGCTTTAATGGGACATCCATGTTAATAAAGTTGTAACTATTTTTATCTCCATGGCCGCTTACAAGCACTCTATCACCTACTTTCCATTCTTCGGTGGAAAAGGTATTATAAAAGCTGAATTCCCAAACGGAATGGTCGCTTAATTTAATAAATTTTCCTTTTTCTCTCATTTCAGTAATTGTAAGCATTGTTTTAGGCAAATGGGCTATGTCAAAGATAACATAGGGTTCCACTCTTTCATCTAACCGGCCATTTGCAACTCTTTTAACTGCCAAAATTAGCTTTTCTTTATGCGAATAGGGGCTGAAAACGAGTGCGTCGCCTGCGTGCCATTCGTTCATGGCATTATCATCGCGGGTTTTGTAATCGATAAGATGCAAAAGCGCTCCGTTGGCCAGTTTTATATGGCCAGTGAGCATTGCCTTGTTATATCCTAATGAAATATCGGAAATAACCTCTTCATAAACCGGCAAGCTGCCTTTTGTATTTGCCGCTTGCGCTTGAGGAAAGTGAATAGTAAACAGTACAAATAAAAGCGAAAACGCCATCATTTTAATGCTTTTCATTGTCTTCTCCCGGTTTAAGGTTTTAAAATGCAAGCCAGCTATTCAACCTAAATAGACAAGCTTTGAGACTGGACAGTGCTTTAGAACCTGTTCAAAATCATCCGATCGAAGATTTTGAGCAGGTTATTAGAAAGAACTTTTGAGTTATTCCAATTCACTTGCCGGCGTCACTTGAGATTATTTTCCTCATGCTAATTTTTAACAAGTTTAAATTTCCTTATCCTTTTTAAAAATTTTAAAATAAGCCTTTAGGATATAGTAAGAAGGTTTATTTTTTTTTATAGAAAATTAATTACTTTACTTGACCATTCCAAGAATATTCTTGAAGGCTGAATTCATATCATTAAAAAATCTTGCAAAATCACTTTATTCAATCAAGCACTAATGGAATTTACGGGAAATAGGACTATTCATTAATAGAAAAATATTTTATATATAAAAAAAATTAGCCGAGGTGAAATTTGAAAAAAAAAACTCTTTTTTTAGACATCGGCGGTGTGCTCTTAACAAATGGCTGGGATACGCGATCCAGAGAGAAAGCGGCCCAGGTATTTGCACTTGATTTTAATGAGCTGAATAAAAGGCATGCCCTCACTTTTGATACTTATGAAATTGGCAAGCTTACTTTAGAGGAATACATCCAGAGGACAGTTTTCTATCAGCCCCGTTCTTTTTCATTAGAGCAATATAAGGCTTTCATGTTCGAACAATCACAGCCTTTTACAGATATGCTCGAGCTTATGAAAGATCTCAAAAAGAAAAAAAAACTTCAAATAGCGGCTTTAAGCAATGAGGGGAGGGAGCTGATCGAGCATCGCATTGAAAAATTCAAACTAAAAGAATTTGTCGATTTTTTTGTCGTATCTTCATTTATTCATTTGCGAAAGCCTGATCTGGATATATATAAACTAGCATTAGATTTAGCACAGGTCAAACCAGAACAGGCCGTCTACATTGATGACCGCGAAATGCTCGCAGAAATTGGCGGGTCATTGGGAATGCATGCTATTCAGCATCAAAGTTATGAAAAAACTAAAGAGCTTTTGGAAGTTCTCTTATAATAAGGACATTGGATGGACAGCAGGAAAAAAATTGTAGATCTTTTAGGCCAGGAAGGGCAACTTCTCCTGGAACATGAATGCCATACGCTGCTCAAAAATAAGCTACATCTCCCCGGACCCGATTTTATCGATCGGGTTTATTCAATGACCGACAGGCGCCCTCCGGTACTGCGCAATCTAGCTCAGCTTTTTAATCATGGACGTCTTGGCGGAACGGGGTATTTATCGATATTACCGGTAGACCAGGGCATTGAGCATTCAGCCGGAGCTAGTTTTGCGATCAACCCTGATTATTTTGATCCTGAAAATCTAGTGAAATTGGCTATTGAAGGGGGGTGCAATGCGATTGCATCTACGCTCGGGGCTTTAGGCTCAGTGTCACGCCGCTATGCCCACAAGATCCCTTTTATTGTGAAGCTCAACCATAACGAAATGTTGACTTACCCAAATTCCTTCGATCAATTTTACTTTGGCCAAGTCGAGCAGGCATGGGAAATGGGAGCTGTTGCGGTCGGCGCGACAATCTACTTTGGTTCCGAAGGATCCCACCGGCAGATCCAAGAGACAAGCCGGGCCTTCCAAAGAGCGCATGAACTTGGGCTTGCAACAGTACTATGGTGCTATTTGCGCAATTCAGCTTTTAAACAGGATAAGGATTACTCATTAAGCGCCGACCTGACAGGTCAGGCCAACCATTTGGGAGTCACAATAGAAGCTGACATTATTAAACAAAAACAACCGATCAATAACGGGGGCTATAAAGCGCTTTCCAATTATGGCAAAACAAGTGAGCTTGTCTATCAAAAGCTAACCTCGGATCATCCCATTGACCTGACCCGCTACCAGGTAGCAAATTGCTACATGGGAAGGGCCGGCCTGATCAATTCAGGAGGAGAAGCAGGTAAAAATGATCTTTTTGAAGCAGTTAAAACTGCCGTAATTAATAAGAGGGCTGGGGGAACAGGCCTGATTTCGGGCAGAAAAGCTTTTCAAAGGTCAATGAAAGAGGGGATTGAATTGCTTAACATGATCCAGGACGTTTATTTAGATAAGACAATTACAATCGCTTAGGAGATGAGATGAGCCAAAAACTGTCAAATAAAAAAGTTTTGTTGCTGGTCGAAAACTTATATGATGAAATGGAGCTGAACTATCCTTTATACCGTTTAAAGGAAGAAGGGGCTGACGTGATCATTGCAGGACCAAAAGCTAAAGAAATATATAAAAGCAAGCACGGGATGCCATGCGAAGCCGAAGTCGCTTTCAAGGATATTAAGGAACATGAATATGATGCAATAATCATTCCGGGTGGATATGCACCCGACAAACTGCGCCGCGATCCTAAAGTCTTGGAGCTTGTTCAAAAATTTAATCAGAAAGAAAAACCGATAGCTTTTATCTGCCATGCAGGATGGGTACCCATTTCAGCTAAAGTGATAAAAGATGTCAGATGCACTTCGACCAATGCT
Source organism: Candidatus Protochlamydia sp. (assembly GCA_013695355.1). Classification (GTDB taxonomy): domain Bacteria; phylum Chlamydiota; class Chlamydiia; order Chlamydiales; family Parachlamydiaceae; genus Protochlamydia. The sequence continues at coordinate 114,957 of JACDAQ010000043.1, forward strand.
ATAAAAGATGATCTGATCAATGCCGGAGCCAAGTGGGTGGATGAACCCGTTGTTGTCGATCGCCATTTTATTTCAAGCCGCACACCCGCTGATCTGTCCGATTTTTGCCTGGCCATCATTCAGGCATTAATCACCAGGAAGCCGAGAAAAACGGCGATGGTCTAATATGGAAGTAATTGAAACAGAAGGGGTTGAGTTGCAAACGAAATTTCCAGATTTGGTCGCGCAAGTGCGACGTTTTGGGAATTCCTGTTCTGATGCGATTTTAGATCCGCTTTCAATAATTTTTAGGACAGATTCCGTCGAAGGCTTGATCGGCTACCGCCTTGTTTCCTCTTCCGCCATTGTTTATGGCGATCCTGTTTGTAACTGGGAAGATGTGCCAAAAATCGTTCAGGCCTTTCATTTCTACAGCAAGCAAAATGGAATTAAAAATATTATCTATGTTTCCACTAGCGAAGACTTTGCAAAGTGGGCGTTTGAAAATCAATTTGCCAAAGCCTTCATTGAATTTGGCAGAGAAATTTACTTGGACCCTCATGACGATCCCAAAGCTAAAACTGGAGTGCGTGCTTGCCTTGTCCGCCGAAAAGTACAGCATGCTTTAAAAGAAAATGTGTCGGTTATAGAATACATCTCTTCGAATCCGGAGCTGGAAAAAGAAATGGAAACAGTCGGGGAAAAGTGGCTTAAAGCGCGCAAAGGAAGACAGATCCATATTTCACACGTGCATTTATTTCAAAACCGGCCAGGCAAACGGTGGTTTTATGCTCAGCGTGGAAACAGGATCATTGGCGTTGTTGTGTTAAACCAGCTTCAAACTAAAGGAGGGTGGTTGATCAACCATCTTATGCATACGCCTGATGCTTCCCACGGAACGCCTGAAATTTTATTGACGACAGTTTTGAATGTTTTAGCTAAAGAAGGGTGCAACTACGTTACTTTTGGAGCTGTGACTACCGGGGCATTAGGAGAGATGGCAGGATTAGGGCCCTTGGTTGAACGGGCGGTAAGAGTTTCATTTAAGGCTGTAAATAAATTTTTCAGGTTAGATGGCAAAATAAAGTTCTGGGAAAAATTTGATCCTGCTGGAAAGCCTTCTTATCTCGTTTTTGCTCATTCAAAAATAGGTCTAAGGAGTATTTGGGCATTGATGCGCGGCTTAAATGTCATTTCCTGACGCGTGCCTTTGGCCTCTTCTAATTGAGATAACAAAATTATTCAAAAATAATGCCTATCCTGCCTCTCTCGCTCCTAATCTTCTTGTCTCTTGTTTTGAAAAAGGAGTAGGCGCAACAAGCTCGCGAGCAACAAGATAGGTTAGGATTCGCTTTTTTCGAATTTTTTATTATGATTTGTAAACACAAAATTTTTAATTATGATATTATTAAAAGGAATCAAATCATAATTGATTGTAATATTTTTTTGTGATATAATAAATTAACTTTTTTAATGAAGGTTTTCAATGAAGCCGATAATTGGTATTTCAGCTAGCATTTTGATGATTGAAGAGGGGAGTTTTAAAGGAAGAGAGCGTTCTTTTGTCGGGCAAGATTATGTAAAAGCTATTAGTCAGGCCGGTGGCATTCCAGTTATTTTACCTATCACTGAAGATGAAGCCATTACTGCGAGCCAGATGGATGTCATTGACGGTTTGTTGTTGACCGGGGGGTATGATATTCATCCCTTTTTTTACCAGGAAGAGCCTCGGCCCCTTCTACAAACAATCCGTCCTGAAAGGGATTCTTTTGAAATTTTATTGGCCCGCTTGGCACATGCTCAAAAAAAACCTATTTTAGGCATTTGCAGAGGCCTGCAAATATTGAATGTTGCTTTTGGCGGCACACTGTATCAGGACATTCAATCCCTTTCTAAAGAATCTCTTCAGCATTATCAACAAGCTGCAGGAAGCGTTTCGACGCATACAGTAGGAATCGTAGAAGGAACCCTTTTGAAAGAAATTTTCGGACTGACAGCGTTATTAACTAATAGCTTCCATCATCAAGCGGTGAAGGAGCTGGCCCCAACTTTTAAAGTATGCGGCAGGGCTAACGATGGGATAATAGAAGCGATTGAAAAAACAGACAGCCCTTATGTCATCGGTGTTCAGTGGCACCCAGAACTAATGTTTGAAAAAAGGGACGATATTTTTACCCTTTTTCAAAGTTTTGTTCGAGCTTGCGTCGTTCCGCAGCAGGCAGTAAAATGACAACTTCAATTGAAGACAGAAAGATGGGGCTATCGAGCATCATCCTATTAGGAATCAATGCAACGATTGGTTCTGGGATATTTTTGCTCCCTGGTAAAATCGCTGAATTGTCGGGGAATTCCTTTTTGATCATTTATGGATTTGTCACATTGTTAGTTTTAGCAATTGCGTGGTGTTTTTCTCAATGTGCGGCCTTATTCAATCGCAATGGTGGGGCTTATCTCTATGCAAAAGAAGCCTTTGGGGATTTTATAGGATTTGAGATCGGGCTGATGCGATGGGTTGTCGGCATGATCGCCTGGGGGACATTGACAGTAGGCCTGATTACTGCGGTCGGTTCATTTTGGCCTGAAGCTGCTCGGGATCCCTTAAGGAGTTTATTAATTGTCGGATTTGTGGGTGGTCTTGGCATTTTTAATTTAGCCGGAATTCAATTTTTAAAATACATTAACAATATTGTTACAATTGCTAAAATGCTTCCTCTTTTATGCGTCGTAGCTGCTGGCTCATATTATACGCAAACAACCAATTTTGGGAAATTTGAGTTTACCCAATGGGAATGCCCAACATTTGGTTCCGCTGCTTTAATCATGTTCTATGCATTTGGAGGATTTGAAACTCTCGTTGTTGCGGCAGGAGAAATGAGGAAGCCTGAAAAAAATCTTCCTTTAGCCCTATTTGCCGTAATTTTCATTTGCTCTTTTCTTTATTTTCTTATTCAAATGATGGCTATAGGCGTTCTTGGCACTTCTGTCATCGGAAGCGAGAATCCTATCATTGATGGGGCTGCAACATTATTTGGAAACTCAGGAAAATGGCTTATCACGATCGGCATGCTTATTTCAATGGGCGGGGTTAATTTATGCGCTTCTTTCGTGACACCCCGCAGCGCGGCGGCATTAGCTCATGATGGATTGGTTCCTCATTGGATGGCTGTCAAAAATCAGGCGGATGCTCCAATTGGTGCTATTATGGCAACAGTAGGGATCACCATAATCATTGCGCTGTCAGGAAATTTTACGCAGCTTGCTGCCATTAGCGTTGTATCCCGTTTTGCCCAATATGGATCGACCTGCTTGGCCACACCCATCCTTTACCAAAAACAATGGAAAAATATTACAAAGCTAAGGCGATGCCTGCTGGTCTGCATTCCTATATTAGGTGTAGGGGGTTTGACGGGACTTCTCTTTGAAGCGACTGAATCTCAATTATATTGGGGGCTCGGAGGGCTTTTGCCCGGTATCCCTTTATATTTCCTTCAGAAATATTCGAAGAAGACAGCTCTTTCGTAATAATTATTTCCCTTCTCTGCGTACTAACCTGAGTTTGGAGTTTCTCTCCTCGAAATTAAGGAATCTCGTACCCTATCTTCGCTCTTTTCTTCAAGCATATCGATTTGATATTCTTTTCAGAACAAAAGAACAAATCCAAGGTACGATTTCCCTCACTTTCAAGGAGATAAATTCCAAACTCAGGTTACTATGTGCTTTCTTAACAAAGAGAGCACAGAGCACGCAGAGGGGGGATTATCGCACCTGCTTTCTTAGAACCTGTTGAATATCAATGTTCAGGATGCTTAGCCAAATTTAGCACACAAGTCATCCGATCGAAGATTTTAAACAGGTTCTTATGCGATGCATAGGCCTATTTTCTACCGCCGCGGCATTTTTTGCATCGGGCATTTTTTTCAATGCTTCTTTCAGATTTAGCAGAAAAATGTTTATCTGCAGATTCGTTGATGTTTGCAGATACAAAATTCATAGCTAACATAGAAATTCCTAATAATCCTAAAATTGCTTTCATTTTCAACTTCCTTTTTTTAATGTTATTCGATTTTTCTAAGACTCTTTGTCTTGAAATAATCGAGATGGAAAAATTCATATTGACGCGATTAAGCTCACACATAACACATGGGCCGTTTCATGGGAAGATCTTATGTTAGGAAATGAAAAAAGTCCATCTTATTGTAAATTAAAATAAATTTTGTAAATAAAAACTTTATTATTTCTTAATATTACTAGTTTATGATAATTTTTATTTAATTTATAAAGGATTCAAAAATGATAGTACAAGAAAACCCAGGGCCACTCTTGCCCCTCGAAAACCATTTCCATTATAATATTCTAAAGGGCTGGAAAGCAGAGCATAATGTTGAAAAGCATCAGGGCATAGGGATATCCGGGCATTTGATCCGTAAAGTTGGACTGGTCGCTACAATCCTATTAGGAGCGCCATTTGCATTAGCTGCAGGGATTTTAAATGGCATCATCAAGCTAAAAGAAAAATATGTCATTACCTATTCTCCAGGCAAAATACTTCCTTCAATCAGAAAAATGAAGCAAAAGGAAGAACAGGATAAATTCAAAACCATGCAGAATGTTTTGAAAGACCATGCATTTGATTCACTGATCGGGCTCACTCCAGGGCAAGCAGCTAAACGCTTAACAGTTAATTTAAAAAGTAAATTGGAAAATAGCGGCTACTCACCTAATAAAGCATCTCGTCTTCTGTTGCGTTCGATGAGCCGAACTGATCCTTTTAATCCAATTTGGAATACTGTTTTTAAAGAAGTCATACAGTACTGTGATTTTTCAAATGAAGCAGGTATTGACGATTTTATAGATAGGATGAGCGTTTATCCTGAGCTTGCTCCACATATTAGATCTATAGATTGGCAGGCACTGATAAAAAAAGTAAATAAACATCAGATCGATCCTCAAAAAATCGACCAAGAAATCCAAAATTTTGAAGGATTAATGGGCACTTTGCTTGCCCAGTTGCAAATGGGAAGTGGAAATGCTCCAACCGAAAATCCATTATTTATTGCTACATTAAGAAAGGCACTGAACACCCCTATTTATCAAAATATTAAGGAAGATCCTTCTGACCTGAACGTAAAACTTCTTCATCGTTTCGCAGTCGACATGTGGAACAAAGCACCTTCAATGGAAGCTTATTCGGATCTTGGCGCCAGCATAATGGACCAAATGGAAGGGCTAAACCCTAACCAGACGAAAAATGAAGTGATCCTGGCAGAGCAGCTAAAAGCTTCGCACACAAAAATGGAAAAGCTTCATTATGCGGCCCATGGTCTTTCAGGGATCCTTTATGCCATTACACATCCGTTGCAAATACTCGGGGCCCTGGCAAGCGAAGGCGGGATTGCCCGGCATGTCCCTGGAATGTTTGGTTTGGATGCTTATGACTCCCATGGCACCCTTGCCAATAACCCTTCGTTGCAAGGCATCTCAGAAGTAAAACAGGGAGATCGGCTGCTAGGGAAAATCCATAATTGTTATGGCGGCTCGCCCACTATCGGCGATCACAAAATAGCTCCAGAATTTGAAGCTGTCTTATTGGCAGCTGAAAACAACCAATTTGCTTTACCTGTAGACAGGGACGAAAATATTCCCATGATCGTCAATTATAATAACCTTCAAAATTTGGATAAAAAGCATGGGGAGGGTCCTAGAACGCGAACAATCATGCTTTGCAATTTTAAGTATCCCCTTTCCTTTAGAGGGACAACTTTTTCCAAAGATTCTGATATGCATTTAAAGCCTACGGATGAACTTTGGCAAAATCCCGCAGATTTTGGAGCCAAATTCATGCATGAACTTGTAAGAAGCTTTAATCCGCTTGAAAAAGGGCATGGCTTTTATTTTCATGGACCCTTAGAAAGGTGGCGCCCTGCTTTTGAAGGGGCCATCGCAACTACGACCGCCCATTTTGAAAAATTAGAGAGAGAAAACCCCGATATTTATAACAGCTTGTCTCCTAAGGAATTGCAAGGGGCATACCAGGAGCGCGTTTATTCTTTTCTTAATTCAGTCATTGAGATGGAATCAGTTAAGTCTCTTTCAGAACGGGGAGTTAGGGATTTTATTATTATGGTGCTAACGGCTTGTAAGGAAAATATCGATCGGGGAGGAATGGAGAATATGAAGTATCTGTTCACAAGACTTCCCGAGACGCTGACACCACATGACTGGACTGCTTTGCTCATGGGTGCGATGCATAGCCGTGCGCTTTCAGCCAGGGACAGGGTCATTTTAAAATCTAGGATGCCGCAAATTCTAAACTTTATTAAGACTACAAAACCATCCGAATTTAGAGCCGAAATGGGAGATCTTTTTAATCAATTAGGTTATGGAACCACTTATGGAAATTTTGCAACCCATTTGCCACTCCCAGCTGTAGCTTAAGTTATTCTTTGCTCGAGCCTGAAAAAAAAATTTCAGGCTCTTTTCTTTTTATTCCATTTTATTCACTTCGAATCTCGACAAAAAAAAACCCTTTTTAACGCCGGGGCATTAAAAAGGGTAGTAATCTAAGCAAGCTTATTTCTAGGCTAGCGGATATGGATTTTGTTGAATTTGTGTCTCCGTCAGGTTCTCCACAAAAATTTCTTCTTCATCTTCATCTGCTTCCTCCATGACATTATGTATACTATAAAGATTATAGTAATCGCTAGTATAAGTAATGCCCTCAGTAAAGAATGTTATAAACAAAAAGAAAAGTGTCTTTCTCATCCCCAGCTATCCTACTCCTTTTAATGGTTAAGACAAGTAATGTACCCAAAACGCAAATATTTTACAACCAAAAAATCCCTTTTTTTGGACACTATTGAATTTTTTTTTCGGTGTCAAGAACCTCTTTTTTCTAACGAGATTTTCCCTGTTTTATTTATGGGATTATATAAATATTATAGCTAAAAACTTTATTTAATTCAATAACTAATTCATTATATTTATAATAAATAGATAAGGAAAAATTATTATTGCTCGAAGATACTTTTTTTTCTCTCACTTGAATCCTGTTCTTTATTTTTACCCAAATCTTTTTTATTCTTTTTAGATTTTTCGGGTGGGTTAAGTTCAAAAGGTTTTGCAGGCATAACAGTATGATGCGTGATTCTAACATCAGGTTCCTGATAAATGTATTTAACATAGTCATGGGAGAAAACTTGATTGGAGATTGGATCGGCCATAGGATTCTCCTTACTTTTTGGTTTTAATTGACAATACACAAAATTTTATTATACTATATAACTGATTTTCAGGTTTCCTTTTGAAATTAAGGCCTCATATTTGTACGGAAAATGATAGAAATGAAGATATCGGCAAAAATAGCGAGCGAGATTACCTTAATCGAAGGGAAAAGCCTAAGAACCTGATCATTGAACAGGTTCTAAAACAATCTTATATTTTACAGCCGCTCAGTTATATGCAAGGATTTAAAAAATTCTAATTTTGAATTCACTTGGGTATAATGTCCTGGAGTGTTAATCTGACGAAATATACCCCTGGCTTGCTAATAGTCGTAATCTTTTGAGTTTAATGGGTAGGTCTTCTTTTGGAATTGGAATAAGGGGTATTATGCAAAAAGTAGAAGAGCGGGAAAGCGTCATCATTTCTAATCATGGGGAAAAGATTTTTGGGGTTCTGCATCGTCCCCTTCAAACCGGAAAGGCGCCTGCTGTGGTCATATGTTCAGGTTTTGCAGGAAATAAATGCGGCAAATACCGTCTTTTTGTGAATTTAGCAAAAGAACTGGCAAAAAATGGAATCGCAGTTTTTCGCTTTGATTACCGATGTTCGGGCGATAGTGAAGGAGATTTTAAAGATATAACTATTGATAGCAAATTAAGCGATGCGCTTTTATGTATAAAGCATCTTGAAAATGACGCTCGTATCGACAAGGACCGTTTGGGGCTATTAGGACGTTCTTTAGGCGGGGCCATCGCAGTTTTGGCTGCAAGCCACAGTCAATCTATTAAAAGCCTTGCCTTATGGGCCCCTGTTTTTACAAGCGAACCTTGGAAGAAGCTATGGGACAATGTAAAATCAAACCCTGCTTTGCTCATTACTAAAGACATTTTGAAAAATCTTCCGGCTAATGTTCCTAATTTAGTGTTTATTGAACAATTTTTTAAAATGGATATAGAGCAAAGGTTGGAAAGCATTAAAAAAATTCCGCTATTGCATGTGCATGGCGAACAAGATCTTGTCGTGAAAATCGAGCATGCCAGAGCTTATAAAAAAGCACGCGAATTAGCAGAAAATAATCGTTTTATTGTATTGCCCAATAGCGACCATGATTTTTCCGATGAAAGTGAGCAGAGAATTGCCATTGATGAAACTTGTGGATGGTTTCTGCAAACCCTTAAATAAAGTATCCTATGCGCTCTTATAGTCCGCTGCAAAATCTTCGCCTTAAATATCAGCCCATTCTTCCTGAACTCTTAGAAAGGATGAATTGCCTACAACTAATACCGCAAGCAAATCTAGAAACGCCATTGTCAATCCAAGAAATATTTCCAGAAACGACGGGACAGCCAGTCGTATTTTTTGAACCAAAAAATGTGCAAAATTTTGTTTCATTAAACATTGGAGTTGTTCTTTCAGGAGGTCAAGCCCCAGGAGGGCATAATGTCATTGCCGGACTTTTTGATGCGTTAAAAAAAATGCATTCGAATAGCACTCTCATTGGTTTTAGCAATGGGCCTTCAGGCATCCTGAATAATGAATGGATAGAGATAACGGAAGATTTACTGGATTGCTATAGAAACCAGGGTGGTTTTGACATCATTGGCTCAGGCCGGACAAAAATTGAAACGCCCGAACAATTTACAGCTGCAGCCGCAACCGTTAAAAGTCTCAAGCTGAATGGACTAGTCATCATTGGTGGGGACGATTCCAATACCAACGCTGCCTTTTTAGCCGAACATTTTAAACGGCAGGGGACTGAAGTAACTATAATAGGGGTTCCAAAAACAATCGACGGGGATTTAAAAAATAAGTTTATTGAAACTTCTTTTGGTTTTGACACAGCTTCAAAAATTTACTCCGAAATTATTGGCAACGTTCAAAAAGATGCTATCTCATCCAAAAAATACTATCATTTCATTAAGCTGATGGGGCGTTCTGCCTCTAATATCACTTTAGAATGCGCTTTAAAAACACGCCCCAATCTGGCCTTGATCGGTGAAGAAATAGCCGAAAAAAAACTATCTTTAAAAGAGGTTGTCGCTCTAATTACAGATATGGTCTGCCAGCGGGCTGCAGCTGGCCGTGATTACGGGGTTATCTTAATCCCCGAAGGGCTGATCGAATTTATTTCTGACATTAAGGAAATGATTCAAGATTTGAATCATTTGCTGCCACCCAGCCAACCGCACGCTAAAAAAATGGACGCACTTGCTACGCATGATGAGCGCTTAAATTATCTGGCTACCTATTTAACTAAATCATCGATGAGCTCCTTATTGGAATTACCAGAAGGCATACAAAAACAGCTTTTGCTAGAAAGGGATAGCCATGGCAACGTTCAGGTTTCCAAAATAGAAACCGAGAGGCTTTTAATCGATTTGGTAGAAAAAGAATTACTATTGTTAAAACAGCAAGGTCGATATAAAGGTAAATTTAATCCGCAGCCTCATTTTTGCGGGTATGAAGGGCGTTCTGCGCTTCCTTCGAATTTCGATTGCAATTATTGCTATGCTTTAGGATATGCGGCCGCTCTGCTTCTTCAAAATGGGAAAACGGGTTACATGGCATGCATAAAGGATTTGCACACCCCTGTGAAGGAATGGAAGATCGTAGGGATACCAATTACTGGTATGCTGAACCAGGATATGCGTGAAGGAAAAAGAAAAATTGTAATTAAAAGGGCTTTGGTAGATTTGAAAGGTGTTCCCTTTCGTAAATTTTGTGAAATGAGAACAACCATAGATGTCAAAGAAGATGATTATCTTTCTCCAGGGCCCATTCAATTTGAAGGGCCTGGTGAAATTTGTAATGCTATAACACTTACGCTCTATTACGAAAGTATTTAACTACCAAGAATATGAAAAACTTGAGGAAATATGTATAAAACAATCATCATGGCCATTTTTGCGATTTTAATGGTCGTAGTCATTTTTTTGGCGACGAATTTGAAGGATGCTTACAAAACTCTTCCAGGGACTATAACTGATGAATTAAAGATTGTTCCTTACTCGGATTGGAATGAGTTCACCCCAAAAACGGGTTTATTTAAAGTCAGATTGCCTTCAACACCGCAATTTGCTAATGAAACTGTAAATATACCCGGCACAGACTTAAAAAGACTCTACGAAATGTATGCTGCCGAGAAAATTAACGGAGCTGTTTTCATGGTGAGTGTCATTACCTATCCTCCTTCTTTTCCTATTACAAATAACCAGGAACTTTTACACGAAGTCATAGACGAGCTGGTTGCAAGTAATACAAATAATCGCTTGTTGGAAACACGAGATGGTGAGTTTAAATCCCATCCCAATGTAGATTTTCATATGGTCAATAAAGAATATGATATTGAAGGAAAAGCATTCCTGGTAGGCAAAATAATGTATGTTTTGACATATGTCGTAAAGAATACAGACTATGATACGAATGATTATCAATATTTTTTAAATTCATTCGAATTGACTACAAAATCTTAATTGTAAAAAGTGCCGAACAGAAAATATTCTTTTCGGCACTTTATATTCTAAACTATTGAATACTCTGATCCTGACAAACCCTTAAATTTTTTTGTTTTTAGCACTTCTTTGAGCGATTGGATTGCCTCTATATTAATTTTCCCTTCATCAATGTAAATACCATATTCGAAAGGGCCTGAATCTCTTTGGGACATCCAAGTATTGTAATCACCGGAAGTATATTGTGAAAGAACTGAAACCCTGAGTTGTTTTTCAGACGGGGAATCCCATCTTGATACAATAAACTCTCTTCCGTCTAGAGTAGTTCCTCTCATAATTGGAGCGCTCAAATCGCTAATTTTAAGATCACTAAAACTTTTATCTAAACTTTTATCTAATTTTAACTCAGGCAGCGCTTCAAAATCTTCTTTTCCACCAAATAAACTCATGATAAATTTGAATATTTTTTGTTCTGCTTTGTGGCCATATCCATTTGAAACCATTTTTTTTTCATAATCTTCATAATAATATCTCTGCCACTTAAGGTTATGCCCTTCTTTTTTTAATATTGAAATTTTTTTAAAATCATCATCAGATAAAAATGAGTTTTTTTTCAAATGTTGAAGTTCAATATCCATTTCTTCAATTTCATTTTGAATTGTCTCAATGTCTTTTTGGACACTTTCCCTAATTTGAATTTTTTCATAAGCGGAAGGATATAGCCAATAAGATAAATTTTTAATTTTTAGGGGGAGATAATCTAGTATACTTTGATTTTCAGTGATCAATAATTTAACGGAAGCTTGCTTATTTTTTTTTGATTCTATTTTAGCTTGGCATTCTATAAATTGTGAAAATTTTTCTTTTAAAATAAAATTTTCAGATTGATATAGCTGCTTAGAATCAGCAAGAACTTTATATTTCTTATTTATTTCTTTCATGCTAGCAAGATCATAGATATCTAAATAGCTCATCACTTCAAGCATTGCATCATTTGGAACATTAACAATATTTGTATTATTCATTTTCATCCTCTTTTTAAATAAAATTAATATTACTATAAAATTATTTAAATTATGTAAATATTTAATTAATAATGAGAAAATTTTAACTATATATAAATTTGTATTTTAGTTGTTGTTTTTTCTTTTACTCTGATATAAATGGCAAACCATTTCTAAACGAGTTTCGATTAGGTTTGGAATAAACATTTTATTTAGGAAAATAACTATGAAAACTCTACTTGCATTACAAAAAATTTCTTTATTTCTACTCGTTAGTCTAAATTGCGTCAGTTGTGCAACAGTTATAAATGGAACGACTCAAAAAATTCCTCTCACAAGCGAGCCAATGGGGGCAAGCGTTATGATAGACGGGCAGCCGGTCGGATATACACCAACACAAGTCGAAGTGAAGCGAAAATATAGTCATTTAATTACTTTTGAAAAGGATGGATACGAAAGTGAAAATGTTAAATTAGAGCCTGTTTTGAGTGGGGCTGTAGCGGGAAATATCTTAGCTGGAGGATTTATTGGGTGGGGAGTTGATGCAATCAATGGATCTCAATATCGTTTAATTCCTGATGCAGTCAATGTGAGATTGAAACCTTGCAATTTTTACAATCATTGCCAACCTTCTTTTAATCCACCCTATTATTATCAATAAATAAGAACAAGAGCTTGCTCTCCTAATGTAAGGAATCGCAGTAGGATGTCGATATTAGACATCCTACTGGGTTAAATTTAGCATGAGTTGAGCAGATATAAAGGCAAGGCATATTTATATAAAATTATTATTACCCTGAAATCATGAATGTCAGGCTTGCAAGCTTGGCGCTATTTACCATTCCCTGTCTTTGTTCTTTCTCATTATAAAACAAGAGCAAAACAGAATTACCAAAATCTTAGGTTAAGAATAGGGAAAGAGAATAAGAAAAAGAGCATAGAATTTAATTAGACAAGCTCAAGTTAAAGAAATGCGATTGCCTTCTCTTCATTTGTTTGGAGTGATTTTAATTCTTGTAACTATTGCTTTTTCAAATAATGAAATAAGTACATAAGAGAGCTTAGATTTTCTTTCTTCTTCTCAGAAAGAAAAAAATTAAAATTGCAGCAATGATAATACCAATTAAGAAAATAATCTCTTTATCTCTCCACTCTAAGTTTTCAAATAAAGTAAGCCCATAATTACCAAAAAAATAGCCTATCGAAAGGAAGGTGGCCACCCATACCACAGCGCCAGAGTATGCAAAAAGAGCAAAATCTTTAAATTCAAGCCTCGCCATCCCCGCTGTAAAGCCTGTGAAATGGCGGACCCCTGGAATAAAATAACCGATAAACAAAGTCCATTTACCATAACGCTCGAACCAGGCATGCGCCTTATCAAAATGGGATTGGCTTATCCCAAACCATTTTCCAGCCCGGTGCAAAAAAAAATGACCAGCTTGCTGCCCAATGAAATAACTGGCTGTGATCCCACAAACGCTCCCACCGATAGCTGCCAAAATAGTTTCAAGGACCGTCAAACTTCCCCTTTGCATCAATATGCCGCTAATCACCAGCAGTGTTTCTTCGGGGACTGGGAATGCAATAATTCCAAGAGCGAGTAGGATAAATAGAACAATACTTCCATAATCCACCAACCACACCGAGAATGTATCTAGGTTAAGTAAAAAATCCATTTAGGTAAAACCATCTTATTTTATGAAACCACGCAAAGCTTTTTTGCTGTTAGCGTAGTATTGATTAAGGGATTTTGCAATTGAGGTATTGTTGAACAGCATGCGGCTGCCGGATCGCCTGAAGCAGAAAGGCTACCCATCCAATATTCATTTCCGGGAAAGGTATTTCCATCCCAGGCATAAGAAGCGACAAGCAACTTCTGATCAGAAGAAAGTTTTTCTGCCGGGTTTCGGTTAGAAAAATGAACGGTGATTTCATTTTCAGTAGTGCATATTTTTTCTAAATCACCCACGCCGCCGCATTGCATGGCATTAAAATAACTAAAATCAATATCGGCAATATGGGGTAAAGGACGGCTATTTAATATTTCAGCATAGACTTCTAGCATATACTCTTTTTGCTTAGGCGATATTTGCCACACCCCTAATCCAATCCCAACTGCATGGACGTAAGCTTTTTTGCCTTCTGCGCCTGCACGCTGATTGGCCTCTTCAAGAAAAGGTTCTACGACTCTTCGGAGCCTTTCTTTATAAACAGGAATATTAAGATAAGTTTCATGCCCCACTAAGAGGACTCTGGCTGGATCTCCACTTAATGCTTCTTCGTAAGTAGGGAAGGGGTGACCATAAAAATTTGACCAGATGTTTAGAAAGGGATTTGAATTTGTGCCATACCCATTATCTAAAGTATTTTGAACAGGCGTAATGATCATATGCTGCCAATCCATCAGATTTTGCTTCTCAAAGCGGGCGCCGACTAACCCGACATAAATCCCCATCTCTTGATGACCAGCATGCGAAAATATGCCTTGATTATTACGATCTCCTTCATTGATAAAATAGGTAGGGCAGGAAACTCCAATAAGGGCTGAGATTGCCATTTCGTCATAGGATAGATAATTTTGTAAACATAGGGGAGGAAGTTCATGCTCTTTTCCAATGCCTTCAAAGCCGCCATTTCCTCTAATCTGATTCTTTAATAAGTAGCTATCAGAAGAAGTTAAAAAGGCCAGCGGCCGTTTGGTGAGCAGTCGATCAATGAAAGCAGTCTTGTCCATCCCTCGATAAAGCTCTTTTTCAACCCGATTACCGGTGCTTCTTTTTTGATCTAAAAAGGCTTCAATAAGAAGCATTGTTTTATGATGGATAATTGGGCGCACTGAATTGGCATGCCGGACGATAGTGGCTTGATCTGCAATGCCTTGATCGACTAAGTATTCAATTCGATTTTGCTGTGTTGGTATCACGGTATGTTTTTCAAAAGCGGCCGTATTTGCAACGAGCTCTTCAAAAGAAATGGGATTAATTTCATTTAGTCTTAGCGGAACGGCATTGTCATTACTGATGCCTATTAAATTGGAAAATGTATTGTGAATAGGGTTATGAGGCTGATCTGTCATGATTTGGTGTCGTGGATTGAAAAGATTTCTAACAGCCGGGTAACCGATCTTGTATGTACAAAGGGCTAATAAGGCAACTGCAACAATGGTGCAAACAATATTTTTTTTGGAATAATTATCAATATAGCTAAATATTTGATTAGTAGGAAAATAATTAGAAATTCGCGAAATCATATAAATATTTTTAAAAGATTTGTAAATTTAGGGAAAAAAGATTTGCACGAAGACATTTTGCCTTCGTGCAAGCTTTATTTAATCGACTCTCTTACCAAGATTTTGATCTAAAATCAATAAGGCGCTTTTGTCGTCCCCAATAAGCCTAATCAAATCTAAATTGTCCTGAGCATTTTTTTCTTCTTCAACTTGTTCAGTGATAAACCATTGTAAGAAAACTTGTGTAGCATGATCTTTTTCCTGTAGGGCAAGATCATAAATTTGGTGGATCCAATGGGTCACTTTTTGTTCATGCTCCAAAGCAAGAGCAAAAACTTCTTCATTGGAATTAAAACTGACTGTTGGTTTTTCAATGGCTTGTAAATCGACATGCAAATTACGATCAATAATATAATTATAAATTTTCATTGCATGTTCATGCTCTTCAGCTGCCTGCTTGCGAAACCATTTTCCAAAGCCATCTAATGGGATATTTTCAAAGTAAGAGGCTATTGAAAGGTAGAGGTAGGATGAGAAAAATTCATGTTTAATTTGTTCATTTAAAGCTTTATATACTTTATCATTCATAGTTATCTCCTTATATTTACGAATTAACTTTAAAGGCTTGAACAATAAAAAGGAAGCTCTATTGAATCAAAGAAGCAACCGAATACAAAAACAGAATTTAAGCCAAAAGGCTTTAACCCAATTTTACAGTATACCTTCGAAAAAATCCTTTGCTTCCTGTTCAGTCAGCCACTCTCCTTTTTCTGCCAAATGAAGAAATCGCAAAGCGGCTATTTCTTCATCAAAGCTGTTGGATAGTATTTCCGAGCCTTTATAAAGAAATCCGGCAAAAGGAATTCCTAGTTTACCAGCCATTTCTTCCACAGATTTGAGAGAGTGCATTCGATCATCAATAAATACGATCTTTGAAGGCAGCCATTTGATTGCCTCAAGTAATGCCGCCAGGGCTTTCTCTTTACTGGAGGTATCGGAAAATATAATTCCATTTTTGAAAACAGGATTGCCGCTTTCCAGAAGAAATAATGAGGGTGAAAAGGATTTAAACGACAACCCAAAGTCAAAATTTAACTGCTTGAGCTGTTTGATCCTCCAATCCGCCATACTGGTAATCAAGCCAAAAGAGTGGGGAGTGATAGCTGTTATGGCAATAGTATTAATCCTTCTGTCCTGTAACTCTTGCACAAGTAGAGAAAATTCAGGATCGACTGTCAAAAATTCCATTTTCATAAAAATTTTACTGATCCAATATTCATTCCAATGCTTTAGTATTTCTTCTTTCAAAAACAGGTCCATTTTAAAATGCTGCAAAATGCTTCTACAATTTTCCGGCAGATTGATGGTATCACGAAAAAAAGGGTCTTTAGGAGTAATCAAAGTTCCATCAACATCAAAAATAACGAGGCTTTCCCCATCCTGCCTGAGTATTTCTTGTTTGAAACTATCAAGGGTAATGATCTCTGAAATTGACGCAGGGCTATTCATAGGGCAAGAAATCAAACAAATAGAAAAAAAGAATCGACAAAATAACATTCTAAATTCCTTAAAACCTGATCATAGATATTGAACAGGTTCTTAGAGGTTAAAGCCCAGATCAAATGTTATGGCAAAAGATTTCCAATGTGCATCTTTCATTTTATGGGGGTGATGGCTTGGATTAAGGCCGAACTGATCTTTAAGTGTTTTTAAATGACCTTTGATAGCCTCCCATTCCTGAACCTTTATGCTAATCCCTGCAAACCAGCACAGGTTGAAATTCCACCTACCATCTATATTCAAAACCTGCCCGAAAGCATGATTTGATTTTAAGCGATTTGACAGTCTTCCGCTAAAGCTGCCTTCATTTTCCAAATGCCTTTTGGCTTCCCAGTTAACCCAATGGTATTCATAGCTAGTATGAAGAGCAAATTCGCAAAGCTGCAATGCAAGGTCGATACCTGCGAAAGGGCCTTCCCAGAAATTATGATAAGCCAGATTCACAAATTCGCTTTTTCGAGGTTTCATATTAAACTTTTGCTCATCATGTGACCAGCCAATCATTGGACCTATTTTTACCCAATCGCATAGAGGGATAACATTGAAATGATAGCCCGCTCCGAATGTCCAATTTTTGGTATTTCCATTTTCTACTTTGGAATTCACAGATGAAATACTATCAGAAAAGAAAGGAATATGCTCATGATAACGTCCACTTCCGGCCCAGCCATAGGCTCCCTCCAAACGACCGAAAAAATTAAGCAGGGTGATTTTTCCTTGCAAACCTATTTCATACAAAGAAACAGAGCTAATCTTAAGATTGTCATTTAAGGAAGGTCCGTAATAGGATTCTTCAATTTTAGTTTTTGCAGAGAGGGAATCGTGCCGATAGCCATTTGTCAATTTAATATCAAAGCTAAGGAGTTCTGCCTCAACAGTAAAGCGGCCCGCTAGCAGTAGCATAAAAAAAAGGGGGAAAGTATTTATATATTTCATATTCATTCCATTTAGGAGTTAGGTGAGACTAGTTATGCTTGAATTTTCGATAATTTACAACCTGCATTTTTGTTCAGTGGAATCCCTCAAGATTAATGTCAGGCTAACAAAATGTAGCCTTAATGCCTGGAAGAATTAGAATTCTAGTGAAAGAATTATATTTGATTTGAATTGACGGGAGTTTCAGCTTTTAATGAGAACATTAGACTAGTATGATCTTACTTTAAATTTAAAATTTGCCATATGGCATAATTTTTTCATCGGTTGTAAGCAGTTTGAGTTGTTCAGATAGTACTTGTGAAATTAATAGTCTGTCAAATGGGTCGCTATGAATATTGGGTAATTCTTTTAATTTTTGAATATGCTTAGGCTCTAAATTCAACCAAAAAAATCCCGTTTATTCAATGATTTCTGTCCAATTTTCGGGGATTTTAAGCTTGCCTAAAGAAACCTTAAGTACGATTTCCCAGTAGCTAATGACACTTATTGCAATATCATTCTCAGGATTTTCAATAATTTTTAAAATTTTCCTAATTTGTTCTTATTCTCTTCCAAAGACCAAATTAATAGGCAGGTACCTAATAAATATTCATTCAAAATTTTCCATAAAGTCATCAGGCAAGGTATTGAAATCTGCGCTCATTTTAATTTTGCCTTTCAACAAACCTAACTTTCTGATTTTTTTTTGCTTATATTCAACTAGTTGTGCAATAGGTTTACCGTTTCTACAAATAACGATGGGTTCATGGGTATTAATTAATTGTTCTAAATACCTTGAAAGATGCGTTTTAGCATCATGAATATTTATAAAATGCATAAGCACCTCCAGTTAATTAAGTTTAGTTTAACTTAGCTAATTTGTAAATTTCTTGATCGTTTCTTTTGAATGGTCAGCTAGCTGTCATTGCCGGCCACACGCGGTATATAAATTCTTGGTGCGATATATGAAATCTGTTACAATCACCAAAAAAAGAAAAAATCAACGGCTTAATCTGGAGTTTGAATGGTAGAAAGCATTGTCTTTGAACAAGTTTCAAAAAGTTTTGGAGAAAGTAAAGCTCTTGACAACGTTTCATTCTCCATTAAAAAAGGAGAGTTCTTTTCCCTTTTAGGCCCAAGTGGTTGTGGGAAAACTACTTTATTACGCATTTTAGCCGGATTTGAAAAAGCTGATACGGGAAGAATTATACTCGATGGGCAGGATATTACGCGGCTTCCTCCCAATAAACGACCGATCAATACAGTTTTTCAAAATTACGCTCTCTTTCCCCATTTAAGCATTTGGGAAAATATCGCATTTGGATTGCGCATTGCCAAAAAACCTGAGAATGAAATTAAGCATGAAGTAGAGCGGATGCTTGGATTAATTCAAATGCATGAGCATCTGCATAAAAAACCTGATCAGATCAGCGGAGGACAAAAACAACGCGTTGCTATCGCCAGGGCGCTGATCAACCATCCTCAAATTTTGCTTTTGGACGAACCCCTTGCCGCCCTCGATCTTAAATTGCGCCAAAAAATGTTGTTAGATCTGGACCGCATTCATGATGAGGTGGGAATTACATTCATTTTTATTACACATGACCAAACGGAAGCTATGGCTGTTAGCGACCGGATTGCCGTTTTGCATAAAGGGCGTTTAGAACAATTAGGAACGCCAGCTGAAATTTATGAAAACCCCAAAAGTAGCTTTGTTGCTGATTTTATTGGAGATACAAACTTTTTTAATGGGGCAATGTCCGAGTCAGCCCAAAAGGACTATTGTCTTATCAATGCCGAAGGTTTTCAATCCATATTATGTTATAATGACAAGCAGCTTACAAAAGGGGAGCCAGTCCAAGTAACCGTGCGCCCCGAAAAAATTCATATTTCGAAAGAGCGGCCGCCTCACCATCCTTTACATAATATTTTTCAAGGTGTGGTAGATGATGTTATCTATAAAGGCGACCACACACATTTCGGAGTGAAAGTGGCCGAAAGAAAAATCTCGGTCAATCAACAACACAGCCGCTGTTTACTCGATGAAACTCCTATCAAATGGACAGACCCCGTTTGGATCTGGTGGCATGCGGATGACGGTTTTATGTTGGAGCGTGTTCAGGTGCTGGAAAATACGAATGAATAGCACAGCCAAAAACCAATGGTTTTTAACCCTTCCAAGCCTCCTTTGGCTATTTATTTTCTTTCTCATCCCTACGGTTGTGATCTATGCCTATGCTTTAAAGCCAGGTACAATTTATGGCGGTGTCGGGGATGGCTGGTCCTTAGAATCCATTAAGACCCTGTTTGACCCCAATTATTATATACTTATCGGTCGAACGCTTTTTCTGAGCCTGATGACTACTCTTATTTGTCTATTGCTTGCGCTGCCCGTCGGTTACCAAATGACCCTGATCTCAAAACGGGCGAGGCATTTATTGCTACTTTTGCTGGTCTTGCCTTTCTGGAGCAGTTTTTTGATCCGGATCTTTGCATGGAAAATGCTTTTACATCCGGAGGGCTATTTGAAAAAATTGCTGGTTTTTCTTCATCTTGTCGATCCAGCTACTTCTCTGCTCTACAATATCACTTCCGTCATTTTAATCATGGTCTATACTTATCTTCCTTTTGCTGTTTTCCCAATTTATGCCGCAGCATCCAAATTCAATTTTCAATTATTCGAAGCCGCCATGGATTTGGGAGCAAGCCGCTCTAAGGCTTTTTTTAAGGTATTCATCCCCGGAATTGGCAAGGGGATTATAACAGCAACTATTATGGTCTTCATCTCGGCTGTCGGTGCCTATGTTATTCCCGATTTAATTGGAGGCTTCAGCAGCGAAATGATCGGAAATAAAATAGCTCAAAGAGTATTTGTGGATAGGGACCTCCCACAAGCAAGCGCATTATCCGCCTTGCTCTCTGCAATTATTTTAATTCCCCTGCTTATTATACTCCTTGTTTCAACCCATCAGAAACGCCTTGAAGCAGAAGTGAGGAACAGGGAATGAAACGAAGCCCCTTAAGCCTAGGTATTACCATTGGGGTGCTGATTTTTCTGTATGTGCCAATCCTTTTGCTCATTGTTAGTTCATTTAATGATTCGCGTTTTGGCGGAGAATGGATGGGTTTTACTTTTAAATGGTATGAGCGTTTATGGAACGAACATAAAATGTGGCAGGCTTTGCGAAATTCCCTTATTGTAGGCATTTCTGCCACGATCGCCTCTACTATTTTAGGAACATGTGCGGCCTTTGCCTTGCATTTTTATAAAACAGGGCTTCAAAGAATTCACTACAGCCTGATTTATACCCCGCTAGTCATTCCAGATATTTTGACAGGAATCAGTTTACTTTTATTTTTTATCTCGCTTAACGCCCATCTTGGCCTTTTCACTGTTTTCATTGCCCACACCACTTTTTGCCTCAGCTATGTTACGATGGTAATGCTTTCCAAACTCCAAAACTTTGATTTTAGATTGATTGAAGCAGCCCAGGACCTTGGTGCAAATACATGGATATTAACAAGACGTGTCCTGCTGCCATTATTGGCTCCCGGCTTGATGGCTGGAGGGCTGCTGGCCTTCATGCTTTCAATCGATGATTTTGTGATTACCTTTTTTGTGGCCGGCCAAGGGGCTTCGACCTTGCCAGTCTATGTATACAGCATGATCAAGTTTGGATCTACCCCCATAGTGAATGCCCTGTCTGTATTGATCCTTGGCATTACATTTATTTTGATAATTCTTACACAACGCTTAACCAAGGAAGATTAACATGAGAAATACTATTTTTTCCCTGTTTGCAGTGTTTTTTTGTTTAAATTTCTTTACAAGCTGCCAAAATTCTGCAGTACCTGAGCTACACCTTCTTATTTGGAGCGATTATATTAAACCTGGACTGGTTGAACGATTTGAAGAAATGCATCAATGCCGTGTTGTTATTGATACATTTGACTCTAATGAATCCATGTATGCAAAACTAAAATTAGGTGCCAGCGGCTATGATATCATTTTTCCAAGCAATTACTTCGTCGCCATTATGAGCAAGCAGGGGATGCTTCAGCCCCTTGAACTCGCCTTGGTCCCCAATATTAAAAATTTGGATTCAAATTATATGAAAAGGGTCGTGGACAAGGACTTGCTGCATTATGGAATCCCTTACATGGTTACAACAGCAGGCATTGCTTACCGAACCGACAAGGTAAAAGACTTCGAACCTTCATGGGGGATTTTCGGTAATCCTGATTATAAAGGGCGGATGACAATGCTAAACGATGTCCGGGAGACGATAGGAGAGGCATTGCTTTTTTTAGGATATAGTGCCAATACGACAGATATTAATCAAATTGAGGAAGCGGCACGGCTACTGATCAATTGGAAAAAGAATTTATCCAAATTTGAAAGCGAGCAATACAAAGCGGGCATCGCTAGTGCTGAGTACTTAGTAGTGAATGGATACAATGGGGATATCATGCAGGTGATGCAAGAAAATCCCCATGTTAATTTTGTTTATCCGAAAGAAGGGGTTACTCTTTCTATGGATTTAATGGTCCTTCCTAATGATGCTCCCAATCCAGAATTAGCCTATACCTTTATGAATTACTTGCTTGATGCGGAAGTTTCAGCTGAAAATATTGAATTTACCCTCTTTTTTAGCCCTAATCAGGCGGCTTATGAAAAGCTTCCAAAGAATCTAAGAGAAAATAAAATTTTATTTCTTCCAGATGAAGTGCTTGAAAAATCAGAAATGATTGAAAATTTAGGAGAAAAGGGTGTATTATATAATAAAGCTTGGGATAAAATTAAAGTAAGATAATATTTTTTTTAAGGATGTTTAAATGAAAACTGAAAGTTTTAGAATGCATTATAAAGGATCTATATTAATACTTATTTTTTGGGTCATTTTCTTTTTTCCGATTGCCTTCGTTTTGTTCTTTACGGCATGTACGTTTCAGATCAAAGACACAACATATGAATTTTCATATAATGGTTCAAGGTTTTGGCTGTGCTTTTGGGTTTTAGCTTTCTTTCCGATTGCTTTTGTTCTCTTGTTTGTCAATGGTCTGACTGTCAATATTGTTAGGCCGCCTCAACTGAATCGTTGAATTATCCATTATATACCCAAGTGAATTCAAAAATTGGAAATTTGGACTGCTTCAAAGCTAGTCCAAATCCAATTTTTGAGTTAGGTATAGCAAGATTTTTTGAAGCGTTTTATTCGAAAGTTAATGTAATTTAAAATAATATGTTAAATTTCGAAAATTGTTAATTTGAGATAACGGCTATTGGGAATTAAAAATCTAAGTTACTTTAATTCCCACCTCACCTTAAATATATACAAAATACTTTTTTTTAGCTTAATTTTAATTCCTTACCAAGTACCAAATATTGAAGTACTTGAGTTAAATTCAAGCTAAGGCCTAAAGAAAAAATGAATAACTTTAATATTTGCTATTCGGTTCAGTACGTAATTCAAGTCAAACCGACTGCTTTCCAAGCATTGACTAAATCCAAATGCATTTTATAATCGTTTGGGAAGCTTTTAATTGCCATATACATTGTTGCATGAGCAAACTCTGGCATGGTGCAATTAGGTTTGATCAGGTTTTCCGCTTGCAAGGTTAATAACCAGAGTAAGCCCGCTTTTTCCCATGCATACCCACCTTGAGATAGAGCAAATAGATAAAAGGCCTTATTTGGAATTCCAGAATTGATATGCACACCTCCATTGTCTAGAGGTCCTATATATTTTTTGCTATAATGTGCCGGTTGCGGGTCTTTACCATGGGTAGCATTATTATAGGCAGTCCCAGGAGCTTTCATTGAACGGAGAGGATAAACGCGCCCCCTTGCCTTTCAACACTCCTTCCCCAATCAGCCAGCTTGCATTTGCAGCTTTATGACTTTTTTTATATTGAAGAACTAATGATCCCCATACATCCGAAAAATGCTCATTTAGTGCTCCAGCTTCTCCCTGATACGAAAGTTTATTGCCTGTAACAGCATGGCCGAATTCATGGCCAATTAGAGATAATTCAATAAAATTATTTGTTTTTGCGTTTCCGTCTCCATAAACAATTTGATTTCCATTCCAAAAGGCATTTGCATAGTTTTGCCCGTAATGTATGGTTGATTTCAATTCATGTATTAAATTATCAGCACCGTAAACATTCGACCAAAATTGAAAAACATCTTTTGTGCCATTTAAAACCTTAAGTGCAGTCGCATCAGCAGCAGGCTGGCTGCTTTGGTTAGAAGCCACAAATTGACCTGGTAGAGCGGTATTATTTTTGGCGTTATAAATAGATATCAATGGCCCTTGCCCAGCTGAAACATTGTGTGAAGCTTGTATTTTTGTAGCCGCCTGTTGTTTCCCCCCCCCAATGGCGCCAGATGAAATATGTTTATGCCTTAGAGCATCAATTGTTCTGGCGTTCCTGACATAGGGAGGAATTACATAGCAGCAAGGGCATTCATAAGAACAGCAATCCATAGGGGCGACAAGGTGGTTTTGGTAACGGACATGTTTTTCTAGTACACTGATAACCTCCTTTTGAATATTTTCAATACCCGGAAGTTTCCTAGGTAGTTCAAGTTGGTTAATATAGCTTGCAATAGCCTTTTGGCAGTCTATTTGCAGATTTTCATCATTCAAGGTACTAGTCAAATTTTTTAAAAGAATCTGCTCGGTGACTTCCACTAAATCAATTTCGTCGGTGGAATCTTCAATAGCGAGCGAAGGAAATTGCTTATGGCTTATATGGTTAACTGGATATAATATATTTTTAATGCTCATTTATATTTTCCTTTTTTACAATGAACTATATTCTAAGTTTACATTGTTAATTTAATATAAAATGAATGAAGTTTATCTATATAATTAGATATGATTTTACAGTTACATGTTTCTTACCTAAAAATATTTGCTTTTCATATAAAACTTTATTTTAGTCCCTTTGTTAAAGACGCGCCGGTCCTTTATAATCAGATGAAATTGGCCGCAGAAGGCTAAAAAGGATTGTTTAAATTGTGTGATTGAATTTGAGGTAATTTCTAAAAAATATTCAAAACAATTGACGAGCTTAGCTAGCAAGAGACTCAATTAATCGGGCTGAGTATTGGCACCGGGCCTTCTTGAATCCAACTTACTAAAGTGTATTGTGTGAAAAAATGGGGCTAATCCCAACATTAATAAAAAATATGCCGGAGCAATCTTAACTTTCAACGGCATAAAATAATTCAGCAAATGAGAGTACTAGTGCTTAATACTATTTTAAAAAAGCACTAGTACAAAATAGATTTTTAATTATCTTATTTTCCCATAATCTCTTCATGATGATAAGCAGGCTCGCTCTCATTTTCATAAATTAGCACACCATTTGCCCTTAGTTTAATTTCGAATTCTTCAGAATTTTTAAGAAAACTGATAAATTCCGGAATATTGTTTTTTCTTTCTGCAAATAGATGCTCTTTAAGCTTATCTCCTTCAATAAATTCATCCCGGAAACGTTTAAATTGTTCAATTAGGCCAGAAATGTATTCTTCTGATTTATCTTTTGATTCTGAAAAGGTGATTTTAGAATGCAAATCCCTTGAAGAGGCTAAGAAATTGACTAGAAAAATGCAATTATCTTTACCCAAAATCATTTTATTAAAGGTATTACTAATTGTTATCTTAGTCGAATCAAGTAGATTCATGTGTGAAAACGAAGACCAAAATAAACCTCGCTCGCCCCTATCAATGCTTTCGGTGCCGCAAATGATTGGAATAGAAGTATGATTGATCACTTCAATCGTACCATAATTTTTAAAAGGGGTTACATAAAGCCATGCAGCTTTATAACTTTGTTTGATGCTATCAGAAAAATCACCTATATCTGCTCTTTCGAATAATACAGGATTTGAAAAACTTGCCAGTAGCGATTTATAATTCATAATTTTCCTCTTATATATAAATTTTAAATTTAAAAAATAACATTAGGCATTATTAATTAATATTATGAAAATTGTCAAGATTAAATAGTTTAAAACATAATTTTGTTGATAAGTTTTATTTGAAACAGTAAATTCAAAGAAAAAAGGAGATCTATGAAAAAACATCATTCCCTTACTCCTGAAGAAAACTATGTGATCAATCAAAAAGGGACGGAACCTCCTTTTACCGGTGAATTTGATCAACATTCCGAAACAGGCGTCTACGTATGCAGACGCTGCAACTCGCCCTTGTATTTATCTTCCGATAAATTTTCCTCGCATTGCGGCTGGCCGAGCTTTGACGATGAATTGAAAGGTGCCGTAACTAGGAAAACAGATGCGGACGGCAGAAGGATTGAGATCCTTTGCTCCTCTTGCACAGCTCATTTGGGGCATGTATTTCAAGGAGAGCGGGCAACGCCAAAAAATACCCGGCATTGCGTCAACTCCATGTCATTGTCATTTTTACCGGCAAAAACTCCTGAAGGTTACGAAAGAGCTATTTTTGCCGGCGGTTGTTTTTGGGGCGTCGAAGCGCTGATCAAGGAATTGAGCGGTGTAATTAACGCTACTTCAGGCTATACAGGGGGAAGTACAATCGATCCAACCTATGAGGAAGTCTGCTCGGGAAAGACTGGTCATGCCGAAGCTGTCGAAGTAGTGTTTAATCCAAAAAAAATTACATATTCAGAACTTGCAAAGTTTTTTTTTGAAATTCATGATCCCATTCAAGTTGATCGTCAAGGTCCTGATATCGGCAGCCAATACCGCTCGGCCATTTATTTTTTGACAAAACAACAAGAAGAAGCTGCCTTAAAACTCATCGGACAATTAGAAACAAAAGGACTCAAAGTAGCTACCGAGGTCACACCTGCAAGCTCATTCTACCCTGCCGAAAAATACCATCAAGATTATTATACCAAGACTGGGCAAATTCCCTATTGCCATAAAAGAATAAACAGGTTTTAAAGGAGAAATATATAAATTTTTTTGAATTATGAGTTTTTTTTATGCAAAAAAGAGTTTTAATCACTTCCGGACGCTCTCCCGTTGCGCTGGACCTAGCCCGTCAGTTGAAATCCGCCGGGCATGTTGTATTTATAGCGGAAACACTAAATTTCCACGTATGCCGCTTTTCAAACGCAGTATCTAAAAGCTTTATCGTACGCAGTCCTAGACTCAATACAGAAGGTTTTATTGAGGATATTACTCGAATTATTGAAGAGGAGGAGATAGACCTTCTTATCCCGATATATGAAGAGGCTCTCTATTTATCCTATCATCAGGACCGTTTCCCACCCCGTTGTAAACTTTTTGTCTCTGATTTTCCAGTGATGAATGATTTGCATAACAAGTGGCTTTTTAACCAAAAACTAATCGAGCAAGGCTTCCATGCTCCCCAAACAGTATTGCTAGAAAAGATTGAAGATTTAAAAAAGTTAGACCAAACTAAAACATATGCTGTTAAAGCTGTCTATTCAAGGGCCGGGCTGCAAATAAAAAAATTTTCTCCTTCCATCGATAAAAACCTCAATATTAAGTTTGAGCCTGGCAATCCATGGATTGCGCAGGAATGGATTGAAGGTGAAAAGTATTGCACCTATAGCGTATGCCAGGTAGGAAAGGTGCTTGCCCACTCCACTTATCCTGTCGGTTATGCTGTGGATGGAAAAGGGTGCATTGTGTTTACATCTGTAGACCATAACCGCATTTTAGCCTGGGTCCAGCGTCTCGTAAAATCCTTAAATTATACCGGACAAATTGCCTTTGATTTGATTGAAAAATCCAATCACAAAATTTATGCGATTGAATGCAACCCCCGCGCAACCAGCGGGGCTCATCTTTTTCTGCCTAAAGACCGCTTGGACCGTGCATTTTTGAATACAACTTCCGCGCTCATTCGCCCGAAAAATGGGACCAAAAAACAGCTTGCGGTAGCGATGATGCTCTTTGGATGGAGGAAAAATGCAATTGAAAATAACTCTTCGCTAAAATTCCTTAAGACTTTGACAAGTGTAAGGGACGTTGTTTTCAGCGCAGGGGATTTGCTGCCTATAGTTGTACAGCCCGCTGTGTTTGTAGGTATTTGGTTGCGAAGCGTTAAAGCAAAGCAAAACTTATTAGCTTATTTCATGTATGATTACGAGTGGAACGGCTCTTTGAATGAAAATGAAAAAAATCAGGAAAAGGAGGAAATGCTATGTTTGAATGGATAAAAAAAAATATTGGAAAAGGCTTAGCCTTAAGTGTTTTAGCAACCCCGCTACTTACTGCCGGACATCATGGTGGAGGTCATGAAAGGGGGAATATTTCAATAAATGATGTAAGCAGGCAGCGCTACGCTTATAAAGATTCAAAGAGAGACTACAGGTCCTCAGATGACCGTAGAAGCTATGGCCGAGACCGCCGCTATTATGGAAAAGGCTACCATAAAAATTACTATCAAAACAACTATTATGTTACGGGATATCCAGGTTATTATAACGGTTACGTTACCCCTTATCCTAATCCCTATCCGGCGTATTATTATAATTATCCTTATTATGATGCGAATCCTTATGACAACAATTATACATATCCTTCGTATGACACAGGCCCGAGAGTCGGGCTCTATATGCAGCTACAATAAGATAAGCAAGTAAAGCTGCGGTTAAAAAAACCATTACGCCGCCTGGGAAGGGCTTCCAATGGGAGATATAAAAGCGGTAACCGAAAAAAACTAAAAGAAGTCCCAGGACACCTAATGTTGCAGTATAGGCCCAGCAGGCCCCTTTTCGGATATAATAACCCATGGCGAGCAGCAAGAGCGTCGTAAGGGAGGAAGCAACAAGAGAAGGGGTACTGTTGGCAACCAAAAAGCCTACAATGCCGCCAATTAAAACAATAACTGCATACACCCAAACTAGCACCGAAACTTTTTGCATCATACATTGCCTTTTAATTTTTTTTAGACAATACTCTAAGCTAAACATTTTTTTCATTAAAAAAATAAAAGTCATGTCTAAAGAAATTCATATCCCTGAAAGTGGCCCACCCCAAGGAATAAATCCTGATCCCCAAATTTACGCATTGATGGGTGAAAATGCTATCTATAAAATGCTCGAAGATTTTTATTTAGAATTGGAGAGTTCTTCAATTAGCAACCTATTCCCGCATGACATGAAAGAAGCATCCAAAAGATCGGCTGCTTTTTTTGTCTTTATTTTAGGAGGACCCCCGCTTTATCAGCAGCAATTCGGTCCGCCTCGAATGCGGCAACGGCACATCACTTTTACAATTGATGAAAAGGCAAGGGAAGTCTGGCTTAATTGCTTTAAAGCAATTCTTATTGATGCTGATAAAAAATATAATTTTCCCATGCAATATATGGATGGATTTATCCGCTTTTTAGATCAATTTTCGCTTTGGATGGTCAATACAAATTAGGTGTTTGTTCTAAGGTGTGTTATAAAGAAAAGAGGGGGTATTTTACCCCCTCCAACTAATTATACAGCGACTAATTCATTATCTGCATCAGCATATAAATTAGGTGTAAAAGACGTTACGGTATGGTTATTCCAGTTAATTAAACTTGCTTTAACATCCTGTAAATCCTTTGTTTTTTGATCATTATAAAGCTCATAAACCATTTTAAAAAGGCTTGCTACCGTGACGGCTGTACCTAACGTTGTTCCAGCTGTTATGATTGCGCCCGACCCTACGAAAGCACCTGTTAAAACGGCGCCTTGAGCAATCATGCCTAACGCTAGAAAAGCGATTTCCTGAGTTTTTTTATTGATCAAATGATCCATTGCAGTTTCTGTATTTTTGGCCACCTCATTGATAGCTAATATATTTTCTTCGCTATAATAAACTTGGTTATTATTAAAAACTTCTTTGTGCTCATTAAAAAGGGATTTTTCCTTTTTCAAATCAATCAGATCTGAAACGGCATTTTTCATAAAATAAGCGGAAGCAACAAGTCCAATTAATCCAAGAACATCCACAGCAAGCAAATTATTGATATGATGACCAACAACACTATTAGCTTGACTTGTGGTATTTTGATTATTTGTAAAAGTTGTTATGTGTGCATTATGATGGTTCCAATGTTTAACCATTTTATTATATTCCGAAATCTGCTTATTTATCGGCCCGTGATAAGGAGCATGAGGTATATAATTATAGAAATGAGTCGTGACTGTTTTAACCATTTCAACTGTATTTGATACAGTTGGAATAAAGTTTTTATTTATTAACAATCTAGCGCCTTCATATGAAAGTAAGCCCAATAATGGGGTCACAAACTGATTATACAATGAAGATTTTTCTTTTAATTTTAATTTTGTGCTTATCCCTGCATTAATGATTTCCATTGTTTGCCTATGCATTTCAACTGGAACTCTGTTCTCATCAATTTGCTCAATAGGTGCTTCATCATTGGCCGCTTCTTCTTCAATTATTTCTTCAATGATTGTGTTTACTGTCTCAACAACAGGTTGTTGCATGACTTGGTAAACTTGTTGTTGTATTGGCTGTGACATAACATATTGAGGTTGGACCACAGTTTGGTGAAAGAGCTGAGGTGAAATTTGCTCTTGGTAAGCCGGCTGCTGGACCACTTGAAATGTTTGTGTTGGAGACGTATGGTAAAAAACCTGTTGCGGGGTTACATTAACATACTGCATTGTTTGTTGTTGTTCTCCACCAGAAAGTATAGGTGAATAATTTGAGGCTAAATTTAAATTATTATTAGTATTATACATAATTTCCTTGTTTATTTTTTATTAAATATTTTAATTGGTTGGTTTTAAGTTATTGATTGATTTTTAGTTTGTGTTTTAAATTCTTTCATTTAGATTAAGTTTATAATTTAAAAGTTATTATTATGTTAAACAAATTTTAAGAAATGATTAATTTAAAAAACTAAAAAATAGCAAAATACTAACCAAACACTATTAACATCATTCACATTAATAATATGAAAATAACAAGTTTGAAAAGTGTTTAGATCATACAAAAACTATAAAAAAAACTTTGTGATTATTGAATAAATTCATAATAATGAATTTATTTTTTAAAATTATTGAACTTTTGATCGCTTCAAGCTATATATCAGATTTTATGAACAACCTATTCAAAGGGGGTCCCTATGTCAAATTGTCAAAATCAATCCTGCTGCTCTAACGGTGGAAATAAGTGCTGTTGCGGTGATAATTCCTGCGGCAATGGAAATTCATGCTGCAATGACGAATCTTGCTCTTGCTCGTGCAGCTGCTGCCAAAACTCTTCTTGCGGAGATGATCATGCCGAAAAAATGCTTGCCCTTGCCGATTGCGCATGGATGGAAGTCCTAAAGGAAAAAATGAAAGATTATATCAGATCTAATGATCACAAAATTGATGAAATAGCAAAAACAGTATGTGAAGCAAACCAACAGCGATGGCAGAGTAAAATGGCCAAGCAAAAAACAAAGATGGATTTTGACCAAAAACTTAAAGGCATTTTTTGCAGCTCGTGCAGTAAATAACATTAATAAATTGTTGGAGGGAGTATGCGCCGTATGAATTTAGCCTTTATTTTTGGAATGGGAGTGATCTTCTTCCAGACCGTCCTTTTTGCTGCCGAAAGCCCGGCTCATTCTCCTTCTGCCATTAAAGAAGTTGCCAAAGAAAAAGTCCAGGAAGAGAAGGCAAGCCAAAAGCAAAATGAAGAGATGGCCGCATGGATGATAGAGGCGGGCCAGGTAGCAAAAAATTATGTGGAAGGCCTTGACAAGGGGGAGTATTCAGCC
This sequence comes from Candidatus Protochlamydia sp., assembly GCA_013695355.1. Taxonomy (GTDB): domain Bacteria; phylum Chlamydiota; class Chlamydiia; order Chlamydiales; family Parachlamydiaceae; genus Protochlamydia. The sequence continues at coordinate 146,062 of JACDAQ010000043.1, forward strand.
AGCTGGAACAAAGGTGATGTTTTATTTCAGCGCACGATATCTCAGCAAGAATGGACAACTGCGTTGAACCTTGCCAGAAAGCGCTTAGGAAATGTGCAGTCAAGGACCCTAAAAGACCAGAGGCCTGCCTGGGATCCTGTAGGCTTGCCTAAAGGGCCTTACATGGTAGTTGAATATAATACTTCGTTTGATGCAGCGCCTGGTTCAGGCGAGCTACTGACATTGAGGCGTGGGGGCGATGGACATTGGCGAGTACTTACCTACCAAGTGAATTAAAAGTTAAAAGCTTGTTTAAAGGCTTTGAATATACCCAAGTATTTCTTAGAACCTGTTCTTAGTCAACTTGGGCATATTATAATCAGCTTAAAGATTAATATTGTTATTACGAATTTTTTTTAGAAATTTAACAAGATTATCTCTTACACTAGAAGACTTAAGATTTTCTAATTCAGAGAGGGCTTTTCGCACCAGACCTTCAATTAAAATTTTTTGGTTATTAACCTGAGTTTGGAGTTTCTCTCCTCGAAATTAAGGAATCTCGTACCCTATCTTCGCTCTTTCGCTCTTCAAGCATATCGATTTGATATTCTTTTCAGAATGAAAGAACAAATCTAGGGTAAGATATCCCTCACTTTCAAGGAGATAAATTCCAAACTCAGGTTATTATGCTTGTTAATAACCGATTGATTTTTTATTTGATCTATATCGGCCCTTAAAATCCCTATTTGCATCTCGAGATCAGCTAATTCTGCCCTGGCAGGGAGAAGGTTCTCTTTTTTTCTATTCAGAGCTATCAATTCTAACTCTAATTGATCTTTTATACGGTTTAGGTTGATAATTTCTTGCTCGGCTGTTTGTTTTTGCCCTATCACTGTTTGAGCCGCTAAAAATTCGTGTCGAATGTTATCCACATCAGTTTCTATTACCGCTTTTTCTATAACTAATGCTCTTTTTTGATCTTCGCAATTACTTATTTGAGATACTATTTGATTTTTTCTTTGAACAAGGTTTTCATTTTCCTGTACGATTTGCTGAGAGGCTTCTTGAAGCCTCTGCATGTCATTCTGCCTGTGAACTTGTGCCTGATTGAAATAAAAATCATGCACATTATTTTTAAGTTCGGCAATGGACTGCTCGTCTGATTTTAGTGCTCCAAATAATTTAAGCAAATTTACTAGAAAATCAGTGAAAATAAGTGAAATTTTTTTTAGATAGGCCATTTGCCTGATAAGAAATAATCATCAGATTTTTGCCGCGATAGACGCCTAGCAAAGGATTTTTTCCATGAGCCTGCATTTCCTCAAATTGATTAAGTACTGCGCTATTTTTTAAAGTATTATCGCTACAAATCATTTGGAACCTTTATTTGAATGACATATTTTTTTATATGATCCTATTTTATTTATAGGACTATGTTAAAGGAAATCACCTCAGAAAAAAAGCAAAAAGAATCACTTCCGACATTTCTTTACTTTATCCATTCAAATTGCTAATGTTTTTACTTTATTAACCAAAGATATTCCATGTTAGAAAAAAATAATCCAATTTTTATTTCACAAATTGCGAAAGAATTAACACTGCCTGCCCATTCTGTTCAGGCTGTAGTTGATTTATTGGGAGACGGGAACACACTCCCATTTATTGCGCGTTATCGAAAAGAGGCTACCGGCAACCTTGACGAAGTGCAAATCAAAACTATTCAAGAGCGTCACGCTTATTTGATCGAAATTGAAGAAAGACGCGAAGCCATCCTGAAATCGATTGAATCCCAGGGAAAGCTGACAGAAAATTTACGTGAACAAATCTTAGCCTGTACAGTTAAAACAGTACTTGAAGATCTCTATTTGCCTTACAAACCAAAAAGGCGTACACGAGCAATGATCGCTCGTGAAAAAGGATTGGAGCCTTTAGCTCAATTGATCATGGCACAACCTTTAACTGGCATTCCGACAAAAGCGGCCGAAGAATACATCGATTCGGAAAAAGGTGTTTTGGATGCCGAATCCGCTTTGGCAGGCGCTCGTGATATTGCAGCTGAGCTGATCGCAGAAAATGCCACTGTCCGTTCATACGTCCGGGAATCATTTTCATCCGAGGGTATTGTTGTTTCAAAGGCGCGAACCGATAATATCAAAGGCCCAACCAAGTTTGAACAATATTATGATTTTAAAGAAAAGGTCAAAACAATTCCCTCTCACCGCTATTTAGCCATACGAAGAGGGGAGCGGGAAGAGATTCTTGATTTTTCCATCGAAATAGAAGAAGATCCTATTATTCATCAGATCGGACAGATCATTCAGGTAAAGCCAAATTCACCTTTTAATGAAGAATTATCTCAAGCTGTTGTAGATTCTTTCCGAAGGCTCCTATACCCATCTGTAGAAACAGATATACGGCTTGAATTAAAATTGATCTCGGATCGGGAAGCAGTCGCGGTTTTTGCAGAAAACTTACGCCATTTGTTATTATCTTCTCCTTTGGGAGGAAAAGCGGTGATAGGGATCGACCCAGGCATCAGAACAGGCTGCAAGTGCGTGGCAGTGGACAATACGGGAAAATATTTAAATTATTTGACTATATTCCCTTTTCAAGGAGAAAGTACCGCAACGCAGGCTGAGCGAGATTTGCTTAAAATGATCCAGACCTATTCTCCCTATGCTATTGCCGTAGGAAATGGAACGGCCGGGAGGGAAACAGAAAGCTTTGTCAGGCAGCTATTAAAGAAGAATAATCTAAGTGAATTGATCGTACTTTCAGTCAATGAGTCTGGGGCCAGTATTTATAGTGCTTCCGATATTGCACGTGAAGAATTCCCTGATCTTGATTTAACAATCAGAGGCTCCATCTCCATTGCAAGACGCTTGCAGGATCCTTTGGCGGAGCTTGTTAAGATTGATCCTAAATCGATCGGCGTAGGTCAGTATCAACATGATGTCCATCAGCCTTTATTGCAGGAACAGCTTCAATATGTGGTTGAAAGTTGCGTGAACCATGTAGGTGTAGATCTGAATACAGCAAGCGCCCCTTTGCTTTCTTATGTTTCTGGAATCGGCCAATCCTTAGCCCAAAAAATTGTGAAATATCGGGAAGCAAAAGGAGCTTTTAAGAGCCGGAAGCAGCTTAAAGAAGTTGCCGGCTTCGGGCCTAAAACGTTTGAGCAGGCAGCGGGCTTCCTTCGAATTGCCAAAGGGGACTACCCCCTTGATGCCTCTGCTGTCCATCCTGAAAGGTACGAATTAGTTGAGGAGATGGCAAAAGATTTAGGTGTTCCCTTGGCGCATTTGATTGATCATCCTGAAATCTCAGCTCAAATCGATTTAAAAAAGTATGTGAAGGGCGATATAGGGGAGCCTACACTAAAGGATATTATTCAGGAATTAAAGAAACCAGGCAGAGATCCGCGTGCTAAATTCGAGCCGCCATGCTTTAGGGAAGATATCAATTCATTAAAAGATTTGAAGCAAGGACTCCGTTTGGAAGGGATTGTCACGAATGTCACAGCGTTTGGAGCTTTCATTGATATTGGGGTCCATCAGGATGGATTGATCCATTTATCCGAGCTCTCTGAGGAATATATCAACCATCCAAGTGAAGTGGTCAAAACGGGTGATAAGCTAATGGTTGAAATCATTTCAGTAGATATCGACCGTAAGCGGATTTCACTGACGGCCAAAATCGGAAAAACGCGTGAAGCTCAGCCAGTATCAAATAGAGCGGGGCCAACGTATAAAAAAGAGACGGCCAGGCCGGCTCCTAAACCAAAGTCAAATTTTAGTTCAAATCCATTTTCATCCCTATAAGGTATTAATTTATGAACGCAATCCCTGGAATGGCAAAAGAAGCCGTTAATCAAGTTGTGAGTTTTTTGAATCAGCCCCTGGTCAAAGAAGGGGTAAAAAATATCGCCGGCAGCATCACATTGATAGCAGGCTGTGCCTGGACTGTGAATGAGATCGAGGGGATTGTAACGGGCCGTGATTTTTTTTCAGGAGTTAATGCGAACGAGCCTCGATGGGTGCAAGTAGTCGAAAAGGTAGCGCTGGTTTTTGCTAACTTTTCAATTATCCTTAGCGCAGGTGCAAGCCGCCATGGCAATTTTTTGGTCTCAAAATTAACGGGATGTTTTTTTTCTGAGCAACAATTGACAAAGGCATTTGGGCCGAATACAATCTATGCCCTTAATCCATATCATCCACGCCATGTGGCAAGCATTGCAGCTGTCGTGCTGGCATTACCAATGTTGACCCTTTCTACATGCAGAGGATTGGGCGGCCGGGTTAATGGAAATCCCACAGAAGAGCAAAAGAATTCGTTGCTGACCACCATGCTATTTTTCAATACAATAACAAGCCGTCCGGTTCTGCATTTAGCAAACCAACTAGGTCGGTTCATTTTAACCCGCACTTAGCAAATTATCTGTAACAGCTTTGATTTGAATAGAGAAATGTGTAGTAAATACGGAGACGCTAAGACACAGAGTTTAATTTTTTAAATTTTCTCTGAGGCTTAGTGCCTCTTATATTTATCTTTATATTTATTTAACATCTTGTAAAAAAATGATGTAAATGTGACGTTTAAAAAATATTTGGCGTCCCCACATCTTCCCCTTCCCAATTTCCTGCTTTATCTTGATTTCATTCTAAATAATTGATAAAATCTAATAACTTAATAAATTATAAAGGAATTAATATGAATGTCGGGTTAGATAGATATGGTTATGATGGGATTAAATATTGGTTGGAAACTATTTGTGAATTGAATGAAAGCAATAAAACTATCGATTTGGGCTTAGAATATTCTAAGCTATTTTTAATAGAGGTTAAAAAAAAATCTCGTTTAAATCTATCTATTTCTAAGTTAGCCGAACAAGCTATTGGCAATTTCAATCGATTGTTTCCAGAGCATCAAGTAGAGCATCAAATTTATTTCCCCCTTTTAGACACAATCGAAAATGAGTATAATTTAAAATTTTTTCAAGAGAATCTTACAAACGATGCTCTTTATTTAGGTGCAAATCGTGTTGAAATAAAGGAGTATAATATTTTTATACCTTTAACTTTGTATCATCTTTTTTTTGTATATATTGCTTTAAAAAATGGTAATAATAAGGAAAAACTTCCACTATTAATCGATTGGATCAAAATGGATGATGAACTTTCTACACTGAGCCAAGAGGATCAAATAAATTATTCACACACAACCGACAAGATGCATTTGGCGATTTCAAATTTTATAGCAGAAAAAAATTTGACCATTCCACTTACCTGGAACGATGTAAAAATAATAGTCCACGCTATTTGCGATGAGCTCGATATTATTGATAAAAATAAATTGACTTTACCGAACAAAAGCAGGAAAAACCTTGCCTATCATTTTTACCGATTTTGTTTTTATAAAAATGGTAACACAACGCAGTTCAGAGAATTGTTCCTTCGAGCTTTAGCTTTAGAGTGGGGGGCTCCTTTCGATGCAGTGATTCTCTATCGTGCTGCTGAACTTTCGGCTGATGATATAATTAAAAGTGAAAAAGAAGTGCATAGTTTAAGTTTCTCTCCCAGCTTTTTAGCGGGAATTGTTTTTGAGGGTACTCCTTCTGGTACTTGCTCTTATTCCTATTATAATGATTTAGCAAGCAAACAACTCTATGCACTGCAGTTGCCCCCATCAAAAATAGAAAAGTATTTTTTTTATCCTTCTCTTTTTAAAAGTCATCCTCTACTTCCCCTTGTTGCCAAAGGGGAATTTTCACATCCACGAATGAAATTTTTTATTATTAATGATTTAGAAAAAATTAGCGGCGTACAAGGACGTATTGAACAAGCTAAGCAACTCGCAGCTTTTGTTCCTACACCTAAGATTCAAACGATTAGTCAATACCGCGAAAAGGTGATAAAAGTTTTTCAAAACCATATTGATTTAATTGGTAATAATGAAGTTATTTGAATAATTAATTTATTGCACCGGGTACGATTAAAAAAAAAGCAGCCTGTAAGGCTGCTGGATACATTATTATAACAATTTTTATCCTAATTAATTCAAACGTGACACCTTATATTTGGCCAGGGATTAATGCCCTGGCATAAATATCTAGCGGCTTTAATTCATTTGTATGAAATATTCTAAAACCATTCTGCTTTATGAAGGTGTTTTATTCGTATGGGCAAATCGGTCAAGAGGCTCATTGATTGTATAAGCCACCGCTCCATATGATGGGATTTTATAATCAAATTTAATTTCAATTTCAGTATGTGACATGTTAACAAGTTCTATTTGACTTAATATGGAAAGGAAGGAGCTTATTGATGTCAGAATGGTTGAAAATGTCAGAAAGTTCAATATCTTTAGAGAAATGTAAGGCCCTCTTATTGCCTTGAATATTATTTTCATTTTGATTAGAACCAGGTTGAAGATAGTTTTGAAATTCTGAAACACTATTGCTTAAAGGGAACACCTTTTGCCTTTTTTATTTTATAAATACTAATGTGATTCAATAAGCTTGTGAGCCTGACTCCTCCTTAAGAAGTTATTTTTCGAGCGATAATATCGGACATGCATCGAGGCTCATTCATTGTAAAGGCCACCACTCCATATATTGGGCCTTCCAAAATAATTTCAATTTTTGGATTGAGGTAGGTTTTAATTAACGCAATGTTTTGTTCATTCATAAAATTTCTTTCCCCATAATAACTTGAGATTCTAATTATTTTGAGTGAATTGCAGTACTGCAAAGCACTTATATCAATAATTCCCATACTACCCTGAAGATCTAGCTCTTCAAGCGTTGGGCAAAAGCGCAATGCACTAATGTCTTGGATATCTGTACACACTAAAAAAAGCTTTCTAAGTGCACGAAGTTGATAAAGGGAGTTTATTTCTATTGGATCACGATTAAACGACAGTGATAGGAACTCTAAGTGCGTGCATTCACGCAGGTCAGTAATATCCTTAATATTGCAAGATGTTAGATCGAGCTTAATAAGATTTTTACATTGGGCTATAATCTGCATGTTTGGGGTTGATGTCAAACCTGAAAGGGTTAAGCTTTTCAGTGTTTGTGAGCAAGCTTCAATAAAAGTAGTATCAACTAATGGATAACAATAATAAAGGAATATTTTTTCTAAAAGGGGCCATTTTTCTAATTTTGAAAAATTAAAATTTTCATGATTGCAATAATAAAAAATTAACTCTTTTAGTGAAGTACAGCTTAATAAAGAATCAGTATTTATAAGTTCAGGAAAATTAGAAATTGTCAGGCTCTCAAGATTAGAAGACCCGTTAAGGAAGCTTAAATTTTTATTGGTGAAATTTTTTAATGTTAGTTTCCTAAGAGAAGGACAGCATTCATTGAGGCGAAATATATTTTTATTATTAGAATTTGGAAATTTGGCCATTAAAAGTTCCTTATTCTTTATGGTGAGACTTTTAAGCTTAGTGCATTTTTTGAGAAAATGAAAGTTAGCATTAAATTCCTTTATTTCAAGAATTTCAAGGTTAACATAAGATTCAATAAAGCTTAAGTCTGTTGGCCCATCATTCCCATAAAAACCATTTCCAAGTTTTAAACTTTTAAGAGAAGTCAATATTTTAAAAGCATTAATGGATGCATTAGTTAAGTCTAAATCACCACCTATACTTAAATAAGCTAAATTTTTAAATTTTTGAGAGATAAGTTCAATATCTCCATCATCAATTTTGGAAAACTTCGTGTGTAAATGAAGTTTTGTAAGTTGAATGCATTCGCATCCAAAAAAATCAACAATCATTGAAATTTCAATAGGCCGGTTTTCCCCTCTTAGTTGTTCAAATGTAACTCCATAATTAAGCCGTCTCACAAATTCGTCTTTAATTATCTTTCTAAAATTTTTAGAAACCAGTGACATTTTAACAAGTTCTGATTTATTTGATATTGAAAGAATTAATTTATTGATGTCAGAGTGATTGAAAATGTCTGAAGACTCAATATATTTTCCAAAATGCAAGGTTCTCTTACAACCTTGGGAATTAGGTTGACTTTGATCGTAACCAGTTGGAATTTGATTTTGATATTCTGAAAAATTATTACTTAAAGGGAACATTTTATGCCTTTTTAAATTTATAACAACATAATATAAATAATTTTTCAGAATATCTAAATCAAATTTCGTTATAAAAAATTAAAGCTAAGTTGAGCGAATGTAGTATTAAAATTTAATCGCTTAAAGAATTCTCTTTTGCTACAATTATTAAGATGTTTGTTGACTCGTAAAAATTTTATAAGTTCATTATTTTCTAATTGGAGCATTTCCAGTAAGTCAAATGTTTCAAAAATTGTAAGGTTTTGAATTGTTACTGAAGGCAAAGGTCGTGTAAATCCTTGTTGATTGTTTGTATTATATTCTTCATTTAGGTTGAATTGTGGCTCTGTTATGTTGTTATTTAAAGAAAACATAGCGCCCTTTTTGTTAAATTTTGTTAAAATTAACAAGAAAGATGATATCGGTCAAGAAAAAACTAAATAATTCTTTTGAATCCTGTATTTAAATAATTTTATTATAAAAATAATTTGCCGTAGTTAATACTCTTTTAAAAAAAGATAATGAAGTATCTCATGACTGTTTTTGTTTCATGACAATCACGATTGCCATCACAATAAAAGTAAGCCAAGACTGCAAATTTAACAATCTCAATTTCTCCGGGTTAAAGTAACGAGCAATTTTTAAATTCCATTTTAAAAAATTTACCTGCAAGTCTCCAAGCCTGATCCTCACTGTTTATAAATTTGCAAAATCTGTAAGTCTCATCACTTCATTCATATCATCGAAAGCGAAAATACTTTCATTAATTGTTTCCACAATAATTTCAGTTTCCGGAAATAAAAATTTAAGTGTTTGATAACAAAATTCATTATCTTGATTTTCAAAACTTGAGATTATGATTTTTTTTAGAGAATGACAGTTTTGTAATGAACAAATATCAATTAGCCTATTAAGCCTATTGCACCCCCGAAGATCCAGCTCTTCTAGAGCAGTGCAAAAACGCAATGGACTTATATCTTGAACGTTAGTTCTAGCCAAACAAAGTTTTTTAAGCTTAGTGAGATTTGAAAGTGAATTGATTTCGGCAAGAAGGCTATTAAATGATAGTGATAGAAACTCTAAATTTATACAATTTCCAAGAGAGGTGATATCCGCAACTCTACAATACGTCAAATCGAGGCCCATCAATTGTTTACACTGCTTTAAAGGGGTTAAATTTAGGTTCTCCGACCTAAAACTTTGACGAATATCAACTAATTTTAATGAGAGCGAGCACCCTTCCACACAGCTAATATCAGTTAGGTTACCGCAGGCATAAATCGAAATTTCTTCGAGGTGAGGTAATTTTTTTAATTTTAATATATTAAGATTATCAAATTCACCATAACTTAAACGGAGTTTTTTCAATGCAAGGCAATTCCCAATGGAAGCGAGATCTGAAAGCCGGTTACAGCACTCCATTCTAAGATTCTCAAGCAAGGAACATCCATCAAGAAAGTTTAAATTTTCATTAGTAAAATTATTTAAATATAAACTTTTGAGATAAGGACAGCACTCATTGAGGCGTAACGGGCTCTCATTATTTGAAATTAAAAATCTGTTAGCATACATTTTGGCAATGTGTAATTCTAAATTTTTAAGCAAAGTGCATTCTTTTAGGAAATCTAATTTAAACAACCCCGCCCCTAATGTCAGGTTCTCAATATTAGGGTATTTTTCAATGAAGCTAAAGCCATTTAATGGGTAATCATATCTCCTATCACTTAAAAATACCAAATTTTTGATAGCTGTCATTTTTTTAAAATGATCGATGGATGCAGCTGTTACACCGCGCACCTTATCATGTACAGCTAAGTGGGATAGATTAGCGAATTTTTCCGAAATCAGTTTAATGTCTTCATCATCAATTTTAGAAAAACCTCTTCGCAAGTCAAGCTTCGTGAGATGTAAGCATTCCTCTCCTAAAAAATTAATGATCATTATAATTTCAAGATCTTTGCCCGCCGCTTTAAGTTGTTCAAAAGTGGTTCTATCATTAAGCCGCCTAATGAATTCAGATTTGATGTACTTTCTGAATTTTTTAGATACTTGTGACATCGTAACAAGCTTTTTTTTTTCAAATATTGGGAGGATGAGCTCTCTTATAGTGCAATTTTCAAAAACATCAGGAGATTCAATACGATTTCTGATAGGGTCAGAAAGCCAAGACCTTTTATATCCTTTTTGAGAATCATTTACATTGTCTTGAATGTCAAATGGAAATTCTAAATCCCCGCTTCGTGTATTTAAAGAAATCATTATTTATCCTTATTTGTAAATTTATATTAAGTGTTAGTAGTTTTGAAATATTTATACAATAGTTATTTTATTTTTTTTATTACCCTCCAAATATATAAAAAGGTTTTATTATAAACTTTTTTTTAGTCTAAAAAATATTTTACTTTAAAATTAATTGGCTGTCCCAGAAAATAGGGTCCAACAGGAGATTTCATATGATTTTTTTAAAAAATATATTTTTTAGTGTGTGTGCTTTAATCTGCTTCATCACTCCCATGCAGGCAAATTTAATAGAAGATTATAAAAAAGAGGGGATGATTGAAGACCTCAAAATTATTAAGCATACACTTGAAGTAGGCTATGCTCCTCTTGAATGGAAAAGAACGCACTCAGGTTGGGATTTAAATGAAGAATTTGAAAAAGCTAAGCGACAGATCTTAGAAACATCACCGATAACAGTCAAAGACTTTCAAAAAATTACAAAAAACTTCCTCTCTTCTTTGCATGATTATCATGCTGATGTTGTCTTTTATTCGAGCGAATCCGCTTCGCTTCCTTTTGCAGTGAAGGGGGTGAATAACCGCTATTTTATCGATTGGATCGATACCAATAAATTGCCTCCAGCCTTTTATCCTATTCATGTAGGGGATGAAGTTCTTTCTTTTAATGGACAGCCTCTTTCAAAAGTAATCAACGCTTTGAAAGTCAAAGGAAATAATAACATCAATTCCCAAACAGATCAGGCTGTAGCAGAAATTAAATTCACAGAGCGTTTAGGGATGCGTGGAGATGACGTTCCAAAAGGGTCTGGAGTGGTCGAATTCAAATCTGCAGCTACGGGGAATATTTTAGCCTTTCAAATTATGTGGAATTATAATCCTGAGCTTATGACCCACCCGAATGATTATCTGCTCCACCTGGATTACCTGTTTCCCGAAACACCCAAAATAAAACGGAGCTTAATGATGTGCGCTTCTCATCAAGCTTTAGCTAAAGGAGGCAGTCCTGAGAGGGGCCTGGGAGGACGCAAAAGTTTTATTCCTCCATTAGGCGAACAAATTTGGACTCATGATAAAAAACAGAAAAATAAAAGAATTTCTTGGTACGCCTATATATTCGAAACAGATCGAGGTAGAAAAATTGGTTATATCCGCATCCCTCATTATAACGGCGGCAAGGAGGAGGCTAAAAACTTTGAGAAAATAATCACATTATTTGAACAAGAAACTGAAGCTTTAGTGATCGACCAGGTAAATAATTATGGGGGTTTTTTTGCTTTTCAATATGATTTACTTTCAATGTTGACAAGTGTGCCGTTAAAAACCCCTAAACACAGAATTAAAAATACGCCGAAAGAAATTCTGATGGCCTATCAAATGCTTAAATCCTTTCAAAGGGTTCAAACCTCTCTTGATCGTAATGGAGAGGGCCAAAGTGACATTGAAGAAGAAGACGACCTCGAAAATACAAGCGTACCTATGGACTATCAAAAAATTTTATTTTTTAAAGATTTTTTAAATTTTAAAATCGAAGAATGGAATGCCGGGAGGTCCTTTACTAATCCGACACACCTTGAAGGGGTGGACCAGATTAATCCCCATCCTGAATGCCGCTACACAAAACCTATCCTCATGTTGATCAATGAGCTTGATTTTTCTGGAGGAGATTTTGTTCCGGCCATTTTGCAGGACAATAAACGGGCTGTATTATTTGGTTCCCGCACTTCTGGAGCTGGTGGATTTGTCACAACTTCTACTTTTCCTAATGAAAATGGAATAATGCAATTTTCTTATACTGGTTCCCTGGCAGAAAGGCCTGATTCTTTGCTTAAAATTGAAAATCTTGGGGTATCGCCAGATATTGATTACACTTTAACTATAGAAGATTTACAAAACGGATATCAGAGCTATATTTCTTCAATCCACCAAGCTATTGAAAATTTATTTGAAAAAAAGGAAAATATCTCGGAAATTAACGATAAAGAATAAAGGATTAAATCATTAATCTATGGAATTATTTTTTTTTAAAGATCTTCTGATCATTTTCGGATTTTCAGTCATTGTCCTTCTATTGGGCCATCGGATGCACATCCCTCCCGTTGTGGGTTTCCTACTTACAGGAGTTCTTGCTGGCCCTCATGGACTGGCCCTTGTAGGAGAGAGCGAGGATGTTGAGATGCTGGCCCAAATTGGGATTATTCTCCTTTTATTTGGGATTGGGATGGAACTTTCGATTAAAAAACTCCTTGAAATAAAAAGACAATTTTTACTTGGCGGTTCAATGCAGGTCGGGCTGACGATCTTGCTTACTTTTCTAATCGCTTTGAGTTCTGGTTCTTCCTGGACAGAGTCCATCTTTTTAGGTTTCCTTTTATCTATGAGCAGTACTGCCATTGTCATGCGCCTGTTAGAACAAAACAATGAAGCAGCAAGTCCGCATGGGCGACTTTCCATTTCAATTTTGATTTTTCAAGATATCATTGCCATTCCCATGATATTATTGATCCCTTTTTTGGCAGGCGGGGGTGTGGAAAAAGAGGCCTTTAATTTTTCTTTGCTGATGCCTTTTGTAAATGGACTTCTTATCCTAGGTTTTGTCTTTATGAGCGCGCAGTATTTAGTGCCCCGTTTGCTTTTGCAGGTCGCACGAACCAAAAATAAAGAGCTGTTCCTTTTAAGTGTTCTGACCTTATGTTTTGGAGTCGCCTGGCTGACAGGAAGCTTATTGAACTCATTAACAATTGGAGCTTTTCTCGCCGGGCTCATTATTTCTGAATCAGAGTACAGTAATGAGGCTGTAAGCCATATTTTCCCTTTTCAAGCCCTTTTTATCAGCTTCTTTTTTGTCTCAATCGGAATGCTGCTTGATGTAAATTTTGTTTTGCACCATCCTTTTTCAGTCATTTTTTTTGCTATAGTAATAATTTTTCTTAAAACATTAGCGGCTGGTTTATCTACTCTTATATTAGGTTTTCCTATTCGTACAGCTGTTTTAACAGGGGTCGCTTTAAGCCAGATCGGCGAATTCTCTTTTGTTTTGGCAACCACAGGAATGCCCTATAAATTATTGGGGGGGGAGGAATACCAGCTATTTCTTTCTGTTTCTCTCATTACCCTGGCTCTTAGCCCTATCTTAATAAACCTTGCCCCTCAAATCTCTAATTTAATCTGCCGCCTTCCTTTTCCCGGCAAGCTATTAACAGGATTTAAAAAACAAGCCAGCGACATAGAAAAAAACCTAACCAACCATGTGATCATTATAGGTTTTGGGATTAGTGGAAAAAATTTAGCGCGTTCAAGTAAATTAGCAGGGATTCCTTATTCAATTTTAGAAATGAATCCCGATACCGTTAAAGAACAAAGAAAACTAGGCGAGCCTATTTATTTCGGAGATGCCACCCATCAATCAGTTCTCGAGCATTTGCACATTCAGGAAGCAAAAGCTGTGGCAATTTTAGTCAATGATCCTATTGCAGCCAGAAGAATTGTGAAAATAGCCAGAGAGTGCAACCCCTCGGTTTATTTAATAGTGCGTACCCGTTATATGCAGGAAATGTCTTTAATGACAATGCTTGGTGCAGATGAAGCCATTCCAGATGAGTTTGGCACTTCTGTCGAGGTTTTCTCAAGAGTGCTAAGACAGTATTATGTTCCTGATGAGGAGATCAGCAAATTTGTTAACGAAATACGGGCCGACGGATATGATCTGCTGCGTAGTCGCAATACGCCATCAACTAACTTATCAGAAATCAAACTTAACCTGACAAATGTTGAAATGGGTTCCTTCCGCATCCATCCTCAGTCTTCTATTGTTGGCAAAAACTTAGCTGATTCCCAGTTGCGTAAAAATTATGGGATGACAATTTTACTTATTAAAAGAGGCTCTGAGGTCTATTCTAATCCGGCTCCTTCAACTGAACTGCACGGCGACGACGTTGTCGTGGTTGTTGGAGATAAAGCTCAATTGAAGCAAGCTTCAAGTGTTTTTGGAAAAGGGGATATGCCTGACCTTATCGAACGCACACCCATACCTAGCCTCTAAATGTCAAAATTTCCCAGGCCTGTTCACCTTCCTCCTGATGTTTATGCACAACGCGCAAACCGAAATCGCCAGGTCATTCAAGCAGCCAAGCTGGGCATGAAAATTCGTTTGGCCATAATCCTTTTTGAATTTGTGGGCGTAGTTTTGATGCAAAGTTCCGCCTTGTTTCTCGATGCGGTTTCAAGCTTAATGGATGTAATGTCCACCCTCCTTTTAATCTTTTGTATGAAGATTGCCCATCGCCCTCCTGATGAAAACCATCCATTTGGACATGGCCGTTTTGAACCTTTAGGAGGACTTTTATTGGGTTTGATGCTGGTCGTAGTTGGAGGGATCATGGTCTTTCAACAGTTTTTATTGCTATTTCACGAATCTATTTTTCATCAAATCCATCCGCTCACATGGATTTTCCCATTCGTTGCAATGGTTTTATTGGAAATTTCCTACCAAATTATCTCTGGTACGGCAAAAAAAGAAAACAGTCCTGCCTTAGCAGCAGATGCTGTGCATTATCGAATTGATGGGATTAGTAGTTTATTTGCAGCTTTAGCATTGATTATAGGGGCTTTTTTCCCGCAGTGGAGCGGCCTGGCCGACCACGCCGGAGCCATATTAATTGCTGTTTTTATGGTGGGCCTTGGTTTCATGGCAGGCCGGGATAATTTTAATCAGCTGGTAGACAAAGTTCCCGATCCTGAATTTTTTAAAAAGGTCAAGGCCGCGGCTTTAGCAGTAAAAGGCGTCCAGGCCATAGAAAAAGTGCGCATTCAGCTTTATGGGCCCGATGCTCATGTCGATATTGATATTGAAGTTAATCCTAGGCTAAGCGTAGATCTGGCTCATCAAATCAGTCAGAAAGTTCGGGCCGCCATTCAAAAGGACTGGCCGGCTGTCCAGGATGTCACCGTCCATATTGAACCCTACTATGCAGGGGATCATTAAGTTAGTTGACTTGGATAATTAGTGCTTTGTAAATGAAGTGTTGACGATTATTTTAAACTTTAAAATTGTACCATTCTTGGTGGTTTCTTTAAGATAATTATGTTTCGGCGGAAAAAAGACTAATAAAAGTTTATTTAATTTTTTTCGTAAATTATATTTATTGTTGTCCCTTGCCCCCTTTTATACCAAATTTAAATAGAAGTTCCAATTAGTTTCATTTGATTTTCCATCCCCATCATCTCATTTGGTGATAAGCCAATAAGACCCCTATGATGTCTTTCATCATTGTATTCAAAACGCAAATCTAATGGATTAAAGAAATTCTTTAAATTTGTCAATCTTTTCGAATTGCTGTAATGTTATAATAAAATAAGATCGATTACCAGGCAGCTAAACCAAAGGTAAAGTAATGAAATTTTTGCGATTCGTCTATCAAGTGCTGGACCGTTTTTTTGTGGTATTTGGAGCTTTTCTTGGTAGCCAGATTCCTCAATACCTACAGCAATATACACAGCGATTGGCAGGGCACGTCGCGGAGCTTGATTTTCAGATAGCAAAATTAAAAAAAATCGCAGCCATGTCTGGAAAAACTCTGGATCAATATATTCACAAATTTGAACAGAATACAGACCCGGATTTTGTGAGGCAGGGGGAGTTTATGGATGGGATTGTTATTCGCTGGCAAGAGTTAAATCAGGCTTTGTCGAATTTGACCGAGGCTTCCGTTTGGAAGCATCCTTTTGTTTTTTTAAAAGAGATGGATTACTCCATTGCCCGAAACACCTATGAAAGCTTTCAGCCTGGATTGAATTTAACAACTGAAGGATTTCTTTATGCCTGCCTGGGAATTTTAATGGGTTATTCATTCTACCATCTATTAATAAAAGGCACTGTAGCTATTTGGAGCTGGATTCGGCTTAGAACAGGTTCTTAGACAGTAATAATTAATATTTCTCAATAAGAACTTGCCAATATTCCTGCATGGCTGGAGATAAAAAATGCTTGAACTTTTCAAGCTTTACTGGCCATTGATGATGATGTTCGGTATCGATAAAGGCAATTTTTCCATTTTTTGTAACTGGAATATTGTCGGGATAGATGGAATCAATCAGCCCAAGTTCCGTAAAAAGAATAAACAGCTCGTCCAGCTGCGCAGGACAAATTTTGTTTCGGTAAAACTTCAACGTTTTTTCATTCGAAAGAATCGGCATTTCTTTTACGATCAATATGAAGTTCTTGCGATTGCATAAATTTTCAGGCGAAGGATTTTCCGGCAAAGGATAAATCCATTTACGTGGTACTTCAAAATGATGAAAATCATGCCTTTTAATACATTCTTGAATGGATTGTGCACCTGCGATCCGGTTCATCCAATTCACCCAATCGATAAGATAAGGCTGCGTGTCCAAATAGGCTTTGATCAAATATCCTTTTAAGGCGGGATGCCTCCCAACGACGATATTCGTAGGGGCTCTTAATTTAATTTTTTCAAAACCTGCTTCTTCAAATGATTCTTTTGAGAAAGTAACGCGCTTTTTAGTAAAAATAGCGTCCAGTTTCCCCTTTATCGGATGGTCCAAAGGCAAGAAGTAAGGCTCTAAACAAACCCAGTCGCATGACGGAACATAACGATTGTAAGGGTAACTTTTTGAATCTTGCCTTTCAGCTTGAATTTCATGGCAGCATGAAAAGATGAAAAAGGCAAAAAAAAGAATTTTTGAAATAGTGTTCAATTTCATATAACAAAACTTTTCTATTCGTGCCCATCAATGATGGGCACGAAATGGTTTATTTAGGATGATGTTTTTCAACATGCCCTTTAGGCCCCTTATGATCGATCAAATATTCCCAATACTGTCTCATTTCTTTTGAAAAATACTTAGTAAACTTTTGAAAAGGAACCGGCCACCGATAAAAATATTCTGTATCAATAACAGCGATTTTTCCATTTTTGCAAAAGGGGACGTTGAAAGCATAAACTGAATCATATAAACCAACATCATCCAGCATACGGTATAGTCGATCTAAAAACTTTTTGGTTACTTTATTTTTGTAGGCCTTTTCATTTTTATCATGTTCAAGAATACGCATATTCTCTGCCACCAGAATAAAGTTCTTTCTTAGATAACGGGATGATTTAGGGGGAGAAGGATGCTCTGGTAAAGGATAAAGCCATTTATTAGGTACGGTAAAAATAGATTGCATTTTATTTTCTACGATCCATTTTTTTACAGCCTTTGCACCTTCAATGCGGGTAGCCAATTTATACCAATCGGCCTTAATGTTAAGTTCGCTATCAGGAAAACCTTTGAAAAAATATTCAGGCATATCAGGATGGGGAGAGGCCATAATGCGGCTGAAGCGTCCCTGACGGTGTCTCTTAAATCCTGCCTCTCTGAAAGTTTCGGGCGTAAGGATGACTCTTTTAGCTGAAAACATTCGGTCCAATTTAGGCTTGGCCGGATGATTTTCAGGAAGAAAATAAGGGCGTACTTTTTCCCAAATTTCAGGAGTGACATAGGGCGATTGCTGATAGGCCCTTGCTTCAACCAAGGGTAATACTGCATTTCGCGTATAATGAGCATGCAGTTTGAGTAAGCTGTTTTCAAAAAAATTAACCGGCTGGTTGATCTCAGGCAGGGAAAGTTGGGTCCATGGGTAAGTAGCAGGGAAAAGAACTCTTTTAGCAACATGACGGCCCTCTTCTTCAACCAGCTGCAAAACATTGCGGGGCTGGACAAGATCTTCATCATAAACGCGGATTATAGGCGAGGGTACCGAAAACTGGCCGTTTTGTCTGGTAATAATTCGATAGTAAGCCAAAGATCCATCCACAATAAGTTTAGCATCTTTAGTCACTGCAACTAAATTATCATTTTCTTCGCTTTCAATTACTTCTCCATCGATCCCATTGATCTGTGTAGTGCAATAGATGCAAGGAATAAAATCTAGGGAATTTGAAGCAAAGACCAAATAGTCAATAGAAGCATCCTCTTCTGTTTCCCTTTCCCAATTAAGCTCATAATGGCTTTCAATGATCTTGTTGAATTCAATTAATGCAACTTTTTCTGGTTTTTGAATAACAAACTGAAAATTTTCGGACCAGGCGCCCCATTTCCCCTCATTGCATCCTTTCACACGCAGGTAATAAATTGTGGCTGGATTAAAAAATGTTTCTGTAATAGGTTGAAAGCTAAGTTGTGATGTGAAAGGTGCGACTTGGTCTAAATCAGAATGAACTAAGGCGAAGGCTGGATCAAAAGAAATCTGCCAGTGAATTAGATCAATATTTTGGTTGTCTACGGACTGTAGTTTGAAAGAAGGAGAACAAAAATCAAATAGATTTTTTTCATTTATTATTTTTAACCGGACAGGCCCTTTAACTTCCTCACGTAAATCATTGAAATTTAATGCATTTTCTTTTTCTTTGGAACTTTCTATTTCAATATTAACCTTACCTAAAAAAGGGGAAGCAACCTTAAAACGGGCAAATTTTTCCCATGCTTTATCAAATTTTACTTCTGCAGTAGCACGATCATGCTTTGAGCGGAGAATCAAAAGGGGATCGTCCTTAATGTCCTCAGATGAAATGATTGTTTCGTTATCCCATCCCAAATAATATTGGTTTGTTTCCAAGTCTAAATAAGTCCATTCTTCGTCATGTCCAAAATCATACATGCCTTCGTCTTGGGGAGTGACACAGCGAGTTTGAATGCCTAACTGGCGGCAAAGCTGAAGAAATTTACTATTAAATTCTTTTTTTGAGCAACTGCCTTTAGAATTCAGTAGTTCCAGCGGTGTACAAACGCTCATTTGATCCGTGTTCGAAACAGCTATTGCATTTTTCCATAGATGGAACAAAGCAATTGCAGGATAGGGTTCAAGGGCTATTTTTTGCGCAAGTCTATCAAGCGTGAATGGAAGCGAATAAGTTTCATTGACGCTGCGATCTGAGGGCTTATCCTCAATTGCGGCGAAGCTATAGCTTCCTAAAGTGAGAAGCAGCAAAGTATGACGAATTAATTTCACGATTCGAACCCTACATTAAAATTTAAGTGTTGTTGTTATTTTGTAAATACGCGAGCAATCCAGCTCAGCATGATAAATGAAATCCAAAATAAAAGCGCACATAAAAGAGCAGCCGAAAGACTTCCCGCTATTTTCTGATTGTCGTCATAAAACAAAAGGAATGACAGGATAAATACCAGCAGAGAAGAGAAAAGGCTAGCCCATTTGATTTTTGAATTGATTGTCAGGTTCATCGGTCTCCTTTAATAATATTAGTGCTTGCCATTTCTTCAAAAAAGTTTTAAGAATACAATAGGTACCTAAGAGGTACCTAAGTGAACTTAAAAAGAACTTTGCAACTTCCTCCACAATATAGACTAAAATGTGAGGATTATGAACAATTTTGTGACAATATTTTTAACTTCCCTGCTTGGCATTGGACTTTTTTATGGGATTAAACACAAAGCCCGTGAAATAGAATGTTACGACAGGTGTTCATTTAAACACGAAATTGTTCTGGCTAAAGCACATACATTATATAATGTGGAGCTGAACGATCCCGAGCAAGCCCCGCCTAACATTCGAGATAGTGTAATGCGAGGCTACCGCCTGATCCTCAATACGCCTCATTATGCTCCGGAAAATGTTAAAAATCAGCTTTCCTGTACAAACTGCCATTTCCTGGCGGGCGATACTTTGGGGGGGAGAAATGGGGGTATCGCATTGGTCGGCGTATCTGGCGTCTACCCTCGTTTTTCAAAAAGGGATAATAAGCACATTTCTCTTGAAGACCGCATAGACAATTGTTTTCAGAGAAGCATGAATGGAATTTCTTTGCCGCATGATTCCCAGAAAATGAAAGATATAGTGGCGTATTTACATTGGATTTCTAAAGAAGTTGAGCATATTGAGGACATTCCATGGCTTGGATTAAAACCTTTGAAAAGCCAGCATAAGCCCAATCCTGAAGCAGGTGAAAAAATTTACATGGCATACTGCGCTCCTTGCCATAAAGAGCATGGAGAAGGAGGTGGGGTGCTCACAAAATTGGAAGGAAAAAGCATTCCTCCCTTATGGGGCCCAGATTCATTTAATGATGGAGCTGGAATGAGTCGCTTGGAAATTTTTTCCTCCTTTGTTTACTGGAACATGCCCTTTCAAGATGCCACCTTATCAGAAGACCAGGCCCTTGACGTCAGTGCCTTTGTTCTGAAACAGCCTCGCCCCCATTTTCAAAAAAAGGAAAAAAAGGACTAATATGATCTTTCTTACAAAAGCCTATCAGGCGCTTATTTATTATGGGGGCTTCCTTAAATCGCCGCTTCTCCTAATCATCCGACTTTACTGGGGAACGCTTTTTCTGCTTGCGGGATGGGGAAAATTGCTGGACATTGATAAATTTACAGAAGGATTAACGCAGCTAGGTTTTCCTGCAGCCCATTTTTTTGCTTACTTAGCAGCTTACACAGAATTTTTGGGAGGAATTTGCCTGCTCCTAGGACTGGCCTCCAGACTCGTTGCCATCCCCTTGATTATCACAATGATAGCTGCCTACGCCACAGCCCACGTTGAAGCAGTGAAATCTTTTTTTCAGGATCCTACTTTACTTGCATCGGAAGCCCCTTTCAATTTCCTTTTAGCCTCTCTATTAGTTTTAGCTTTTGGACCGGGACGTTTTTCATTGGATTACATGCTAGAAAAATATCTTTTTAACCGGGCTGATAGCTTTCCTAAACACCAGCATAAACCAAAATAACAAACAAATCCTACAGTCTTTTAATTATATAACAGCAGCAGGATAAAAGTATTCTTTGTTCCTATCCTGTCTATCTTGCTTATTTGTAATAAAAGTTTTAATAGCTGAAATTATTTTATGATTAAAAAATTAAAAACAGCTTATTAGGTTATTGTATTTCAGTTTATAGCTGAAAGTTCGTGGATTACTGGGGGCTTTGTCTCAAGCCAATTTAATCTGTCCTGTTTAATTTGCTCGAGCGCACCTTCCACCGTGGCGGCAGTGAGCAAATAACCAAAGTCCAAAGGCTCTTCGGTTGTACCGAATAGTTTCCCTAAAATTAAACGCCCCGTAGTAGGTCTAAAATGACTGCATTCATAATAGAGAGATGGACCATTTTTCTCCAAGGCTTGTGTGGTCACGCAATTGAATCCTGAAAAATCCCAAACAGGGTGGATGGCGCTAATTTGCCGTTTCAACTGTTCCAAATCAGGCCAAAGCCCTTTATGATGGAGGCTTTCCCAATAAATGGCTTTTGATGGGCAAAAAAATACGTTTAAAGCAATACCTTTTTCCTGACACCGTTCGACCAGCCGTTTGAACCAATTAATTTTATCCTGGCCTAGCTGAAACCCATAATAAAAATCCATATTTTTATAGATAATTTTGATGAACTCAAGATCCCCTTTAGCCAGAAACTCATTTTGTGGACTTTCGACCAGTAGTGGATTCGACATTCCAGTAGAAAGAAAAAAAGGTTTCGGCTGTCCAAAATAATTACCCTTCAAAGTCTCGTAACTGCTTTTTAAGGTTGTTTTACTCCATAAAATTGACAAAAAATTCTTAGCATCGAATGTGCCGCCGCATAACTTGGCAACTGAAAAATCTTTTTGAGGACGTTTATTTTTTCCAAAAGCAAATAGATCGATTCCGAGGATCACTCTCTTGAGTTGAGGTTGGTGATGCAAAGCATGCTCAAAATAATGGTAGGCCTCTTCAATGCTCGCTCCGGCAAATCCGGCATTGTAGACACTCCTACCGGCCAATGCATAGACATCTTCGGGGTTCAATCCTGCCATCACCCGGGATGAACCCAGCAGGACCACTTCAGGTTTTTGCCTGGTAATTTCAAGTGATTTATGAAGACGCTGCTGTTTTTCAAGTCCGATTTTTACATCATTAACATAATGAAGGGGGGGTGAGAGGAAATAACCGAATGGGTCAATCAACCAATTGAAGCAGGCAATTGCGAGGGCCGGGATTGAGAAAGTAAGAAAAAATAAATAAACAAATTTTTTAAAGGGATTTTTTTTCATAAAACTAAAATTGATAGTATAAAAATTCAGCTAGGTCATCAAGTTGTAAAAAAATGGCTAAAAATAATATTCCGCAGGGGATGGCCCACTTGACCGGCCTTTTTTTGAACCGTTCGGCCCACTCATTCGAATTGGGAAGCCATAACACGCCGGCAAAAAGCAGCCCCAAAAGAGCCAGGTCATGTAACCTGAAATTGGATTCACTTAAATGAGCGAACAAAATTCCATAAGGTCTTAAAAAAGCTAGAGCCGTTTCATAACCTGCGGGAAGGACTAAACCATTTAAGCCTGCCATTCCAGAAACAATATTAGTAGCAGTCGCAACGTCAGGAGACCTAAAGATTACCCAGCTGAAGATAATGGCTAAAAGAGTGATGAACTTGGAAGAAAATCTTGAAATTTTCATATTAAAATGGCGCCAGACATGGTTGATTACCAAAAAAATCCCATGGCAAGCACCCCACAATACAAATGTCCAACCTGCGCCGTGCCACAAGCCGCCAAGCAGCATGGTAATTAACAGATTGCACCATTTTGATATCTGTCCCCTTCTGTTCCCTCCTAAGGAAATGTAAAGATAGTCCCGAAGAAATAAGGAGAGGGTAATGTGCCAGCGGCGCCAAAAATCAATGATAGAATCAGCTTTATAGGGGGAATTAAAGTTGACTGGCAGTTGGAGGTTGAACAAAAGGCCAAGCCCTACTGCCATATCAGAATATCCTGAAAAATCAAAATAAAGCTGTAAAGTATAGGAAAGGGCCCCCACCCAGGCTTGCAGAAAAGGAATGTCTCCCATAGGGTAATCAAAAACCGGCTTAACAAAAGAAGCTAAATGGTCTGCGATCAAAACTTTTTTAGAAATTCCAATTACAAATAAAAAAATTCCCTGAGCAATATGAGGCCATGAAACAACATACATTCTTAGCTGGTTGAATTGGTTTAACATGGCTTTGTGATGCAAAATAGGCCCGGCAATCAAATGAGGGAAAATCGTGACAAATAATCCATATGAAATGATGCCGCATGGCTCGGCTTTGCCCTGATAGGAATCCACCAGATAAGCAATTTGGGTGAAAGTAAAAAAAGAAATTCCCAAGGGCAGGATGACTTCGACAAACGGAGAGCTTTCTATGGCGAGGGATAAGAAAAAATTATAATATTTAAAATAGAACAACAGGGATAAGTCGCCCCCAATTCCAAGCCATAAAAGGGTCTTTTTTAGGAAGAGAGAACGGGTCTTAAGCATTCCTGTCCCGCACGCATAATTAAAAAGCATGGAGGCCAGCAAAAGAGGCAGGAACCGGACATCCCAGTAGGCATAAAACCAAAGTGAAGACAAAAAAAGCCAGCCTTGAGCTGCCTTTGTTAGGCGTAATTTTGCCAGACTGAAGAAACCAGCCGCAACAATAGGTAGATAGATGACTAGAAAAGTGTAGGAATTAAATAACATAGCTCTATGTTTAAAAAGATTTAAATGCTAGTGCTATTTCCTTTAAATATAGCACTAGAATAGAATCCTATTTTGGGTTATCTTGCAAGCACAAAATGAAAAGCGAAATATTACAAATTTAAAAACATAGATATGAATAAAAGGTGAATAGGCAGGATTCGAAAAAGCAAAGGGAAAAATTGCGAATTGTTTGTCTGCAATCCGGCTTAACCTGATCCTTATTTTAATAGTCATTTTTTTGCTAATGTCTAATTGCATAAATCACTCATGCAGTTTGTGCTAGATTTTATTGCAGGTTGCGAAGATTGAAAACATGACATACATTAATATGTAGGCTTGTTTTCAATCTTCGCAAGATGCGATAGAAGATAGTGCAAAATACATCGAGGGATTTATGAAATTAGACACTGGTTACCACAGTTATAATTTCTCTATGCATTGATAACCTTATAGGTTTTGTTATGAAAATAGTCCGCCATACCCAAAAAGCCTACCGGCTGTTAATAAGCTGCGTTGCGCCTGCATTTGCCTATTTGAAGCAAGGATATCGTTCAAAGCAAATGAAGGCCCATTGCATAAATTTTGCGAAGCACCTGTTTCAGCATGCTCGGTTGTTCGGTGCGACGTTAGATAAGGAATACAAAGATTTGGGAAGTCCTAACGGCTTACGAATGCAAAAATTACATACATTGACTCTTGGACTGCATACGCTATTACCCCATCATCCCCATTTTTCCTATTCGATTATCATCCCGGTACTACGCCAGACCCATCCTGACAGATTTCGCCATGCTTTGATTTCCGCTTTGCAGCAGACAGCCCCGCATTTAGAGGTCATCGCAGTTTACGGAGAAGAAAAGCTTCCGGAAAGTCTGGCTCAAGTGTTGAATGAATGCCAAGCAACTTTCCCTGGCAGATTGAAAATTTTTAACTCAACTGCCTTAATGATGCACGAAAGCGTCAATGCAGCAGTCCAACAAGCTGTGGGTCATTTTATTTTACTTGAAGGCCCTGAAGATTGGCTACGGCCTGACTACATTTTTCGTTGTGAGCAGCTTTTGCGCTTCCTTAAAGATAGAGAGAATGTGTGTATTTACACCGATGAATATGAAGTCAATGAACGAAGCGAACCTATGCCGGGCAGGCAAATACAAAAACCCCAGCGCCTGGTCTTTCCCTATCTTTTTTATAACGGAATAGGTAAAAGTGTTTTAATTCCGCGCCATTTATGGAATTTGGCTGGAGGTCTGCAGGATGTAAGCCAGGAAGAACAAATCTGGGATTTGGCTTTGCGCTTAGATGCGACAGGAACCCTTTTTCGGCATTTGCCTTTTTATCTGTATGCTAAAAGGAGCGGTTTAGCCAAGCATCAAAAAGACAATGCTTTGGTCTCATTTGTGAGCCAATTAAACCATTATTCCGACATAAAAAAGCTGCCTTGGAAATGGTCTGAGGGTCTTATTCCGCACACTTACCGGGCCCTTCCTCAATTATCTGCGATTCCCACTGTGCAGGTAATCATACCTTTCAAAGAACAAAAAGAGCTTACCCTTAAAACGATTCAAAGTGTGCTTAAGCAGAAAGGGGCCCGCATTCAAATAACGGCTGTCGATAATGCAAGCTGCGATTCCTCCATTGGCGAAAATATAAAGGAAATGGGAGGGGAGGTCCTTTTAGTTGAGGAACCTTTCAACTTTTCCCGCTTAAATAATCTAGCAGTCGAAAAAACTAAAATGGGGCAACACTGCGATTATCTACTTTTTCTCAATAATGATGTGGAATTAGAAGAGGGGGCACTGCTTGAAATGTGCCGCTGGATCGAGCAACCGCTAATCGGCCTGGTGGGCTCACGCCTGATTTATCCAAATGGCCTTTTGCAGCATGGGGGAATTGACCTAAAACGGAATGCCCCAGCCAATCAAATGGTTTGGAACCATTCTGAAAAAATGTACCCCCATAGTAAGCAAAGTCTGACTCAAGTGGTTCGCCTAGCCGATGCAGTGACTGCTGCCTGCGCCCTGATGAAAAGAAAAATATTTGTTGAAATCGGTGGCTTTGACGAAATATGGTATCCTGTGGCTTATAGCGATACGAACTTAGCTGTCAAAATAGAAGCAATGGGACTCTATTGTTTGTATACCCCTTATGCGAAAGGAGTGCACCATGAAAGCGTGTCCCGCTCCTATGAAAATATTGAGGATTTTGAAATGTCTCACTGGCTTCACCAACAGTATGCCTTATATCAATTACCTGCTCAAAAATCTGTTGCGGAGTTTGCTAAAGAATAACTTGGCGCTTTGTATAAGCCCTTTTTCTTTTACTTGCATAACAAAAAAGGCAGCCAAACTTTTAAGTGTGCAAAAGGAGATTGAGGAGTTTTGATGAGAAAATTGAGAGATCATTTTTTCAATCGGTTTTACCACAGAATCCCAATAAAACTGCTCGCTGATCTTAACTAGATTAGTTTTTATTTGCTTAACTTTATCGGGACAATCGATTATATTTAAGATGGCATGTTCAATGCCCCTTTCATCTTGATAAGGCACTACAATTCCCAAGTTGTGCTGTTCAATCAGATCGGCAAATGAATCGCCCGCAGTTGCTAAAATGGGAAGCTCGGCCCAAATATAATCAAGCATGCGCGTGCGAAAGGAATAGCGCGTTTCCAAATGATCAAAATGCGTTGAAACTCCTATATCGGCGTCTAAAAGATAATTATGCCTTTCGCCATAAGGTATCCACCCCTCGTTAAAATAAACAACATTATTGATGACACCTAGTTCCTTTGCTAATTGAATAGCTTTAGTACACATGGCCATTTCAGGAACCGTCGGATCGGGACTTTTAATGCCAAGAAAAACTAGTTTTATTTCAGGCCGTTCCTGGGAAAGTCTAGCAACTGCACGGATTATAGATAGCGGATCGAACCAGTTCCAAATTCCTCCACCCCACAGAAGAATTTTATCTTTAGCAGAAAATCCATATTTTTCCCTCAAACCCGGGCCTGATTTTTCTGGCTTGTTTTTTGAAAGACCAAAAGGGACAACATCAATTATTTGGCGTAAGCTATTGTCATAATCATATTTCTCAAAAGTAAGCAGTTTTAATCCCAGCAAAAACCCTATCCATAAATCACGCTGTTTTTCGCTAGCACAAAGAATTCCATCTGCCATCTTAAAGTTAAAAATTAGCTGGTTTATAGAAGATTGAAGGCGCTCCTGCCGAATGGCTTCAGGATCGTGTTTAAATAGCTCAAAGATCTCTAATGGCAAGGGGTCGTAAGCATCGATAATAATCCTTAAACCATTATTCTTTGCCTTCAAGGCCATAGAAAGGGTCAAATTTTGAGTGATTAGAACTTGTGAAGAGCGCATTAAACCCTGTAGAGCAGCGTCGCTTTTACTCAAAACTTGAAAACCATCCCCCTGAATATCTGGTTCAATAGGCCCTATAAGGGCCACCTCGTGGGAAGCACTAAGGGCCTTTGCGAACTCCCAGCAACGGATGGCTGGACCAGCCATCGATTTTCCCACTACATTTGTGGTGTAAATTAATATTTTCATAAAAAACTTATTTTTGTGTTAGTTGCATCGAAAAATACACTTTTATTTTTAAAAAAGCATCATAAATTTGATTCATCGGTATCAATTTTTATGATCAAACTTGACATCTAAAAAATATTTGTTAAACTATTTTCTTAATTTGTTTTATAAAACAATTTAAATTTTTATATTGATATATTAAAGGAAAACATATGCCGATACATACACTAACTGACTTTGAAAAATTTAGTTTAACGAGACCTTATCTAAATGAGCTTTCAAAAATTAATAACTCATCTTATGCTATTTCAGGGCCGCTGGCTTCAAGGATTATCGGCTTGGCAACCTTATCACTTACTTCTTTAGCTGATGCTTTTGTACATAGTGCAGCATGCATAGGCGTCAGCCTGACAGGGGTCATTGTTTCTCCCTATAATTTTCTAGCCTTTGCTTTTTATCCTGAATATTCCAAGAGTGAAGACTACGAATTTTCATCTTCTTTAGTGCATTTGATGATGAGTGTTGAATGTGTGTTCAATGCGGTCATTCTTCCTTTTATGTGTCTGTTAAATCCGGATAGGGCAAGCAGATGGATGAGTTCACGAACTGCTAAAGATAATTTGCTCCAAGCGTCAGAAAAAAGAATTGCAGAATTACAACATCTTTATGATCAGACTCAGATAAATTTTATGTCACTTCAAAATGAAAAAAATCAATGCCAATCAGATTTGGAAGACAAGGGGATAAAAAATCAGGAATTGAATGATCAGATGCTTGGGCGCGAAACCTTTTTTGCTGATGAACAACAGCGTGCAAATCAACTTTTAGAAGAAAAGGAAAGTGCAATTCTAGATTTGAATAGACAATTGGCCGAACAGAGCCAACATTTTTTGAGCGAACTTTCGCGTGAAAAAAACCAGCTTTTAGTCGAAAAGTTTGAAGTCAGCGAGCAATTTCTCACCTTTAAAAATCAAGTTTTAGTAGTGGAGAGTGCCCTTAAAAACGATATTGAAATTTTAAAAAATGAAAATCAATATGTACGTGAGCAGGCAGACCAAAAAATTGAAATAGCAAGTGAAGAATTTAAAAGAAAAATCAAAAAAAATAATGAAAGTTTCGAAATCCAGCTATTTCGTGAAACAAATCATCTAAAAATAGAAAAATCAGAATTAAATGAACAATTTCTTGGATATAAACTTGATAGTTTAAAAAAATACCACTTGCTTGAACGAAGGCTTACCATTTTAATGAATGAAAAAAATGACAAGGATCTTGAGATTCAAAAATTAAAAGAAGATTTAGAAAATGAAAACAAATTTGCACAATTAGCAGAAGAAAAATTATATGAAGAAAGAGATATTTATAATAATCTTCATAAAAAATTTGATATTTTAGTTGATGAATTGAATGTTTTGAGGGGTGAATATGAGGATCTTTCTCTAACCAGTGAAGAAAACACCAAGTATTTCGATAATTCAAGTGAAAAATGGAAAAATACAGAAGAAGAACTTAATAAAAAAATTGTGGATTTAGAAAATACCATTACCCAAATTAATATACATAGTAAGGCAATTTAGTCTGCACACTTTTGCCGCCTTGGAGGTGATTCCATAATTCCCCATCCTTGTTGTTTCTAAATGCTTTTTGAAGAATATCGCCAAAAAGCATTTAAACTGGGATTAGTGAATTACCTCTTTGGCCTTCGTCCCTATTAGATGAAGGCTGTGTCAATGATTAGAACTCTACTTAATATCAGGTTGACAGCTTAACTTACACAAGTTTACGAATTGCACGATTTATAAAAATATAATATATATTTAAAATTTCAATTTTGAGATTTCTTCCAACAAAAAAATTAAAATATTTAGTTATGATCTAAGTGTTATGGATATATTATATCTTCTAATGCAAAGAGTGACAATAATACGTTGAGAAGCCATTTTACGACAGCAACATTTCACTTTTAAAAATTTCAGCCGGCTTTTTTTATGCCTAGGTGTTCTCCTTGATCACTCTGCTTTTAATTAGACCCGGATTAATATGTTTCTTTATTTTTATTGACTTTATTAAATTTACTATTTAAATTTATCCTTATTTTATCCATTTAAAAGGAGAATCTATGCCTACAAACTTACAATATACTTGCAATGAGCAGTTAAATTTTACTTCGACTCTTACTCATAAATTAGAGGAATGGAATCAATCTTCTTATGCCATTTTAGGGCCAATTAGTTCACGTGTTGTGGGTGTGGTCGCCATCCCACTCTTTTCGTTAGCTGAAGCTTTTGCCCATGTTAGCTGCGCTGTCATTAAGTCAGGCACAGGTCTATTTGCATCTCCCTGGAATTCTTTAGTGGAGCCTTTTTATCCTAAAAGTATTTATCCTAATCGTACTTTCAATAGTAAATGGGAATTATCTTCAGCATTAGTCCACCTTATGCTGGCCGTTGAAAGCGTTTTCAATGCTGCCTTACTTCCCTTTGTCTGCCTGTTGAACCCTACCCGTGCAGACGCATGGATGAATTCACATCACAGAACAATCTCTCAAACTTCTCTCAATGAAGACCTCCGTTCAGCCCGTGAAGCCTGCACCCATAAAGATGAACAAATTCAATCAAAAATGAACCAGATTGTAGACCTTGAAGCCAGGCTGCAGCAAATAATTCCTTACAATGAAACAAATTACAACGCCTTGAACCAAATTCTCCAAACAAAGCGAGAAGAACTTAGTGCACTGCAAACAAAATATACGGAATTAGAAGGAACAAAAGCATCAATTGAAAATTTAAAAAACCAATTAGAAATTGACGCTGAGAATTATAAGTTAAGGATAACTAATTTTGAATCGCAAATTACTGGACTTGAAACAAAAAAAATAGAAGAATTAAATGCATTAAATGCAGAAAAGCTGAAAGCTGAACAGGATGCTGAAAGAAATTATCAAATCATGTTAGAGCAAGAAAAAGTTCATGCTGATGCTGAACTTCATGCTAAGGAAGAAACATACAAATCCAATTTGGCGCAGGTGTTGAAGAATGCCAAAACAGCCGAAGATAACTTAGAGCTTTTCTATCAAGATGAGTTAAAAAAAGCCATATCAGAAAAAGAAATTTCAATTCAATCTATCGAGGAAAAATACTCTAACTTAATTGATCAATTGAAAAAAGAAAAAGAGGCTGCCCTAGATGATCTCCGAAAAAACAACTCTACTTCTCAGGATTTAGCTGACGCAGAGACAGCTCACCAAAATGAAATTAAAGATTTAATAAATAAAAAAGATTCTGAGCTTTCCAATTTAAGTAATAAATTAATTGAAAAAGAAAAAGAACTCAAGGAACTTCACAGCCAAAATCTCTTATTGCAGAATAATAATAATGAAGAGAAAATTATTCAGCTAAAACATGAGCATTCCAAAGAAATTAATGACCTTATTCAAAAAAATTATAATAAGGAAATCAAACTTGGTGAAGAAAATGCCGACATAGCTCAAAGACGAGAAAATGACTATCAAAATGAATTAAAAGAAGTAAATTTGAAGAACAAGTCAGAAATAGAAAATTTAACGAAAAATTTTGAAAAAGAAAAAAAAGAATTGAATAAAGCTAAGGTATTAGCTGAAAATGAATTAAAAGAAGCTGAAGAAAAAGTAGCTAACCTAAGTCAATCTGTTAATCATTATAATGATCTAATAAACACTCATTGTCTTGAAAAAAATAAATTAGAAAAAAAACTAAATGAATCTATTCGGGAAAAAGAAGCCTTAGCTAAAGCTAAAGAGCAAATCGACATCAACGAAATTATCAAAGCAACTGAGTTAAGAGCTTCACATAGCCAAATCGTGGAAGATTATTCAGGGATTGTATTAAAATATAAGATTTTGCCAAAAATAAAGGGCCTAATAAATATAGCTGATTATTTAATTGATGAGTTGTATATTCATCCCAATAAAAAATTTAATTTTAAAATGAATGGAAATGGTTGGGATGGAGTAGAAGAATTAGATAATTAAAATTCCGATACTAATACAGTGGTTTTAGAAGAAAGTGGTATTGGTATTGGCGCAAGTGGAATATTTAATTTGAATGATTCGAATGTAACTATTGAAGAAGTTAGGGGGTTACGGCAATACTATGTCATGTATGCAGAAGCGATTGAAAAAGCTATAATTGCAAAAGGTGAGAAGCCTCGAGGCCTGACAGACAATCTTATTTTGGTAAAACTGGGTATTTCTAATACATAGGTACCAATATTTTAAGAAATCTAACGCATTCTTTCTTGATGAAAGAATGCGTTTTAATATCTTGAAAAAAAAATGGGCAAAGAAAAAACACTTAAAAAAAAATTTTTTGGCTGATTCAAATTAGCTTTTAAACTAGGACTCTCAAATACCATTCTTTGTATTAAAGAAATTTTAAATAATAAAACTTAAAATACATTTCTTTAAGCCTATCCTCACTACGACACAATCAAGATCTTTGACCGAATAAAATAGAATAGATTAAAATCATAATAATTGAAAATAGAGGGCATACATGCCATTAGAAAATATCAATAATATTTACTCTGAGAATTTTAGCCTGACGGCTCAGCTCACACGTAAACTTGAAGACCTTAATCATTCAGCTCCTCTATCATCCAGGGTGCTTGGCGTCGTAGCCATTCCATTCGCTTCGCTGGCTGATGCGCTGACGCATGGAAGTTTAGCTTCATTAAAAGCTACCACAGGAGTCTTCGTTTCTCCTTACAACTGTTTGGCCTTTCTCTTTTTTCCCTCCTATACCATTAAGAAAAATCTGAGATTATCCGATTCCCTCGTCCATTTAATGCGTGCTATAGAGTGCATTTTCACCGGAGCGCTCCTTCCTTTTCTCCATTTATTCGATCCCTTAAGGTCAAATAAGCGCTTAAATCCAGCCCTCAATGCCTCGATAATAGAAGAAAGAAATATTTATTTAGAACAAGAGCTCGGACGCCTTCAACTGGAAATAGCACGCAAAGATACAAGAATACAGGAAATCTTGGAGAGAAGTGAACAAGGGCAGCCTCATCATATTCTACTTTTAAATAAAAATAGTAATTATGCTTTAATTGCTCAAAATAATGAATCTGCAAAAGGCTTTGAAATCATATCAATGCAGCCACCTGAAGAGGCAAACGGGCATCGATTTGCAAGCCATGAATTTACTATGGGTAATAAATCTGCTGGTTTTGCGTTAACTCAAGGCAGAAGGCCTACAATGGAAGATGCTGAAATAGCCTACCATGGAAATTTGGCTATCGGTGGGCAAGCATGCCCTTTTGACCTGTTTGGAATTTTTGACGGGCATGGAGGAGCAAATGTATCTGCCTTCGTGAAGGAGCATATTATTCAAGTTTTTCAAATGCAAATTTTAATGCAAAATATGACTAGTTTAAATGATGAAAAGAAAATATATAAAGCACTCAAAGAAACTTTTTTGCAGCTTGACCAGATGAATACATTTTTATGTGAAGGGACAACTGCGACGGTAGCCGTTTTATTAGGAAATAAAATTTGGGTGGCCAATGTGGGAGATTCGAGAACAATCTTGGTCAAAAGAGATGGCACTGTCATCCAAGCCTCAGAAGATGCCTCTCCCGATAATATTAGATTTAATAGAAAAATCACGAAGCTGGGAGGCCATGTCATTGGAGATCGAGTCATTTCAGGCAACTCCGCTAGTTTGGGAGTCGCGAGAGCGATTGGAGATCATGGCTTTCAGGCCTTGCAAAATGGTAAAACAAATAAAATCATTGTACCGAATCCCAAATTGACCTGCTATGACTTTGAAGATTTTAGCGGAGGACATTTAGCACTGGCATGCGATGGCCTTTATGATGTTGCAGCCACAAGTGAGATTGGTAGGGCTTTGCATCAGATGGAACATTCAAATCTGACCCCTGCACAAAAAGCGCGTTGTCTTGTGCATAGCGCTTATGAAAAAGGCTCTACTGATAATATTAGCGTGATGGTAGTCAAGCTTTAAAAAGTGTTGGAAAAGTTCTAAATATAAGTTAATATAATAGTTATTTTAAGGTTAATAAAATGCATATCGAAAATGTCCTTTATAATTTAACGCCAATTGAACAGTTTGGCTTTACTCCCCCCGTTACGCATAAAATGTGCGAATGGAACCATTCTGCAGATAACCCCCTTATAGGCGCAATGGCATCCCGCATCGTTGGTTTTATACTGATAGCTTTTTCTGAATTAGTCGATGCATGCGCGCATTTAGGCATTGCTTTTTTCAAGGGGGTTATAGGTGTTTTTGTTTCTCCTTATAATTCTATAGCCTTAATATTTTTTCCTGAAAAAAGATTTTCTGCTGATTATGAACTTTCCTCTGCCTTCATCCATTTATGGCGGGTTGTTGAGTGCCTATTTGGAGCTGCCATTTTTCCCTTTATCTGTTTACTCAATCCCGATGCTGCTTTTCGTTGCATGGGATACCGTCTACCCTTGCAGGAAACCTTGCCAAGGGAAGAAAGAAATGCACTTACTCAAGAAATTGCTAGCTTAAATGACAGATCGGCCGGGTTACGGCTTGAATTAGCTCAGGCCAATCAAAATTTTGAGAGAGTTCAAAACACTACAAGAGCGGTGCAAGGTCAGGATAGCGATAGGGCCGGGATTTTACAAGAAAGAGAAGATCAGATTGAAAGCCTTCAAACGCAACTAACTCATACGAACAATGAACTTTCTTCTAAAGAAGAGCGAGTGGTGTTACTGCAGCAAGAATTGGAACGTGCTCATGCCAATCTATCGGAAATGGACCAGCTTGGGTTAAAGTATACTGCTCTTCATCGTGATGTAGAAGAGGATCAAGACTGTATATCTGATCTTAAGACCAAATTAGAAGCAACCATCAAGCAAAAAGAAAATTTCGAAGAACAGTTTAATGCTAAAGAAACAATGATCGAAGAATTAATTAGACAAATTGAAGCTAACAATGAAACAATTAACAATTTAACTCCAAAAGTGGCAAGCGTTGATTTAGATTCAATTGAAAGAAATCGACAATATGAAAACAAGATCCAAGAATTAACTGAAGCCAATCATATTTTAAATCAAAATGGCCAGCATTTAAAGCAAGACTCTCTACGTTTGAAGCAAGAATTTCAAAACCTGAACGAAAGAATATTACGTGAAAAGCAAGATTTAAGCACTCAGATCAATCAATTAAAATGTAAGCTTGATGAAAAACAAAATATTGAAAAACAATTAAAACTCCAGCTGAACGAAGCTTTAGAGAAAAGTGGAGCTTTAAGTGAAAATCAAAAAAATCAGCTCGAAGCTGCAATAAAAAATTTCGAAGAAATGTCACAAAAATATGCTAACTTAAAATCTTCATATGATATAAATCATCATCAATTTCAAGCTTTTCAGAAAAAAGAAGAAGAGAACAACCAAGTTTTCAAAAAAACTATTGAATCTTTAAATGATCAAATAGAAAACTTGCTAATCGTCCAGAAAAAGGATGAAGAAGAAAAAAAGAGCTTAATTGCAGAAAATGAATCCCAAAGAAATCAAATAATCAAAAAAAATATAGAGAATGAAGACATTATTCTAAGTTTAGAAAAAAAGATTGAAGAAATGGATGCAAAAATAAAATGGCATTTAAAAATTGAACTTGAAATTGAAAAATTAAGAGAAAAAGCGGCGTTAGCGGAACAATTAAATGTTAAAAATAAAATACTTGAACCCTACTGTTTGAGCATGGAAGAAGAATTATCCAGATTACGGAAAGAAAATAACGACTTAAGAGCTGGTCCAAATGAAGATGGTAATATTATCAGGTCGCCTAGTAAGAATGGGTTCTAAGATAAATCATGTTATTTAATTCTTACTCCTTCATTTTTTTATACCTCCCAATTGTACTGGGAGGTTTTCTTCTTTTACGTTTTTATCATTTAACCCGTTTGGCGCTCTCTTTTCTTTTTTTAAGTTCTCTCGCATTCTATGCCTATTGGGATGCCCGCTTTCTTTTACTTTTGCTGATGTCTATCCTGTTCAATTATACGGCTGGGAGGCTTTTATTTTCTCCCTTCTCCGAATCAAAAAAAAAAACCATCTTGCTGGCTGCTGTCGGGACTAATTTGACCCTCCTTTTTTACTATAAGTACTTTACCTTTTTTTTATCGACTTTAGGTTATTGGCTTTCAGAGCCTTTTGAAGTGAATTCTCTCATATTGCCTTTAGGGATCTCTTTTTTCACGTTCACTCAAATTGCTTATTTAGTGGATGTTTTTCAGAAAAAAGCAAATCCATCAGATTTTATTTCTTATGCTCTCTTTGTTTCGGTTTTCCCCCATCTGATCGCCGGGCCCATTCTGCATCACAAGGAAATGACAAGCCAATTCCTTTCTTTAGAAAAAGAGAAAGAGTGGTCGAGTAAAAATTTTGCGGAGGGACTTTTTCTTTTTATCATTGGACTAGCAAAAAAAGTTTTGATTGCCGATCAGCTCGCCCTTTTGGTTAAACCTATTTTTGACGGGGGATTGGAACCTGTTCCTTTTTTTCACGCCTGGTTTGGTGCGATAACCTATACCTTGCAACTTTATTTTGATTTTTCAGGTTATTCTGATATGGCTGTAGGACTGGGTCTCTTTTTTAATCTCCATTTACCCATCAATTTCAATTCTCCTTATAAAGCAGACTCGATGATCGATTTTTGGCGCCGCTGGCATATTTCCCTTTCAACCTTTTTGAGGGACTATCTTTACATTCCTTTGGGAGGGAATCGGAAAGGGGAGGGATCAAAACTGCGCAATCTCTTTTTAACCATGCTATTGGGTGGCCTCTGGCATGGTGCTGGCTGGACTTACATTATTTGGGGCGCTCTACATGGATTATTTTTAATGATCAACCATGCCTGGCGCAAATCAGGCTGGCCTATCTCCGGTACCCTTTCACGGGCTTTAACGCTATTAGCCGTCATCGTTGCCTGGGTTATTTTCCGTTCTCCTAATCTTGAGACAGCCCTCCATCTTTTGAAGGGAATGAGCGGAGGTTATGGCGTGGTTCTACCGACTAGTTTTTCATCCTATTTTAGTTTTTTAAGTGGGTGGGGAGTTCTTTTTCTGCATCTGGAAAATTCATACTTCAAAGGCAAAGACCTTCTTCTATTGCTTTTCTTAATCCCTATTGTATTATGCATGCCCAATTCAAACGAATGGAAGTTGAGGTTTCATCACTACAAATACGCAGGAGTAGTGTGCGGGATATTTTTTTTGGCCGCGCTCCTTAATTTGAAAGAAGTGACAGAGTTTTTATATTATCAATTTTAATAGTAAAGTCTAAATGACGCCCCATTCTCTTTTCTTAAAATCATTTTGCCTGACCGTCCTCGTGCTTGCTCCCTTGATTATCTTGATCAATGGAATCATGGATCCCTATGGTATTTTGGGGTCCTTCCAAGCAGACTGGCTTAATCGTCAAAAACCTCAGGCAGAACACCATCAACGCCTTGTTCAAGCCATTGAGATTTCAAAAATTAAGCCAAAGGTGCTATTTATGGGCTCTTCCCGCACGCGGGCGGCAATGCGACCTGAGAATCTGCAACCTTATACTGATGAAAAAGTTTTTAACTTAGGTCTTTCAGCAGTGACTGTGGAAGAAATTTATGCTTATCTCGAGCATGCCATTTTTCATCAGCCTGAGATAAAAGAAGTGATTATCGACCTTGATTTATTCATGTTTAACCGGAATAGGAAACTTAATATTGAGTTTGATCCAAACCGCCTAAAAAAAACCGGCATTATTTTAGACGATTATGTTGGATCGCTTTTTACTTTCAGTACTTTGACTAACAGTTTTTTGACCTTCAAGCACAATTTTATCCAATACCTTTTTCCAAAAAAAATTCATTTAAATGAAAGCCGATTGTTTCCAACACCAAAGGATTGGAATTTTATTAAAGA
Source organism: Candidatus Protochlamydia sp. (assembly GCA_013695355.1). Taxonomy (GTDB): domain Bacteria; phylum Chlamydiota; class Chlamydiia; order Chlamydiales; family Parachlamydiaceae; genus Protochlamydia. The sequence goes on from JACDAQ010000043.1 coordinate 183,327, forward strand.
TATTGCAATTGCACATGCCTGGTTTGGAAAGTATGAAATAGACCCTAAGCAGGTAGCTTTTTATGCCAACATTGCCAAGGTATGCCACGAAAAAAAAATTGCTTTAAAAATTTATTTTTCACCTGCCCAGGACATTTATTGGGAAACAATCTTTCAAAAAAAGCTGTGGCCCATTTTTGAAGATTTGAAAAGAGATCTTTGTCATATCCACCCCTTTTTTGATTTTTCAGGCTACAACCTTGTGACAGCGCGCAAATGCGAACAGCCAGGGGAGCCGCTTTATACCGATTGCAGCCATTACACCCCGCTAGTGGGACAATGGATTCTGGCAAAGCTGTACCATGACCAGCATCTGAATAATGTGCCTGCCTTTGGGCACTGGATGACTTCTGACAAAATTGAAGAAAATTTGGAACAAATGCGTGGGGAAAGAGAAGAGTGGGCCAAAATTCATCGACCTCTTATCGAATCAATCTCACAAATTATTAAATAACCTTCCATGAATTACAAATTAAACAGACGCATGGTGGCCCTTTTGCAAATCAATGTAAAGAACCCAAAAGGGTGTTATTAATTCTTATTGCTCTGTAAACATATTTTAAGGGATTGTTGATTTTGAACGAATGAGGACTTCTTTGCCCTCGAATGCAAAACCCAAATATAAAATAGACTTAATACCCCTTTGGATTAACTCTTGCGAATAATGTCTATCTTCTATCTGCTTTAGAGCAGATTCAACCGCGGCTTCAAGCGTTGTTTTTTCGAATCGACCAATTTTTTTAAACTCCATGATTATCCCAAGCTCATTGGGATTTTTAGGAATTAGCATAACATCATATCTTCCAAGACCACTTTCACGGTTCGATTTGACTTCGTAACGATCGCTTAACCCTACTAGCATTCCCAAAATAAATCCGTGGTAAATTTTTTCCGACTGTTCAGAAGGAACATCAAATACACTCACAGATGAAAGCATAAATTCCTGAAAAAGCTGTGAAAATGTTTCTATATCGCCGCTTGTTAAGCTATTAAGAAGAATATTGTATTTATGTTTATGTATGCTTTGATTAAACCAGCCAAGAATCATTGATTTGTACAATTCAGCAACTTCGAGATTAGGGATACGCAAATGACATGGGGCGCCGTAAGAAGGCGTATTATCTAAGGTAAGATACCCGCAATAAAGAAGTAAAGACCATATTGCGCTGGGATTTTGATCAAGCTCTGGAAAGATAATGCCATCATTGATCTCTTGCTCAATAATGCCTCCTTTTATGAGTTGCTCTATATCGACTTTGAAATCATCTGTTCCTTGGGCAATTAGTTTTTTCATCAAGGCATTTTCGCTTGTATTTACCCAATAAGGTGCAAGATATCCTTTGTTTGCAATACAATTTAGCACAGACCATGGATTGTAAATATTCGTACAAGACCCAATCCTATAACCATTGTACCATTGTCTTATTTCTGGAAGTTTTTCAGAAAGCGCATAGTCAGCCAAAAGCTGCTTGACCTCACATTCAAGTAGCCCAAATTTATCACTAAACGTATCATTTAAAATGGTGAAAGTACTAATATTATTTAAGCCTGAAAAAATACTTTCTTTAGCAATACGCAGAATTCCAGTTAAAACTCCTCTTTCTAAAAAACGATTATCCTTTAACCCAGCCGATAACCAATTGCGTAAAAAATTTATCAATGTATCGTAATACTTTCCAACAAAAGCTGCATGAGCAGGGGAATCATATTCATCGATCAGAAGCACAACTCGTTTATTATAATAGCGATATAGCCATTCCGAGAGAAGTAGCAAGCTTTTTTCAAGAAGTATTTTTCCGTCTTCTCTTCGAATGATTTTTCGATAGTCTTCCTTTTCGATGTCGGTTAAAATTTCTCCTTCTAAAAGATAAAAATGTCTTTCAAATTCCTTTCCAATTAGTTGTTGCAAAGAACTCAAAGTTTCATCCCATGAGGCATGTTTGAGATCTTTAAGCGTGAGAAAGATGACCGGAAATTGTCCTTGAAATGCTCGATATTTTTCTATTTTCCAAATATTCAAATCCTTAAAGAGATGACATGTATCTTTCGTACCCTTTTCAAAGAAGTAGCGCAACATTGAGAGATTTAATGTCTTACCAAAACGTCGCAAACGCGGAATGAGCACGACCTTAGTCCCTTTTTCCACTAGTTCCTCGATTAAAAGCGTTTTGTCAACATAAAGATAACCATCTTCGATGACCTCTTTAAAATCACTAATTCCAATTGGAAGCCGTTTGAGCATATCTCTCCTCTAATGACATTTAGAAAAAGATAACATTATTTTCGAGGGGAGTTCAAGGATTACTTTTTTTGTACCATCGTCTAAATTGCTATTATGAATAGGTCATTTAGATAAGCCAACGAGTCTTTGATGCAGCCTAAATTAAAATTTTTTGGATTTGCTAGGGTATAAATATCCATTTAAGGTTACGTAAAACGCCTTTTTTAAAAAAACGATATTCAACTATCTTTTTAAGTCTTTGTAAGTAGGGTAGATTTTCTAAAGAAGCATATGCTTTTAAAATAGATTTCTGGGAACCGTTGAGTGAATTAAAATACCGATCTAACAGAACTTGAGCTTGTCGATAAGTTTGCTTCAACGTTGTTTGCTTTTTTTGCTTCTCTTTTGCAGATTCATTTAAAAATTTTTGGATGCCGTATTTTTTGGCACCCGTATCATTCTGCTCATGCTGGCGATAATAAAGAGTGGGTTTTTCAACAATTCCGATATTGCCAAAGCTTGCAGCAACCAGAGCTATCCACCAGTCGTGCATTGAAGCCTCTAAAGGAATAGGTAAAACCAAATCGGCCAAAGGGCGGTTCAGCATCATTGTGCATCCCGTCATATTGTTTTGGGTCAATAAATGCTGAAGGGAAGTCAGGCGAGGATTTATGTTTGAGTAGCGCCAAAAAGAGGGATCGATCAGCGCGAGGTCTTTTGATACTACGCTAAGGTCTGTATGAACCAAAAGGGGAGTTGCTAGCCCGGTTTGTTTTTCGAGGGCTTTCATTTGATCCAGCGTACATTGCAGTTTATCGGGAAACCATTGATCATCCTGATCAGCAAAACAAATATAATCAGCCTTTGAGGCAGCCAATAATGTTGAAAAATTTTGCACCACACCTACATTTTTTTTGCTCGCAAGAAGAGTGACCTGGTTAGGATGGGCATTTTCTATTGTCTGTAAAAAAGAGCGGGTTGCATCGCTAGATAAGTCATCACGAATCCATAGATGAAAATGAGAATAAGTTTGAGAAAAAATTGAATCAATCTGTTCTTTCAGGTAACCCGCACCCTGGTAGGTCGCAAGAAGAATATCAATTAAGGGCTCAGTCATAGAAAGAGTAAATTAAAAAGTTTAGTCGCTTAATGGGCAATAAAGTATTACTTTGTTACGAGTCATGAAACATACTACCATCATTGCTTTAAAGCAAGATATTATTGACATCTTATCTTGTTTAATTTAAGTTAATAAAATTCAATCAAATTAATAAAAAAAGGATAAATATGATTAGAACGAAATACCTTGGAGTCGATGAAGCTTTTTGTGCTTTGCAAGGATATGGCTGCGCCAGCCTTGTTAATTTCTTCACATCACCATCAATTAATCCTATGCATGCAGCAATTGGATGTGCGGGATTTTCCTATTTAGAAAAAGTCATACGTCAATTCACTCAAAGATTTTTTATGTCGCAGGCTACTTTTAATGGGCCCTTACCCACTAATAAAGTGACAATTTTATCGTATGGCTTTGCCACTTATACAACATTCAAGGCTATGGAATTAACCGGCCTAATTTTACAGGTTCCGACAGCAGTTAAAATAATTGGGCTGGCATGCACTGCTGCGTTAATTCTAAAAGCAGCTGTTAATTTGAGCCAGGTGATGCAAAACGTTGTTGATTATACCTCTAGACCTCAAAATGCAGAAAATAGGCGTTTGGATAACCAAAATTTACTTAATGATCGGGTTGGTTACACTTTGTAATATTGAGTTTAGAAAGGCGGGGGAGGAGGAAACTGATCTGATCTTTCGATTGGGTTATACTCAGCCCCCTCAATCGCAGCAATTCTTTTTTCAAGGGGAGGATGGGTCGCAAATAAGCGCTGCCATAAAGAAGCATGCTCATTAAAATACAAATGTGCGAAAGGCTGACCGCTTTTTGGCATATCTGACACTGTCGACTGCTCAATTTTGCGCAGTGCATTGGCAATTCCAGATGGATTGCGGGTAAATTGAACCGAGGAAGCATCCGCCAGATATTCCCTTTGCCTGCTGACCATGGCTTGTAAAATCGATCCAAAAAACCACATGACTGCTCCCGCCACAATAAAGATTAAGGCCATAAGCAGCAGAGGATTGCCACCTTTCCGGTCTTCATCGTCCCTTCTTGACACATAAGAGGCTCCCTGAAGCATCCGAATGCCAATATATGAAACAATAAAAAATCCCATAATCATTGCCGCGACTCGCATACCGATCAGCATATCGCGATTATAAATATGCCCGAACTCATGAGCCAAAACCCCTTGTAATTCATCTCGTTTTAAGAACTCTAAGAGACCTCTTGTCACTGTGATGGCGGCATTATCAGCAGCTGTCCCTGCCGCAAACGCATTCATCTCGCGCGCTTCAAGGATATAAACCGGGGGAATGGGCAAAGAGGTCGCAAGGGCAATTTCCTCCACAACATTTAGCAGCTGCCTTTCCTTTGGATTTCTGGTATCCGGATTAACCAGGCGGGCCCCAAGTGATTCAGCCACATAACTACCGCCAGATTGTAGATAATTCATATAATTAAAACCCGCAACTGCCAAAATGATGCCGACCAGGCTTAAACCCACATAGGGGAAATCACCCTGATAATTTTCACCTGCAAAAACACGCATGGCCATTTCAGCTAAAAAAGAAGTAAGCAGAGCCAGGAGGACAAATATGCATAAATAAAGAACGGTTTTTGTTTTAGCCTGTCTTTGGGCTTCCCAAAAATTCATCGCCATAAACTCCCCCTAGGGTCTTATTAACTAAAAGAGATCTTTGGTGCTTTTTTAACTTCTTTGTCTTCAACCTGGAACAGTTCAACCGGATGATGGCCGAAAGCTGATGCGAAAAGGACAGCCGGAAATTCCTGTTGAGTGCTATTATAAAGCATCACATTGTCATTATAAGCCTGGCGAGCAAAGGCAACTTTGTTTTCAGTCGAGCTTAGTTCTTCCTGCAGCTGCTGCATATTTTCGCTGGCTCTTAGCTGAGGATAGTTTTCAGCCAAAGCCAAAATATTGGTCACAGCTCCTCTGACAGCAGAATCGGCAGTTGCAAGTTCTTTCATGGAATTTGCACTCGTCGACGCAGGTCCGCCGCTTTGTTCGATCTGGCTCCGCGCAGCCTGCGCTTGATTACGGGCGCTAATGACGGCTTCAAGGGTCCCTTTTTCATAGCCCATGTAGCTCTTTACTGCTTCAACAAGGTTAGGAATTAAATCATATCGACGCTGGAGCTGCACATCTATCTGGCTCCAAGCATTGTTGACCTGATTACGCAAACGCACCAAGGAGTTATATATTCCAATTCCCCATAGCGCCAATAATACGATAATAGCTAATACTACCATTAATGTAGTGAACATAACTTCTCCTGATAAAAATTCTGTCTCTGACTTTATTTTTCCCTTTTCTTTAGGATACAGAATTTTACCATTTTTTGCTTTAAGTATAAAAAAAGGGTAGGCATAATTCTATAAATGAATGATTTTTATTATTTTCAAATAAATAAAAATTTGAATACGGAATGGATTTTATTAATTTTTAATCATAATTTTTTGAAATTAATTATATCTATAAACCAAGCTAAATTGTTACGAAAACAAAGCGGAAACAATTGCTCTACGAGTGCACCTAAACCTTCAAAGCTTTTTCTCATGTTACCAGCATCACGTAGATTGATTCATTGACGAGGTTTGAATCTCGATGGAACGAAAACGTATGGCAATTTTACATTTTTGATGGGATGGGCAAAAAATAGCTTATTAAAGTTTTGTTTGACAATTGTTTCAACATGGGTGGTTGTTGGCTTTATTATTATATTTAATACCCTTACTTTTAATATATAATTTACCGTCAATCTATAGCATTTTAGCATTATTACTTAAACTATAAAAATAGGGGAGCCTCGTAACCGTTCACTGGGTGAGACGGTTACTTAAATATGGACGAGCGAATTGAAATAGTGGATTTACGTTAAATTTTGTAGATTGGAAAAAGGACCAAAAAGCGTTATATTGGCATTATAATATCACTTATTTATATTTTATTTATTTGAAAATAGCTCATGGAGCGTTGACATGCTCTTCTCCAATATCCAAAAGCCAGGATAATCTTTGCCTAACTTCAAAAAGTACAGCCTTGCCTATCTTACCGACTGCAAAAGCTCCAAGTTTATTTTTTACGAGTCTATTAGTCGATATTGTTCTTATTTGGTAGCAGTCAATCACGGATGATTTATGCATTCCAGCATCATTTAGGTTTGTGATCGGAACATAAAATTGGCTGTTTCTTTTTCCAGTGTCATTGGTTATGGGTAAAATAATTATTAAATTTAGATGGCTGCTGCCTTTTTCGATAACTAAACAGTAACGCTCCTTTTGTTTTTCATCTCCCACAGTAGGATCTAAGGCTACTCTAACGATATCACCCACTTCAACGACTGACGAAATCTTCCCCATCTATACCTTCCCACATATATTTTGGATCTGATTTCGCATATTCTTCATGAGCTTCTTGTCGCCACTTCGCTCTTTTTTCCTCAGCAATTTTTCGCTTCAAGTCTTCACATGCCACGTCAACGAGCTGTGTGATTGTTGAAAACCCATATTGCTTATATGCCTTAATAAACGTTTCATTTTTAAGTTTCCCTAAATGCATATCTTACCTCCGATGTATCATTATTTTATCATATGTCGCCTTTTATGTTCAAATTTATGATCACAGAGTTTTTTTGGATAAGAAAACTCAACTTCCAAACTGCTGTTTTGACTCCCTTCGAAATATGGAACAATATTAAATTGTTAGGTAAAAACTTCCAATGCTGGATTATTGTAACATAACATATATTATCAGACGTTGATTTTTGTTAAAATCTTGCTCTCTACCGAAATTAAAACTGTTTTCTTATTGCTACTACTAAAGCAATCACAATAACAGCTTGCAATGATAAGCCTAAAATTGCCGCAGCACTACTTGCTAGACCCAAAGCACTAAAAGCAACTGGAATTGCGGTTGCGATTGCTGTTGTCAGTTTGCTAAAACCTAAAGCCTTACAAGCTATATTAGCGATCAATGCCACGGTAACTCCCCCAACTGCAACCATAAAACCTTTTACTGCAGCTTTAAAAAGAGGTGTAACTGTATCGAAATTACTTAATGAACATGAATAATACCATTTATCAAAAATAACTTTTAGTTCTTGCCCATTCTCTTGTACACAATTGACGCACCGCTCCAGCCTTTGAAGTAAAGGCGTTCCAAGCTTCACAACAAATATCTAGAATATGTTCGT
>JACDAQ010000045.1 GCA_013695355.1 Candidatus Protochlamydia sp.
ACTCAGAAGTCAAGCCCTTCATCGCCGATGGTACTGCACACAAGAGTGTGGGAGAGTAGGTCGCCGCCAAGTTTTTTCTTCAGCCTTAAAGCATTTTTTGCTTTAAGGCTTTTTTTTTGTCTTCTCCACGAAGAGAGAAAAGGAATGGTAGCAATGCAAGGCAATCCCGAAGGGGTAAGGCACTCTTGGGGACGCCGCCAAGTTTCTTCAGACCTAAAGCATCTGTGTTTTAGATCTTTTTATGGCCGTCCTTGCTTAGGGATTTCCATTATCTTACAAATTTGACCCGCAGAGTGTTTCGTTTTAACAAAGTTTTATTGTTAACGCCATTTTGTAAATCCTACTTTGTAAAGTAGCACGTAAATAAGCGAAGAATAAAGAAGTAATTACGACCATTTCAGTTAAGTGCTTTCTGCCCCTTTTGCAAAGCAACAAAAAAAGTATGTATGCACAGTTCTTATCAAAAGAATTCTATCGACTTAACGCCAATCAAAATTTATATCATGAGTACTAAAATAATAAACGCTTTTTTTGTTATAATCCTTTAGTATTTTCTGTACGTGTATTTTTTGAATACTTACTCCAATAATTTTGCACTTGTTTCATTTTATCATCGGCATAAGTAATCATCAAAGTAAGAGGGTTTCTCGATGCTCAAATACTAAGCGTATAACGCCTTCTAGATTATCAAATGAGGGCAATTGTGAGGAAGAAATCTTAATAAATATCTTGGAAATCCTTCATGCGACTATTGAATAAGCTTCGATGGATAATTGAAAAAGTTGACAGGCTAAATAAAAAATTAGAGGATTTTTAAATGAATTTTAAAAGGAGTTTTATTGCTCATTTTTAGGGGACGATGCCTAAAGATCGGTGAGTCTAAAATTACACTTATCAGCGGAAGGTGGCTTCAAGGCCGCCTTACAGTGGCCAATACAAACAGGAAAATTGGCAGAGGTTCGGATTTAAGGATGAAATGAAAGCCTTAATGAAGTTGGAGCTGAAAGTAATCGCAAACCCTAAAGGAACAGCGGTGAATTTGTCACTAGTTTAGATAAGCCCGATGACTGTGTGTAACAGGAAGACTTAAACGGAACCCTACTTTCTTGATGCGTTGTTTAAACAACTTCAAGAAGGGTAGGAAATGAGCAAAAAAGATGAAAACGTACATTTTGTTTGTGCAATTTGTCAACAAAACGTGTGGCCATTGCAAAATGGAAGCTACCGAAATCATTGTCCCTTTTGCTTGGGATCCATTCATGTGGACAACAAGCCCGGAGACAGAAGTAGCTTGTGTAAAGGCACTATGATGGCTTGTCGACTGATTTATAATGGGAAAAAAGGTTGGCAAGTCACCCACAAATGTCAGAAGTGTGGCATTGAAAAAGTAAATAAAATTGCAGATGGGTATGTGCAGCCCGATGATTGGCAAATCCTCATACGATTAAGCCAACAAATCTGAAACCTATGAATGAGGTGCGTAATGAATGATCGAAACAAGCTGATTTTGCAGATACTCCGAGAGGGGGATCTATCACAAATTATTAACACATTCAATTTTACGTGGACATCGCTTCAAGCGACCAAAGAAAAGTGGGAACGTTATTATGCGGAGCAGCAAACAAATGCTCGCACGGTTTGTATAGCAAAAATTCAAGATGAGTTTGTTGGCTATGGTAGCTTATTGAGCATTTCAGAGTATTCAAATTTCAAGAATGACGGCATTCCGGAAAACCATGATGTCTGGGTTTCTGAGGAACATAGAGGATATGGAATTGGCAAGAGATTGGTCCAATATTTAGAGAAACTTGCTAAACAAAAAAATCACAAGCAGATTGGGATTGGAGTCGGGCTGTATCAAGACTATGGACGTGCTCAGAAATTGTATGTGCATCTTGGGTTTGTTCCAAATGGACAAGGAGTAACCTATAAATATCGGTCTGTAGTGCCTGGAGAGCCTTATCCATTGGACGATGACCTCGTTATTTGGCTTAAGAAGGATTTGCCATGAATAAGATAAAAGACAGCGTTTATCATTTTGAGTATCAGGCAGAGCCAATTCAGGAAGATGAACAAGTCCTCTTTGAAGGGATTACTGATGAAGCTGTGCTCAAGAAGAAAATGAATCGAATAACCCCATCGGGATTTTTATCAAAGACTCTTATGGAGTTGTTCTTGGAGGTGTCAATGGATTTTCATGTTATGGTTGTCTCTATGTCGACATGCTTTGGTTGAAGGATGAACTACGCAAACAAGGCCCCTCGGGAAGAAATTAATGATGGAAGCCGAAAAGATTGATTATGAACGGCAATGCACCTTTTCTACAGTGATACAATGGATTGGGAAGCTCTCCTATTCTATCAAAAGCTTGGCTATAGCATCGAATTCGTTCGAAAGGGCTTTGAGAAGGAATTAAAGATGTACATGTTAAGGAAGATAGAAAATTTACCAAATTGTTTCTACAATAAGGTCTTTGGATAGCTTGGAAGATCAGCATATTCGTTTTGTGCTTGATTGGATCGAATCTGGAAATGAGATTTTTCGAATAGAAAAACCGGCAACGCCCGATACTCACTTGGTTGCTTATTTTGTCATTGCCTCTCCGGAAATGGATCAGATTTTGTTAGTAGACCATAAAAAGGCAGAATTGTGGCTACCGGCTGGCGGACATGTTGATCCAGGAGAAGATCCAAAAGAAACTGTCAGAAGAGAAGTTAAAGAGGAGTTGGGAATTGTCGCTGAATTTTTGTTTGATGAACCCCTTTTGCTTACTGGGACCAAGACAGTAGGAAATGTTGCCAAACATACAGATGTATCTCTTTGGTACCTACTCAAAGGTGATCCAAGTCAAGTATTGGATTACGATCCGAACGAGTTTCATCGGATTCATTGGTTTGGGATCGAGGAGATTCCATTTGAGAAATCTGATCCTCACATGAAGCGTTTCATTGAGAAAATGCTACGGGATCAGACTGGAAATCCTATGAGTCCTCTGCATTCGATTACGCTAGAAATGTAGAAGACTAACATCTGCATAACGAAGCTGAAAGATTTGTCGTTAATTCCATCTGAAGGAACCATCATTGATATTGGATAAGGGATGCAAACAAATTTTCTGAAAGAGGGTTTCTATTTTTCTCTAAGCACGATTGAGATTGCAAAAAGCAAAGCACATAAAGCCACGTTTAACTATGGCAAGAATGGGACATAACATAATCAGAGATTACATTTGGATTGGTTAAAGCCCCATTAGACATTTTGGAGACAGGAGAGAAAGAGAGAGGCAATCGGATTCATGTTCAGCACGTGCTCAATATTTTTAAGTTTACACAGATGTGATCTACGATCATGAGTTCGACACTAGTAAAGATTGGTACCGATTGTTAAAACTATCAAGAGGATCTATGACAGCGAATAAATCGAGCAAACATATTGTAGTCCTTCCATATATTCCTGATTGGCCGAAGACATTTGAAGTTGAATCGCAGAAAATAAAAAATGTCTTAGGTGACAATTGTATAGCCGTACATCACGTTGGTTCCACGTCTTTTAGGATGTGTTAACTTAATGCCTAGCATAGGCTATTTAAACCAATACGTATAATGCGCATCTTTGTGAATCAATGAGAAATCGCAAGAATGTTCCTCAAAATCCATAGTGGTATCTACAATTGAAGAAAATCAATTGAAGATAAATTTTCCGCTTAAAAATCGGATCGTTAACTCAATTGTAGTGTTCTGACTTATCCCTTTTTGAACAATGCATGGCCGGCGTAGGTGCACCATTCAGGCAACTTTTCCTTTTATTCTGGATCGATTTCAATCCACAAAAAGGGCGTGAAATGAAAGATATGAATCCAATGTTGGTTCTTTCTCCAAATAATTTTAACTTGAGAACAGGCTTAGTAATTGGCTTGCATAGTTATAGGAGTTTGTAAATAGTTGGTTAATGAAATTTATATAAATTTCCATTTTTAAATGAGATTTGATAATTAAATAAAAAAAATGAAAAAATAGATAAATTCTACTTACGGTCTCTAGCCATCTAGCTAAATTTAGGTTTAGCCTTAGCCTTATTGTGGATTGAAAGCATTGATTAATTAGTCTTCTAAAAAACATGAGGTTCTGCTGTAATAAGCAGATAAATAATAAACTTCAATAACAGAGGTCATCATGTTAATTTGCTTAAAATGGGAGGTCTATATCATAGAAACGGTGTCTGGAAAGCTTTATACAGGTATAACGAACGATTTAGATAGGCGATTTGAGGATCATCTCAACGGTCGGAAAGGTGCCCGATTTTTCCATTTTTCCGCCCCTAGAAAAATAATATTTAGAGCAGCGTGTAAAAATCGGTCAGAAGCAACGCAAAGAGAAATTCATATAAAAAAAATGACCAGATTACAAAAGCTTGCTCTAATTCAACTATCTATATTTCAATAGTTGCAACTTTCATTGATTCAGTAGATATTGATTTAAACGATTTAATTTTTCCTTAGCCTTTGGATGACCTTGTTCCGAAGCTAATTGAAAATAATGCATGGCATGTTCAAGGCTTTCAGGCACCCCTTCGCCTGATGCAAACAGGTATCCTAGCTTAAATTGAGCTTCAGCATGCCCATTATCAGCTGCTAACTGAAAATATCTGGCTGCTTTTTCGTTATTTTTTGGTATTCCCTGGCCATTTTGATGCATCACTCCAAGATTAAATTGCGCTCTAGAGTGATTTTGGTCAGAAGCCAATTGATAATAGTGTAAAGCTTTTCGGTCATTTTGATCGATTCCAATGCCAAAATCAAACATATATCCTAAATTACATTGGGCATGAGCATGGCCCTTATCTGCTGATAGTTGATAATAGAATGCGGCGTTCTGATCACTTTGTTCGACACCTTGTCCATTTTTATACATGAGGCCCACTTGAAATTGAGCAAAATGATTGCCGGCATCAGCCGCTAATTTGAAATATTGGAAGGCTTGTTCGTCATTTGGTGCTATGCCTTCACCTGTTAAATACATAGTCCCAACTTTGAATTGAGCTTGCATGTCCCCTTGATCAGCTAATATTTTCACACCAAGATTTTTATTTGGATAGCACCCACTTAAATTAATTCTTCCAATGAGAGAATAGATTCCATAGGGTATGTAAGTAAAGTAAGTTAAAATCTTTTTAGTGATTTCAATTGAATTGTTTTTTTTTATGTCAGAAGTGTAAATTTCAATTGAAGAACAATGATTCTCTTGGCTGATTAACATATTTCACCTTAAATTTTAATAAAACTTAGGGTTAATATAATTAATTATGGTTAAGTCAGAAATAATAATTTGTTAATTATTTGTAAATAATTATTCTAAGTTACGATTAATATAATAGCATTACAGTAGAATAGCTATAAATATGACTGTAAAAACAGTTAATCCGGTGTTCATTTAAATTTTCTATTTAAAAGAGTGATTTTAATGCTAAGATTAAGTATTATTATATTTTTATTTATTACTTAAGGTTTAGCATGTGTAATTTAAATTTGTCAACCTTCCCTTTCGATATTAAGCATCAATTGTTTAATTTTGTAGACGAACAAACCTTGATTAATTCGGTCAGATTGATCAATCGCTCATTTAATCAGCTGGTGAATCAGAGGCTAGGAAGATTATTTCATACGACCTTCAAAGCTCGCCTCATAGCAATCCCACCAAAAAAGTATAATAATGAATTTTTGACTGAAGCTCAATATTATTTATATAATAAAAAAATAATGGGAATGATCAAAAAATTATGGTTTGAGGCTTTGGCTAAAGAAAATGATGGATTGATTAAAAAACTTAAAATCAACCATGCAAAATGTGATCTACCACTCACATTGTTTCCAGTTGATAATTGCCAGGTGCTTGCAGTAAATCAATTTGGCTTTAAACCTTTATCTTTTTCTCCCCACTTATTTCTTAAGTATAAGCCTATCACTATAGTTCATTCTATCCAAAAAAAAATAAATGTGGCTGACGAATCTAAGGATCGTTTGATTTTTGATTTGGACCCTTATTTTTTGGACTTCCAAAAAGACAATGCCATTTTAAAAATTATGAATAAAATAGACCTCGCTTATTTACCACAAAGTATTAAGCTTGAGCAGTCTGATTCAGTCATTAAAACCGATAAATACATATACATTGTGTCTAAAGATAATTTTATAAAAAAATTTTCTTTTAATAATGAAGTCTTTTCGGAAATCATGTCATTTGACTTGAAAATCGATGATCCAATTGAATGGTTCGATAGTGTTGGTAAAAATAAACATATTTTGCTTGCTAGGTCTCAACAAAAATTGATGGGCGTCGAGGAATCAAGCCAAAAAATTCTTTTTCAGCATTTTGTTGTGGGTAAATGTTTGGCCGCATCAAAATATTTATTTTACGTGGACCGCGAAGAAGAAACTTTAAGAGCAGCTCAAATTGAAGATCTCTTAAATGGAAAGCCCCTTAAAGGAATTGAAGTTATAAAAGATGTCCTTCAATTCATTAAAGGCGAAGAATGCCTATTTGTGCAAAATATTTTTGAAGACTTTCAAATTTTAAATTTTGATTTAGAGGTTCTTCGAAGCGGAAAGACGAACGAAACCATCACCACCTTTACTTCAAAAAATGGATTGGGAGCATTTGGTACAAAAAATGGCAGCATACATATATATTCTTTAAAAAAAGGATCTACTTTTTGTAAAACCTTAAAATTTTCTCATCTTGGAGAAATTACAGGTCTTTATTGGGCAGAGGCATTAACCTTGCTTGTAACAACGTCAAACGGAAGTTTAGTTTATTGCAGCCCTGTTCCTCTATCAATATTATCCTGACTTAAAAGTTAAAAGCTTTCTCGGCCGATAGTTACACTCTTCACTTAAAAGGAAAAATTAAATTTATAAATTTATATTAGCTTGAATATCCTTCTATGAATATTTTATTCAAACTTTTCATAGAAGGGATATGATTTTAAAGAATTACTTGGGGGTCAATTTAACTTTTTTATGGGAATTTAAATTTCTAAATTTCTATTATTTTTTAATTTTATAGTAAAATTAGTTTCAATAGGTTCATTAAGTGCATTTGAATTTTCTAATTTTTTTTCAAAAAAAACATCTTCATTTGCATATAGAGGGGCTTCGCGCTTTAAATTTTTTGAAGGGTTTTGATTTCCATATAGCATCAATAATACTGCAGCTGCTTCTTCAGTGCTATCTTCACTGCTACTAATTTGAATTTCTATAATTTGTTTTGAAAATTATTTATTTTTTTTCTATTGGTTTTTTATTGACAAAATGATCTACTTTTTTAAAAAATTCTTTTCCCTTTACTTAAAGGGGTAGTAAAATCCGGATTTAGTGTATTTTCTAAATCTTTCATATTAATGTTTTTTTGTCATTTTATTAATAATTTGATTAGATGAATTTGAACTTGGTAATATTATTACATCCGATAATTTTTTGTAGTACTTAGCACCCTTTTTATAATCTGAGTCACCATACCAATTTTGATTATATCTTGTGCTATTATTTTGATTTAAGAAAATATTAGTATTTTGCATGTAATTCCTGTTTTTTAATATTTATTAGCTTACGTAATAATTTGTTATGCTGTATTTTAATGTGAAAAGCTTTATTTAATATTATAAATATTTCGAAAAAGCGGAAATCAATAGTGAGGCTTAAATTGGGATGGCTATATAGCTTTATACGGGTATAACCAATAATTTAGATAAAAGGCCTTTCACATCATCCCAATGGTCGAAGGAGCCATATTTCTTATTTCTTTAGCAATATTATAGTAAGTAAAAAAACGACCTTGAAAAGCTTTCTCGGTCCCTGAGCTTACATTAACACACGATATAATTATTTATTTTAAGAATATAGTTTTTTATTTTGTTGTGCTTTCTATACAAGATTCGAGTAAATCATCTAATTCAGCCATCAGTTCTAAGTTGTTGTTATCATACCTTAACAAATATTGTTTGCATTCATTGTAATAATTAATTGCCTCCTTATAAGAATAAAAAGCTTTATTTAAGAAATTTTCATTATTGTAGTCCTCAGAGGCATCCAAATAACAATTTGCTAAGGTGTGATAGCATTTTCCTAGGCTTTGATTTGAAAAATTAAATCCATCGCAAATGGCGAGAGGGGCAAATTCCTTTTTAACTTCTTTAAATCGGTTGATTTCATCCATTAACAATTGAAATATTTCCTTCCATCCACTTTCTATTGTATTTGTATCTTTATTTTTTTTACCTAACTCAATGAGCTTTTTCAATTCAGTGATCATAAAAAAGGTATTCTCGCTTTGCCAGGCGGCATAATTAAATAAAAAATAAGGGCGTTTATCAAATATGACCAAATTTGAAATCTTTTTGGCTTGTTTATTGTTTAAATGATCGCATAACTTACAGATTTTTTTAAAAATTTTATTTTCCAATTTACAGATTGCTTCAGTCATAGGGAAAGGATGAATCATTTCCAACAAACATTCCATTACCTTGATTTTTTCGTCTACATTGACATTCATTATATGTTTGAAATTTATTTTTGATTTAATCTTCAAGTACTGATCTGCTCGTTCTTCATATTTGTCTGAGGATAAATTATCTCCATTATTATTTTGCAAATCTTGTGCGATTTCCTGATTAATGCTATCCCATAAATTTTTTAAATTTGCTAAATTGCATGCCTGATTGGATAACTTAATTTTTTTTGTTATCTGACGATCCAGATGATCTTGTTTTCTTTTTGATTTATTTGAATTTTTAAAATTTACAATTTTTTCATTAGTATTTATGTTTTGATTTTCTGTTCCGTAATTACTTTTTTCGATATAAGCATAAAGCTCAGGATCAACCATAAGTAAGTTTTTGGATTTAAAATTACTACAATTCATATTATTCCCTATAATTTATTAATATTTATTATTTATAAATCATTATTGTTAATTAATTTTAAAGGCTCTATAAAGATAAGCCTCTTCAAAATTTTGTAGAAAGGAATACTTTTTTTTTCGCATTATTACGACATATTTGCAAGGAAATGAATGAATATGCTTGGGACGAGCTTCATTTTGCTGAAAAAAAAATGAACATCATTTTTCTTAATAGAAGAATTTTACGATTCAAGAAGCCTGTTTTTTTGAACAGGCTTCTTTCTTTCACTGCATTTGTTTTACTTAACTTGCAGTTCGCTGATATCAATAAAGACTTCCCGCCCAGTCCTTTTATCCAAATGATCCATTCCTACTAGTGTCTTATAAAAAGTTTCGGGATCACATTCTGCAGGGTAAATATCTAATTTTGCTATAGCATCGACATAGGGCTTCATGAAAGCAATTCCATATAATTTTGCTTCTTTCTCAGGATTTTCTGTTTGTAAAATTGGATCTTTGAATAATTCTGCATTTTCAAGCTTAAAGTTTTTAAGTGGTTCAAGGAAATTATTAAATGCACTTAATACTTCGACCGGGACTCTTTCTTTTCGCATGTTAGGCAGGTCATCGCTGCCAGGATAAAAGACTTTATTTTTTTGAGCTGCTAAAAATTCATAGCCATGCATCGTAAAATCGTATATTTGCTTGTGATCAGCACTGTAATTTTCCGGTTTTAAAAACAATACTTTGGAGCCATCCATCTGCTCTACTTGCGAAAATAAAAGCGTGCGCTTTCCGGCTGGAAGGGGTTGATTGAACACATCAATTCCTTCCTGCATTTTAGGCGAGCGGCCGGCGTAGTGGCTAGAAGGTCGAGAATAGTGATTAGGGTGGGTCGATAAAAATGAATAGATTGAATTAGATGGATCATTTAAAACGAAGGTTCCCTGTTGAAATCCATCCCCTTTCTTGATTGCCACATTCATTAAGGCCCAGGTGAGGGCGGTTGTCTCTTTTTCAGCCTCAATGGGATCTTGGTTCATTTTTGATGAGTTTCCAGAAATGATGTCTTTCAATAAAATCTCTCCCTGCTCGATCCATTTGCTTGCTTCTTCTGGGGTTATATCACGATTATATGCGTAGCAGAAAGCTTCAAGATTAGAATGGGGTGATGTTTCTGGGTATTCTGTTAATATCTTCTTTTCTATCAAAATGTTTGAGTTTCCTAATTCTTCATTTAATCTTCCTACTATTTCTTTATATTGTGAAATTTCAGCCAATATTTGTTCACCAAGAAAATCTTTTAAGCTTCTAAGTTTTACCAAGCCCTCATTATCCAAATTATCAATATAGCGAGCTTCATAAACCATATTTATTTTGTCTAGGCCTTCTTGTAGTTTTACATTACGTGTAATATCTTTTTCTAATATTTTGATATCATTATCAATTTTCCCTAGATCTTTTTCCTTTATACCAATTTCCAAATTAGAGATGTGCTTTGTGAATTCTTCAATAGAATGAGAAATGACCTTATTACTTATATAATCAATCGTTCCTGTTAAGGTTGTACCTTTACCCCAACCTCTTGCCCACTGGGTATACGATTCATCAGTTCTCGTTAAACTATTATTAACTACTTTTATTTGAGATGTTTCAGTTTTAGCAAAATTTATTATTTCTTGAACATCTTGTTGGAATTTTTTTTCGCTTTCATTTACATTAGCAGCTGAATTTGAGTAATTAAACATATTTCCAATGTAATTCATAATGTTTCTCTCCTATTGCTGAAATAAAAACACTACTTTTATTATATCAACTATTTATTTAACTAAATATATAATACTAAATCCAAAATTTTTTATTTTTTTATTTCTATTGAAAAATAAATTGGAAAAATCAAATCCTTTTTGTACACTTTTCCCCTTTAGGAGAAATATTTTGGATTTAGATAATGCAGTTTGGAAGGCGGGTAATCTCGTCAGTCTCAACAATACTTCATTGTTGATTGGTTATGGAAAGTTACAGGCTACTGGATTTGCCGGAGTAGATCTAAAAAGGGCTGCATTTTATTATCCGGACTTTTTTTTGAAGGATGAAGCTCCCTGGCATCAATACACTTCTACGGAAAAAATTTTGATTTCTGACTTTGAAGAAAGTTTACAAGTTAATAATGAACCTACCCCAGAATGGACTGTGGGATATCGCACCCTTTTTGAAGAGACGTTCGAACAATTACAGAGTTTTTTCCAGACAGGACTGCTCAAAAAGGCTGTTCCCTATGTCTTTGCTTCCACCTCTACAAAAATGTCGCTTGATAGGTTTAAAAAAGCCTTAAAAACAGCCTTGTCCTTTGTTAAAACCTATCCTTTTCATTTGTATGCTTTTTGGGATGAGGAAGGAGGTGTTCTTGGCATGACCCCCGAACCGCTTTTTTTTCACGCCTTGAAAAATGCAAGCGAGCTTTCAACGGTCGCACTTGCTGGAACCGTAAAGAGGGGAATGGAAGTTGAATTTGAAAACAACGAAAAGGAGAGCTCGGAGCATCAGCTTGTGATAGAGGGAATCTGTAAAACTCTTGAACAATTTGGAACTATTTCTATTGGAGCAAGAGAAGTGCTTCAGCTGCCTACTCTTTCCCATTTAATGACACCAATCAAGCTGAAATTAAACCATCCTTTTCACTTTGAAGAGATGGTAAAGGCGCTTCATCCTACTCCGGCTTTAGGTGCCTTTCCAAAAAAAGAGGGGTGGGAATGGCTTTATCATTATCAAAGCCGCTTAGACCGAAAATTTTTTGGGGCCCCCGTAGGGTTTTTGGATCCGGAAGAGGGGATTTCGGCCTGTTTTGTTTCGATTCGCCATGTTCAGTGGAATAAAGAAGGGATGCGTATCGGAGCGGGTTGTGGAATTGTAAAAAATAGCAACTGCGCTCAGGAATGGGCCGAGATCAACCTTAAACTTCAAGCCATCAGGAACTGCTTAGCTTTATGAACAATTCTCTAACACTACAGCTTGTCCAAGAGGTCCTAAATAAAGGGGTTAAAGAATTTTGCTTATCTCCTGGTGCAAGAAATGCCCCATTAATTTACGCACTCTCTAAATTGACTTTTATAAAAGTTTACCTTTGGCCGGAAGAGCGGTCTGCCGCTTTTTTTGCTTTAGGCCGGATCAAAGCGACAGGAAGGCCAGTAGCCGTGCTTACCACTTCAGGCACCGCCGCTGCAGAACTGCTACCTGCCGCTGTGGAAGCTCACTATACAAGCCTGCCATTATTATTAATTACTGCCGATCGTCCCAGGCGCTATAGAGGGACAGGAGCGCCGCAGTCGATCGAACAGTTAGGTATATTCAGCCACTATGTGCATTATGCTCAGGATTTGGAGGGGGCAGAGGTGTGCCAATTGGAACCATGGACAATGCGAGGTCCAGCTCATCTAAATGTGTGTTTTGAAGAGCCTAAAGATGCTGAATGTAAAAAAATTAGCGTTGAAGATATCACACCGAGCAAATCCCCAAAAAAGCAATCATTTGGAAGTGAAAATTCTGTACATGAATTTGATCTTTTTATTGAGAGCGTTGATTTTCCTCTTGTAATCGTTGGAGAGCTGGAGCAGGAATCTAAAGAGAGCATCATTTCATTCTTGCTTCGCTATCAAGCCCCTGTTTATTTGGAATCCCAGTCTGGTTTGAGAGAAAATCCGCTTTTAAAATCACTTGAAGTTAAATCCGTTGAAAAAATTTGGGAATATTCTGCGCAAGGCGGCTACCCTATTGATGGAGTTTTAAGGATAGGAGGGATCCCGACCGCACGTTTATGGCGTGATTTGGAAGAAGGGAGGGTAAGGGTATGTTCGGTAAGCCAACACCCCTTTTCTGGCTTGAGCTGTGCGGGGGTGGTTCACCAGTCTCCCGCCTCTTTTTTCAGCCACCTAAATGAAAATTTCGAATGGGACATTGAAGAAGTAGAGGAGCTTGGGTCGAAAACCGTTACTTATCAAGAGAGCTTATCTTCTATCGCTAGGATGGCTTCAAATTCTTGCAGCACACTGCTAGCTCGAACGGCTGCTGCCAGGTTAAGGAAGAAAATATTTCCTTTTCATTCATGGCTTGAAAAGGATCAACGCTGCTGGGAAGATCTTTTGCAATTATTTGAGGAGGAACCGCTTGCAGAACAGAGCCTGATTCATGCTCTTTCAAAGCAAATCCCCACGGCCGCAAAAATTTATTTAGGTAATAGTCTGCCGATTCGGGAATGGGACCAGGCAGCCACCCGGTTGCTACCCCATCCTCAAGTGGCGGTTAATCGAGGAGCCAATGGAATTGACGGGCAAATAGCCACTTTTTTAGGATACTGCTCTCCCGAACAGGAAAATTGGGCCATTTTAGGAGATCTAACAGCGCTTTATGATTTAGTTGCCCCATGGATTTTGCCTCAACTACCACCTTTAAAGGCTAATTTGGTGATAGTGAATAATGGGGGAGGGCAAATTTTTGGCCGGATGTTTGCCCATCAAAATTTTCGAAATCAGCATGACCTTAGCTTTAAGCCTTTGGCTGATTTTTGGAAATGGTCGTATGAGCGTTGGGAGACTGTTCCTTCTATTTCAAAAAGTCAAGGGGGAAGGTTGATCGAGTTAATACCAGATTCGGAGGCTACACGACGTTTTCTCGAAAAGCTTAGATTAATATGAGAAATTCAAACGTATATGCTGTCCCAGGTTTTTTAGGCTCAATTCATGACTGGGACCCATTTAATTTTGATTTAACGCCTGTAAAAACTGATCAATTTTCGTCAAATAATTTTAATGAGTGGGCAGCTGGTTTTAATGCTTTCGTAGAAAGTAAAAAACAGGCTAATCCCATTTTAATGGGTTATTCATTAGGAGGGCGTTTAGGCCTGCATGCTTTAATTCA
The DNA here is from genome assembly GCA_013695355.1 of Candidatus Protochlamydia sp. Classification (GTDB taxonomy): domain Bacteria; phylum Chlamydiota; class Chlamydiia; order Chlamydiales; family Parachlamydiaceae; genus Protochlamydia. Next base: position 13,809 of record JACDAQ010000045.1, read on the forward strand.
AAAGCCTTTTTTATGGAAAGGAGGAATTATCATTTCAGCTCATCCGGGTCTTATTTCTAGTGAAATAAGAAATGAGCGATTGATGAAGGACCTGTACTGGGCTAAGCGTTTTAAGGAAGAGCGGTGGGATGGTTTAATGCAGGCCTGGGAAGCGCAGGAAGTCTTCAAACATGATTCATTTTCTTTTATTCGACCCGAAGGAGATTGTTGTCGTCGGTATCTGAGTGATTGTTTAGATAGTTTTTCTTTGGGGAGACAGGAAGATTTGCGCCATAAAATTGAAGAACTTCCAATGCCAATTTTATGGGTCATTGGTGAAAAAGACCGCAAGCTTATAGAAGCGGGGGGCATCATGAATTTTAAGCATCCCTTCTCTTGTACCGTGGTACTTAAGGAAGCCGGGCATCGCGCCCCTTGGGCTCAACCTGAGCTTTTTCGTAAAGCCATCGAGAGTTTCCTGCAAAAAATTTTATAATATATGCAAAAGGCGCTAAGTTTAAAGACAACTCTCTTTTGCACCTAGCGCCTTACAGCTCATTTCCTTAGAACTTGTTAAAATCATCCGATCGAAAATTTTGAACAGGTTCTAAGATTTTGAACTGGTTCTTACAGAGATTAACTTTGGTTAAATACTTACACTTCAGTTTGAATGCTTCTAGCTATCCTCCAAAGGAACTTGCTTGAAGGGGTATCTTTTCTCAAAAAACCTTTAGTTGCAGAATGCTGATCTCCACGATCAATCTGAATGTCTTCCAATTTTGTCAGAATATCCTGGCAAAATTCTGGAGTAATCAAACCTGCTCTCAGCTGCTCTGTTAAACGCTTGCCTAAATCGACAAGATCATTTTGGCAAATGGGGCTGCGGGTCCTTTTCGTATCATTTAAATTAAACGAATAAGAAACAGATTCTTCGTTGCCTAGCTGGATGGTCACTTGTCCGGCTGTTTGTGAGGCGCGATTACAAATATAACGGCCCCAAAAACCTGTTGAATGTGCATTGAATTCAAAAGTAACAGGATTTTTGAGTGTTGGTGTCGGAGGTACCGGAAGAGGGTCCGCCCCCATAATGAGTTCTGCTATTGAATTACGATCATGATAAGCCTTTGCACCTGCTGCAACCCCTGCAAATGTACCGGGAGTTCCAAATGTCGCTGTGCCAAGAATAGCCCCAACTCCTCCGCCTAAAATGATAGACGCTGTTCCCCAGGATTGTTCCTCGAGCGCTTGAGCCTCTTTCAAATTTTCAGCCGCCTCATTCAACATCCCTTCTATTTCAGAGTTTCGCTGTTTGATCTCTGCAAATTCCTTCTTAACAACATTGATTCCTTGTTGATAATCTTTCTCGATGGTCGCCTGGGCTATAATTCTTTCGGCATGGTATTTTCCCATTTCAATGGCCTTGCCTGCCTCCAAAGTCGCCATATTTTTTTTCGACAAAGCCTGGTTCAAGAGCTCCATCCCTTCGTTTAACTGAGGATTTGCTTTGTCTAAAGTCGACGTCGCTTCAAGGCAGCGTTTATGGATGTTTTTGGTTGATTTAACAAAAGCGCTTAGTTCTTCCGCAACATTTTCATCGATAGATTCAGCACTTTTGACAAGTTGGCTTAAATCTTGAACGACCTGTTGGAAATTGTGGTGAGCTTCGCAAATAGAAGCTTGGCTGTCTTTTAGCTTGGCTTGAGCCTGGGCAAACAATTCATTTGCTTCCTGATGCAAAACTGCTGCAATATTTTTTTGTATTTCAAGCTCTTTGCAATTATTTGAGGCTATAGCTTTAATATCATTTAATTGATTCGTTAAATCAGTGATATTTTGACTTACAAGATCAAGGTTAAAATCAATAATCTTAAAAGATTGTTTATTCTCTTCTTCTAAAGTTTGGATCATCTCAATACCTGATCTCGCATCGCTAATGAGCCGTACGACTTCAGATTTGTTGTTCTTTGTTCCAAAAACATTTTTTGCTTCACAATAAGCCGCAGTGGCACAAATTCCACCGGTAAATATATCGCCGTTCCATAGAGAATTTAAACCTACAGCACCAGCTGTAAGCATTGTGGCGACACGGCCAGGGCTATTGACAGTTTCTTTGCAAACATGGTGGGCCACGCGTGCAGTGAGGTAAACGGTAGATGTCGCCTGACAAATGCGCGTCCCTATATTTTTAATTTTTTCTCTTCCATCAACAAGAGGAGTATCAGAGATAAAATTTTGTATTGAATTTGAAATCACTTAAAATCCTTTATGTTTTAATTACAGTTAAATAATAGATAAATTTTGTGTTTAAGTCAACGCTAAGTATATTAATATTTCTTTACAAAAGCCTTAAATTAAATTAATAATTTTTAATTTTTGAAAGCCTTTGCCATGCTTTTACTACTCTTTGCTTTACCAATAATCCCTACTCATTTATACAATTTCCTTTTATAATTACTGGTAAGGAAATCTTATGTTAGCTGCATCCATTTGGACCCCCGTTAAAACTTTTGAAGATATTAAATTTGAAAAAACCGAAGACGGGATTGCCAAAATTACTATCAACCGTCCCGAAGTCCGGAACGCTTTTCGTCCTGAAACAGTGCAGGAAATGATCGAGGCATTTGAATATTCCCGAAACGATCCCTCAATCGGTGTTATTATTCTGACTGGGGAAGGGACGGCTGCTTTTTGTTCAGGTGGTGATCAGAGGGTCAGGGGAGGTGAGGGATATGTTGGAAGAGATGGCATTTCACGACTTAACGTGCTTGATCTGCAAAAACAAATTCGAGCGTTGCCAAAACCTGTGATTGCAATGGTAGCAGGTTATGCGATTGGGGGAGGGCATGTGTTGCATTTAGTTTGCGATCTAACAATTGCAGCTGAAAATGCACGCTTTGGACAGGTAGGTCCTAAGGTTGGCTCCTTTGATGGAGGGTTAGGCAGCAGCTATCTCGCCCGCATTGTGGGACAAAAAAAAGCACGGGAAATTTGGTTTTTATGCAGGCAATATAATGCGGTACAAGCCTTGGAGATGGGATTGATTAATTGCATAGTTCCTCTGGACCAATTGGAAAAAGAGACCCTTGCCTGGTGTAGAGAAATTTTGCAAAATTCACCTTTATCGCTTCGATGCCTTAAAGCTGCTTTAAACGCCGATTGTGATGGGCAAATTGGACTTATGGACCTGGCTGGCAATGCTACGCTTCTCTATTACATGACCGAAGAAGCTCAGGAAGGGAAAACAGCCTTTTTAGAAAAAAGAAAGCCCGATTTTAATCAATTTCCCCGTTTACCTTAGTGTACAAGGAGCCGTGAAATTGATGACGATCAAGCAAGAAATAATGCAATTAAAGCCCTGGTTTTTGGCTGCCAGGCCCCGCACCCTTCCCATTTGCTTAGCCCCTATTTTAGTAGGAACAATGCTGGCGCAAGCTGAAAAAGTAAAAATTGATTGGGTTCTGGCTGTTTTGGCTTTTTTAAGTCTTGTATTCATTCAATCAGGAACAAATTTAATCAACGATGCATTGGATTTTCAAAAGGGGGCCGATAATTCAGACAGAGTAGGACCTCAAAGGATGACCCAGTCAGGTAATTTGTCTTTTGAGCAGGTACTTAAAGGGGGAGTTTTTTGCTTTGCTTTAGCTATTTTATTAGGAATCCCTTTAATGCTGGCTGGAGGATGGCCGTTTTTCTTCATATTAAGTTTTTCAATTATATGCGGTTACCTTTATACTGGCGGGCCTTTTCCCTTCGCCTATTATGGCTTAGGTGAACCCTTTATTTTTGTTTTCTATGGATTGATCGCTGTGCCCGCACTTTTTTATCTTCAAACCGGTTATCTCACTTCTACCTGTTTTATTGCAGCCGCTCAAATGGGATTTTTGGCCATGATCCCTAACGCAGTTAATAACATTCGGGATATTGCTAGCGACGCGAAAGCCAATAAAAAAACTTTGGCCGTTAAATTTGGATTTTCATTTGCACAATGGGAGATTACTTTTTTTAGCCTGGCCCCCTTTTTTATTGGCTTGCTTTGGCTTGCCGCTGGCAAACCGTGGCTGGCATTTTTTCCGCTTATAGCTTTGCCAATCGCATGCTTGAACATTCAAACAATTTGGCGGACGAAACAAGGTTCATCTTATCATGAATCATTTGGTAAATGCATCATGCTTTTATTTATTTTCTCTATTTTATTATCCATTGGCTGTGTTTACAGGCTATGATCAACTGGTCTGATACACAATCTTATGTGCTTTGCAATCCGGCCTATTCACAAGAAAAAAAGGACCATTATCAAAAATTGCTTGAGGTTGCTTCAGATTTAAAAGGGCATATCTGGTTTGCCACATCGGGTTCCACCGTGCAAAAATGGGTGGGCTTATCTAAAAAAGCTTTATTGGCTTCAGCTGAAGGCGTAAATCAACATCTTGATTCAAATTCGACTGATATCTGGTTAAAGGCCCTCCCAGATTTTCATGTAGGCGGTTTGGGTATTTGGTCCAGAGCTTATTTAAGCGGGGCTACTTTAATAGATTACAGGCTTGCTCGGCCAGGCAAATGGAAAGGGTGTGAATTTTTTACATGTTTAGAAAATACAAATGCAACATTAACGTCACTTGTGCCTGCTCAGCTTTATGATCTCGCTTTATTAGGAAGGCCGCCCCCAACGACTTTGCGGGCTGTTATTATTGGAGGGGGCGCATTAATCCCTGAACTATATAAAAAGGCAGTCGATTTAGGCTGGCCCATCCTGCCAAGTTATGGATTGACAGAGTGCGCTTCATCAGTAGCAACAGCAATTTTAGGTTCTTGGGAAAATAAAGATAGCGCGCCTGTTTTGAAAATATTAAATCATGCAGACGTTAAAAGCGAAGAAGGGCGCTTAAGGATTAAAAGTTCGTCGCTTTTAAGTGCATATGCTATTTTTGAAAAGGAGGAAATTTATCTGAAAGACCCGAAGGTCAATGGATGGTTTCAAAGTGAAGACAGGGGAGAGGTGAATAGCGGCTTTATCGCTATTTTGGGAAGGTTGGACGGCTTAGTAAAAATTGGAGGGGAAAATGTGGATATGGCCCGTCTGGAAGCTCTGTTTAGTGCTTTATACATGCAATCGGACTGTAAAGAAGATTATGCTCTAGTTTCAATGCCAGATGCCCGTTTAGGTCAAAGGCTAATCCTGGCCATTGCATCTGAAGAACAGTCCACAGGTTTCAAATTAGCCATCGAACGCTTTCAAGCCAGCGTGCTTCCATTTGAAGAGATAAGGCAAGTTTGCCTTATCCCCTCTATTCCCCGCTCGCCTTTATCTAAGGTATCAAGGCCTGAATTAATTAAAATACTTTCGGAATATATCCCCAAGTGAATTCAAAATTGAATTGCTTGGGTATAAATCTTAGATTTACTTCGTGGCGGTCAAACCTGCATGTAGAGTATCCACTTGGCCACTTCTCCAATCGCTAAAAAATCTTCTTATGCTAGGCAGCACAGTTTTTATTGCAGAAACGACTTTTATCATGCCTCTTAGAAAGGGCGAAGTAATTGTGCGCCCGGCCTCTAAAACAAAATGCTTTACCCTATTTCTAAGCGAATTACGTCGTTCTGTATAATTGTTTAGTTTAAAATGATCGCCAAGATTTTCTAAACCTTCAATTAGATTATTTAATTTATGCGCAGCAAGCTTTGAAATTTTACTTTGCGTATCCAAAACTAACATTTCATCTGCCGGAAGATGAGCACCCCCAAATCGATACACAATGTCAATGTGGTGATGAATGTCGAAAAGCTTAGGTTTTGTTTCCAAACTCTCTGTATTTTGAACATATTTATTCACTATTCCCATCCCCACGCCTGGCGAATTATAGAAATAAGCTGCCTCAATGACGTTATCTCCTGCAAATTCAGCCACGGCTTGTTGCGTAAGGGCTCCACCCAAACTATGACCGACGACAATGCATCTTTTATCGCACTGATCGTTTAAATAGTTTAAAACTGATCCAATTTCATTTTTACTCGCTAAAAATGAACGCATTCCTATGGTGCTTTGTAAATCATCACTGAGATGTTTTTCATTGGATGGATTAGTACCTCTGAAAGAAAGAACAGGAGGTCTTTTATCATTTTCGTCAATTGTACCATTTTCATTCACTGGTAAAAAGCAAACGGCCCTTAATCCCTGGTCATTCTTAAGCACTTTGACTGCTTTGTAATATCCAGCACCTGTTTTTATTACGGAGCCTTCCTTTACTTGGCTTTGATAAGCAGCCTTTGCCATCCAACCGTAAAGCACTTTTTCATCGGTCGCAGCTTCGAGTTTTTCTTTTACATAACTCCATTTTTCAATTTTATCATCGATTTGTTTTTTTAATTTTGAATGTACTTTTGAGATATCAGTAATTACCTTATCGGTAAATTTAAAATGCGTGAGCCCTTTCTTGTGAATGGTTTTGTTTATTACTTCAATGAATAAAGGATCTGTTTCGGTAAGTTTTGAGAGAAAATCATGATTAATGTCCTTAATTTTTTCATTAATTTCTTTCTGGTTGATTTCGGATGAATGAACTTTATTTAAATAATCATTTTTCAAAACAAGAAAGTGCGAGTTTAAATTTTGGGTTAAGTCCGCATTTGATAAATGTAACTGCATATAAACTCCTTTTATTATTATATGTATTTATTTTAATTTAAATAAGTTAAATTTGAATAAGTTTAATGTTAAAATGACGTAAACTTAAATCTCATTTTAATAGATGGGAATCAAAAAAATAAAACAGTACATAGTATAGACAGGATAGCTTAAGCAGATTAGACTACAGGAGAAGGCATAACACTTCTCATCCTGTTTCATAGAAATTAGATAATTAATAAAGCGTTTTTATTATATTTCTTCTTTTTTTAATTTCATTCTTAATTTTATCATTTCGATTTGCTGCCCACGTAGATCGCCAAAAAAACTTTTAATATTTGGCATTGTTTCTTTTATTACAGCACCTAATTTTAATATTCCTCTGAGTAGGGGGGAAGTTATTGCACGTCCCGTTTCTAAAATGAAATGTTTTGCCCGATTTCTAAGCGAATCAAACCTGCCCTTATAATCATTAAGTTTATTAAGCTTGCCCACATTTTCTAGATTATCCAACAGGTTATTCAGTTTATGAGCGGCTAGCTTTGAAATTTTGCTAGGTGTATCAATAACTAATGAATTTTCTGTTGGAAGACGGGCACCGCCGAAGCGCTGAATAATATCAGCATGATGATGAATATCGACAATCTTTGGTTTATTTTTTCCAGCTGTATTATCATTATATTGATTGACAATATCATCACCAACCCCAGGTGAATTATAATAAAAGGCCTCTGCAACCAGACCTTCCCCAGCAAATTCAGCAGTTGCCCGCTGAGCGAGGGCACCTCCTAAGCTATGTCCTACAGTGACACAACCCTTGTTGTTGCATAAATCCTTTAAAAAATTTAATTGTTCTTCGATCTCATTTTTACTATGAGAAAATGAAAGATCGCCTATACTATGTTGCAAATCATCGTTGAGGTGTTTCATATTAGAGGGATTAGTCCCTCTAAAGGAAAGAATAGGACGTCTATTTTCATCAAGTGTGCCGTCCTTGTTGACAGGTATAAAGCTCACAGCCCTTAAACCTTCCACATTTTTAATAACTGAGACTGTTCGATAATCCCCAGCCCCAGTATGTAAAATTTTGTCTTTTTTTACTTGATTCATATAGGCAGCTTTTGCCATCCAACCATACAATATTTTTTCATCGGATGAATTTAAAAGTTTTTTTTCGACAACGTTCCATTTCTCTATTTTTTCATCGAATTTTTTTCTTAATTTTGAGTGCTCTTTAGAAATATCGTTAATTTCCTTTTCAGTAAGGCTTGGGGTCGAACGTCTAGTTATATGAACTGTACGGTCTATTGCTTCTAAATAGAGCGAATCCAATTCGTGCAATTTTGTTATAAAATCACGGTTGATATCCTGAATAGCAGAGTATGCATTAGTTAAAAAACTATTATTAATTGTGTTTGAGTTTTTTGAAAGATGAGTTATTTTATTTTGATAATCTAATTTTATTGCGTTAAATTCTTTAATTGTTTTAATGTCTACAGGGTTTATATTAATTTTGGATATTTCCATAATCACCCTCATTAGTTAAATTACTAAATTCTAAATTAATTATAACACAAATATTTTAGAATAGAATATTTATATTAAAAAATTTAAAAATATTATATTATTTTTGTTTATTTTTAAAAAAAGGCTTGTAAAAAATGAAATTTACGTAAAAAGGAATATATACAATTTAATAAGTTTTATTTGGCTCAAGTTGGTTTAGGATAGAAATTTTTCAATCAAATGAACAAAATGACTAGGGATGGAACATTTTTTTTGAGTTTGTCGATCACAAAAAACATGTACTGTTTTGACGGTACAGCGCAGCTGCTCATTTTGAATTAAGTAATAAGAAACTGAAAATGAAGTATTCCTCATTTCTGTTACCAACAGTTCTATTTTGCATGTTTTACCACCCAGAATAGGGGCTTGATAAGAAGCTTCAGCTGATTTTATCGGGACGATCCAATCGGGATTATTAAACCACTTTTGCCAAGGGCATAGGAGTTTTTCAATGACAAATGTTTCAAAAACCTGGTGGGCTAAGGTGAAAACATGGCCAAAAAAAATCACACCTGCCCCATCGACAAAATGAAAAGGTACTAATATATCTTTGCTGTAGGGGAGCAGCATATCGTTCATTTAACTTCTCGGTTTGTATCCAGTAATAATAGTAGCAACCCCGCCAGTTAATGAGATGCGTTTTGTTTTTGAAAAGCCGGCAACTTTAATCAAGTTTTCTAATTCCGATGAAGGGATAAAAGTATGAATGCTTTGTTGCAAATATTGATAAGCATTTTCATTTGTGGTTAAAAATTTTCCTAAAAGCGGCAAAAGAAATTTAAGATAAAGCTGATGTCCCGCTTTGAGAAGGCGGTTTTGTGGCCGTGTCAATTCAAGCACACCAAAGCACCCCCCTGGTCTTAAGATTCTAAATACTTCTTGCAGGCATTTTAAAGGGTGGTGAACATTTCTTATGCCATAAGCCATTGTGGCGCAATCAATTGACTGATCGCTGAATGGAAGCTGCTGCACATCTGCCTGAACATATTGGAGTGTATGAATCGAATCTTCCCAATGCTTTCCTTTTTCTTTAGCACATGCGAGCATTTCCGACGAAAAATCGACCAAAATAGCCTGACAAGGAACCTTTAGATTTTTTAAATAAGCAAATGCTATATCACCTGTACCTGCGCAAAGATCCAAAATAGATTGAAAAGATTGATTAGATTGAACCTGACGTACAAGTTCGGAATTCCATCGTTTGTGAAGAAAGAGTGAAAGTATGGCATTTGTCCGGTCGTATGGTTTAGCAATGCTATTAAACAGGGCTTGGATTGTTTCAGGGTGGTTTTTATTGTATGCCAATATTAGACCTAACTCTTATTTTGGTATATCCTTAGAACATGGACAGCATGGGCCGTTTGAATTGCAAGCATCCTTAGGCTGCTCTGTAGGATCGATTTTGGTTTTTCCCTTAATCAGCCATCCAATGGCTAAACCGGCAATTGCGATTACAATGACTACAAAAGCTATTACTAAAATCAGAAATAAATTAGATGGCACGCTTTCTCCTATTATGCAAGTAGCTTAATTATTTTTTTGGCAAATGATAGCAAAGCCATTGAAAGTGTGCAATCTTTGAATGGGTTTAAAAAAACTTATTTAATAAGTCATTGAGCTTTGGGAGCCATCTAAATAAGCTATTTCTCTATATACCCGAGTAGAATTCCAAAATTGGAATTCAACTCAGGTATAAACAAAAGTGCAATTGCGGTTTTATCCCAAAATTTAATTTTTACACCTTTGTCCCTTTTTCTTAGTTTTTACTCCTCAAAATCTTCAAAATCATCCTCTTCTTCTTCATCTTCTGAAAAATCATTCTCAATGAGTTTTTTTTGAGGAAGGGGTTTTACTATCCCTTTTTTATTTTGCGTTTTGGGGAGTGAGGATAAAGGAATATAATCGACCCAAATTGGAGAACTCCATGCCATATGGCCGTCGTCTTGAAGGACCCTTAAATAATAGTAGCAAAAAGGAGGTTTTTTATCTTTTGCATCAATACAAACTTGCTCAAGCGGAGATAGATCATCATAGGTAAAATCACAATGATAATCCTGAGGTTCAAATACTTTTATTACTTTTCCATTACGGATTAGTTCTATAGCCTTAAGCTTGGTTGTCCCGGCGATATACCCTGATAAATGCCTATTCACAACTAGCCCAGGCTTGTCTGCAGTGCTGATCTCCTTACCCATAGAAACGCCTGCTAAATATAGACCTACGATAATCCGTTCTCCCGTAGTGCCGTAACAAGATCGTTGGTAAAGGGCCTCGATTAAAGCATCCCGAGAGTGGGTTGGAGCAATGATCGCTGTTAATCCAGGAGAGTATTGCTCTTGGTCACTGTCATAAAGGTCTCCATAGATTCCACGGTCGTCCAATCCTCCTGCAACAAATCCAAAACGAAAATTTCGCTGAAGAGCTTTCTGTATCGAACCTTCTGCACTTTCCTGGATGCCTAATGTGCCACCCTTAATCGGGCGGAGGTTCCCTTCCTTTTTTGTCATTTCAGAGGAGCCCCATGCATTATAAATTTCTACCACTCGCTCAAAGTCAGGATCAAAGTTCTCAAAATTATATTCAATGCCTTTTCCCATAGTGAAAGTGGGTATTGCAATAGCTTCTTTAGGTGAAAAGCTTTTATAGATTTTTTTAAGGGTATTACTTTTTAAATCTTTTTTCCGAAGTAATGGCTTATTTTCTTTTGAATAAACAAACACCCTTGCACCCTCGCTTTTACTTTCTCCGGCCCACTGAAAACCTAAAAAGGTCGTAAAGCGTTCATCTTCATCAAAATCAACAATATTTTGAGAAATGTGCTTCCATGTTTCATTGGATGTCTCATCGAAGCTTTCGTAGGGGGATGAGCCATAAAAATTGTAAGCTTTATCATCTCTAAAATGACGAATGCAGCTTTCAATATTTTCAGTCGAATCAAAACGGTCAGATTCGCCATGAAGAAGTCCCCAAAACAGATGCCGGTTATTATCAGGGAAGCATTGGATAGGGGAGGAGCGGAATATCTGTTTAGTATTAGTATTCAAAAGTTGGATCGTATAGACCCCTTCTTCATTAAAATAGAGATTAGGAAGAGATATAAACCCGGTTTCTGGAACAAATAATTTCCAATTTAAATTTTCGCGTAAATGTTCATGAGAAAGTTCGATTAAAGTCTCATCAGGAGCATTGTTCGTTAAATTGCCGAATTCATCTTCAAAGCGGACAACCACGTCAAAACGCTTATTTTTGGCTACAAAAGAAGGGGTCAAAATCCGGATATTGGCCAAATCTCCTCCTCGCACATCGAGGGAAAAAATTTCAGGTTCTTCGAAATTCCCCTTTCCAGTTGGATCGATATAAAGTAAAAAGGATCGTCGGCGTTGAGCGGTTGTTTGAGCACGTATCGAACCTGTCGCTTTTTTCCCCGCTTCAGTATCTTTAGAGCCGACAATGATCACAAAATGACTGCCTGGTTCCAAAATTGAGGGTAAAGTGAATTCATATTGCGGTGTAAAGCTATCGGGAACTTCAATTTCTATGGCCTGTAAAATTTTACCGTTTTTCAGCAAGGCATAAATGACGCCACCGGGTTTCTTTAAATTTGCACTAGGAATTTCCCAGTCAATTTCCCTTCCTTTAGACTGAAGATCAAATTTTAATTTTGTTCCTTTAGGCAAAGCCACAGAGGCAGTATAAATAAACTTCCATGTTTTGGATTCGCCTGCTAATGCGTAAGCAGGATCACAGTAACAAATTGATCGGCGCATGTGGAATTAGCTCCTGTAGATCTTAAAATTGAATAACTGGTCAATTGTTCTTTATAACTCACCTTACGCAAAAAGAGCAAAATGAAGAAGCAAGGAATTTTAAAAATCAATTAATTCCAAAAGCACAGCAATATTTTACTAATATTGCGTAGCATTTTTGAACTTAACTGAGATTCATAAGATTTGCTTATCCATCTGCTCCTATTGCGTAGGCTGAGTTTATAAAGGGGCTCTGAGCCTGAAAGACTGCAGAATCAGGGTATAATGCCTTAAAACAGATTGTTTTTCAAGAACATCATCGTTTTTAAATAGAGCTGCATAAACGATATAAATTGGTTTACCTGCATTTTAAAGTATTACAGGATAGCTGGGTGAAGATAGATATTATTCTATCACTGCCCATTCAATAGGCGTTAACCACCCAAGCAGATAAAATTCAATAAAAATAAGGCGTAAATACTGCAAAGTTTGCTTATACTTCTTGTTATACCCAAATGAATTCAAAAATTGGAAATTTGGACTGCTTCAAAGCCCCGGGGTTGGCGTATCTAAAACGACCCAATATTATAATATGGGGTCTTTTTAGATCCGTCAACCGCGGGAGCTTTCAAGCTAGTCCAAATCCAATTTTTGAGTTCACTTGGGTATAAATTTAATAAATTTAATTCTTAATTTAATAAAACAATTTCTTCTGCATATAGGGCTTTGAAAATAATCTAAAAAGAGGTTATCTTCATCGCAAAGAAAAAAAGGGATCAGCATGGAGCAGCGCATTTTAGGCGATTATTTAATCATTAAACCTGTGGGCCAAGGAACATTGGGGATGGTTTATTTAGCTGAGCACCGCTTTATGAAACGGCAGTACATCCTTAAAGTCCTGCCTGAAGAACTTTCTACGGATCGCGCCTTTATTCAGCGTTTTCAAGAAGATATTAGTTTAATAGCTTCCCTCGATCACCCAAATATAGTCAAAACCCATAATATTTCATTTTATCAAGGTACTTATTTCATTGTAACGGATTGCATTGTTGACCAAGTAGGTGAAACTACCAATTTAGCCCAATATTTAATGAGCTTAGGGCGACCCCTTGAAGAGGAGGAGGTGGCTGATATATTAAGGCAAGTTGCAGAATCATTAGATTATGCACACACTAAAAAAAATGGGATAAAAGTATTATCTCATTTTGGTTTAAAGTTAAATAATATTTTAGTCGGGAAAAAAAAGCAGGGTAGCAGCGTTGAAATTTTTTTATCTGATTTTGGGCTTTCATGGATCATCGGATCGGGGGCTGTTTTAACCCGTATTTATAAAAATGTTGCTGAAGCTCTGGGCATAGGTTTACCGGGCCTGTGGCAGAAAGCTGGGCTTGATCCTTATCCAAGCCCGCCAATCGAATCTCAAAAGCTCATTCCTTTGCATGCTTCCTTTCTTCAAAGCTATGCTTTTTTAGCCCCAGAACAAAAACGTTTGGATTTAGCACATTCTGTGGATGCAAAAGCGGATGTTTATGCATTTGGCGTACTTGCTTATTATTTGTTGATGAAAGAATTGCCTGATGGCATTTTTGAGATGCCTTCAAATAGAGGTCTGCTTCGCTATCAATGGGATACGCTTTTACAAAATTGTCTTCAGTCAAGCCCCGCCAAACGCCCTTCTTCTTTATGCGAGGCCTTGAAAGCTACTTATCAAATTGAATCGCCTGCCTCCCGCCTTGCCCAGCCTTTACAGGCCCAATTTGATTACACGCCATCTTTGCTGGCGGAAAAAAGCATTGTTGAAATCCCGGCACCCCCTCCTTCCATTGAAAAAGTAGAGGTTGCTTTAGCCTTGGTCAAAGAAGTTTGCAGACAGGAAGTTGAAGAAGCGGCAACTACCCTGAAGCCAGTGCTGCATCATCCCTTGCTTGAGCGTCCCCATACCGATCCCGATCCAGCAGCCATTTTTCAAATCAATTCCGCTGTAAAGGTCTATAACCCAGAGCGAAAAGATGTTTCTAATATTAAACCTATCTTGACAGATATGGCCGTCATTCATGGTGGAATATTTTTCCGCGGCAGCCAAGATGGAAACAGAGATGAAATGCCCCGCCATCAGATCTCCCTGCTCAGTTTTGCAATTGATATCCATCCTATCACGAATGAACAGTTTGTTCGTTTTTTGGAAGTAATGGGAGGGGAAAAGGACAACAATCACAATGATATTATTCGTTTGCGTGATTCAAGGATTAAAAGAAGCGCTGGTAAATTGAGTATAGAATCTGGCTATTCCAAACATCCCGTTGTGGGAGTTACCTGGTACGGCGCAGTGGCTTATGCAAAATGGGTTGGAAAGCGGCTTCCAACTGAGGCTGAGTGGGAAATTGCTTCTAGAGGAGGCGCTGAAAATGCCTTATATCCAACTGGTGATGATATAGAAAAAACTCAAGCCAATTTTTTTAGTTCTGACACTACCCCGGTAATGAGCTATGTGCCGAATGGATGTGGCCTTTATGATATTGCAGGGAATGTCTATGAATGGTGCCATGACTGGTATGGATATAATTATTACGAAGTGTCAATACAGGAACCGGATAACCCACAGGGGCCTTTACAGGGCGTTTATCGAGTGCTAAGAGGAGGGTGTTGGAAAAGTTTAAAAGAAGATTTACGCTGTTCAAGACGCCATCGAAATAATCCCGGAACTGTGAATGGAACTTACGGTTTTAGATGCGCAACCGATGTGCAATTTTCTTAAAACCTGGTCAAAATCTTCGATCGGATGATTTGTGCAGCAAAGCTCTGTATCATAGATATTGAACAGGTTCTTAAAACAAATTTAATATTTAGCCGAATATGCAGCTTGCTCGCCAAGCGTTTAATATTTAAGAAGTGGAATATATGACAAAAACTGTGAATGTAATGTTTGTTTGCCTTGGTAACATTTGCCGTTCTCCCGCAGCAGAAGGAGTTCTAAAAAATTTGGCTCAAAATGAAAAGGATTTAATTTTTCAAGTGAAAAGCTGCGGTGTAGGGGATTGGCATATAGGAAAATTGCCGGACCAACGCATGAGGGAAGCTTCTCAGGCACGTGGTATAGAGCTAACAAGCAAAGCACAACTATTTCAAAAAAAATTTTTTGAACAATATGATTATATTTTAGTTGCAGATAAAGAAGTTCTTCAATTTCTTTATCCTTATGCAGACAAACCTGAATTTAAGGCGAAATTAATGCTAATGACAGAATTTAGTTCCGTTTATAAAGGAAAAGAAATTCCCGATCCTTATTATCAGGTTGGGGGGGCTTTTAACTTTGTTCTTGATATGTTAGAAGATTCTTGCATTGGTTTGATTAAACATGTAAAAGAAAAAATTAATAGCGAAAATAGTGTGTAAACTTTCACTATACCAATTGAACTCAAAAATTGGATTTGGACTAATACAAGAGCACTAGCGTGAAAGCTCCGCGGTTGACGGACCCCAATTTTTAAATTCAATTGGGTATAATTCATCTTGTTAAATAGTCCTTTTTTTTGTAATGTCTCTGTTCATTGAATTTTAGAGAGTGTGTCATCTATGAAGCCTAAAAAGCCTATGAAGCTATTGCTATCCAAGCCACGTGGCTTTTGCGCCGGCGTAGAACGGGCAATTGATACAGTTGAAAGAGCCCTTGAATTATGGGGAGCCCCTATCTATGTTAAGCATGAAATTGTGCACAATCGTCATGTTGTCGCACGTCTAAAGGAGATGGGTGCAATTTTTATTGAAGAAGTTAATGAAGTTCCATTTGGAGCCAGACTGATTTACTCTGCTCATGGGGTTTCACCAGCAGTAAGGGAGCAGTCCAAGCAACGGCAGCTTATTGAAATTGATGCGACATGTGGCCTTGTAACTCGTGTCCATTCAGCTGTAAAACGTTTTGCTTCTCAAGGCTATCAAATCATATTGATCGGGCATCGGGATCATGTTGAGATTATCGGAACGGCAGGTGAAGCACCCGATGTGACTACCATTGTAGAGTCGCCTAATGATGTTCCGAATTTAAATTTTTCCCCAGGTGAAAAATTATTTTATATTACCCAGACAACTTTAAGTCTTGATGATGTAAAAGAGATTACTCAAGCTTTAATTGCCAAATATCCCCATATTGAAACTTTGCCAAGCTCCTCCATTTGCTATGCAACGACTAATCGTCAAATGGCCTTGCGCGAAATTACTGATTTAACTGATCTGATTTTGGTTGTTGGCGATCCTCAAAGTTCAAATTCAAATCGCTTAAGAGAAGCTGGGTCGACAAGAGGAATCGAATCTTATTTAATCAATGACGAAAAAGAAATTCAACCTCAATGGCTGATAGATAAACATACAATTGGCCTGACGGCCGGCGCCTCCACTCCTGAAGAAATTGTGCAAAGATGCATTCACCGTCTAATGGAGCTTGGAGTGGACGAGGTGGAAGATATTGTCTATACACATGAAGACGTAGTGTTCCAATTGCCAAAGCCAATTGTGAATGCACGTTTTAATGTTGCTTGATACCATGTTCTAGTTCAAATTGCTCATTTGGACTATGCTATCGCTCAACCCGGGGCTTTAGCACAGTTGAAATAGGAAATTTTAACTAGAACATGGTATATACTTGAAAAAATTGTTAGAGTGTGTTTTAAAGATCCCTGAACCATTAAATTCATTTGAGGACATATATGCGCAAAATCCTTGTGACACTTATGGCGTCTCTTCTGAGTTGTTCTGCTGCTAATGCCTTTTGGCCCGAAGCAACAGATTCTTCTTTAGAAATAGGCGTTGGTTATCGTAGAGATAAAATAGAGTGGAGAACATCTGCGGACCTTTTTGGTTCCAGCGACTCCAGTACTTGTGACAATTCTGCCCCGTTCGGCATCCATTCAGATTTGAAATGGAAGAACCTAAGAATATGGCAAATCGAAGCAAGAGGGGAATATGTCACTTGTGACAATATTTACTTGCGTGCTTATGGAGATTACGGCTGGATCCATAGTGGAAAAAATTCTGATTCTGATTCATTTACCTTTGATACAGGTTCAGATTTCGAATTTTCCCGTACTCATGCTAAAACCAGAGGCCATGTATACGATGCAGATATAGCAATCGGATACCAATTTAAACTATGCGACGATAGTTTCTCTATCGCGCCTTTAATTGGTTATTCATGGAAAGGACAGCATTTGAGAGATCGAAATCTTAGGTTTGATACGCTCTGTGATACTGAGGTTACTTGTAATTCTCCACGTTCTCACTGCAGTGATTATACTTATAGCGATTATTCCGATTGCAGCGATTCTTCCTATGGAAGTTTAAACAGCCGCTATCACACACGCTGGAATGGTCCATTTATCGGTTTCGATCTTGACTACCGTTTCATGTGCGCTTGGTCTTTATTCTTGGATTATGAATATCACTTTGCTACTTACCATGCAAAAGCCAATTGGAATTTGCGTCGTGATTTGCCAGACGGATTTCATCATCGTTCAAAAAGAGCCCATGGTTCTGTGCTTGATTTCGGCGTGAGATATGAGTTCTGTGATTGCTGGTCTGTCGCTCTTAGAGGCGGATTCCAGTGGTTTGAAGCTAAAAATGGCCATGACCGTGCCCTTGTTGCAGAAGAATCTTTTGGCGAAGTTGAAGCAAAATGTTTTGTAAGCATTCCATTGAAACACGTGAAATGGCATTCTGAAAGCATTTCAATCGATGTTGGAATGGCATTCTAAATTTTTCTCTTTCTCATTAGCATGGCTAGGGTTTTCCTAGCCATGTTTCTTATAAAAGTTGTTGTCTCTCAGACACATTTCTGGTATAATAAACTCGAATTTTCCTAAGAAGAAGTTAAAACTTTCCCTCTGTCATCTTAAGGTGAAAAACAGTGTATAAACCTCGATCCAGGACACCTCGCTTTTACGACGGAACTCGTTTGACGACCCATCGGATGAATGATCTCCTGCCGGCCGTTTTATCCCGGATCGGACAGGTTTATCAGCAACGTTCCGACTTGATTTTAGCGATGTGGCCTGATATTATCGGTCCAAAGCTCGCCCCAATGGCGCAAGCAATTTCCTTTTCTGAAGGAATTCTGTTAGTAAAAGTTAAAAATTCAACTCTTTATAGTTTGTTAAGCCAAAATGATAAACCACGGCTTTTAAACGAACTTAGGCAAAAATTTCCTCATGTCGATATTAAAACGATTTTTTTTCGGATTGGTTGAAGCAGGAGATCAATGACAATATTTTTAAGGAAAGCGAATGTCTCAGGAAACACTTCATACAGATAAGTCCAAGATTCAAATCAAAGAATACACGGCCAGTTCGATCACTGTCCTGGAGGGGCTGCAAGCAGTTCGAGAACGCCCAGGTATGTACATTGGGGACACGGGATCGGGTGGACTACACCATTTGGTTTATGAAGTCATTGACAATTGCATTGATGAGGCAATGGCAGGCTATTGCTCCGCGATTGACGTTATTTTGCATAAAGACAATTCCCTTAGCATTGAAGATAACGGAAGGGGAATTCCAGTCGAAAAACATGAAAAGGAATCCCACAAGCAAGGAAGGGATGTTTCAGCGATTGAAGTTGTCATGACGATTTTACACGCCGGGGGCAAGTTCGATAAAGATACCTATAAGGTTTCGGGAGGTCTTCATGGAGTTGGGGTTTCCTGCGTAAACGCACTTTCTAAAAAAATGGTCGTGCAGGTCTTTAAACAGGAAAAAATTTATGAAATTGAATTTTCCAAAGGTTTTGTGGTGCATCCGGTCAGGGTTGTGGGTACGACAACCAAGCGGGGAACCAAAGTATGGTTTTGGCCTGATGACGAGATCATGTCGACTACTGAATTTGATTATGATATTCTTGCCAAACGTTTTCGTGAGTTAGCGTTTCTTAATAAAGGGATTAATATTTTTTTCCGGGATGAAAAACACTCGGATAAAGAAGATGTCAATTTTTGCTATCAAGGGGGGCTCAGCTCTTTTGTTTCCTATCTGAATGAAAACAAGGAACCCCTTTTTCTAAGTCCGATTTACTTCAAGGGTGTCCGTCCGGGCGATGATGCACCAATTGAATTTGAAGTGGCGATGCAATGGAATGATGGGTATACCGAGACGATTTTTTCTTATGTAAACAATATACCCACTCGGCAAGGGGGGTCGCATCTCACCGGGTTTTCAACAGCCCTAACCCGCGTTTTAAACAGCTATATTAAAAGCCATAACCTTTTAAAAAGTGATAAGATCTCCATCACAGGGGAGGATATGCGCGAAGGTCTAACAGCTGTGATCTCAGTCAAAGTGGCCAACCCGCAATTTGAGGGGCAGACTAAGCAGCGTTTAGGCAATAGCGATGTAGGATCGGTTGTCCAGCAAATTACCGGAGAAGAACTTACTATATTTTTAGATGAAAATCCTGGAATTGCAAAGCAAATTGGGGATAAATCGATCATCGCAGCACAGGCTCGCGAAGCGGCCCGTAAGGCCAGAGAGCTGACATTGCGAAAATCAGCCTTAGACAGCGCCCGTTTGCCTGGTAAGTTGACCGATTGTCAGGAGAAAAATCCAGCCTTATGTGAAATTTACATCGTGGAAGGTGATTCTGCGGGAGGATCGGCTAAATCTGGCAGAGACAGACGTTTTCAGGCTATTCTTCCTATTCGTGGAAAAATTTTAAATGTTGAAAAAGCCCGCTTGGAAAAAGTCCTACAAAATACCGAAGTAGGCACAATGGTGGCTGCATTGGGGTGTGGAATTGGAAAAGATAGCTTTAACGTCGAAAAGCTCCGTTATCATAAAGTAATCATTATGACGGATGCTGACGTTGACGGCTCTCATATTCGTACCCTTCTACTAACATTCTTTTATCGCCATATGCCTGCATTGGTGGAAAACGAATACATTTATATCGCCCAGCCCCCCTTGTATAGGGTATCTCGCAAAAAAACAAGCCGTTATATTCATTCCGAAAAAGAAATGGATGATTATCTGCTCGAATTAGGCTTGAGCGATATTAAAATGAAAATTAAAGGCAGAGAAGACTATTTATCTCCTGAAGAGACGAAGCAGCTTGTTTCGATTATTTTAAATATCGAAAACTTCATTTTCAGAATAGAGCGAAAAGGGATACCTTTCAGGGAATTTTTAGCTTTAAAAAATGCTAAAGGAGAGCTTCCCCGCTTTCAGGTTAACTTAGTTCAAGGATCACAATTTGCTTATTCCGAAGATGAATTCGTGGCCTTAAGGCAATCGGAAGAAGAAAATCAACGTCAAAGGCATCAGGAAACCCTCGCTTCGATTCCTGAAGCAGAGGTAACTACTGAAATGCGTACATTCAAGCCTGCGCGCCTTCATTTTGTAGAACTTTATGAGGAGGGAGGGCTTGAAGAAATTCAGGCAAAACTTGACGCCTTCGGTTTTATTATAAACAATTATCTCATTACAGATGGGCAATTAGTAGAATTGGTCGAAGACCAGGGAAAAAACCACCCTTTTCACACTTTACGTGAATTGATCGACTTTGTCAGGATCAATGGACGCAAAGGAATTGAGATCCAGCGCTATAAAGGTCTTGGTGAAATGAATGCCGATCAGTTATGGGAAACCACAATGGACCCTGTGAAACGAACCCTCATTCGAGTGACGCTTCCAGATTTAATTGCAGCTGACCATATGTTTACCATGCTGATGGGCGAAGATGTTCCTCCACGGCGGGCATTTATTGAGCAGCATGCATTATCCGTTAAAAATTTAGATATCTAGTGCACTTTAAACAAAGTTTTAAGCACTATTTTAAGCTTCAAAGCCCCGGGGTTGAATCGATCGTAATCTACCCCATATTGCATATTGGGTAGTACGATCGTTCAACCGCGGGAGCTTCAAGTTGAAAATTGTTGTTAAAATTTATTTACAGAGCACTAGTGCGGCAATGATCCGCTTGTAGCAGTCGTCCTAAACAGAGGTGAATATGTCCTATACAAAAGATGAAGTGATCATTCCGCGAAACGTAGAAGATGAAATGAAGGAAAGCTATCTTCGCTATTCTATGTCTGTGATTATTTCACGCGCTCTACCCGATGCGAGGGATGGTTTAAAGCCTTCCCAGCGTAGAATTCTTTATGCGATGAAACAGCTTAATTTGTCCCCCGGAGGCAAGCACCGTAAATGTGCTAAGATCTCGGGTGATACTTCCGGAGATTACCATCCCCATGGAGAAGCGGTGATTTATCCTACTTTGGTCCGCATGGCCCAAAAATGGATGATGCGCTACAACCTGGTGGACGGACAAGGAAACTTTGGTTCGGTTGACGGAGATCCGCCAGCTGCGATGCGTTATACTGAAGCGCGTCTCACGACTGCGGCCATCCAGCTGATGGACGATCTTGATAAAGATACCGTAGAAATGATTCCTAACTATGATGAAACGAAAACTGAACCAACTGTTTTTCCCTCCAAATTTCCTAACTTGCTGTGCAACGGCTCTTCAGGAATTGCTGTCGGGATGGCCACTAATATTCCTCCCCATAATTTGATCGAGCTGATCAAAGCGACGTTATTGCTTCTTGATAATCCAACGACCAGTGTTGACGAAATCATGCAAGTAATGCCCGGTCCCGATTTTCCTACAGGCGGGACCATTTGCGGTTACCGCGGAGTCAAAGAGGCTTTTCATACCGGCAGGGGAAAAGTAATTCTCCGTGGAGTGATCCGCGTTGAAGAGATGGAGGACAATCCTGAAAGATCACGCCTCGTGATTGATGAAATTCCCTATAATGTGAACAAATCGCGCCTGATCGAACGGATCGCCGAATTGATCAATGATAAAGTCATTACTGGAATATCCGATCTTCGGGATGAATCGGATAAAGACGGAATGCGCCTGGTGATCGAATTGAAAAAAGGGGAGATGCCTGAAGTTATCATCAATCAGCTGTATAAATTCAGCGATCTGCAGATCACTTTTGGTTGCAATATGCTTGCTCTGGACAAGGGTTTGCCCCGTATTATGAACGTAAAACAACTGATCTCCGTTTGGATTGAACACAGGATCGAGGTTGTCCGTCGCCGCACCCGCTTTGAATTAAATAAAGCGGAGGCCAGGGCCCATATTCTGGAAGGTTATTTAAAGGCCATCGATCATCTGGATGAAGTCGTCAGGTTGATCAGAGCAAGTCAAAACCGGGACGAAGCGCGCATTCAATTGATCGACCGCTTCGAATTTTCAGAAAAGCAGGCAAATGCAATCCTTGATTTAAGGCTGTATCAATTGACGGGCTTAGAGCACGATAAAATTAATGAAGAGTATCAGGACCTTTTGAAAAAAATTGATTATTACCGTGCTGTTCTTGCAAGCGAATCGATGGTCAAAGATATTATTAGGGATGAATTATCTGATATTCAAAAGCATCATAAGTCTCCACGCCTCACGCAGATTATTGCGGCCGAAAGCGAAGTTAATATGGAAGATCTGATCGCCAACGATCCCGTCATCATTACAATTTCTCAGGATGATTACATTAAACGGATGCCTGTCAGTACTTTCCGGGAACAGCGGCGCGGAGGGCAAGGTGTTTCAGGCATGCAGCTTAAACGGGAAGAGGATGTCATTAAAGGCCTGTACGTTGCAACGACGCATGACTATTTATTGATCTTCACTAATTTAGGCCGATGCTATTGGTTGAAAGTGTGGCAAATCCCTGAAACTGGGCGTAAATCCAAAGGCAAACCGCTTGTTAACCTGCTTGAAGATATCAGACCGGATGAAAAAATTGCCACGATCCAGCGAGTTTCCTCTTTTGAAGCCGAAGGGTGCATTCTGATGGCCACTAAGAAAGCCATAGTGAAAAAATCGCTGTTAACTGAATTCAGCAATCCTCGCCGCAAAGGTGTATGGGCGCTTGATATCGATGAAGGGGATGAACTGGTTGCTGCGCGTCTTGTCAAGCCAGGGCAGCAGATCATGCTATTCACTTATCAAGGAATGGCCGTCCGCTTTGATGAAAGTAAAGTGCGTCCGATGGGGCGAACGGCACGGGGAGTAAAAGGGGCTACCTTGAAAGGTGAAAACGACTACATTGTGGGTTGCGAAGTTGTGAATGGAGATGAATCGATCCTTGTCGTATGCGAGAATGCTTTTGGCAAACGGTCACATGTAGAGAATTACCGCCAGACTAATCGAGGGGGGGTGGGAGTGCGCTCCATCATTACCAGCGATAGAAATGGAAATGTGGTAGGGGCTCTTCGGGTGACGAATGAGGATGGAATGGTTATGATGTCATCTACAGGGCAGACTGTGCGGATAAGTATGGCCGATCTGCGTGTAATGGGGCGTAATACCCAGGGCGTCAAATTGGCTAATTTACGCGAAGGAGACTATTTAGTCGCCATTCAAAAGCTTGAAGGAACAGAAAACCAGGAAGATGCAACTTTAGACCAGGAAGTCTTACCGCAGGTTTCCGGGGGTTTGGATCCATTATTGGATGCTATAGAAATTGAAGAAGATTTGCTTTTCGAAGAAGAAGAAGAAGAAGAAGAAGGACTTGAAGACGGGCTTTCCGTGGATGAGGTTGATCTGGAGGACTTTGAACTCAATGAAGATGAATGATATGTCTTCAAGAGGGCATTTTATAACCATCGAAGGTGGAGAGGGGTCGGGGAAATCGACCCTTCTTCATTCACTGGCGGCCCACCTTTCAGCTGCAGGATATGACGTTGTCCAAACAAGGGAGCCGGGAGGCTCTAAGCTTGGAGAATTTATTAGAGGATGGTTGCTTGATCATGATGATTCTGTTAAAATTGGAAAAGAGGCCGAGCTGCTGCTTTTTTTAGCAGCGCGTGCACAGCACATTGAAGAAAAGATCTGTCCTGCCATAGAATCAGGAAAAATCGTCCTTTGCGACCGTTTTAATGATTCGACGATTGCATATCAAGGCGCAGCACGAGGTTTGACAAGGGAATTTGTTACGGACCTATGCTTTAAAGTATGTGGGAAGACAGTGCCTGAGCTGACTTTTTTTTTAGATGTGGACCCTGAAGTAGGCCTGAAACGGACCTATCGACTGCAAAAAGAAAGCGCCGCGTCCGGAAAGTTCGACCGAATCGAATCAGAAACACTCTCCTTTCATCAGCGGGTGCAGAAAGCATTTCAAGATCTTGCCCGCTTGGAGCCCCAGCGCATTTATCGCCTGGACGCCAACCGGTCGCAAGCTGAAGTCTTAGAAGAAACCCTCCGCTTACTAGAGAGCCATCTTTCTTTCCAGGTAATACAATGATTCCTGCCTGTTTTTCAGCCTTAAAAGGCAATGCCCGTATTAAAAGTTATTTGCAACAAATGGTGAATAAAAAGGCCATTGGAAATTCTTTGCTTTTTGCCGGCCAGGAGGGAATAGGAAAAGGGCTCTTCGCTAATGCTCTTGCAGCGCTAGTGATGAACTCCGAGGAAGGAGAGGGGCGTCACAATCAAAAAATCGAAAAGGGGCAGCATCCTGACCTGCATTATTATTGTCCGGAGGGGAAGCTTGGTCTGCATAGTATTCAGACCATGCGGGACTTAAGCGAAGAGGTACACCTTCCTCCCTATGAGGCCAAATGGAAAGTCTTTATTATACATGAAGCGGAAAGGATGCTGAGTTATAGTGCCAATGCACTTTTAAAAACCTTTGAAGAGCCGCCGCCCCGCACCCTCATTATCTTATTAAGCCAATCGGCCAAAGGGCTGCTCCCGACCATTGTCTCCCGTTGCCGGACTCTGCGCTTTCAGCCTGTTGCTAGCCAGGAAATAGAAGAAGTTTTAATTCAAAATAGCGTAGATCCTATTCAAGCAAAGACGTTTGCACAGCTTTGCCATGGCTCGATCGGGAGAGCATTGCATTTGGCAAAGAAGGGCGGGGATCCAAATCGGACCTATTTGTTAAATGCTCTGACGGCCCTTCCACTAACAAGCTATAAAGACCTGGGCGAAGTTGTCGGCACATTGGCAGAACAAATTGAATCCACTAAAAAGGAAGCCGAAGATGCGGCGAAAGAAGAATTGCATAAAATTTCAGGTGAATATTTAACGGCCGCCCACCAGCAAAGCCTTGAGAAAGAGATTGAAGGTTTTTCAGCGCTAGCCTCTGTGAAAGAGACGCAGGCCTTATTTGATCAACTTCTTTCCTGGTACCGTGATCTGCAGCTGCTTCTTTTGTCTCCAACCTCTCCTTATTTGATTAACTTGGATTATCGAGAGCAGATGGAGCAGGTTGTGCAAAGGGGGAATCTATTATCTTTTACGCAGGTACAAAAAGCCATTGATGAAGCTCAGTTAGCGCTTCAGCGGTCGACCTCGTTATCCATCTGCTTAGAAAATCTATTTCTAAAGCTTCGCTGGATTTAAAGCCATTAGAGTCTTAGAACCCGTTCAAAATCATTTGATCGAAGATTTTGAACAGATTCTTAGGCGAAAAGTATATATCTTTACAAGATAGCTAAAATCAATTATTCACTGCTATAAAAACAAAAAAATTTTATGGCTTTAAATTTTTCTACTCAAACAATTCGAAATGACCTCGTATCAGGGCTGGTCGTTTTTTTCGTGGCTTTACCCTTATGCTTAGGGATTGCCTTAGAACCTGTTCAAAATCTTCGATCGGATGATTTGTGTGCTAAAATACACTAGGAAGCCTCAAAAAATTTTCGCAATATTTATTAATATTCCGAAAATTTTTTGAGGCTTCCTAGTGCATTTGTAGCAGCAAAGCATCCTGATCATAGATATTGAACAGGTTCTTAGCTTCAAATGCACCCTTGTACGCCGGAATTTTAGCAGGCATTGTGGGCGGCATTATTGTAGGAGCTTTAAGCGGCTCAAATACAAGTGTCAGCGGTCCAGCAGCAGGTCTAACGGCTGTGGTAGCAACTGAATTGGTCAAGCTTGGCTCATTTGAAGCCTTTTTGACTGCTACAATTATTGCTGGAGCCCTTCAGATCGTTCTAAGTATATTTAAAATGGGATTTATCTCTGGATTTTTTCCTTCAAGCGTTATCAAGGGATTATTATGGGCCATCGGCCTAATTTTAATCTTAAAACAAATTCCCCATTTATTAACCTGAGTTTGGAGTTTTTTTGCCCTTTCGGCTAGCGTGAAAGCTCTCGCGATTGAATAAATAACTTTGAGGGTCATATTGATTAATATTACCCTCAAAGTTATTTTTTCAAGCCCGAGGCTTTGACGCAGCCCAAAGAGCGAAAAAACTCCAAACTCAGGTTATTAGGGCATGATGCAGATCCAATGGGGGATGAGTCATTTTTGCAGCCTGATAACCAAAATACTTTTACCGAATTAGTGGAGACAATCTTCAAGTTTCATTATGGAGCGGCCTTGATCGGACTGTTATCCTTCGCGTTGTTGATCATGTGGGATTATTTTGAGAGTTTTAAAAAATCCAGGTAGCAGCTCCAGTGCTGGTCATCCTTTTAAGTGTTCTAATAAGCGAATCATTCACTTCTTACGGGGTCGGATGGGATCTTTTCCCTCATCATCTCGTGCAAGTTCCTGTAGCTGAAACGTTAAATGGTTCCTTCAAATTTTTAATGTTTCCCGATTTTACAATATTAAGAAGTATCGAGTTTATACAACAGCAATAACCTTAGCTTTAGTTGCTTCTTTAGAGACTCTATTGAATTTGGAAGCATTGGATAAAATAGATCCGCTGCAGCGCAACAATCCTCCAAATCGGGAATTGTTTGCCCAGGGAGTCGGCAATATGTTAGGGGGCTTAATAGGTGCATTGCCAATGACAAGTGTTATCGTTCGCAGCTCTGTCAATATCAATTCAGGCGCACAAACTAAGCTTAGTACTATTTTTCACGGCTTTTTGATCCTTTTCAGCGTTTTATTGGTACCTGATTGGCTGAATAAAATTCCTTTATCAGCTTTAGCTGCCATCCTTATTACGACAGGCTTAAAACTGGCCAGCCCAAAAATAGTAATGCAATTATGGGGCGAAGGAAAGTACCAGTTTTTACCATTTATCCTGACCGTCATCGCTATCTTATTGACTGACCTCCTGATGGGAATTCTTATCGGACTTGGGATTGCAATTTGCTTTATTTTACATAGTAATATTCGGCGTCCCTTAAAAAAAATAATGGAAAAGCACGCGACAGGGCATGCTGTTTTGCATATCGAACTGCCCAATCAAGTCAGCTTTTTTAATCGTGCGGTATTAGAGACAACTTTAAAAAACATCCCTCCCGGGGGACATGTATTAATTGATGCAATAAATTCCGATTACATCGATCCGGACATTTTGGATTTGATCAATGACTTTCAAAAAACCGCAGCAGCCCATCAAGTGCAGGTAAGTTTGGCCGGTTTTAAAGATAAATATCCTCAATTGGAAGACCGGATCCAGTATGTTGATTTTACCACCCGCGAACTGCAGGCCAATCTCACTCCTGAAAAAGTGCTTGAGATTCTCAAAGAAGGAAATACCCGCTTCCAGGAAGGAGTGCGCTTAACGCGCAGCTTAGAAAGGCAGCTGGGTGCTGCCACTAATGGGCAATTCCCATTGGCGGTTGTTTTGAGCTGCATTGATTCGAGAGCCCCTGTTGAACTAATATTCGATCTGAGCATTGGTGATATTTTTACCGTGCGCATTGCGGGGAATGTGATTAGCCGCAAGGTCATTGGAAGTATCGAGTATAGCAGCGCGGTTGCCGGGGCGAGGCTTATTGTTGTGATGGGCCATACCGCATGCGGTGCTGTAAAAGCCGCTGTTGATTTTGTATTCAAAGAAAAAACGGCCGCAGAATTGACAGGTTGCGTCAATCTTGATTCATTAATGGGGGAAATTCAAAAATCCATTGATTCTAATGAACTCAAAAATTTTAATTTATGGACGCCTATAGAAAAAGAAAAATATTTAGATGCTATTACTCATAAAAATGTGCTTCATAGTATGGAGAAAATTCGGCAAAACAGTCCTATCTTAAAAGAACTAGAGGAGCGAAAAAAAATTGCAATAGTCGGTGCCATGTATAATATAAGCAACGCAGAAGTTACATTTTTTTAAAGAATTACTCTAAGTTGAGTCAAATAGTGGTCAGGCTCAGCCTGATCCCTAGCCTTCACAGCCTTTATGCCTTTTCTTTCTTTATAATAATAATTTAATCCAGTTTATTTTTTTGTATTCAGTATAGTAATTGCATATAAAACATTTTGCTGAAATACTCAAAAAATTGTTTATTTACTAAATAATTTGAAAAATATTATACTAATAATAGCTAACTTAATATCTGATAGTTAAAAAATACAAAGAGGTGGCTATGTCGGATCCAATGTTATTTGATTTAATGCATGGTGTAGGATTGCCAAGTAAGTCAGGAAATAAAGCACCTCTCGCCATTATAAAAGATCCTTTAGAGATAGAATTTAATGAAGCGATCCAAGAACAAATCAAGAGCGAGATGGAAAACGAAGTCAGGAGTGAATATAATCTGCTTTCTCCAGCCATGAAACAAGCTAAGCGAAAACAAGAAATTATTGAAGAAGCAAGTTTTAAAGAAGTAAGTCAAAATTTGTCTTTAGCCGTCAAAATTTTAATGGATGAGGGATCACAAGTTCTTGAAAAGGAAGAATACGATGATCTGCTTAAGAGTTTAGTTCATATTAACTCAAATCTTGACTCCCTAGAGCCTAAGCATCTTAACGATGAAAGTTTGCAGGCTGCATTAAAAATTCCGGATACCTGCGGGCGCTTTATTCTTAAGATTGGTGTTGATAAATACTCTCAGGGACTAGTAGATGAAAGCATCGCACTTTTTCTTTTACTGACCATCGTGAATCCTGATGAGCCTGACTATTGGTTCCGTTTAGGGCTTGCGGCAAAAAAAAACCAAAATTATTCTTTAGCACTCAATGCGCTAGCGACAACAACTGAGCTGGCTCCTGAATTTATCGGCGCCCATATCTACGCAGCACACTGTCATTTAAAAATGTATTCAAAAGAAAATGCTTTAGCTGAATTTGCCATAGCTAAAGAAATTCAAGAAAAAACACAAATTGAAGAGAAATGGCTGCAAAGTATGAATGAGGTCGAGAATCTGCTTGCTGTCATTTAATTTAATGGAGGTAATATGAATACTGATAATTCATTGCGCTCAATTCAAGGACCAACTGAAACAACTGTTACGGAAATTAAGGCCAAAAAAGCTGAAGTAACAGAAACTAGTTTAAATAAAACTGAAGAGACCGCAATTAAAAGTGAAGATTCAAATGTAAGTAGGGATACGAATAAAGCTAGCGGACTCTTATCTAATTTAATAGGTAGAATTCAAACTTCTTTTTGCAATGCAAGAGTGGCCAATGCCGGATTTATTAAAAATTTAAAAGCTGCTTTTGCTCCTCATCTAGAACAGATGGGATTCAAAAAAGCAAGTAAATCCGATGTAAAAAGTCCCGAATCTGATGTTTCGAAAATGATAGAAAATAAAAAAAATGCAATTACAACCAATGAAAAAAAAATAAAGTTTTTAGAGGCAGATTTAAAACAATTTGACGATTGGATGGTGGGCTATACTGATGAAGATGGCGAGAACATGAAGGGCTTAGCCTCTCAAGCGGGTTTTAAAAATCAACTTGATCCTGAAATTAAAAAAACGAAAGACAAACTTATAGAACTAAAAAAAGAAAATAGTAAATTAGAAACAGAAATTAATGAGTTAGTTGAATCACAAAAAAATACTGAATCCTCAGAAATCAAAGAATTAGTTGAATCAGAAAAAAATAATGAATCATCAGAAATTAAAGAATTAAAAGCAGATCCAAAAATTATCAATGATTTTGCAGGAGAGCTAGAGGATGAAATAGATGGAAAAAAATATACTTATAGTCCAGCACGTAGAGAAGCGGCTCTTGATATTTCTAATAATGTTATAATGGATGCTCAGAATTCTATTAGTTCGAATCAAATACAAATAAATCAGCAAAAAGAAATTATAAATCAAATGGAAACTAATCCAAAAAAATATTTTAAAGAAAACCCATCAAATTTCCCTGATGAGTATTTATCAAAAGCCGCTCTTTATTTAACTAAAGCAAAATATGAAGAAGAAATCGATAAAATTTCAAACCAAGATCTTAAACTAATTGCTGAACCTTTAGTAAAAAACATAAAAGAATTCATTGGAAAAATTGAATTTAAGAATAGACTTGCAGAGGAAACAATAAGAGAATCCCAAAAAGATCAAACTGAAATTAATCAACGTTTTGATGAAGGTTTAGCTGAAATAAAGAATTTAGAAGCTCATGTGAATAAGTTAAAGCAATCAATTTAATATAAAATATTAAGGTCAGGTCAAATGTGATCAAGCTCGATATTCCGGCATTAACAAGAATGCCGGAAGCCTGGTCCTTGCATCCTAATCAAAGATATTCTATTTAATAACTTGAAGAAAAAAAGTTGGAATGGGAGGTGGTGAATTAAATAAATATCCAGGCCACAATGCGGCTTTTTTTTTGTCCCTGGCTCATATTTATCGTTTTAACTTCAAGTGCTCTTACCTTTTCTAGTTTTTTATAAAGGAAATACTCGCTTCCACGTTGGAGTGCATTTAACACGCAGTTTAGAAAGGCAAATGGGTGCTGCCATTAATGGCCAATTTCGGTTGTTTAGAGCTGCATTGACTAGAGAGTCCCTATCGAACTAATATTCGATCTAAAGAAATTGCAATAGTCGGCGCAATGTATAATATAAGCAACGTAGAATTCACTTTTTTACGAAGTAATTTATAAGTATTAAATAATATTACGTTCTCATTGGGGAGTCAAGCGGTATTTTGTATTCGTCAGATTTTGGGTCAGTCTTTAAATATGATGGAAAAACCTTTCTAAAGCTTCAATAGCTATAAGCAGAAAAATATTGTTCAAATCTTTCTTTGTTACTTTTGGTTTAAATAAAATAACCGCAATCTTTTATTCAAATATTTTTAAATGTAATCATCTTTAATTAAAATTAACAATAACAAGTTATAGTAATTTTAAGTATTTAATTTTTAAAAGGATTTCTATGAATATAAGTGAAAAATATTCACAACCTGTTTTGTATAATATAGATCAATATGGTGAAGAGCATGATTTCTATAAATCTATAACATCGAACACCTCAACAAATGAGTTTTTAAATAAGTGGGAATCTTATCCTGAAATAACATTGCGCACTGGGGTGGGAAGGCTAGGAGCTACACCTTTACATATAGCTGCTGAACGGGGAAATATTGAGTTAATTAATTTTATTATTTCAATTGGTGGCAAAACTTTGCTTAATACGCATGATTCATACAACAGAACTCCTTTACATTGCGCCATTGAATGTAAAGACCAGGATAAGGGTTATCTTGCAGCGACAAGATTGATCGCATTGGGAACATTCATCGATATAGTGCCTGAAAATCCACAATGTAAAAGTAATCCTACACCTCTTGAGTGTGCTTTAAGGGAAATGGGTAACCAGAAGAACAAAGTTTCTAAAATCGCATCTTTTTTACAAAATAAAGGTGCCACGATACGAACTGAATTTTTAAGGGGATCGCCTATAGACAAGAAAATGTATGAAATAGTGGCATATGAAAATGCGAAACTTTTCAAAATGGGGGCTAGCTCGGAAGGAACCTTAAAAGCTTTGCCTACTGATGTGATCGACAGCATCCTGCAACAATACATTCTTCTTATGAATAACTGCATTAAATTTAAACTTAATTAAGGTCTCGGACAATAGTGGGGTGAGGCTCGTATTTGGCATTAAATTCAAGAATGCCAGGATGCCAAGCCTGGTCTCGAAAAGAGAGTCATAGAAAATTAAGGGTGAATTTTATTAATTCACAATTATTTTTAAAAATTTAAATTGTGCTGGCAAATTATTTAAAATGAAGTTAGAAATCATTTGAAGCGGATGGTGAGGAATTAAATAAATGTCCAGGCCACTATGCGGCTTTTTTTTTGTCCCTGGCCCATATTTATCGTTCTAACATCAAGTGCTTTTAAATTTTTAAGTTTGTTATAGATACTTGAAAGACTTTCAGCCTTTGAGACAAGGGTTGTAAACCAATGGCACTTAATATCAACGCTTTCTTCAATTATTTGTTTTATAAATGCAGCTTCCCCGCCAGGGCACCACAACTCATTGCCCTGCCCTCCGAAATTCAAGACATTCGTTTTTACTTTTAGATTTTTCCACTTTCTTTTGGTCCCCGCATTGGCTTCTGCAAGGGTGGCATGAAAAGGAGGATTGCACATCGTAACATCAAAGCGAGAGCTATCCCCTACAATTCCTTTGAATATATTTTTCCGGCTTTTTTGCAAACGAAGTGTAATGGAGTCTGTCAGGTTATTTTGCTTAACTATTCCATTTGCAATCGAAAGGGCGAGCGGATCGATATCTGTCCCGACAAAACTCCAGCCATATTCTGTATGTCCTATCAATGGATAAATACAATTTGCGCCAACACCAATATCTAAGATGGATACTGTGTTACCTTGAGGGATGACCCCTCCATTGAATTCGGCAAGTAGATCTGCAACGTAATGTATGTAATCGGCTCTTCCGGGAATTGGAGGGCATAAATAATGTTCGGGAATATCCCAGGTAAGGTTATAAAAAGCTTTCAGAATTGCTTTATTAAGCATTTTAACAGCCATGGGATTTGCAAAATTAATGGATTCATTTCCATATTCATTTGCCCTAATAAATTTAGCTAAATCGGGACAAGTTTTTATGAGCTGTTTAAAATCATACAACTCGCGATGTCGATTTCTTGGATGTAATTCGGTCTTTTGTCGCGCCATTTCTGCTTAAATTTTGTAATAATGCAAAGAGTTTAAGAATAGCACTTGTTATGCCAATGATTATTGACAAGTACAGAAGGGAATAGCAAGTTCCATCCTGATGTGATAACTTTATTAGCTTTCCATTCTGATAAGTCGATAGCCTGTTACACTCGGCTCATTGCTTTGCATCTATGATAAACAATCGACCATATTATTCTCAAAAAGATCTTTGCTTGATCCTTCCTCGAAAAATTTGAGTGAGGCAAAATCACTTGAATATAAAGTCAAGCGGGCATTGATTAAGTTCGATGCCTGCAATCGCTCTTTGTTATTCAATTCAACTCTTCAGCTATTTGAGATCAAATAGCTATTTATCTTTTTTTAGCAATTTTAACATTTTTTCAAGATTTATTCCTTTACCTAGAACAGGCTTAAATAGGTCGCCTTCTCTTCTCATCCGTTGAATCGCATTAGTCAGGGTAAATTGCTGTGGCAGGAGCCCCTTTATTACTTCATCCCAATGCAAGGGCATTGAGACAGTGGCCCCGGGTTTCGGCCTGACCGAATAGGGTGCTGCCAATGTGGCTTTAGGCCTGTTTTGTAAAAAATCAACATAAATTTTGTCTTTCCGTTTATCAGTATAGCGCTCTATGCTTGTAAATTCAGGCAAAGCTCGATGCACCGATGTAGCTATTAAGCGACCGAAAAGCTGGCATTGGTCGTAAGTATACTTTGCCCCCATTGGAATGTAGATGTGCATACCCGTGGCGCCCGATGTTTTGCAATATCCCTCAATCTTCAATTCATCCAACACATCTTTAGTGGCAAGGGCCGTTTCAATGACCAAGTCAAAGGCATTTTTTTCAGATGGATCAATGTCAATGATGCACCAGTCGGGATAATCGGGTTGTTCGATCGTGCTGTTCCAGGGGTTCATTTCAATGGCGCCCAAATTCGCCATCCAAAGAAGATCAGCCTCATCCTGCACGACTAAAAAGTTTTTATCTTTATCATCGCTTGTATGGTAAGGAAACAGTTTTATCCATTCGGGGGCTGATTTAGTCACATCTTTTTGGTAAAAGCTTAGACCCTCAATGCCATTTGGAAACCGGTTAAGGGATTGCGGCCTTCCTTTTAAATAAGGCAAGATGAAAGAAGCAGCCTGGTAATAGTAATTGAGCAAATCACGTTTGGTATATCCTTCGTCAGGCCAAAACACTTTGCTTAAATGATTGAAAGTTAAATCATGCCCTTTGATTTTCTTAACCTGTGTCTCTTCCGACGGGTTCAACAATGTTTTACGATCTCCCGCTTTAACAGGCTGCAGATCAAGTTTTTGAAAAATTTCTTTTTCCAATTTGACGATGGGTTCTGGATGGACATCTTTGGCGTTTTTGTCTTCGCGCATCCCTTCAAAAGAAGGATGGCGCATAATTCCATCCACTGTCAATTCGGTGAAACTTACCTCGCAAACCAGCTCTGGCTTAAGCCAGGTCACTTCGGCATGGGGAGGATTAGGCCTGAATCTGGAGGGTTTATTGACATCTGGCAGGATCGAAAAAGGGTTGGTCTGTCTAATCAATGGCTTAAAGCGGGCTATCATTTCTTTTTGTTGTTTATCATTAAAACCAGTCCCTATTTTTCCGATGTACTGTAAATGATCATTTTCATAAACACCTACCAAAAGCGAACTGAAAGTTTTACTCGAGCCTTCATTTTTGGTATAGCCTCCAATGACTACTTCGATCCTTTTTTGAATTTTGATCTTCAGCCAGTCAAGGACTCGCTCACCTGGCAGGTACATACTGTCATTTCTCTTCGCTATAAGCCCTTCCAGGTTCATTTGCCTGGCAGCTGAAAGTAATTCGTCGATAGGGGTCTCGTCAAAACTGTTATTAGCTCGAATTATTCCCTCTTTAGGTAAAAGGGACTTTAATAAATCCTGGCGCTGATTCAATGGCAGCTCCATCAAAGAGCGGCCATTCAGCCATAGAAGATCAAAGACATAATATTTTATTTCTCCATCTGCTTCGCTGCGCCAATTTTGCAGGGCATTAAAACTTGCAGATCCATGCTCGTTTAAAACAACAATTTCCCCATCTAATACAGCCTTCAATGCGAGCTTTTCTAAAGCATCCTTGATCGGATAAAATTTTTCGTTAAAAGACTTGTTGTTGCGTGAAATAATATCAACGCTCTTCTGATCACATAATGAAACAGCCCGGTACCCATCCCATTTGATCTCGTAGCTCCATCCCTTTCCTGAAGGGGCCTTGTCTACTAGAGTAGCTAGCATAGGCTTGATATTTTTTGGCATTGCCGATGGTCTGCCTTTAAGGAAAATAGATTTTTTTAACCGGGCAGCCGCGCTGTTCTCTTCCTTTGACATAGCAAACCTTTAAAATTTTTTTTTAGTGTTCTTTAGAACAGGTTCTTAAAAACGCACGCATCTCTATCAAGTTTTTTGTATTGATGACATCTTTTTTTTCAAGCCATCCCTTCCTTGCCATATGCATCCCGTATTGGCAATTTAACAGGTCTTTCAAACTATGAGCATCTGGATTGATGCTGCATAGGAGCCCTTTTTCCTTGGCCTTTATCCAATACCGCCAGTCCATATCCAGCCGGTTTGGAGTGGCATTAAGTTCGATGATTTTGTGATTTGCGATGCAGGCATCGATTATTTTTTTAACGTCAAGCTCGTAAGGTTCTCGTGTGCGAAGCTGCCGGCCTGTCAGGTGGCCAATGATAGTGGTATAGGGGTTCTCAATTGCTTTAAGCAAGCGTTTTGTCATCTCTTTTTTATTTAAGTTAAAGCGGCGATGCACAGATACGATCACAAAGTCCAAAGAAGCCAAGGTATCATTTGAAAAATCAAGCAGGCCGTCCTTTAAAATATCGCATTCAATTCCGGTAAAAATTTGAAAATCAGAATAATTTTTATTAAATTTATTAATTGCCTCGATTTGATCAAAAAGAGCCTCTTCCTTCATTCCATGCGCCTGATGGCTGGATTTGGAGTGGTCGGAAATACCAATGTATTCCCACCCCATTTTTCGGGCTGCTTCAGCCATTTCTTCCAAAGAATTCAAACCATCCGAGCAGGTAGTATGGCAATGGAAAGCCCCTCTCAGGTCCCCCTCCTGAATTAATTGAGGAAGTTTTTTATACTTTGCCGCCTTGATCTCCCCAAAATTTTCACGCAGCTCAGGCGGAATATAGTCAAGGCCAAGATAAGAATAATAAGCCTTTTCATTTTCTAATGGAGCTGAAGGAGGCCATGTTAGCTTGTGTTTTTTTGCCTCTTGAACCAAAGCTGAAAGATGCTTTGGGCTTCCAGTTTCTTTCAGAAGAGCTATAGCAAAGTCTCTGTCAGGCACAATGCTAACAGTTGCTGCAATCCCATTTTGTAAAATAACCTGGCTTTGATCGGCTGAGAAGATTTTGATCTCTTTGACAAGGGGAAAAGCACCGAACGCCTTAAAACATGCCTGCGAATTTTCAGAAACAGCCACAAAAGAAAGTTCTCCGATCACTTCCAATTTTCTCCTTAGGGCGCCTGTCATAGCAATTGTTTTAACCAATTTTTTAGTCTGTAAAAAAGCGATTAAACTATTACTGATCTCAAGGGCCATTGGGAGCAGAAGAGTGGGGCCTTCTTCATCAAAGGAAGCAATCCGTGTTTTTAAATTTTTTATGAAGTAGGAAGTCAGCCATTTTTTTATGGGCTCACCCTTGATGTGCTTTTTTAAATCATCTAAGTTCCTAATTCCCATGCCTTCATAAAGCTGCCGGATTTTTTTTAAGGTTAGGCCGGGAATATAAGTTAATTCTAGAAGTGTTTGAGGAACTTTTTTTTTAAGTTCTTCGTAATAAGGCAACTTTTCTTTTTGTAGCAAAGAGAGGATCATTTCTGCAATTTTTGGCCCAATTCCCGGCAAAGACTGTAATTTTTCTTTTTGAAGGTAATCGTTTATATCTTGAATAGCTTCCAAAGCATTTGCTGCTTTACGATAAGCAATAGATTTTTGGGGTAGGGGATCTGAAAGTTCAATTAATGCGGCAATTTCGCGTAACATTGCCGCTGCTTCATATTGGTTCATAACTAATGCATAGAGCTTGCTAAAAAAAAAGTAAAGAGAGTTCTTGAATTTGGCTTATTAATTTCTTTTTATTAAATTTTTTTGCTTGGAATTTAATAAGACCTGAACTAGAAAAAGGGTAAGAACATTTTTTTAATGGGGGACGCCATGAGCATTATTTTGACAATCTTGATCGGATTTATTGTAGGGCTTTTCGCACGCGCTTTTATGCCTGGAAGCGACATTATGGGCTTTATTATGACTACGTTACTCGGAATTGGGGGAGCTTTAATTGGAAAGTATATTGGGCAAGCCTTTGGGCTTTATCATGATCATGAAACTGCTGGTTTCTTTATGTCAATTGTTGGAGCAATGATCCTTCTATTCTTATATAAGCGCTTTGTAAGAAAAGACACTTATTCTTAAGGTTGTTTGAATTGAAATTTTTGGATAACCTGCAAGTTTTTAAGACTGCAGGTTATCCAACTCTATTGTTCGCTACTCTATGTTTTGAAACTTTATCAATTAAATTATCTTTTTGGCTGCGGCTGCGGAGCTGGTCGAATAATCGTTTCGGGTACAGCTGTAGTTGTTGTTGGATAGGGGTATTGTGAGATTGTGGTGACAGGATACCCATCATTATAAATCGCACCAGGCATATTCATGTTCTGCATGGTTGTAGTTGCCTGGTTCATAGTACCGGGATAAGTGGAGTAAGTGGCCCCTTGATAAGTATTAAGGCCTGTAGTTTGATAAGCTGGTCCGCTCATGCCTTGCTGCTGTACACTTGTAGATGGGTAAATTGATATGGGAGTTGTTTGGGTATAGGGGTAATTTGATGTAGAGGTCATGCTGGAAGTAGGGTAGGGATAATTATAGGTAGGAGTTTGATTCGTTGTGGTGTACTGCCCGCCAATGTCTGAATAATTCGCTCCATAAGGGTTTGAAGGCGCTACGGTTGAAGGAAAGGCAGCAGGGGAATAATAACGGCTGTCAGTTCTAGGCAGGCCAGTGAAGCTGCTAGAAGGATAAGAGGTTACGGTCTGGGTAGATAGGTAAGGGCGTTGAACGAAAACTGCCTGATTCGTTGTATAGGCTGGAAGGCGATTTGTTGTTCCCTGGCGTGAATTATAATCATAATTAGTATAAAGGGAGGAGTTGTAAGGGGATTGGACAAAGACAGCCTGTCCACTGGTATAAGGATAATTCACTTGAGAATAAGAATATGAACTATAAAAAAGGGCCAAAGCCGCAGTTAATGTACCCAAAAATTTAAATAAACGTATCGTCATAATGTTCCTATTTGTTAGGTGCTTGTTAATCCCATTATACATAAAAAAAATTTAAAAAAACAGAAAGCCTTTGACTATTTAACAATCATTGGGTGAGTTGGAGAAAAAGAACTTTTTTGTTTTTTTTGCTATCAAAAAAGTTAATA
The DNA here is from genome assembly GCA_013695355.1 of Candidatus Protochlamydia sp. Taxonomy (GTDB): domain Bacteria; phylum Chlamydiota; class Chlamydiia; order Chlamydiales; family Parachlamydiaceae; genus Protochlamydia. The sequence goes on from JACDAQ010000045.1 coordinate 52,066, forward strand.
CTACCTCTATTGACCTGTAATCTCATATTTTATATAACATAGTGAGATCACAGGCCAAAGATGGTGTTTATTTTTTTATAATCTGAGAAGAAATAAGCTCTACTTCTTGTTTTAATTGTTTAGAGCCCAGTTCTAATATGGAAATTTTCTCGATAAGTTGAATGTTTCCTAATTTCGATTGCTCTGCTAGAATGACATTAAATTCAAAAATTGTATTATTTTGGTCTTCAACGGCATTTGCCAGCTTAGAAATCGCATCATTCATCTGTTTGAATTTTTCTTTGGTTTTTAAGCTGTTAAGTTCATATAGATGAAATTTAGCATCAAGGTTGGAGGAATCTTTAGTAATGATTAATTTGCAAAGCTCCATTCGTTCTTTTAGAGTTAATGCATTCTCATTAGCTCCTTTAAAAAGAATTTTAATCGAATCCTTTGAATCATCTTGTAGTGCAGATAATATTTTCCAAGTTTCTTTATTACCAGGGTAGATTTCAAGCGATTGGTGGCACAGACGCAATGCATTTGATTTGTCACCATTATATAAAGCTTGTTGGCTTAAATCAAGAAAGAGTTGTGCCGATTCCTTCACTTGCCCACCTACCTTATAAAGATGTCCAAGTCGCTCGATAACAAGGGGAGACGAAACAAGCTCAATCGATTTTTCTAAAGTTTTGATCTCTTCTTCAAATTTCATTTCTTTTTGTTGAAGATCGGCTAATATAAGATAAGCAGAGGCTGCCCGTCCTTTGTCCCCTTTTTTTTCATATAAGGCGGGAAGCAGTGCATAGTGTTCACTTTTGCATGTGTAGGTAATGGCAATAAGATATAATTTTTCTGCGTCATCATACTGACCTTTGTCATACAGGTCCTGTGCGGTCTTTAATATAGCCTCTGCCACTAAATCATTTTGTACGACTTTAGAGGGAATTGGGATCGTATTTTTCTCTGTTAGGCGGGGAGTAAGATCAAAACCTCTCGAATGGTACCACTCAATTATTTCTTTTAAGGCACGATTAGGCCTGAGGTCTTCTTCAGTTAGAAAACCTTGATTTAAAGGGCATGTGTTATTTTTGTGTAGCCATTCTTGTATAAACTTTTTATCAAAAGAATGACCATGGGGATCGATGACCGGATCCTCCATAATAGCACCCGAAATGGAACATACAATTGAATAGGGAGGTTGAGGTTTGCTTTTTTCCTGACTAAGGTTAAGGGGCTTTATTTGTGACGAAAAAGAGTGGATATCAAGGTTCATTCTAACCTCCAAAATTATAGGCATTTATCTAAGACCTATGAGTGAACCTTTCATCTGCCTGAAAAACTCACACTCCTCTGATGAGGCCGGTATTTTAGTTAAATAACAATATACTAATAATTTGTAAATGAGAATTAATAATCTTAAATTAAATTATCCATTATTTGACTGCGGTATTTTTTCATTAATTGAATAATAAAATAAAGATTGTGAGCGGTAGCTAAACTCATACTCGTGAGTTCCCGTGCTTTAAATAGATGATGCAAATAAGCCAAAGTGAACTTTGTACAGACTGGACATTCGCATCCCTTCTCTATTGGTGAAAAATTTCGAGAGAACTCAGCTTTCGTTATATTCAACCCTCCTTGAGAGGTCAGCAAAATTCCATGCCGCGCGGCGCGGGTTGGATAAGAACTGTCAAATGTATCAATGCCAAGAGGGAGGCTCCGATCAATTGAAGGAAGATCGCCGATGCCAAGCAAGTGATTGGGCTTTTCTTCCGGCAAAAGAGGCATGGTAAAAGAGAGAAGCTCATGCATTTCATCCTTAGTTTTGCCCATGCTTCCTCCTACGGCAAAACCATCGAAGGGGAGACTGGTAAGATACGAGCAGCTTTCCTGCCTTAAAATTGGATCAATACCGCCATGAATAACGGCGTACATTGCCTGATTGTTTGGCTCTTTTAAATGGGCGTCCAAAGACCTTTTTTCCCATCGATGGGTTCTGTCCAGGGATTTTTTGAGCGAGTCTCGTCCGATATGGTAAGGCGGAAGTTCATCGAAAGGGATAATGATATCGGCACCCAGATCTTTTTGGGCCTTGATCGAACTTTCAGGGGTAAGGAGGACTTTGGAACCATCCCTATAGGAGCGGAAAAGGACCCCATCTTCGGTGATTTTTAAAACGCATCCCCCTTGTTTTTTTGTTCCGCGGCTTTTTAATTCATCAGCCACGGAACCATAGGCAAGGCTGAAAACCTGAAATCCTCCTGAATCTGTAATGATTGGCAGTTTTCGATGAATAAATTTATGCAATCCCCCAGCCTCCCTGACAACTTCCGTACCTGGCTGCAATAGCAAATGGTAAGTGTTGCAAAACATCAACTGAAGACCAATATCGTGCAAAAGGCTATTATCCAAAGCTTTAACTGTCCCATTGGTCCCAACAGCCACAAAATTGGGAGTTTCAATAATCCCATGGGGCGTATGGATGCGCCCTACGCGGGCCCTCGATTTTTTTGAGCGGTGGATTAATTCAAAGCGGAAAGCTGTCATATTTTGGCCCAACGGATAAAAGGAGTAAAAAGGAAGATCACAATCAATTTGATCATAAAGCTGAGAAGAATGATATCAACAAGGGAGGCCACCAGGCCATACAAGCCGATCAGGCTGAAAAGTAAAGTATCTAAAAATTGTGAGATCACAAGACAAATCGCAGCCCGAAAAGTAAAGTTCATTTGAGGTCGCATTTTTTTTAAGGCTGCAAAAAAATAAATATCCAGCCTTTGCACGATAATAAAAACCAGCATAGATGAAGCGAGTAGGCGCGGGGAAGGAGACAGGATACGTAAAAAAGAGGGTTGCGTATCGTCATAAAGGCTTGGAATAAAATTTAAATGAATTTGAGAGACAAGGACAAAAAAAGACATTAAAAAAAAACAGATCCATGTCGATTTCTGCGCCTCTTCCTTCCCAAAATACTCCTGTAAAAAATTTAGGCCAAGTAAACCGCCAATGGCAAAAGCATCGCTTGCTGTCACATTAAAGCCGAATAAGGAAATTTGTTTCAAAACAAACAAATTTGCAATTAAAGCTTGTGCAGCAATCCAGGCAATTAATGCTGATTTGCCTAATCGAATAGCAGCCAGAGCAAATATAATAATTAATAAGATTTGGAAAAGAAATAATAATTCATTCATGTAAAAAATTATAGCTAAAACTATATTTTTTGAATAGATATAATGACGGTCATTTGAGTATACAGCAATTTCTCTTCTTGGTATACTACTTCATTAAAATTGCAGTTAGGAAAACTTATGGACATAAAAACTTTATTGGCAAACTTCAATGAAGCTTTCACTTTTTTCTTAATTTTCCCAAGTATTATTTTGTTCGGCCTCTATCTGACCTATAAACTCCGCTGTGTTCAAATTTCCAAACTCAAAATGAGCTTTTCCTGCCTCCTAAAAAAAGATTCAAGCGCCAATCAAGGCAATATCAGCCATTATCAGGCAGTTTCTTCGGTTTTGGCTGGAAATTTCGGTACCGGAAATATTTCTGGAATGGCTATTGCCATCTCAACAGGTGGGCCAGGGGCGCTTGTTTGGATGTGGTTAATGGCGTTTTTAGGGGCATCGATCCAATATACAAGCTGTGTCCTCGGGGTCAAATATCGAAAAGTTACGCCTGAAGGGGAATACATTGGCGGCCCGATGTACTATTTAAGGGACGGATTAAAGGCAAAGTTCTTAGGAGTATTATTCAGCCTATTTACCATCTGTGGAGCTATTACTGTAGGGAATTTTGCGCAAATCAACTCAATGACCCTTCCACTCGAAAAAATGGGAATTCCTCCTTTTTATTGTGGAGTGGCAATAGCAGGCCTTGTTGGAGTTGTTTTATTAGGCGGCCTTCAAAGAATGGCAAAATTTGCTTCCTTCATTGTTCCGATCAAAGCAATCCTTTATTTAGGAACAGCCATTATTATTTTATGCTTTAACGCTGAGCGGGTACTACCTGCCTTGCAATTGATGTTAAGTTCAGCGGTCTCTCCTCAGTCTGCGATGGGGGGAATATTGGGCTTCAGCGTAGTAAAAGCTATTTCGACAGGTTTTGACCGGGGAATCTTTGCTACAGATGCTGGGACTGGTATTGTTCCCATCCTTCAATCGAGTGCGCGTACGGCAAGCCCAATTATCGATGGAGTTGCCACCCTGGTGGCCCCCTTTTTAGTCATGATCGTCTGCACTACCACCGGTCTGGTTTTACTTGTCACAGGAGCATGGCAGGTGCCTGGGCTGCAAAGCACAAATATGGTCACCCACGCTTTTGAAGTAGGCTTGGGAAGCTCCATAGGCTCTTATATTGTCATCGTGTGCCTGATTCTATTTGGTTATACTACAGTGCTGGCCTGGGCTTGCTGTGCTGAAAAGGCAATGATCTTTCTATTTGGCAAACGCATGGCTAAATATTTTAATTATGTTTATATTCTTTTTGTTCCTATCGGAACTCTAATTCAGGTAGACCTGGTCTGGCGGCTGGCGGATATCTCGATCTCTTGTATGCTTTTTATCAATTTGATTGGCGTAATAGGCTTGTCTAAAGAAGTGATCGGGGAAAGCCGCGCCTTTTTTGCAAATCCTGTCCCGAATAATGAAATTTTAGAGTTGAAGCCAAATTAATTTGCCCGACATCACTAAAATAACTTTTCCTCTTAGCTATTATGGTTATCAGTAGTTTACGCCTTTAGATTGACGCATCTGCTTATTTTTCACTGTCAAAAGCCAAAGCATTCCGTACAATAATGTCTGTCATTAAATTAGCAAAGGGATTATACCAAGTATTAATGGGGAGATCCCATCCTTATTCTTTTTACGGCAATATAATCGCCTGATGCGGATTAAAGGAGAATTGGTATGATTATTGAAATAAGCGTAGCAGTCATAGCTGTGGCTTTTGTCTTTCTGGTCATTTATCTCATTGTATTGTTGAAATCTTTGAAATCTACAATGAACCAGGTGAACTTTTTGATTTTTGATGCAAGAAAACAGTTGGATGAGATGGGTGGTGAAGCTAAGAAAATCATCGATCACACCAATCAGATTAGCTTAGATTTAAAATATAAAATGGAAACATTGAACCCTCTTTTTCAATCGGTTGAAAATATAGGTGAGGTTTTAGAAGATAAAGCCGAAGATTTTAAAAAAAGCAGTATAAGATCCCGAACAAGTAACTCAACCAGCCCGCTATTTACACATAAAGACAATTTACAGAACAGAGATTCTACAGCCGATCCAAGAGGATCGAAAGCTCTAGTCCCAGATATTCTTGAATTAGCAAGCCTCGGCATCCGCCTTTGGCAAAAACTAAAGAAAAGGAGATAAGACATGGCAAATAAAAAAATGACTACAAATGAATTTTTGGTGGGAGCTGCAGTTGGCAGCTTGCTTGCTGGGGTGACAGCCCTATTAATGGCACCAAAAACAGGTAAAAGGTTTAGGCAGGGTATTAATGATGTCTATTCCGATATGACAGAACGGACAAGTGATGCAGCAGAGCAAGTTTCTAAAAAAGGAAAGGATCTTGCAAAATCAGTGTACGGTCAATCGCATGATTTGGCAGACAGGGCTAAAGGCTTTCTTGGTGGCGTTAAAAACTACATGTGCTATGAGACTGAAGATGAAGATTCTCATGAAGAAGATGAGGATTCACAAGTTCGGGATCTGCTTATTGGAGGAGCTATTGGGGGAGTACTCGGCGCTGTAACAGGATTATTAATGGCACCTAAAGCCGGAACTGATTTTAGGGAAGATCTTGCCGATACCTACGAAGATGTTGCAGAAAAAACGCAAGAAATGGCAGAACAAGTGTCAAAAAAAGGGAAAACATTTGTTAAAACAGCTAAATCCCGGGCGAACAATTGGGTGAGTGTGGCCAAGGAAATTGTCGACAACCTAACCGAGGAAGTAGAAGAAAAGGGCTCGGAATATAAAGAACAGGCAAAAGGCAAAATGAATGATGTGGCTGACTGGGCCTCACTAGGTTTTCGCATATGGAAAGAAATAAGCAAGAGAAAATAAGATGAGGCTTTCGGACCATAGCCGCCCTGTATTTGTGGCTATGGCACTCAGTCTTGCCGCTGGTTTAGCAGCTATGGCGCTAAAAAAGAGGAAAATTATTGCCCTTAAAAAAAACAAAATTTTAGACGGAGTTGCAATAGGAATTATACAAATCAATATAGAAAGATGAAACACTCTTACTATTATTGCCAAATGCAAGTTGTAAAAATCGAAAATAATATTGAGATTTTTTGACACCTTATAGGGCGCAAAGAAGGTTTGAAGCCTGAAGAGCTGCCTATTAATTCAAACTTGTTTAAGGTAATGTATCAATTTCTTTTGAAATTTCGATTAAAGGAGGATAGTATGAATAAAAATATAATTTTGGCAAGTTTAGCAGGTGGCTTTGTAGGTGTCACAACCGCTCTTTTATTTGCTCCTAAGTCAGGAAGCCAATTGATTGAAACGATGTACAGACCTTTTGCCCCTTTTCTTCGTCAAGCTTTGCCCCAACTTAAAAAGTCTTATAAAAAAGTTAAAGCCGCAGCGTCTCCCATGGAAGTTCATCGCACAAAAGCAAAAGGGGCAAAAAGCCACGCTGCTGCAAAAACGACAACAGCGAGACGGTCACCAGTCAGGAAAAAGTCAAGCCAAAGCTCAACAGAAAGTAAAGGCCATAATAGCTCAAGTTCAGATTGATGTGATTTTATGCCGGCTCAGCTGTATCTCAGGCTTTGAAAAGTAACCTATGCCAAAGGTAAGAAAAGACAAAAGAAAGCATGAGCCCTCTATCGCTTGTTTAAATAACGTGCAGTCACCAAAAAAAAGGCCGCACGTGTAATTTGCTGTCTTAAAATAAATAGCAAATGAAAGCAGCATAAAAATTAAACTCAGAACGAAAAAAACAATTTTATAGACCGTATTTGTTTTTTTTCTGACAAAATAGATATGCTGGTATTGTGAAAAGAAGAAATTTTTGCCACACTCACTCGCAAGGGGATCTTTATATTGGATTTCAGTGGGGTAAGCTACCGGTAAAAATTGATTGTAATTTGATTGAATTTTAATAAGCTTAATATTTTTTGTCACGTCACATTCTTTTTTTTATTTCAATATTAATCTATTTTTAACAAAAAAACAACATAAAAAAATGATTATAAATCAAATTTAAATATTGTATGAATCATAGATATCTTAAATGTATATTGTTATGCTACCTCTTATGTATATAGCCCAAGGTGGTCATATTTTGAGCAATGAAGTGAACTTACTCCTTCTATTAGTGTAATAAGTTCCTAAAAAAAAGTTAAATTATTAAAATAGTATTGAAAAACATCAGGCAAACTAAAAAAAAATTTATTGTTAATGAGGATTACTCTTATTGTTACAATAAATTATATAGCCTCAGATTGTTTTCCTACTCCTATACATGAAATAAGCATTAACTTAAGATTTATAAAATCTGTCATTATTTATTAACATACTTTTTTTTCATTCTAGGATTAAGAAGGTTTAATACTAAATAATAATCTAGTTAATTATTATGACTATTAAAAATGACAAAATTATATTTTTTTAGTCGTATGATATACCGCTTGAATTACTGTAGGTTGAAGCGTTGTTTCTAAAAGCAACCCTCACAGGTAAAGGATTGTTTGAGAGCTCATAACTTATATAATTCCGAAAATTTTTGGAGATTTAACTTAGCTTCGAGATGAAAAAAAGTATTGAGATGAAAAGAGGAAATTAAATTTGAGTATTTTCCGATATCAAACGTATTTTCCCTTTTTGGTTTCTTTAATGTTTTGTAACAAACGAATTGCGGGGTGTAGTAATCTATCATCTTAGAAAGCGTTCGGTCATTGAAGCAGTCCAATGATCAACAAAAAAAATTTATCAAATTGAATGCATTGATTAAAAAATAGCACAAAAAAAGTATAAATTTTTTGAAGGTTAATATCAATAGAAGAGAATCTGATCTCCCCTATTGACTATATTTGCTTAAATTATTTCTTTACTTTTAAGTTAATTAATAAATTTTCTATTTCAAGCTCTTTAATTTTTATTAAACTATTTATTTCTTCTTCTTTGATCTTTGCTAAATTAATTATTTGTTCTTTCTTTTTTAATAAATCGGATATTTCTTCTTCTTTAATTTTCAGATACAAGTTAGTTGGTTTTACATCTTTAGTTTTTAATAAATCAGCCGTATCTTCTTCTTTTAAAGGTGAATTAATTAGTTTTACGTCTTTAATATTTAAAAAATGAAATGGCTTGCTATTTTGTAAAGAAAAATTTGTTGTTTCTTTAGAATTGAATATTAATGAAATAGATTTTTTTTCTTCTTTAATTTTTATTAAATTAATTATTTCTTCATTTTCGGCATAATCAAGAGGTGATTCACCTTCGCTATTCTTAGCTGAAGGATCTGATTTTAATTCAAGCAATTTTTTCACAGCAGCAACATGTCCGTGTCTAATAGCTGCAAACAGAGGCGTTTCTCCTACATCATCCCTGATATTAATATAAGCTCCTGCCCTATTTACAAGTAGATCAATTAATTCCAATTCCCCATATTCAGCGGCAATATGCAAAGGTGACTGTTCGCTAACTCCTTCTTGCCTATCACAATTGGCTCCACAATTGATTAATAATTTTATCATATCAAAAATAGCAGATTTTTTTTTGTCATAACAACTTTCATTTTTATCATTATAATTTACATATTGATAAATTACATTATGTAAAGGTGTTTGTAGATTTTTGGGATTTATAGTGTCAACGTCAGCTCCAGCTTTGATTAAATGAATGACAGCTGTATAAATTTTTTGTCTGATTGCTGAATGGATAGCTGATTCGCCTTCTTTATTCGTTAAATTAAGATAATAAGTATTTTTTGGTATTGGTTTAATTAAACTTAAATAGCGAGCGAAAATACTTTCATTATGAGTATTTAGGGCAAAATGGAGTGGAGTATTGCCGGCAGAATCAGTCATAGAGAAAATTTTATGCCAATTATTAATATTTTCATTTTTTTTAAATTCGGGGAAAGTTAGTAGTTCTTTAGCAAATCCTTTATACAGGTTCGCAATTCTCTCTCTTTCAAGATTAATACACTTGCTTCCGGATATAGTTTCTCCTGAAGGCAACTGTTGATCTTGATTAAAAGGTTGGTTCTGATTGGTAATATTAAAAGCGGGTTGCATCTTAATTCCTTAATTTGATAATTTTATGCACAATATTCAACTAATAAACAATAAATGAATCATATTTAATTTACAACCTATTAATTTATTTCTTTGACGGGAAATACGTCAAGATTGGCCTGCCAAGTTGTAAGGCCGTTTAAGTTGATAAATTTATGCAAGACAATGGTGCCTTTTTCAAAAATTTTTTTTGTCACTAGCTGCAGCTTCTCAACCAACCACAATTATGGGAGAGGAATGTTCTTCAACATTCCTGTAGGCCGTAACATGACATACCACTTGACAAATTAATTACTTAAGTTTTAAAGGCCCCTTTACTTAAAAAAAATAAAGCTGGTTGAATCGATTCTTTGGAAAAGCGAATATGTCAATAAATATTATAAAAAACATTTTTTTTCATTATCATTTTCTGCTGGAATGACCAAAGAGGTATTTTGAATGATCTTCATTTTTCTTTAACGAATTTATAGATTCATTTCATAAATTTTTATAGATGATTTTCTTCTTGTTGAGAAGGGAGTGTTTTGCGATAAGGAGAATTTTGAGAAAAGAATGTTATCTGCTAAAAAAATAGGAAACAGCCTTTTAGAGTGGACAACTTAAACTTAAAAGATTTTGAACAAAGTTTTTTTGGAGTGAGTTATTCTAAAAATTGAAAAAATTTCTTTAAGGTTTCAATATAACTACAAAATTACTCAAATTGATTTTTTGTGGAATTGATACACATTTGATTTTACAAATTTTGGTAAGATTATAAATTAAAATAAAAGCTATGCAAGGAAACTAACTACTCTGCAAATATTCAGAAGATAAATGGGAGTGAATTTAATAAAATTAAGCTTTTACTATTTTTTTTTATTTTTTTACCTTTAATTTTATTTGCAAAATGTAAAATTGTATTTATTGGAGATTCTGTTACCCAAAGTATATCCGCAAAAAAAAATTATGTTGATCTAGTTTAAAATGCACTTAAAGAAGGGGATTGGGACGTCGAAGTTATTAATCATGCGGTAGCCGGTTATCAATCAGAGGTATCCTTAAATAACTTACTTCAAACTTTGCCTAAAGACTTGCCTTATATTCGCATGCTTTCCGTTCATCAGTTTATTTCGAGCATTTTAATAAAATTTTTATTACGTTACCGTATGAATATTCAATTACACCTTTTTCGTTTTTAAACAATAAAACTTTAGGATCTATAATTTTGGTAATTTTATCCATCCCAATATAAAAGAAGGTGAGCTAATTTTCAATATTTTATTCCCTATTCATCTTTTAAATAATAAAGATTTTAATTAAACATATAAATGAATTTTTGGCTTCCCATCATTTATAACGGCAAAATAAGAAAAAAGCGCTTTTAAAAACATACAGGAAAAATTCTGATTGTGATTGATGCAAGTAATATAAGGCATTCAATGATTCAATCGCAATATTCAGGTGGCTAATTTCTCTATTAACTCAGGATGAAAAGACTGAGACCATTTTCCAGATCGAAAACGCAGCCAATAGGTAATAAAAGTAAAAAAGGCATAAATTGCTACAATCATCCATCCATTAGCTGCATTTCCAAATGGAGTCATGTTAAACAGAATATAGGTAGGAAGAATATATCCAAGCCAGTTTAATCCTATTCCAGCATAGAGCAAAAATTTCGTATCGCCGCTTGCAGTCAAAAAACCGGCATAAATCCAGCCAAATCCATCTAATAGAAAGAATAGTGCCATCCAATACAAAGCAGTCGTCAAAGTGGAGAATACGTAGGGATTGCTCAATAAGGTATGTTGCTCAGGAAAAAATGTATTAAATAGAAAACCAGAAAAGAAAAAGAAAATACCAAATAGTATGCTTGCTAAGGCCGATTGTAAAAGCATGGCTGAATTCATTACTTTTTTAACCAAATGCATTTGGCCTGCGCCCAAAAGGTTGGCTGAAATTGACGAAACGCCCTTAGATAAACCTTCAATTAAAAAACTGGAGAGCAGATAAAAGCTTTGGACCATGCCCACTATAGTGACAGTATTGATACCCGAAGATTTGATCAATTGGAAGAAAATTAAGTGCGCGCAAAGCTCTAAAAACTTTCCGAGTCCAGCAGGGGCCCCAATCCTTACATTTTCCTTGAATTCAGTTTGGTCGAAACGCCAGTGATTTGTTTTGTAAGTATTGCGATTTGAAGGGCTTAAGAAGAAAAATAATAAAAATAACGTTTGACATAATTGAGAAAGGCCAGTCCCGATGGCAGCTCCCTTAATACCCATTGAAGGAATGGGTCCGAAGCCAAAAATAAGTGTCACCCCAAGAATTATATTAAGAATATTTCCTGAAAAGGCAGAGAGTGTCACTAGCTTAACTTTTCCTATCCCTATAAAAAACCCCATTAAAGCAATCGTGGAACAAAAAGCAGGGGCAAAATAGACCATCCAGGTGAAATATTCTGTTTCTTGCGCTGCTATGGTTGGATCCTGAAAAAGAAAATAGGGAAGCAGTTGGGTTGACAGCCAAAAAAATGGGATGCATAGCATGGAAAGCCAGATCATTTGCCAGACCGGTTTGCCGATTTTTTCTAACTGGGAAGCTCCATTATAGCGTCCGACAAAAACTTCCGAAATACCTGCCGTCACTAGCGGAATAATGAGAACAACGTAGACTGCTAATCCAGAAGTGATGGTGGCGGTAAGTGATTCGGTCGAATAGCGCGCTAGTATCAGCCGGTCTGCAAACATCATCAGGCTGCCTGATAAAAGGCCAAGCATCAATGGCCAAGAGATGGCCCAAATTTCTTTTAAACTACCAATAGGATGGCGGGATAGTTGATAGGAATGCTGCATACAAAGCCTGGGTTAATTAGTTATTATGTGCGTTTAAAGAAAAACAAGCAAGTTTTATTTTAAAATGCTTGTATGTATAGTTAGGTTTTTTTTGGTTAGGTTATTTACATTGCCTTATTCATTTATGATTTTATAATTAACAAAACGGTGTAAGAAAATGATGAGGGAAATTTAAAAATACCTTTATCTTTGGATTATTGGGAGCATCAAACTGTTCTTTTGCACAAAACAAATAATAAATAGGAAACCTTCTATCAAAGGGACTTCCACATTCTGATTGGTATTCAAGTACCTGAAAATGGAAACGGCATTTATCGATCCAATTGAATTGGAAGAAGAGAGCTTGAAGAAGAGGCTTAAATTTTTTAAACCGCTAATGCGATTAATCGCATTAGCGGGATACGTTAAATGACATGGATTAATTAAAAAACAACATATCTTCTAACGGCATAAGATGGCTGAATAAGTTTTCAAATCTTATGTAATTCTCCGTCGTAACATCAAAGTACAGATGTTGTTTTAGAAACTCTTATCAATAATTCGAACCCTGCTCGTATACCGCACTATGTTGGTTTTTTTTATTTTATAATTATTTATCCAAGTAATACCAATTTGATATACTTTTACTAATCAAGCCGCCTAGCAATGCAGCAACCATAAAAGGGTCAATATGCGAGTTTCCCTGTAAAATGCCAAATATGGTTTGAAAAAGAATGCCAACCCCTAAAATCATAATCATAATCCAAGCAGCATTTCGCTCAGCAAACGCTTCATGAATTGTTTCTCGCTCATCCTTATCCATTCTAATAGCAATGTCTAAAGCGTCAAGTAGGATAAGTGTTAATACCGATAACAAAATTCCTATTTGATATGAACTTCGTAGTTCCAGCCATGTTGTCAAAACAGAAATGGAAAAAATAATACAAAAAGCAAATCCAATATAAGCCCATCCTTGCCATGTTACGGGAGTAATTCCCCAACCACTATATTTTCTTCGCTTGAACCATATTGGGTTTCCTATCATGATATTTCCTTAATTTTTAAAAATGAATAATTCTTCGATAGTGCTATCTAAAGCATGGGCAATACAAAATGCTAATTTTAGTGAAGGATTATATTTTCCTTTTTCCAAATAATTGATTGTTTCGCGACTTACGCCGACTTCTTGAGCCAACTTTTCCTGAGTCCAGCCTAATTTAGCTCGAAATTCTTTGATTTTAGTCTCAAAGTGGGCTTTTTCCATTAAATAGTCCTTTAACAATCTGTTTTGTGAGAAATATATTACACTTTATGAGAAAAAGTCAACATATCAAATTTAGATATATGAATTTAACCTATCTTCAAAATCTACAAAATAATCTGTCGAAAGGAAAGGGCTTGGAAGCTACTAAAGTATTCATTAACACTAATTGGTTATTGCTAAGCAGGATTTGTACACAAATACTAAAACGCATGAAAAAAATATCCCAACAACATCGATTTGGTTACTTATGTTTGAGAGTGTTTTGAAGGGTAAAAAAGGAACGGAAGAGGTAGGATTCGAACCCACGGTCCGCGGAGCGGACTTCTGTTTTCAAGACAGACGCATTCGGCCACTCTGCCACTCTTCCGTGTAGGGATCTCAATATTAATTGAAACGGCCAAGGCTAATTTATATGCGATGTCGTCAAATTAGGTCAATTGTTTTTCATGAATTTTTCTTTTTATTTCACAGATCCTTCCTAATAAAGTAGAGAGGAATTTTTAGCTGTGCATACTATTTTGTTATAGTTTAGTAAAACATAGTAAAAATTAATTAATTTAATATAATCACAATGTTTGTCATAATTAAATTATAGAGCAATTAATAAACTAGTAACAAAAAGGGGGCCTTATGGGCCGCACAACAAATTTATCTATCGTCGAAGCTGTTGAAACATTATCCAATATAGTCGATTTGGACCTAGACCATGAGTTCGGGATCACGCAGAAACATGAATTGCTTCTGCAAAGTGATAAAATTGACTATAAAACGGTTCATTGGCTGGATCAAAAAGATGCAGGGGCTACTGTAAATTTGGTCAGAGAAACTTACAGGATCATCCTTCACTACTTAAAACAATTTTATCGCCGTGAATATGGATATGTCACAGACCAGAAAACTATAGAAGGGATTAAGACTATTATGGTTTTAGTGGGAGAAGCCGCCAAAAAATTAGACAAATACACTAATCTATTTCACCAGGCCCAGAAAAAAAGCGTTACGGAATTTAAAGAATACCAGCAGTTGCAGGAATTTTATCTAACTAAAATTGCGCATAAAGTAGATGAGAAGGTCTTAAGTAAATGGATTTTGGGGCTTTCTCTCGGGAAATGGAAAGCGCAGAAAGAAATTGAGTTTAAGGCCGCACCAAGTACTTCTGAAAATTTGGAAGAGGCCATGCATATTTTCATCGATTTGGATACTGTAAAAAAAGATACAGAGTATGAATTATTTTTTATTCGCAAAGAAGATGGTAGCCGCTTTTTCAACCCCCGCCTGCTTCGAAATATTAAATTGGTATGCGATTTTGGAATTTATTTTGGAGAGCACAAAGGAACCGATCCTTTAGAAGCAGTCAAACAATGGCACGATAAAATGCTCTATATTTGCGCACGGGATATGCTGAAAGGCTTGGGTGATAAAGTAGAGCACTTTTTTCATGATATCCGAAAATTAAAAAATCAGGAGCTTATCAATATTTTAAATAAGGCTTTAATTGCTTTGTTGATGAGCTCTCATTCGCAAAACCTAATGAAACATAATCCAATTAAAAGCTGCGCAGAATACTTTTCAGATTTTCAAATCTTTTTAAGGGAAGCTCTCCATTCACATACTTATCAAAAATGGCTGGCCTATCCGCCAAAAGAAACAAATCAACTTGCCTACGACCTGCTTGACTTCATTCACCTGCTGAACAGAACCCTTTATGCGGGGTTACAGGGGATCGAAGAGTTGCTTCCCGTAATCCATAAATTGATAAAAGAGGCGCATGTAGGTACCAAGGAACCAGTAGAAATCTCTCAAAAAATAGCAAAACGGCTAGCGGATGATAATGGCTCAATGACAAAGTTAATGCGGCGTCATTCCAGCGGCCCCCTTCTTAAGGTATTAAATATTTTGGAAGAAGATGCTTTTCATGTCTTTGACCCGTTGCTTCAGCGCAACATTCCAAGCCAGTTATTTCATCTCAATTTAGCCGGAAATCGCTTAATTCATTTGAGAATGGCCTCTCCCATTTATCAGGAGTTTATTAACAAGGCAATCGTAGTTGAAGAATTCAAAGCTTTCATACGCAGTTATTCAGAGTCGCCTGTTCCAAAGACCCATTTGCTTGTTAACCTTCAAGACCGTACCTCATGGCGCGAACATGCAAGGAGCGCGGCCATTGAAGAATTGCAATATCAGCCTGGCATGGAAAATGCCTTGACGGTGGTCACGCTGGCTTTTGATACAGATTTTTATCATCAGTTAAACCCCTACCATCAACTGAATCATGCTGATGCATTTATGGCCCAATTTAAAGAGCATTTATTAAGCGACAATTCAGGATTTTATTTTCCTAATAGAATTGCTCTTGAAAATCTATCTTCCTTTATTGACCAGACTTTTCCTTTAGTCCATCAGATTTTCTTTTCCGAAAAAAATGTCCTACAACGAGAAAATAGATTAGATTTTATTGAAATCTTTTATCTGTTGCTTGAGTTAAAATTAATCGAATGGATCAAGCCGGCCTCGTTTAGCTTCACATGTAAAGATGGAATAGATGTTGGCCCATGCAATAGCGCTGCTTTATTGGCCTTCCTAAAAATTATAGGCAAGGAAGAATTTAATGATGAAGATTGGGACAGATTAAATTTAATCCTTTATGGTCCTGCGCTTCTTATAAGAGAAAGACTTATAATTCCAGAACGGTTCAACCGTTTGACAAGCGCGATAAGAACCATCGAAGCTGCAAGCGAGGAAAGGGGGAATGAGCCCTTTTTTCAATCTTTTAAAAAGCTAATGGTTATTTAACAGGTTCTTTAAGAACCTGTTAAATTTTGTGTCCCTTCCTGTACCCTAAGGGCAGTTTGCAGAGATCTGAAATCAGGGTTTCGTACGCTTTGATTTTTCTAGCAAATCTAAGTGCTCAATTGCATTTTTTTCGGACCAATTTGGGTATTTATTTAGAACTTCATTAATTTTATTTTCTTAGAACCTGATTATACATATTGAACAGGTTCTAAGAACGTAGGTTAAGCATAAATTTCTGAATATTTATTTTTAATGTATCGAATATATGCTTCCGCACTAAAGGGTTGACCTGTCGCCAACTTTAATAATTCCTGCGTAGTATAGCGCCGTCCATGCTGGTAAATTTTTTCCTTTAGCCATTCTTTAATAAACTGGAGTTCGCCAAGCGAGACTTTTTCTTTCCAGTCATGATGGCTCTCTTCAAAGGCTTCAAACAGATGAGCTGCATATAAATTCCCCAAACTATAAGTAGGGAAGTAACCGAAGGTACCGCATGACCAATGAACGTCCTGCAGGCAACCTTCGCTATTATTTTTAGGCTCAACTCCTAAGTACTCCTTCATTTTAGCATTCCATGCCTCAGGAATGTCCCTTACATTCAGCGATCCTTCGATTAATCCTTTTTCTAACTCAAATCTTAGTATCACATGGAAAGGATAGGTCACCTCATCAGCTTCAACACGAATAAGGGATGGCTTGACCTTATTGATAGCACGATAAAATTGATCCAAAGTAATGTGATCCAATCTTCCTTCGAAAGTAGATTTTAACTCTGGAAGAAAATAATGCCAAAAAGCTTTGCTTGATCCGATGCGCGTTTCCCACCAACGAGACTGGCTTTCATGGACCCCAAGGGATCTGGCATCCCCTAAGGGAGTTCCATAATTTTCTTGTGGAAGCCCCATTTCATAAAGAGCATGGCCACCTTCGTGCAGGATCACGAATATATTGCTAATCAAAGAATCAGGATGCAGGCGGGTCGTGATGCGGCTGTCGGTCGGGTGGCTTGATGATGAAAAGGGGTGGGCAGAGAAATCAATTCTTCCATGCTCGCCAGAATAGCCCATCTTGTCTAAAATTTTACGGCAGAATTCGATCTGTTTTTCTCCATCCCATTTTCCAAAAAGAAAGTGATCATCAATTGGATGCTGAATTATTTTTTTTACGAAAGGAGTGAGCTCAGATCGAAGATTTTCAAAAACTTTAGCAACCTGGGATGTTTTCATATCAGGCTCAAATTGATCTAAAAGAGCGTCATAGGGATGTTCTTCGTAACCTAATAAGTCGGCTTTTTTACGGCACATTGATACAATCCTGTCCAGAAAAGGGGCAAACTGCTGAAAAGCGCCTGTTTTTTTAGCATTTTTCCAGACTGTCATTGCTTGAGAAGTCAACTGGGCGTATTCCTCAACGAATCCAGCAGGCAGGGCAATAGCATGCAAGTAATCCCTGCGCCATTCTTTAACAGCTGCTGCTTGTGGGGGTGAAAGTGTATCAGAAGTCAGTGTTCCGGTAGGAATGTCCACCAATTTGGAAAGGACGCTGCCAAATTTTTTACTAGTTTTTTCCCTATGGATCACACCAGCCATCGTTTTTAACTGCTCTGCCCGGATTGGCGCGGCCCCAGATGGCATATAGGTTTCCTGATCCCAGTCTAAAAGAGAGACCACTCCTTCAAGGATTCTGGTTTGCTTGGAAAGCTGATGAAGGTTATCGTAATTTTTTTGCATCTTTTTCATTTTTTTCCTTATTTTAGCGTATTTGACAGCCTTCTTCATAAACAAAAACACGTTGTATGCGCGGCCCTAAGCATGTAATTAACTCATGTATGATCGAATCGCCGCTTTCGGCTAAAGCTTCGGGCGATAAATATTGGCCATACTCGTCTTCTCCAAAAATCAAAACCCTGTCCCCAACTTGCGCCTCAGGGATATCTGAAACATCCACCATCATATAGTCCATGCAAATGCTGCCTACCATAGGCGCTTTTCTCCCCTGAATCAACACAGTGGCCTTTCCACTATATTTCCTGTGGATCCCGTCAAAATAACCGATTGGCAGCACGGCAATTCGCTGGTTTTCCCTTTCAATACGGTAGCGACGGCCATAACTGATGCTCTCCCCTTTAGCATGTACGTTAATCCCGACAATGCGCGAAGAGAGGGACAAACTCAAGCGAAGATCAACTTCCTTTTTTACAGCATCAGAAACATAAAGTCCATAAGCAGCTAAACCGATCCGCACCATATTATACTGAGGCAAAGAAAAACGTATGGCCCCGCTTGAATTGGCAGCGTGCTTCCAGTAAGGGGTGAAACCATTTTTATTCAGCAGTTCAATGCATGCGTCGAAAGTGGAAATTTGCTTCAAGGTAAATGAGTCTTCTAAGGGATCATCGGCACAAGCAAAATGGGTCATGATCCCTTCGAAGGTTAAATGAGTATGGTCATTAATCAGGGCTGCAAGTTCGAGAACCTGTGCCTGAGGACATCCAAAGCGACCCATTCCGGTATTGATATGAAGATGCACCTTGATAATTTTGTTTTGTCTGGTTGCTTCATCGGCCAAAGCAATGATAAACTCACGATCGCTTGCGCCGACTTCAAGATCCCATTTCACGACCTTTCCCACTTCATAAAGAGCTGCATTTAAAGAAAAAATCTCCTGATCCACTCCAGCCCTTTTTAAAGCAATCCCTTCATCAACATAAGATACTCCCAAAATATCAATCGAGCAGGTGGAGAGAAATTTGGCCATGCGGACATCATCAGTTCCATATGCTAATGCTTTAACCATAAACATAATTCTTGTCTGTGATGGAAGACGGGAGCGGATCATCCTTAAATTATTTTGAATGGCTGCTAAATTAATGACGCATTGGTTATTGTTTTGGCTTTCATTAAAAGTTTCCGTCAGATGGTCAAGTGAAAATTTTTTATCCCCTTTAAACAAAATAAGATCGTCGGCATGAATATGGTCTTGAAGGTGAGTAAAAAGCTCGTTTTGATTATAAAAAGCGGTTATTTCGGTTTCTTGTGAATGCTTTTCCATTTCTTCGATCAGTGGGGTAAAAGGCTTGTCCCCCAATAAAAAAAGATTTTTAAGGTTAGCTTTTGAGAGGGCTTTTCCAATGCGACGATAGTCGTGCTGGCTTCTTAATGATTCCCCTCGCATTCCGCCAAAAACAAAAATTTTTTTTTGGTTTGGCGATGCCAGCTTATAGAAATTAAGTGCATTATCGACCGACTGGGGATCTGAGCAGTAGGTGTCATTAATAAAAATCGTTCCAGCAGGAGCTTTCCAAATTTCAGTTCGGGTAGGTTCAGGTTGATAATCGTGTAAAACTTCCTGAATGTGATGGCTGCTGATCCCGCTTAGCCAGGCTGCTTTGGAGGCAATATTGATCAAGTTAAGATAATAAGAATAAGCGACAGCCATTTTCCCTTCAAACTTTGATTGGTCGGGAAAAGAAAGGGAATAGGATGAAGAAAGGATTGGTTCATTAAAAAGGGGAATGGCATGCGGAAGGTGGGAATGAGTTAAGTCCCAACAATAGGTAGGGGAGACATGGTCTGCTAAAGAATATTGAGGGAGGACCTGGCTTGGGAGCAATGACCAACCAGCTTTTGGGGTGGCCTGAATAAGCTTTAAGGTTTCAGTAGTGAGGATGGACAAATTTTGTAGAGTGGCCAAATGTTTATTGCCTAGTGGTGTCAAGATAGTATAATCGGGGCGGATCAATTCGACAAGAGCGTCCATTTCCGCCGTTTGGGAAATAGCAGCTTCTATTACAGCTATTTCATGGTCTTTATGAAGTGTTAGCAGGCTCAACGCGACCCCAATTTGACTATTAAAACTTTCAGGCGACGCTGCAACTTTTTTTTGCGTAGAAAGAAGAGGAAGAAGAAGGTCCTTGACCATCGTTTTTCCAAATGATCCGGTCACTCCAATAATTTTAACCGAAAGCTGGAGACGGTAGGTTTTTACGATTTCCTGAAAGGCTTTAAGTGGATTGGGAACTCTTAAAAGGTTAATTTTTAATTCTTCTTGGCACTGCCACTCATTTGAAACAAGGGCATATTTGGCGCCTGCTTCAGCCGCCTGCCTGATATAAAGATGCCCATCTTCCCTTTCTCCTTTTAAAGCGACAAATAGAGAGTAGGGGGAATAGATACGGCGTGAATCAATGGCAATCTGATCGACAATGGCGGGAGCCATAAGAGAGCCGCCAGCCTGAGCAAAATCTTTCCAAAGTCTTAGATCAAATGGGTCCATGTTATTGTAAAATTTAAAGGTAAAGGGATAAAAAGGGAAAAACTAAACTATGCCCAAGTGAATTCAAAAAGAGGGATTTGTGAGTTCACTTGGGTATAAACGAAATTTACATTATTTTGTAGAGATTTTTGATAATAAATAACATGATAGGCACGAGGGTGAAGGATAAAAGCAAAAAAAAGTAACAATTTTTGCTACTATTGATATTGGCATGAATTTAACTTTTGGCGAAGTAATAATAAAAAAATATAGATACCCAAGCGAACTCAAAAATTGGAAATTTGGACTGCTT
>JACDAQ010000014.1 GCA_013695355.1 Candidatus Protochlamydia sp.
TGAAAGCTCTCGCGATTGAATAAATAACTTTGAGGGTCATATTGATTAATATTACCCTCAAAGTTATTTTTCAAGCCCGAGGCTTTGACGCAGCCCAAAGAGCGAAAAAACTCCAAACTCAGGTTAATATCATGGAATATTTATGCATTAGAATTGAAACCACTGCAAATTTTTTAAGACAGTATCAATAACTATATAATTTGTGAAATAATCTGCGCTGATTTACGGTTTCTAATTTCTAAAACCGCTGAATAAAATGCCCCTGAAAAGCAAAAGAGGGCGCTGCAAAGAAAAACAACAGTAAAATTCGATGAGAGGAAAAGCAGCTGCCCGAAGAATGGGGCGACGCAGCCCCTTAATCCAACCATGGCAACATTGACGCTGGTAAAAAGGGTGCTGTCTTCGTTTTTTGCAAATCTAGGTCCCGCTAAATTCCAGCTAAGCTCGCTTCCTGCTTGCATGACCCCGTAAATGAAATAGGCTAAGTAGACCCAGCCCACCTGGTTGTTCATCCATACAAACAGTAAGGCAAATATGCCGGCAAAAGCTGTCACATGGAAGTTGAACAAATGAATTGAAATGCGGTTGAACCATTTTGCCCATACGGGAGAAGTGAGGGCAAAGCCAATGCCTTTGCAGACAGAAACAGCAAAAGCCATTTCAGTGTAGGAAAGATGCAGGACTTGTTCAAAAAAAATGGGCAGGACCGGATGGGCTAAAATTAAGCCGGTTCCACCGAACATAAAAACTATTTGATAATTTCTAAAGTCGGGTCTAAATTTCATTAGATTCCAGCTATTTTTCCAAGGCCCGACGATAAGGGAGTGGATTGAAAAACTCTTTTTTGAAGGGCTATTTTCGCTAGAGGGCTGATTTTTAAAATTAATTTTCAATTTAGCTAAAATAATTAGATCCAAGAGCTGAATAAAGGCTAGCCCGAAGAAAATCCATTTCCAGCTGGGAGGATAGTAATCCATGATAGGGGCAATCAGCAATGGCAATCCAATATTCGATAGATAATTGATCGTTGAGCCTTTTGAAAAGACGGCCCCCCTTTTTTCAGCTTCAATATTCAATTTAAAAACTTCTGACCAGGCAGGTAGCATGGCTCTTGCTGACATCATGAAAAGAGCAAAGGCAAAGATAAAGAACCAGCCGGTGGAGATAAAAGGAAATAAAAAGCAGGGGATAAAACTGAGCAGAGTTGAAGCGATGATTAATGTTTTTAAACGGTGCGGTTTGTTTTTAATGAACAGAAAACCATAAAACGAAACAATTGCTACAAGTGGCTTCGAGCTGACGAGCAAGGTAATTTGTAAGGGTGTGGCATGACACTGCTTGCAAAGGATAAAAGCCAGAAGGCCATACATAGCCCCTAAAGAACTATTAAGCAACTTGCTGGCAATAAAAACAAATTGCGTATTTTTTAGATAATTGGGCTGCGGCATCTTTATAAATTTTAGGGATTTTATGCATTTTAATTTTCTCCCTATATTGAATTTTAGTCAAATTAAATCAAATCAAGCCAAGGCTTAGGGGCGATTTAAATTTGAAATTCCACAGTTTTTTATATTATTGAATCTTTTTTTTTAATTAAAATGAGTAATTATGATTAAATAAAAAAACAGCGAATTTAAAAATGAATAATAATTCAATTAATCCATCAAGAGCCTATAATATGTTCTTGTTACTCGCATAGCGTTAATTAAGGGCTCTGCCGCTTTAGTTAACCGAATAAAGTTCCTAAAGAAGCAATAGCTAATTTTCCCGGTATTTGGGACCACTTCCACTTATCAGTGAGAGACTGGGCCTTAAATTTGTCAGAATTTGTTTTATCTTCATCCAGGGCTTCATTCATAATAGCTGCCACACGTGTATCATCAATCACACAAATATTTTCATAATCACAAATTGCGCTTTTAACACCAAAATTATAACTGCCGACTAAGGTAAAACGAGAATCAACTGTCATTAATTTTTTGTGATATAACAGGTCTTTTTTATTATATTCAAAAGCTTTTGTAATTAGATGATAATTATAACGATTAGGGAGGGCATATAAATAATGGGCAGAAGATGAATCCTTGCCAGTCCCATTAAAATATCCTGTAATATCGATTTTTTTTTCCTTAGCTTTCTTTAAGGCTTTGCAAATTTTCTTATCTGGATTAAATAATAAATTCGCAATGCGCACCTCTTTCTCCGAGTGGTCGATCAAAGTTGATATTTCTGCTGATATAGGATTGTTTTTGCGATGTTCGGGCCCGCCGACAATGTATTTCATTTTAGCATTCGTAATTAAACCTTCTTCTTCATGAAAAATGGAGCAGGTTTTATTTTTTTCAGGCATGCTGGGAAAAAAACGGTCTGAGCTTTTTCCTGTCATACGATGTTCCCAGATGCGGTATAAATTGAAAAATTGATTACGCATCGTTTCCCCAATTTCTCCATAACCTATAATATCTGTATCGCGAAATGCTTTATCAATGAACTTCGAACCCAAGGAGCTATCATTCACATCATCATTTGAAACGATTTCTCGTGCCATTTTATCGTGAATTCCTGTCCCACCCATGGCAAAGTATTGACCATCTACAATAAGCATTTTGACATGGTTTTCTTCCGATAAGAGTTTGGGTGTGGTTGTGTAAATGCGATCAGTAATAAGATGATTGAAATTTGGATAAGTGCTTTTTAAAAAGTTTAGTTTTTCTTTATCATTTTCCACTAATAAGTCACTACTAACAATAATGTGGCATTTTAGGTCAGGAAATTGTCTCATTTGATTTTCAATGAGTTGAAGGACTTCTTCAAATTTCTCTCCTCCCGCAAAATTGGGAGAAAGCTCAATGCTGTGCCTGGCAGAGGTAATCAGCGCTTTTTTCCATTCAGAACTTTCAGTTGCGTGGTTTGAAATGCGTAAATCAGTTGGCGTATAGGTACCCAGCTTTGGAGCATTGACTTCATTAGCAGCGGGTTCAAAGCTAAGACGATAACGGTGATCATTGTATCGATTGAAAATCTCTTTTGCTGCCATATAAATAGCTAATTGGGTTAAAGCTATTCCAGAAATTGCAATTCCCATTGGCAAATTTGCACAAAGGGCTCCCATTCCAACTGGAGCTAAAGCCGAAACACCAAAGAGCGCTATTTGCCCCGCAAGTTTTTTTAAACTGACCGAATAAGGATCGCCTATTGCTTCTCCAAATTGAGGATAGTTAATATCGGACACCTGATCAGAAACATTATTAATATTATTAAAATTTATGCTGGATGTTGCCATGATGATCCTTTATTATTTGATTTAATAAAAAATAATATTAGATGAGTGTTATTTATAATTAATTTTTATATTAATTTTTTATTAATTAAATAGTGGGTAAAATAGTTTGAATCAATTAATTTTAAATTTATTCAAACCTAGATCGAAATTTGAGAATTAATCAATTGCATAGCAAGTTCAAGGCTTCTGCTAAATGGAAGGCACGCCGTTGCGCGCCATCCCAAATTTGTTGGCGGCAAGAAGTGCCACTTGCAACGATCCAGGTTTCAACCGAGTTTTCTCTGATGGCGGGCAATAAGATAAGCTCACCTATTTTCATAGAAATGGCATAATGCTCCTTTTCATAGCCGAATGATCCGGCCATTCCACAGCATCCTGAGGGGATTTCCGATACCTCAAGCCCTTGAATTGCCCTTAAAACATTCAATGTCGGCTGCATCCCCACCAACGCCTTTTGATAACAATGGCCATGGACTAGAACTTTCCGCTTGATTGGCTTAGCAGGAAATTTAAATTCATCCCTTTGAATTAATTGATTTAGGAATTCATCGAAAGTAAAGCAGTGTAATTTCATTTTTTCAAGGAGGGGGATTAAGGGATCATCAGGGGGCAAAAGACCAATATAATCATCTTTAATGGTAAGGAGGCAGCTTGGCTCTAACCCAAGGATCGGCATTCCTAGTCTTGCATAAGGTTCAAATTGCATGAGCAGACCTTGAGCTTGTTTTCGGGCAAGAGCCAGAACCCCTTTGGATAAAGCCGGACGTCCGCAACAACTCCACTCCGGGACAATGACCCTGAATTCTAAGGCATTGAGCACATGCACTGCCGCCTGGCCGATGTGCGGATGGTTAAATTCATTAAAAGTATCATTCAAAAGCACAATCTCGCGGGTTAGGCGGCCCGGTTGCTGGTAACTTTCAAACCAGGTGGAAAAGCGTTGTTTTGCCAGTAAAGGGAGGGGCCGTTGCGGGGCTATTCCCATCCACCCCAGTCCTTTTTTGAAAATTTGAAAACGTCCGATGGCGTTAAATAATGAAGGAAATTTGGAACCCCAACGATTCGCTGCTCCAATTGAAGCGAAAAGCTTAGTCCTTAAAGAATAACCATGTTTTTCCTGATAATGGTAAAGAAATTCTGATTTCATTTTAGCCATGTCAACTTGGGAGGGGCATTCTGTTTTGCATCCTTTACATGAAATGCAAAGGTCCATTACAGCGTGCATTCCATGGCTGGTAAAGTCTTCCAGCGGCAAACGTCCCGACATAATTCCGCGCAAAGCCTGGGCCCGTGCCCGTGTGGAATGAAATTCATCATTAGTTGCCTGGAATGAAGGGCACATCACATTTTCTTTTTTCCGGCAAAGTCCATTTCCATTGCATAGGTCGGCAGCCAGCGCAAACCCACCCTCATGTTTAAAATTCTGAAAAGTTTGCGGGGAAGCAAGGGACCTGCCGGGGATGGTGCGCAATTCTTCAAATTCAGTTGACAAAGGTACAATTTTCCCGGGATTTAGTAAATAAAAGGGATCAAATGCCTCTTTAAGCTCTTTAAAAGCTCGTGTGAGGTGAGTGCCAAACAGGACTGGATTGAGCCAGGAACGGATAAGCCCATCTCCATGCTCGCCGCTTAAGGCCCCTCCGTATTTAACTAGAAGAGCCGTCACATCTTCCATCATTTGCCTCATGAGGGCAAACTCCTGAGGGTCTTGAAGATTGATGTAGGGGCGCACATGCATGCACCCCGATCCGGCATGGCCGTAAATGCCGGCTGATTTGCCCTTGCTGTTCAAATATTGTAGAAAATCAGACATAAAATAGGCCAGATTTTCAGGTGCGACTGAAATGTCTTCTAAAAAGGCAATGGCGCGGCTATAGGATCTTTTGGATAATAAAATACCAAGCCCTGATTTACGCAGCTTCCAAACTTTTTCCATTCTGGCTTTATCTGATATACATAGATGAGCATAGCCAATCCCTGCTTCTCGTATCTCAGTACGGGCCTTCTCTAGATAACTTAAAACCTCGTTTTCAGAGTTTCCTGCCAACTCCAGCATTAAAAGCGCTTTAGGTTTTCCTTGAAGCCAATCAAGCTCTCCACGCATGGAGGGGGAGAGCCGTCCTAGTTCGATAATCTGATCATCGATCAATTCTAAAGCAATTGGCTGATAGGTCAGCAGCTTTTCCACCTGCCTAAAAGCATCTAAAAGGTCATTAAAAAAAATCAGACACAGCCCGGAAAATCGAATTTTTGGGACTACTGCCATTGTAATTTGCGTGGCAATACCTAGCGTACCTTCCGATCCGGCGATGATTTTTGCCAGGTTGGGAGGTTCTTCTGTAACGAGTTCGTCCAAATTATAGCCGGAGGCTCTTCGTGGAATTGCAGGGAAGCGCAGCCTGATCTCTGCGCCATAAGTATTTCTGATCCTTTCAACTTCCCGGTATAGATGCCCCTCGTGGTTATCAAGAGCAAGTTTTGCATTCCATTCCTCTTGGGCCAAAGGTCCTAATTGCAAAAGCGTTCCATCGGCCTGAGCGATTTCAACCGCAATCACATGATCGACCATTTTTCCATAATGCAATGAACGGGATCCTGCCGCATTATTGGCAAGCATGCCCCCCAGGGTTGCCCGGTTGCCTGTCGAGGTGTCTGGCCCAAGCCGTAGGCCATAGGGGAATAGCAGATGGTTGAGGTCGTCCTGTATGATGCCTGGCTGGCAAAGGACGGTTTTTTTCTGCGGGTCAAATTCTAATAGCTTTGTAAGTGATTTTGACAGGTCGATGATCAGTCCCCGCCCTAAACACCCGCCTGTAATGCCTGTCGCAGCTCCTCTGACAGTTACCGGAATTTTGAAGGCATAGGCCGTCCGTAACGCAAAAAGGAGGTCCTCTTTTGAAGCAGGGAGAGCAACCCCTAAGGGCTCTACTTCAAAAATTGAAGCGTCCACGCTGTAAACCCGTTTAGTGATCGGGTCAAAGTGAACTGTTCCATTTAAATGTTCTTTAAGGGCTAGTTCAAATGTTTTCATAATAGCCATTCAACTTTAAGCTTATTTTTCGAAGATTCATTTTTTGTTATATGTTTTTTTCATAAATAATTTAATGTTTTATTACTACAAATTTCTTCTTTAAATAAATTTTTTATAGCTCTATTATAAATTTATAAAACTATTTAAATTAATCATTGAACTTTTACTTGTTTCTGAGTATTATTTTTTAATGCATAATAAAAATAAACTAGGGAAAACTATGACAATTTTAACTACCCCAAATCCTAACTATGTTAACATGGCCGCTTTTGTTACAATTGCAGCACTTGCAGGAATTACCGTGACAGCCGGTATTGTTGCCTCGACCACTGCAACGACTGTAGCCACTGTTGCTTACACCATACTAGCAGTAACGGGAGCTGCTGTTTCAGGGGCTGCCATATCTGCTTATTTTGATAATGGTTCTATTACTATTGAGAATTATTTCAAAACTTTACGCTCACACAGTGGGTATGCGATTACTGCGGCTTATCAACTGGTGGCGCAATCTGTAGTACAAGGTCTAATAGACGGACTTGTCAGAGGAGTTTCAAAAAATATTGAAAGAAAGCTGACAGGAACAGATGTGACCTATCGGCGTGCAAGATAGCACACATGCAGAGAATTTTTTATAGCCAATTCAATCAAGAATTGGGTATATCACCTTAGTCGTTCAAGCTGAAAAGGGTAAATAGGACCTAACTTTAAAATATCTGTCAAAGCATCCAGAGCTGCCCTTGTTTCTTTTAATAACTCCGGATCGGCCAGGTCCTTTAAGGTTAGGCTTTCTCTGTAATGTGTTTCCACCCATGCAACCAGTCGTTGGTAAAGTAAATCTGTAAGCAATACAGTGGGTAGCATGGCAGCCTGCTCTTTTTGATTTAAGACAACCCTGAGGCGTAGGCAAGCAGGGCCTCCTCCGTTTTGCATACTCTCCCTTAAATCCTGATAAATGATCTCTGTGACAGGATGGCCCCCCTTTTTTAAAAGGGCCTGTAGAAAAGTTTGGACCCTTGCCGATTCCTGGCATTCCTGGGGAGCGATTAAAATCATTTTCCCATCAGGAAGCGTTACAAGTTGCGAATTGAACAGGTAGCTTGAAACAGCCTCTTCTAAAGAAATGTCAAATCCCGAAACAGGTAGGAAAACGGGCTCTATCTGTTCCGCTTCTAGTTTATTGCTAATTTCCTGAATAATTTTTTCCATATTGGCAAAAGCCTTCTCATGATAAAAAAACACATTCAGGTTGCCGGTTGAAATGACATCGTTATGGAAAACACCTGCGTCGATGGCTTCTGAGTTTTGCTGCGCTAAAATGATCCGGTTTGGATGGAGTTGATGCAAGCGGACAATAGCTTTAGAGGCCTCTTCAGACTGGCGAGCGGGAAATTTTTTCGGGGAGGTTTCTTCCCTTCCACTTTTTCCATAGACAAATAAGTGAACCCCTTTTTGGCCATATCCGCTGGCGAAACGAATGTGGTTGGCAGCACCTTCGTCCGCAAAGTCTAAATGAGGGGGAAGGGGATGATGATGCATAAAATGAGCAGGATGATCAAAAATTTTACGTAGGACAAGTGAGGTAGCCAATGGCTCGAACGAACGGTGAAAGTTGGTGATTAGATTGGCAGGTGTAAAGTGGACCCGGCGGTCCTTTACATCACTGGAAGGGATGGCTGTCGCGGCATTGGCGGCCCACATGCTTGAAGATGAGCTGCATGCCTGAAAGAGCCATGGAAAGCTCCTGGACACCTCTTCCAAAATTTGAATATCCGGTCCTGTATATCCCAGCGCTCTTAACAAAGGTATAAAAGGACGCTCCTGAGGGGGGAGGACGGCCTGCTTAACTCCTAAGCAAGCGAGCCTGTACATTTTGGCGAGACCTTGCAAGGCTGCTTTTTTAGGGTTAGAGGATTTATCCTTATTTTCAATAGAGGCCATATTGCCATAAGAGAGCCCGCTGAAATTGTGCGTCGGTCCGATCAGCCCGTCAAAATTATATTCCTCAGCATCGTCTTGCATTAATTCCTTTCATCGTCGAATAAGCAATAGCCTAAGCTCAATTGGATGTCTCCCAAATGTTCTTCAAAAGCTCTTTTATGCTCGTCATTAAAATAATTGCGCCAGCTCCCGATCTTTCCCTCCCGATAAGTACTTGGGATCAGGGGACCCGTATTTATTCCAAATAGATTATCAGTAATCCAGTTCAATTTTTCAGTATTCAATTCAATATTTAAGCTTTCCGCTATAGCAGCGATCTGTTCTCTTTGGGATTTGAGGCTTCCGCCTCCTTGTTCACCAACCAAATTTTCAAATCTGCAAAGTACAGTATGAGGCTCTTGCATCCATTCTAGGGCGATTTTAGCATGTTTTTTAATGTGAAAAAGGCGGTTTTTGGTCTGGGTGCTTCCCAAACAAATAACAAAGAGAAGTTTTTCAGCAAAACTAGAGGGGCCGATTTCCTTTTCGATGTCTTCGGACTGATGAAAAACACACGAGACGCATACATCCCTTAAATCTCGTATTTGAATTATTTTAATATAATCAGTGTGATCAAGCCAAAAACGATTGAAATCGTCGGCAAGATTGAAGTGGGCAAGTACAAAACTATTGTTTATCTTCCAATTGGAAAAAAATTCTTCTATTTGTGCAGTTGAAAAATTAACTCGTGAGATATCTTCTCTAAAGGTGCCGGCATAGGACACTGGCAATTCATGAAAGATGATCACACCTTTTTTCGAAGTCAGCATATGAAGCATTTTTAATGCCATATGCGTTCCTGATTTGGGTATCGTCAAGACAAAAAAATCGGAAATTATTGGATTTTCTTGTGCATAGCAAAACATCGATGTGAGCAGCGAGAAAGAGCTGACAAAAATAAAAAGAGAACTTTTATATGCGCTATATTTCATATTTTTAGACATCATCATCAAAAAGGTTATAACCCAAATTTAATTGAATTTCTCCCAGATGCTCAATAAAAGCTTTTTTATGCACTTCATCAAAATAATATCGCCAGCTACCAGCTTTGCCTTCTCTAAAGGTACTTGGAATAGATGGGCCTGATATTATTCCAAAAAGATTGGTTGTGATCCATTCCAATTTTTCAGCATTCAAATCAATTTTTAAATTTTTTGCAATAGCTAAAATTTGATTCCGCTGAGGTTCCAGGTTCCCTCCCCCCTTCTCTCCAATAAGATTTTCAAATCTGCAAACCACAGTTTCAGAGCATTGCATCCAATCGGCTGCTAATTGAGCCTGCTTTTTGATATGAAAAAGGCGGTTCTTAGTGGCCCTATTTCCCAGTGTGATAACGAAGAGAAGCTTATCTGCAAAACTGCAGGGGCCGATTTCCTTTTCTATTTCGTCCGATTGATGAAAGACACAAGAGACGCATACATCCCTCAAATCTCGAATTTGAATAATCTTTACATATTCTGGATGGTCCAGCCAAAAGCGGTGAAAATCTTCGGCCACATTGAAATGGGCAGTTGAGAACAAATTGCCGGATTTCCAATCCAAAAAAGCTGCGTTTAATTCTTCATAAGAAATATCAACTCTGGAATCATCCTCTTTGAATGTGCATGTAAATGAATGGGGAAAGGCGTTCATCACGCTGACCTGGTTTTTCCCTGTCAACATGTGAAGCATTTTTAAAATTAAATGAGTCCCTGACTTAGGAATGCTTAGGACAAAAAAATCCGTGCCTGGAGGCTCTTCATTGGCAAAACAAGCGTTGGATGAAAATAATGATAAAAAGCAAAGGATAATTATTTTTAATGCCCTGTATTTCATCGTTACAACAACTACTCCTTTTTTATTGCCAAATTTTCATTTTCGTCATCAAACAAACCATATCCCAAATTTAATTGAATTTCTCCCAAATGTTCTTCAAAAGCCCTTTTATGCTCATCAGTAAAATAGTTCCGCCAACTTCCGATTTTACCTTCTCTATAAGTGCTTAAGAGTGGCGGTCCTGTTTCTGTCCCGAACAAATTATTTGTAATCCAATTGAGCTGTGCAGAATTTAAATTAATATTTAGGCTATTTGCAATCGTTATTATTTGTTCCCTTTGTGCAGTGAGGCTTCCCCCTCCTTTTTCACCGGCCAGATGTTCAAAGCGGCAAACAATTGTTTCAGGATCCTGCATCCATTCAACAGCAATTTCTGCATTTTTTTTCAAACGTATAATATTGTTTTTTGTTGGTTTATTATCTAGGCAAATAAGATAGAGAAGTTTTTGGTCAAAGGTACAGGGGCCGATTTCTTTTTCAATATTTTCTAACTGGTGGAAGACGCAAGATACGTATACGTCTCTTAAGTCCCGAATTTGAATAATTTTTACATAATTTGGATGATTAAGCCAAAATAGGTGAAAATCTTCGGCCATATTAAAATGGAATATGGGGAAGACATTGCTTCTTTTCCAGATCAAAAATGCCCTTTCTACTAGTTCAGAAGAGATATGGATCGACGGATCGTCTTCCCTGAAATTAAAAGCCGTAATTGGATTAAATAAAGCATAATTATTGGCATGAGTTTTGGCAGTCAGCATATGCAACATTTTCATGATCAGATGAGTGCCAGACTTGGGAACTGTGAGCACTAAAAAATCACTTTTAACATTTTCAATTGAATAGCATTGTCCAAAAAGAAATAATGAAAGAAAAGCACAAAGGAGTATTTTAATTTTGCAATAATTCATTCTTCATTTCCCTTTTTTCCAAATTAGTAAATTGTCATTTGCTGGATTTGCAAGAAAATTTTTTTCGTCATCGAACAAATCGTAACCCAGGTGTAATTGGATTTCTCCTAAATGTTCTTCAAAAGCCTTTTTATGTTCTGCATTGAAAAATTTACGCCAGCTTCCAATTTTCCCCTCACGATAAGTGCTCGGTAAGGAGGGGCCTGATCTAATTCCAAACAAATTGTCTGTGATCCAATCCAATTTGGAGCGGTCCAAATTAATATTTAGGCTTTTTGCAATTGCTGTAATCTGTTCCTGCTGTGAAATAAGGCTTCCTCCCCCTTTTTCCCCAATTAAATTTTCAAAACGGCAAACAACGGCAAGCGGGTCCTTAATCCATTCAGCGGCAATTTCAGCATATTTTTTTATGCGTAGGATGTAATTGCAGGGCTTATTTTCCAAAGATAAGACAAATAAAAGTTTTTCAGCAAAACAGCTCGTGCCAATCTCTTTTTCGATCTCTTCCGACTGAAAAAACGTGCAGGAGACACAGACATCTCTTAAGTCACGAATATGGATAATTTTTATGTATTCCGGATGTTTTTGCCATAAGCAGTTAAAATATTCCGCAAGATTGAAATGTGCGGAAGCAAAAATATTATTTTTTTTCCAATTTGCAAATGAAAAGTCCGATCCGTTAGTTTCCTCATTGGGAAAGCAAAATGCTTGCGCTAGAAAAGTGGAAAAGCACGCTAAAAAGGAAACAAATTTTTTAATTGTATAATACATTCTTTAAAAATAACGCTTTATTTTGCATAGGAATTTTCGGGGTTTGCGAAGACTTCATTTTCAAATAAATTATATCCCAAATTTAATTGAATCTCTCCAAAATGTTTTACAAAAGCCTTTTTATGCTCTTCATTAAAATAGTTGCGCCAGGATCCAATTTTTCCTTCGCGAAAAGTACTTTGAAAAGATGGGCCTGATTCAACACCAAATAAATTATTTATAATCCAATTTAGCCTGGAATCTTCAAGATCAATATTTAAGCTCGCAGCAATCGTCCTAATTTGTTCTTTTTGCGAAACGAGACTTCCCCCTCCCTTTTCCCCAATTAAATCTTCGAAGCGGCAAACAATCGTGAGGGGATCGCGTATCCATTCCGCCGCAAGTTGAGCATATTTTTTTAGACGGAGAACGAGGTTTGCGGGCTTATTTTCTAAGGAGATGATATATAAAAGCTTATCAGCAAAACAGCAAGGGCCAATCTCTTTTTCTATTTCTATCGCCTGAAAAAAAGCACATGACACGCAAACATCCCTTAAATCCCTTATTTGAATTATTTTAATGTATTCAGGATGAAGTTGCCAAAAACGGTCGTAGTATTCGGCCTGGTTAAAATGAGAAGCTGCAAAAAGGTTTTCTTTTTTCCAATAAAAAAAAGCCTCTTCAATTTTATGAGTCGGTATATTGATCGAAGGGTAATCTTCGCTAAAGTTAAAAGCATGTAAATGCTGAAAAATTGGTTTTTTTAAAACGTGGGTCTTGGCTGTCAGCATATGCAGCATCTTTAAAATCAAATGCGAACCCGACTTAGGGATTGTCAGGACAAAAAAATCAGATCCCTTCGGCTCCTCATTAGAAAAACAGAAGTTCGATGGAAGAAAAAATGAGGAATAAAGAATAACCAAAAGAAATTTTTTGATAGTAGTGTTATTCATTAATCCCCATATTTGATTTTTGCATGAGCGCCTGCGCAAAGCAAGGTGATAGCACTCAATCAATGTATTTTTCCTGGCGCAGGTAATCTAAAATGATATCGACAGCTTCAGAAACGCTATACAAGGAAGTATCAATCACAATCTCAGGATTCTTCGGTTCCTCATAAGGATCGCTGATACCAGTGAACTGCTCGATCTTCCCTTCCCTTGCCAATGCATACAGCCCCTTCGTATCCCTCTTTTCACACTCATTTAAAGATGTGGAAACATGGACTTCAATAAATGAGCCGCAATTATTGATCAGCGTCCGATTGTAGATCCTGTCTTGTTCATACGGGGCGATCATGGCGCAAATTGCGATCCCGCGGTTTTTGGTGATTTCGCCGGCAACAAAACCGACTCTGCGTACATTAAGCGAGCGGTGTTCTTTTGAAAAGCCCAATTCGCTTGAGAGGTGCAGACGAAGGAGGTCCCCATCAAGTAAAGTCAGTGGCCTATCCTGGATTTCCATTAGTTTTAAGCTTAAGACATTGGCTAAAGTAGATTTTCCTGATCCGGAAAGACCTGTAAAAAAAATGGTAAATCCCTGGTCGGCCCTAGATGGGTAAACTTTTTTCAATTCATTGATAATCTCTGGCAATGAAAACCATGCAGGAATATCAGCCCCATCTCTCAGCCGTCTTCTTAATTCGGTTCCTGAAATATTTAAAATGGTTTTTTGAGGCAACACTTCATCAATCGGCTGATAATTTTGGTCTTCTTTGACATAGACCATTTCCTTCATGGGAACCATTTCGATGCCTATCTCACCCATGTATTCACTTAGCAGTTCCTGGGCCGCATATGGTGAATAAAAATCTTTACCATCTTTGTCTTTTCCAGGGCCCGCATGGTCCCGGCCAACAATAAAATGGGTGCAACCGTAGTTTTTACGGATGATGGCATGCCATACCGCTTCTTTTGGACCTGCCATGCGCATTGCAATAGGGAGTAGGCTGAGGGTTGCTTTGCCTTCAGGGTAATATTTAATAAGATGCTGGTAGCACTTCACCCTTGTATAATAATCAACATCGCCTGGTTTTGTCATCCCAACCACAGGATGAAGAAGCAAATGTGCATTTGTTTTTGAGGCGGCTCTGATAGTCAGTTCTAAATGGGCACGATGCAATGGATTTCGAGTTTGGAAACCGACGACTTTCTCGATCCCATTTTCTTTAAAATAGGCTTTTAATTCCTGAGGTGTTCTTCTTAAAGGTAAAAAATCATAATGGCTAGGGTCTGAAATTTTTTTAAGCATTCCCGCTACATAGTATTCGCCCATTTGATTGAAGAGGTAATCAACGCCAGGATGGGTCGTATTAGTTGTTCCATAAACCCATTCAGCTTCCATCTGCTTGTTAGGAGCCCATATTTCAGAAACATTCATTATGGCTAGGGTAAAACCTTGCGGGTCTTTTAAAGCAATCTCGCAACCCTCTTTAATTTGCGGCAGTTTTTTTTCTGAAATATCAAGCACTATCGGCATTGGCCAGACTGTTCCGTCGGCGAGGCGCATTTCTTTGACAACACGAGTGTAATCTTTTTGGCCCATGAAACTTTCCAAAGGAGAGAAACCACCATTCATTATGAGTTCAAGGTCGCAGATTTGTCTTTGCGAGAGGGTAAGGGAAGCGCTATCTGCAATTAAGGAGAAAAGCGGCAGTAAAAGAATGGAGAGGATAAGAGAGTACAATTTAAATTTTACTTGAAGTTTCATTAAAATTTATCTTCTTTGGTTAAAAAGTTTTTGATTGGTAGGGCGCAATTCTTGTTTTCATACTCAAATTGAAAATTTAATTCTAGAATATTTTCAAGCTGCTTAAAAGAAATGCTTTTATCCCAGCTCTCTCCGATCTGTTTCAGTTATGGGTATAAGGTCAATACGCAAGGTTAATTAATTTTTAAATAGTTTATTAAATTATTTAAATTTTAATTTACTTATTAAATTTAATTCTTTATCATAATTTAATGTTACAAAAATAAGGATTTTTTATGAACGATTTAAATAGTAATAGCAGTTATGGATATCAACATTTCAACACCAATAGTTCCAGCGAAGAACTAATTAATTTAATTGAAGAGTTGAATAGTTTTATAATAACTGCCTCTTGGGAAAATACAAATATAAGTATTATTAACAATTTAATTAATAATAATCTGAGCTTAATATTTTCTCAAACACAGAATAACGACACTGCTCCTCAATTGAAAAAAGTTTTATTAGATTTAAGCAAACGTATATTTGATGAAAATTGTGGCTCTGCTGCCAACAATTTAGCTTACGAAGTGCAATGCTATGCAATGGGCCTTTTAAGAGATGAATCTTTATCGGAATCTAAATTCACTGAAGATGTACTAAAAATTATCTTTCCTCAACTACTGCCTAAACAGTTGGGACCCTACTTCCCCTTGCACGGCATGCTGAAAAGTCCAACTTTAGTGTCTAAAGATTGGCATAAGTTCAGCAATGAAGTAAAATATAAATGGGTATCTCAAGAAGGAATTTCTTTGCGAAAGTTAGCAATTGTCAAACAGCAAAAGAGGCAGTGGATTTTATAATTAAAAATAAATTAACCGCAGCCAACCTGTCCGAGTTTTCTGATTTAACAGATGATGATCTCACCAAATTAGTGAATGAGTGTCCAAATCTTAAATTATTATCAATAAAGTCATTAAAAATTACAGAAGATAATCTTGCTGAATCCCTTGAAAAACTTACTCAGCTGCAGCATTTAAATTTAAGCTCTTGCAATAGAATTACAGGAGATAAGTTTGCTGAAACATTTAAAAAGCTTACTCAACTGTAACATTTAAATTGTAGCGGTTGCTACCAAATTAAAGAGGATAATTTTATTGCAGCCCTTAAAACGCTTCCTCAGCTCCAATATTTAAATCTCAGTTATTGTGAAAATGAAATTAAGGGGGGCAAGCTTGCTGAAGCTTTTAAAACGCTTCCTCAGCTCCAACATTTAAATATCAGTTATTGCCACAAGATTACAGGGGATAATCTTATTGAAGTACTTAAAACGCTCCCTCAAATGCAATATTTAAATTTAAATGGTTGCAGCCAAATTACAGAGGATCTTGTTGAAGCACTTAAAAAGCTAACCCATTTGCAAGACTTGAATTTAAGAGATTGCGAGAACATTACCGAGGAAAAACTTGCTACAGCCCTTAAAAATTTTCCGCATTTGCAACATTTAGATCTTAGTGGTTGCCGACAAATTACGGGGCACAAGCTTGGTGAAGCCTTAAAAATGTTACCTCTACTCCAATACTTAAATTTAGAGGGTTGCTACCAAATTACAGGGGACAATTTTGTTGAAGGCCTTAAAACGCTCACTCAGTTGAAACGCTTAAATCTATGCGATTGCAAGCTCATTACAGAAGAAAATGTTGCTGAAGCCCTTAAAATGTTCCCGCTTTTGCAACATTTAGACCTTAGCCGTTGTTCGCAAATAACAGGAGACAAACTTGTTGGAACTTTCAAAATATTAAATCAACTAAAACATTTAAATCTCACATTTTGCTGTAATCTTGAAGGTGACAAAGTTGCTGAAGCCCTTGCAAAGCTACCTCAGTTGCAACATTTAAATTTAAGTTGTAATAAATTGACAGGTGACCAAATTGCTGAAGCTCTTAAAATACTAACTCAGCTGCAGCACTTAGATTTAAGCGATTGTGAGAATATTAAAGGGGTCAAATTTATTGAAGCCCTTAAAATGCTCAAGCAGCTGCAACATTTAAATTTAGGTTACTCTACCCAAATTTCTGGAGAGATTGCAGACGCCCTTAAAATGCTCCCTCAATTGCAATTCTTAAATTTACGTAATTGCCGAATTTCAGGAGATGAGCTTGGAGACGCCCTTCAAAAACTTGTTCACCTGCAAGACTTAGATCTAAGCGGCTGCTCGCAAATTAAAGGGAGTAAATTTCTCGAAGCCCTAAAAATACTCACTCGGTTGCAATGTTTAGATTTAAGTAATAGCCCGATTAAAATGCACATGCTCTCAGCTCTTAAAAAGCTTTCTCATCTCAGTTGCAATATTTAAGAGAAAGCTTTCTATATTACCGGAATCAGCTTTGAATTCAGGCATTTGAAGTGTCTGATTTCAAAGCTTGCTTCCGTGCTCCTGATTGAAAGCAGGATGCAGTTGCAAGGGCATCATTATTTGTGGTTTTTCCCTAGAACATAGGTAGGCGCAATAAATCGACTGCATAATAAGCGCTGGGTGATGATTAGGTCCACATAAAGAACTTTTCATTTCAAGAGGACTTTCCCCCTTTTGAGCGAAAAAAGGCTTGCGATCCCAGAAATTTGGCAGCCTATTTTTTGGTAATGACAGGGCCCATAAAATCGGTTTATCTGAATACTGTCCTATGACAATGGTTTTAGCCATTTCCAAAAATTAGAAATCAAGGTCGGTTGGATGTTCAAATAGGCAGCGGCCTTAATGTTGTAGATGTGGCTAATAGGAGTCATGCTTACACAGTTGAGAACAGAATTGTCTAATAAGATTATTTACGATAAGAAGCATGTAAAAGCCCTTAAAATGCTGACTCATCTACATTTAAATTTAGACTCCTCTTGCGAACAGATTAGAGAGGATAGATTTGCTAAAACCCTTAAAAAGCTTACCTTTTTATAACTATTTGCTCACAAGTTACCGGGCATTAGCTGGCCGCCGATTAAAAAAGTTTATGTATTCCAACAGTTAATTTGAGGCAAAATGATTTGTGACAAACTTATTGAAGCTTTTATTATTTTATTAATAAAAAAACACCAAGCCTTACAAGAAAAAAAATCTAAAAAAATTAATAGAATAATACCTAATTTAAGTGCATTCAATTCGTAATTATCATTAGACTTAAAAAATTAAACAAATTTTAGTATCATTATTAATGTTAATTATATATTATAAATAATAAAATAATTCCATTGGGTAAATAAGTATGTATGCAATTTCAAAATTTAGAGGGATTGGCGAAGTCACTATTCCAATTCTACAAGATGAAACTAAAATATTAGAACAAAAAATTACGGACCAGATGATCATATTAAGGGATGAATTAGAATATAATATTGAAATCTTGGATCGGTATGAGCGCGAGGGAATACCTAAATTATTACAAAAAACGAGTGACTTCTATTGGGACCTAGTTGGACCTAAAGGAGATCCTAGTTTTATAGTATCGATCGCTAATAAGGATTCTAATTTTCTATTGGATCTCATTAAAGTACCACTATGGGCCCCTGGAATAATAAGTACTATAGCTGTAAAAACTTTTTTTCTAATTTATCCCCCAGTAAATTGGAAATTAACTAAGGAAGAAATCAATGAAAGGATTATTGAGCAAAGAAAATTGCTTTTGCAACTTGATTTACATGAAACAATTCTTATAAAATTCTTGGCATTCAAATGGATGACAAACAAAATTCGTATAAACTGCTCTGAAGATCATATTATTTTAGGTGATGATATTACAGCGAAGATTGGAAAACTTTTATTAAAAAGTTATTCTGACGAAATAATTTGAGAGCTGTTGCTTAAATGCTGCATT
This sequence comes from Candidatus Protochlamydia sp., assembly GCA_013695355.1. Taxonomy (GTDB): domain Bacteria; phylum Chlamydiota; class Chlamydiia; order Chlamydiales; family Parachlamydiaceae; genus Protochlamydia. Next base: position 18,322 of record JACDAQ010000014.1, read on the forward strand.
GTATAACTGCCCATAGCTTATAACAAAGCACTAGCGCTAATCATTAAGCCTTATTGCCACAGTCAGAGTGTAATTCCTGGATGCAGTTGCGCTGGCATCATTATTTGAGTTGTTTCCATTGAAGCCACAGGATAGGCGCAATAATCGACTGCATAATAGGCGCTAGGTCGGTGGTTGCCGCTGCAACCTACTCCGCCAAAGGGAGCAGCACTGCTGGCTCCCGTTAATTGGGTATTCCAATTAACAATTCCTGCTCTCACATTTTCATAAAAATAGCGGTACTCCTCTTCATTACTGCTGAATAAACCAGCCGCTAGTCCAAATTTCGTTTTATTCGCCTCGTTGACCGCTTCAATAAAATTAGAAGGGCGGATGAGCTGCAAAAAAGGACCGAAATTTTCTTCATCGGGCAAACCTTCCACTTCTGTAACATCCATCAGACCAGGCGATAAAAAGTTAATTCCTAATGAAGAACTTTTCATTTCAAGCAAAGGCCTTCCTCCCTTGGATTGAAGGAGTGCCTGAGATTCAAGCAATGTTACAGCTTGCTTGTCCGTTATGACCGGTCCCATAAAGGGTTCCGGCTTATCTGAAGGCCGCCCAGTTAGGATAGTTTTGGCCATTTCTAAAAATACAGTGATAAATTCATCTCCTGTTTTTCCTTTGGGAACGATGAGGCGCCTTGCACAGGTGCATCTTTGGCCTGAGGAGAGGTAAGCTGACTGGATGGCTAAATAGGCGGAAGCTTTAATATCGTTGATCTGACTGACAATAAGCGGGTTGTTCCCTCCCATCTCAAGGGCAAGAATTTTGTCGGGAAAGCTACCAAAAAATTTAGATAAATAAAGACCAGTCTGATAGCTGCCGGTGAAAAATAATCCTTGAATGCCTGGGTGCGTGACGAGGGCCTGGCCCGTTTTTTTCCCCCCCTGGACCAAGTTAAGCACCCCTGCCGGCAGCAGGGCTTGTTCCCAATAATGCATCACTTCTTCAGCCACACGCGGTGTGAGTTCGCTCGGTTTAAAAATGACGGTATTACCTGCAAGCAGGGCAGGGACAATATGCCCCCCAGGCAAGTGCCCGGGAAAATTAAATGGGCCTAAAACTCCGACTACCCCATGCGGACGATGGCGGGTCATTGAAACGCCCTGCGGGTTTTCACGCAAAAGTTCATTGCAGCGGGCCCGGTAAGATTCCAGGGTCAATGGAATTTTCCCCACCATGGATGAAACTTCGTTTTTTGAATCCCACAAGGGTTTTCCTGTTTCTTCTGAAATGAGGAGTGCGAGCTCTTCCTGGTGTGCTTTAAGAATTTCTTTATAGCGTTCCAGACAGGCAGCTCGCTCCTCCACTGGCAATGGGGACCAGGATTTGAAAGCATCCTGGGCGGCAGCAACTGCCTCATCAACTTGTGCTGAGTTGGTTTCCTTCCCTTTCCATAAAGTCTTGTTGTCTGCTGGGCTGCTAGAGGTAAAAAACTTGCCTTCTCCATTCTTCCATTGGCCATTGATGAATGCTGAAGGATGTTCTTCATTAATTGAGTGAATGGATGGAGACATAGCGGACCTTTTCCCCGTTATTGATTAATAATGACTCCGCTACCTTATCATGAATAAAAGCTTCGTTTTTTGAAATAAATTTAAGCCTCCCAAAACAGGCCCTAAATTGTTCAAGGTGGTCGTTGGAGAGTAAGTATTCGTTTTCCTCGGTCAGCAGTTCATCTGTCTTTCGAATTTGGACGAGTGCGCTATTTTTTACTGTTCTTATGCTGTTCGTGGGAGCGGTCAACAAAGGTCCGCCGTCGAAGCTGTCAATTTCTCCCTTGAATACGAATCCTTCGTTTACCAACATATGCAGGGCGGGCTTAGTGCTTTCATGCGTTTTTCCAATGACTCCCTGAACATTTTTGGGTAAGAGGTCGATATAGAGGGGGAATTTGGGGAGGATCTCTTTGATGAATGTTCTATCCTGATCGATCTGCGCCATAAGTTCCACAAATGACAGTCGGCAAAAATGTCTTCCGATCTCTTCCCAAAAAGGGGAGATTTGGCGCTGATCAATCACGCCCCTGAGTTCAGCAAGTATTTTTTTTTCAAAACGATTTTTATGGGCTGCTATAAAGAGAAAACGGCTTAAAGACAGCAGCCGTCCCTGTCCGCTATGTCTAAAGGTAGGTTGCAAATAAAGAGAGCAGATCTCTGAGGACTTTTCGGACCTTGTAACGACCCTTAATACTTTCATTTCCTTTGGGGCGGAAATGTGTGACGCATTGGTTGAAATGTTCTCTATTTTATAAAAAGAGGACTGTTCAGTCCGGTTTTGAGCAAGGATGCCGCAGATCCCTCCAATACGGGAGGTTGTGAGATCTTCCAGCACAAAGTAATATTCTTCAGAGGCAGGCCACTTAACTTCTTTGATAAAAGAATTTTCTGAGAGAATAATTTTTTCTTCGAGTTTACCCCGGTCACGTGAGAGACTTGTGATCCCAAGCATGGACTCGAAAGAAAACTCAGCGAAAATGCCAAGGTCCTTTTTAGCTATCGGTCGGATGATAATCATAAGACATCCTTTTTTAAACGATGCTCAATAATTACTTTTTCAACTATACCCATTACTTTTCCTACATCCTCTGGAGTGATGCATCCTATAGGAATTAAAAAACGCACCCTGGTAGGGTGTGAGCCTGCAATAAAACTGATAACACCTTCATGGAACAGGTCATGGACAAAACGGCTGACCCGGTTGAATTCCCCGTCGAACGGCGTAAATGCGATCATGCTGCCGATTCCAAATGGCCCTTGGATGGTCCCGGGATAACGAGTTTGCAGCTCTTCAAAATAAGTGACAAATAAATTATGGATCCTTGAAATCTTCCCTTCGGGGCCGAAATAACCCCCATTCAGCAGCTGGTGAATGATATAATGACCTGCCTGCAAAGCTGTTGTACTGCCTGTAAAAGTTTGGCTTAAGAGGCCAGGCTGAGGCTTGAAATCCGATCTGAATAAAGTTGCACATATTTGGGAAAGCTTTCCAATTGAAACGATATCGACAAATTTATCAAGTTTATAATGCTGATAGGCAAACAGCTCCAGGGTCCTTCCGAAGGTTTGTACTTCATCCACAAAAATCGCTATCCCGTGCTCTCGCACCAGAGCCATTATCGTAGTAAAGAATTCTCTACTGCCTGCATTAACCCCCCCCTCTCCCTGGACAAGTTCAAAGCACATGACTGCATGCTGTCCAGGATATCGGGCGAGATGTTTTTTTAATGCTTCGACAGTATAACGGACGCTGCGTTCAGGCTCATCATCATTGTAAAAAGGGATGTAATCCACCTGAATTGAAGGGGGTAACCCTTGCCTGAATGAGGGTTTATCGGTGAGGTTGGACAAAGTGAGCGATCTTCCCAAAAAACATTTATCAAAGGCGAGGATTCGATTGGCGGGAAATTTTTTTTGAAAGGCAATTTTTAAAGCATTTTCATTGGCCATCGCACCCGAGGAAGATAAAAAACAATGGTCCATTTTAGAAGATTGCAGCAAAGAGGTAGTGATATGAAAGGCTTCGATCCCTTGTTGCAGATGCCCTTGCATGACAGTGTCGTTAAGAGCTGCATTGATAGTGGTTGATATCATATCGGGATGGCTATGACCCCAGTAATGTGGGCCAATCCCGCTGATCATATCATATTTTACACTCCCGTCCATTAGCTCGACCAAAGGGCCATTCCCCAGCCCGCTTGCCAAATAAGGGAAAAATAGCTTTCCTCCCCGCATTTCATTGAAGCTGACTTGAATATCATGATAAAGAAGGGCCAAAGAAGGGTGGGGGGGCCTTACTTCTGTTAATTGAGATTGATGCTCTTTCAAAGCATCTAAAATCAATTTTTTGGCTTCTGAAATTCTCCAATCCTTTTTGAACTTGTTGAAATTAAGCAGATCGGAATCAAACATTTTAAACCTTAGGGAATGTGATTTCTCTTGAAGCAATTTTAAATAAAAATAAGGCTGCAAGCTGGGCGCGATAGACAAGGCTTGGAAGATATATATATTCATTATGAGTATGCATCTTTCCTCCCATTGCTCCAATCGAATCTAGTGTAGGCAAGCCAGATCCTGCCAAAATATTGCCGTCACATACCCCTCCCGTATCTCGAAGGTGGAAGGGGAGCTTAAGCTGCTCAGCGCAGCTGCCGTAAAGCTTGAAGAGAAGCTCAGTTTTGGCATCAAATGGTTTTGGCATCCGGTAGGCATCGTTATGTAAAAAAATTTGAATCCCTTCCCTTTTTTGACACTGCTCCACAATAGCTTCAAGCTGATGCTTAAAAGATAATATCTTTTTTTCTTCCGCACTTCGAATATTCAAACGCAAAGCAGCGTGCTCAGGAACAATATTGACCGGCCCCCCCCCTTCCACATAGCCTACATTGGCAATCAGCCCTTCGGTCTGACCTAGTTTTTCAATTTTTTGAATAAATTCTGCTAAGGCATAAATTGCGTGGCTGCCGGATGCAAAATCTCTTCCTACATGGGCAGAACGCCCTTTGATAATTATCATATAGGTTGAAGAACCCTTTCTCGAGCTGACAAAAGCACCATCGGGAAAGGAAGGCTCAAAAATTAACCCGAAATGATTTCTTTTAGCAGCTTCTTCAAATAAGGGGGCCGATCCTGGCGATCCGATTTCTTCGTCGGGATTGATTAATATTTCCCAACCAATATGCTCGGCAAGGTGGGATTGCTCAAGGGCGGCCAGAGCCATAAGTAGTATAGCCAACCCTCCTTTCATATCAGTCACTCCGGGCCCAATCCATGAATCGCTGTCTTTTTCTATAATTTTTTGAAAAGGACTTGAAGGGGGAAAAACCGTATCAATGTGCCCCCCTAAAAAAATTTGGATAGGAGCTAATGGGCGCTTGCGTATGTGCAAGGCAGGGCCAAGTGGTTGTTCGTTACTCTCGCCTGTGGTTGTGATAGTTTTGTAGGGAGCCAGTGGAATTAGGGTATGAGTTCCATTTAGCTGGGTGAAGTCAGCCTCAACTTTTCCTAATAATTCTGCTATTCCTGTTAAATGAGTAGAAAAAGAATTTATTTCGCTCCATTTTTTGACAAGTTCCTGCATGTAGGCGGACTTGCTTTCAATCCAATTTAAATGGTGAATAAATTTAAACATTGGCCAACCGACCCCATAAAAATTTAGTGCCTATGAGCTTGTTTAAATTATAACCCAAAGACGCTGAGGCAAAGAAAAACAATTAAACCACAACACATGAAAGCATTAAGAATTTGGTCATATTTTTAAAAAATTGACCTAACATTTATATCTTTGGATCGATTTTTTTTATCATCAATTTGTTACTTATATGTTCTATTTACTCTATAGCGATAAAAAAGTGTTTTGACAATATCTTTGTATCGAATTTTAACTTTTGCAACTCGTTCTGGAAATTAATGATTTGATCCGGTAATGTGTCGATTTTATGAATTAGTATGATTTAAGGCCCTTTGGCAACTTGTGAATCATCTTAAAAAAAAACCTTCAGGAGATATATGAATAGGAGAAGTCGGAATCACTTACAAGAGACTTTAACGAGAAAAACCTCTTGCTACGTGTTAATTACTTGTGGTGAACCTTCCAAGGATGGGGAAATGCAGGTGAAAATGACTTATCAGGGGGATGCTGCTCTTGCTTCCTTTCTTATTCAAGGCGCTCAAACATATATTGACACGGAAGAAGATTTTTCAGAGGCCATCATAAACTAATTCTTACTTTGAGTGATGCCCAAGTGAATTCTATTTATACCCAAGTGAATTCAAAAATGGAAATTTGGACTGCTTCAAAGCCCCGGGGTTGGCGTATCTAAAACGACCCAATATTATAATATGGGGTCGTTTTAGATCCGTCAACCGCGGGAACTTTCAAGCTAGTCCAAATCCAATTTTTGAGTTCACTTGGGTATAATTCGCTTGGGGTAGAGATGATTAAAACTTTGTCTTACTGATATTCATTGTTAACAAAGCACTAGTTTGGCTTTAGCATTTGAAAATTAGTCACTAGTTTATAAAAATCTGCTTTCACTGTCTCTCCCTTATCAGAAGGTCCCCAAAGTTCCACTCGGTAAATGGTATCCCCATTCTCAAAAAAAGCCACCCAGCCAAGGTCATCCTTTTCCTTTAGTGATACGTAAATAGCTTCTTGACCCAGAACAGTTTTAATGGTCCCTTTGCCTGTTACTTTTGTTTCAGGAAGAAAAGTTTTATAAATTTCAGTATACCTTTTTCTAAGCTTCTTTTTAAGTTTTGCTGCAGGATCTTTTTTTCTATGAAAAGCTACTCCGCCATAAATTGTGTTATGCCTATCAGAGAATACTAAGGATATGACATAAGGATAAGTTTCATCAAAATCCGTCTCTTGAATGTCTTGTTCTTCTATAAGCCATTCTTTAGGAAGCGAAATAGAATAGCCCACATTTGCATTGTCAATTGAGCGGTTGTTCGTTTCATAGGTCAGCTTTTTGTCACCTTCAAAAACTTCTTTTTTACCAAAAGCAAGCCATTTTCCTTCTTGATTGGAACGGGGCTCCCCTGCCAAATACATCAATTTAAGCCTTTCAAGCCAATCGTTTTTATTTTTTTTAAATGTCTCAGGATCTTTTGTTGAATAACGAACAAAATACAGTGAATTGCCTCCCTTTATTACTCTCCCTAGATTAAATTCGTCATGTGTAATAACCGCCTCTTTAGGCCGGACGCCCTTTCCAGTAAAAATAAAGGAGCTTTCAAAGATATTCAGATTTTTAGGCTCAAACTTTTCGAAAATTAGCAGCTGATCCTCAGAAACGTGTTTTTTAAAAGCCTTTTCTAAATTTGAGGCGAATTCCCCCTCAGGTAGGTGAAGATCATTGAATTTTTGGACTGTAAATAATTCTTTCCAATTCATGATATCTTCTTCTTCTGGAATCATTTCCACAAGGCTTTGTTCGCTGTTTGATTCTTGGAATCCAATTTTCCAATTTCTTTCATCCATCGGGGCGTAAAGCTTTTCCTCCGTGTCTGCATAAAGGCTGAAATGCATTATGAAGATAAAAAAAGCCCAAAAACGAATACGAGATGAAAGATAAAAGGTCATATAAAATCTCCTAATTTGTCATGACCGCATAATAATAAAATATTTTTTAGTTTGCAAGAAGCATAAATATTATCCAATCTGAGAGATCGCAAGAGTGTCTCAGTGGTAATGAAGGTTGCAAATAAAAAAAAAAGTGTTAAATAACAAATAAAGTCCATTCTGTAAATTTTAACTTTGAAGGGGGAAAAATGACCCATTATGACTATGAAAATCTACAGGATAAGGATTCCGAAATTATTTCTGAATTAATTGATGAACTCGATCATGAACAGCTTCAAAAAACATTAAAAACAATTCCTGCATTTAAAATAGCCGCGCTGATATCTGAGCAGGGCGAAGAAAGGCAGGCATTCATTTTTCGAACCCTTGAGCTACCACTTTCTTTTGAAGTATTCGATTTTTTATCTCTCCGTATTCAAAAAAACCTTTTAAGCTCAATTCCAAATACCCATACGGCTTATTTACTCAATGAATTATCTCCTGATGACCGTACCGCTTTTTTGCAAGGAATGCCTGGTGAAAAGATCAATGAACTTATAAAATATCTTCCTCATGAAGAGAGGGCGGAAACCCTTACACTTTTAGGCTATCCCGAAGGAAGCGTGGGGCGCTTAATGACCCCTGATTACATCGCCATTCAACCAGAATGGACCATACAAGCAGTATTAGACTATTTGGTTGAGTATGGGCATGACAGCGAAACAATTAGTTTAGTCTATGTGGTTGATGAGCAAGGAAAATTGCTGGATGATATTAAGCTGAGGGATTTTCTTTTTGTCCCGCGCAATCAGCAGGTAAGTAGTTTAATGGATGGGCAATACGTCGCTTTATCCGTAGATAACAATGATGAGCAAGCGATCAGCGAATTTCTACATTTTGACCGTGTCGCTTTGCCTGTGACTGATCAGCGAGGGATTCTACTTGGTATTGTGACCATTGACGATATTCTTAGACTATCAGATAAAGAGGCGACTGAAGATATTCAAAAAATGGGGGGACAGGAAGCGTTGGACGAACCCTATATGGAAACTCCTTTTTTGAGTTTGATGAAAAAAAGAGCGGGTTGGCTCGTCATCCTTTTTGTAGGTGAAATGCTGACTGCAACTGCTTTAGCTTATTTTGAAAATGAAATTGCAGCCGCTGTGGTCCTTGCCCTTTTTTTACCATTGATTATTTCAAGCGGTGGAAATGCAGGAGGGCAGGCCACAACCCTTATTGTTCGAGCTCTGGCTTTAGGCGAGGTGCGTCCGCGGGATTGGTGGAGGGTAATGCGAAGAGAAATGGCAGCCGGTGTGTTTTTGGGATTAATTTTAGGGATCGTCGGATTTACAAGGATCGCTATATGGAGCCAATTTTCGAACATTTATGGCGAGCATTGGATTTTAATCGGGTTTACCATTTTTTTCTCTTTGGTGGGCGTTGTCATATGGGGAACTCTTACCGGAGCTTTGTTTCCCATTCTGCTGCGTGCTTTAGGAATAGATCCTGCCACCTCATCCGCTCCCTTTGTAGCGACCGTGGTTGACGTAATCGGTATAGTTATTTATTTTTTAATAGCGAGCATCATCTTAAGCGGAACGGTGCTTTGATTTTATATTATACCCAAATGATCACAATTGGAGACTAGCGCGAAAGCCCACGCGGTGACGGATATTGAACAGGTTCTCAAATCACCCTTATTATATTTAGATATGCCAACCCCGGAGCTTTGACACAGCCCAAATTATAATTTGTGAATTTACTTGGATGTATTTTACCAAATTGAGTTAAAACAATTGCTAAAAAAAATGAATAATGTGAAAATAGTAATAAAATTTTGATGGTTTATTCATGTTCTTAGCAATAATCTTGTATTTTAGTTTACTCACTGGAATAGTATTATGGTCTTCCAGAAAAGTGAAGACATCTTCCGATTTTATCATTGGGGACCGTTCTCTGAATTTCTGGCTAACAGCCATGGCAGCTCATGCAAGCGACATGGGCAGTTGGTTATTCATGGCCTATCCCTCATTAATTTTTGCAGGGGGCCTGTTCAATTCCTGGATTGCCATTGGGCTTGTGGTCTGCATGTGGCTGAACTGGCAGTTTGTTGCTAAAAAATTCCGCACGCTGACCGGTAAATGGAATTGTTCCACTTTTTCGTCCTTCCTTCATCATCGCTATGAAGACCATTCCGGACTGCTGCAAATGTTTTCCGCATTATTCTGTTTTGTTTTCTATGTTGTTTATTTATGCGCGCACCTTACAGGCCTAGGTATTTTGGGTCAAACTTTGCTGGGACTAAGCTACTCAACTTCAATTTTTATTGGATTGAGCGTGGTAGTCATGTATGTCATTCTGGGTGGTTTTATAACCTTGGCATGGATTGATCTGATCCAAGGATTATTTTTGCTGGCAGTTCTCTGTGCTGTCCCTTTTATCGTCATCGGCAAAGAAGGGGGGTGGAGCGAGGTTATGGGCCAGCTTGCGTCTAATGGGACAAATATGTCACTTTTGCCAGGAAGCGGCATTGAGGTCATTGCCATGTTAACCATGTTTTTCGGTTGGGGTTTAGGTTATTTCGGACAGCCTCATATCATTACAAAGTTTATGGGCATTAAGAATGCTGAAGAGATCTCAAAATCGAGGAATGTCGGTATTACCTGGATGATTATTATGCTTGTGGCAGCTACTTTAGTTGGACTTTCAGGTGTAGTTTTCTTTAAGGATGGATTGCAGGATATCCAGATGGTTTTTATTGAAATGGTTAAAGAGACCTTCCATCCATTCACAGCCGGCCTGATTTTATGCGCCATTTTAGCAGCTACGATCAATGTGATGAGTTCGCAATTACTGATTTTAAGCTCTATTTTAACGGAAGATGTTTATAAAAGATTATTTAAAAATTCTTCTTTCTCGCAAAAACATTTATTGAATGTTTCGAGGATGTGGGTCTTTATTGCAGCTATCTTGGCATTTATTATTTCGTATCAAAAAATTAGCTCAATCAATGCGTTAGTGCAATATGCCTGGTCGGGACTGGGAGCTTCATTTGGGGCATTGATCCTGGTCGCTTTATATTCAAACAAAGTCAATAAATATGGCGCCATGGCTGCCATTATAGTGGGCGGTCTGACATCTGCTGTATGGCCTTATGCGAACACTTTTATCTCCATCCAAATAGATTCGCTTATACCAGGCTTTTGTTTAAGTCTGGCCAGTACGTTTGTAATCAGCTTTCTGACCAGCAAGAAAGCTGTTTGCCGTGGCCTGAATTTCGCAACTGAAAATTTTTCACTTAATGTGCAATCGGGATAAAGGTGTTTTTCATAAATTTTGTTACCCTAAATTTTTGAATACTATGCAAAGCGAATTTGTATTTTAAAAGATGTTTGTGCAAAATTAGAAGACAACAGAATCTCTATGTTGACAGGTTCTTTTGCTGCAAATTTTTATGCAGTCCCTACGTATGACAAGAGATATAGATATTATCATTGAAATACTCCCAAAAGATGTTGATATAGTTCATCAAGCCTTCCAAAATGATTATTATATTGAAAAAGGCTTCAATCAATAAAGCTATTCACTATCAAAATATGTTTAATATTATTCACAATAATCTTTTTCTTAAAATAGATTTTATTATTCTTAAAAAGTAGTGAATACCGACAAAATGAATTTCAAAGAAAAAAAAAGATTCTTTTCAAGAATACAACAGTTTGGTTTGTATCACTTGAAAATCTTATTATTTCTAACTATATTGGGCGAAGGATGGTCTATCAGAAATGCAACTGAAAGATGTTAAAATCTTTTGTTAGCTTCACAATCAATTGTTTTTCGTTATACCAAAAAATGGACAGAAAAATTAAATATCTCTACCCTTTATGATAAGATTCAACCATGGACACCTCACCTAATATGGAAAAAAAAAGGGAAATGCTAGGAGCCATAGATCCCGTAGAGCGTCTAAAAATGGGGTGTTCTATGTATCACACATCTAGATCTTTGATTGAACATGGTATACTAGAAAGAAATCCTTCAATATCAGACGATGATTTTATAAAAGAGCTTTTTATCATATACTATCGAGATGATTTTTTCAGCAGATGAATGTGAACGAATTATTAAACCTTTACAAATCGTTTCTAAGAACGCCAAATTCCCTATCAATTAAAGTATTTATTTATTTAGTCTTTCATTAGCACGCATTCTTAAAATAACTCATTTGTTTAATGTGGACTTTTAAATAAAGGTTGCTTATAAGATTATAGAAAAGGAAAAAATGCTGCCAAATTTTTCGGAAAGTGGAGCTTCTGTTTCTTCATTTCTAATCAAATTTTCTGGTTAGAGTAATCAAATTAATTTGTCAGATAATTCTAAATTATATGTACCCCGTTTGTTCAAAAACAATCAACTATAGTACAAAAATAATTTATTCATAAATAGTTACAAATGATGGAAAAATTTACTGAAAATGCTGAGAAGTTGACCAAAAAAATTGCAGATTTTCTTAAATTCTAATTTATATAAAAATATTATGTCACCCAATTGTTTAGCCTTTAAAAAAAATGATTGTAACTTTTTAAATCAAGAAGTCTGCATTTATTTCAGAAGTAATTTATCTTTATCAGTCCCATCAAAATCATATGCCTTAAATTTATTTAAGATTTATCCCTTTAATGAGGCACAAAAGGGACGGATTTATCAAACATTGCAAATGAGCGAAAAATATCCAACGCAAAAGTCTAAGTATGCCATAAGAATTTCTCTAATTATTGAAAAACTTATTAAAAGTTATCCTTTTGTTGAAGATTCCAATTTTGAGCTGGCTAATGCCTATCCATGCAGAATTGAATTTCGAGGTAAACAGTATCATTGTGCTGAGGCGGCCTTCCAGGCACAAAAATATATCGATCAACCTAAAATAATGGACCTATTCACTTTTAGCAATGCGCAGCAGTCCATTGATCTGGCAAAGGACAACCCTATGACAGCCGAACGGGAGATCACCTGGAGGAATCAGACATTCAATGCCGACCAAAATCATGTTTTATGGGACATACTTAAGGCAAAATTTGAACAAAATCCGGCTGTTAAAGAGAAATTACTTGAAACAGGGAGCTCATACCTAATATGCCGGCCAAGTGAATTGTATTTTAACGAAGGCTTTGACGGTTTGGCGTTAAATTTGGTCGGCTACTCTCTTATGCGCTTGCGTAAAGAGTATAGTCTATTGAACAGGTGTGGCTTAAATCTCAATGCGCTTCTCTATGATATTATTGATAAAATATTTAACATTTGTCTGAATCAGGGTGATGCCAATACAATTGGGGCCTTGGCCCTATTGAACAAACACTACAATGCATCCATCACCCCTGTGAATAAAATGAGGCCAGAAGAGATCTTTAAAGTATGCCCGCTTATGAAAGTCGCAGATGTTAAAATGATTGGAATTGGCCTATATCCCTCTCAGATCCTACGCTATTATCGGGAAATGGTTCCCCATGTCGAAGGAAATGCAGGAGTAATGCTTCTCAGCCTGAAGCAAGGATTCAACCCTCTTTTATTTTTATTCACCGCTTATTCCAATGGGGTAAAAATAATTGATGAGACTTATGGCGAGTTGGAAAAATTAGGGTCAATTTCTTTAAGTAAAAGAACTGTAGTGATGCTTCCTTTAGGTATTTTTAAAAACAGCAAGAACAAGACTTATACAGAGCAGAATGATGAAGTTCTTCGCCCCCTTGGATGCGAAATGGTTACATTAGCTGCCGCACTAAATCTTTGGTTTTTCACCTATAAATTATCTGCTGGTAAAAGTTGGCTTTTTGATAATGCCAATCAGAATACTTTTATACGCACTAGCTTGCTTATGAGAGAAGATGAATATGACGGTGAATATAGTGAACACATTTGCTTTGGGGATAATGCCTTAGGTACGCTTAACTTTTTTGGCTATCCGAATATTTTTAGTTCATTTGACTGCGGAGCAATAGGAATGAGAACATTAGACACCTTTTAAATCCAAGATTTAAAAATAAAGGGAACGAATAATAAGAAAGCTAACATAAAAATTTGATTGCTTAAAACATTCTTTTCTATTTACTAGCCTACCATCATTTAAAATTCTAAAATATAAAAAGATTTCCCGAAACATCAGTAATTGCTAAGGTGAATTTTAGGACCTGCCATTAAAAAAGTCCATATCATCAAGGTTTTTTATGATGCTCCTTCTCCATTCGGGACAAAATCGTTATGTCATTGATAATAAATATGTAGTAAGGATATTCCCCCATGTTTTTTTGAAGAAATTACAGGGGGCACCTTCATATATAGCAGGATTAATGTATTGGGAGGGAAAAGGAACTCCCGTATTGGATTTCTGCGAATTAATCGAACAAAGAAAGCCTGCACATTCTTACAACACCCGTATAATCCTAATCAATGATCAATCTCAAACTTATTGTCTTGGGATCCTGGCTGAAAAAGTTTCTGATATCCTACCTCTCGAGCAAAAGCAATTTTTCGATGAAGATTTATACATGGAACAATCTCCTTTTTTGGATGGCATTTTTCATGATGCCGAAGGGATCATCCAAAGGATCGACGTGGAGGAGCTTTTTAAATTTTTGTCATCCAAAGGTTCGCTATGGAAATGCCGATAGACCCTTCTAGAATAAAAAATATTGATAATTTATTGGAAAGATGCCCTGAAAATGATTATTTATCTGAACGGACCAAAGCAATAATGGTTCCGTCAGAAGCTAATGATCGGGATAGCTTGGAGTCAATCATTGTTTTCTGTTTAGCTGGCGAGTGGTGGGGAATGAGAACTTTTTTTTTTAAAAAGATAATTATGCAATTGCCAATTCATAAACTTCCTCACAAAAAAGGAAAATTACTTCTTGGAATTGTTAATATCGAAGGAAAATTGGAAATTTGCATTTCATTGAACGAACTTTTGGGAATTGGATCCTTTTTAAAAAGGCAAGATCCAGCTGCTAGAATGATTGTAATGGCACATGAAAGTTTATTATGGGTCTCTCCTGTGGATAGGGTAGAAGGAATTTATTTAATTAATACAAAACTTTTGCAAAATGTGCCTTCAACTATTTTAAATACCACATCGAATTTTTTAGATGGTATTTTACTTCATAATGATAAAAGCATTGGTATAATAAATGAAATTGGTGTTTTTGATAGTTTAAAAAAAGGTTTTTAAATGAAACAAAATGAAAATTCCAATTCACTTTTTATAAAAAACGAATTGCAAGCCCATGCAAACATCTTAAAAGTTACTTTGTCACAAATTAAACAAAAATCTTCAAATAATGAAGTAATTGAAATGGCCTTAAAGAGTTTTCAACTTATGAGCTCAATATTACAAATAACTCAATTAAAGCCATTAATCCCTTTGTTTCAAACTTTGCATGAATTATTTGAAAATATTTCTGATCCGGCTTTAATTGAAGAAAAATGGTTGGATGCACTTTTCTCAATATCTAAAAATTTGATTCAACTCTCTACATTGCCAGAACCTACATTTGAAAAAGAAATCTTAGCCAAAGAAGAGACGATTAACCAATGGACTTCTCAAGTAAGTCAAGTCTTGGCTGAAATCAAACAAAGATCTCCCCATCCCCAACCAGAGCAAGCCCAGTCTGTCATCAAAGATGTTACCGACAGATCTGATTCACTAAAAATGGATGAAGCTCTTATACTTTTCTTTTTAAAAGAACTTCAAATACAGGCACGTAAACTGAGAGAAGATGTAACTCTTCATATTTCAGATCCTTTCTTAGACGCTCCATTAAAAGATTGGGCTCAAACAGCCCGTGGAATCAAGCAGGCAGCCGATATTATTAAATTGAATCCGATTGTACAGGTTGCCGAAACTTTAGAACACTATGCTCAAGCTTTATTAGAGCATAAAATTAAGTTGTCTCAAGAAAATGAGGAGATTTGCTTCAAAATAATCGAAGCCTTACAGAATCTTTCTCACCTTGAACCAGACCACGTGTCTTTTTTTATTAATGAAAGACAAAATAAATTATTGGAATTGAATCATTATCTTTCTTTTAACTTGCAAAATTTTTCATTAAAAGAGGACTTACCTAAACATGAACAAATAAAAAAAGTCTTTGTAGAACAAAAGGCTTTACTTTCTGAACCGCCTCTTGGTGATTCCATGTTCGATTTGTTCCGCAATGAAATGGACAGACAGTGCCGCATTCTTAATCAGAAACTAATTGAATTTGAAGAAAAAAGGGACCCGGTTTTATTGGGCGATATGATGAGGGCCGCGCATTCGATCAAAGGGGCCGCCAGAACACTTTTCCTTGCCCCTGTGGCTAAAATGGCCCATGCAATGGAAGATTGTTTTGTCAACGCGCAAATACAAAAAAAAAACTTATCTAATGCTTGCATCGACTGCCTTTTTCAAGTGATCGATTTTTTTACCCAGATTGGTGAATTGGAAATGCCCAGGCTTTCAGAATGGGCGAATACTAAAACTCCCTTAGTCGATAAATTAATTAATGATCTGATCAAAACTTACAAAGGGGAGGTAAAAAATGCCGGTGATTTTCTTTTAAGCGATTACCTCCAAAGCGAAAGGCCCTATGTACCACCTTCAGAAATAAAAGAAGATGTTAAAAAAATTGAGGTGAAAACCCTAATATCGGAGATACCTCCTGAACGCACTTTGCGGGTTACAGCAGAAAATTTGAACAGATTGATGGGAATGGCTGGAGAATCACTGATTGAATCACACCGTCTTTATCCATTGAGTGAAAATCTTCAAAAAATGAAAACTGAATTAATATACATCTCTAATTTATTTGATAATTTTCTCAGACAGGTATCTGAGACCGAACTGACAGAAAATTCGAAGCAGTATCTTCTCGATCTGTTACTTCGGATCAATCATAATCGCAGTCACCTGACTGAAGATTTAGTGATATTGGATTCATTTATTCAAAGGCATGAAAATTTATCGGACCGTCTTTATCACGAAGTCATAAATAGTCGCATGCGCCCATTTTCAGACGGTGTGGAGGGCTTTCCTAGGCTAGTTCGCGATTTAGCTAAACAGCTGGACAAAAAGGTAAAATTTGAAATTGAAGGCTTTATGACCCAGGTTGATCGTGATGTTTTAGAGAAATTGGAAACGCCTTTGACCCATCTATTGCGCAATGCCATTGATCATGGCATAGAATTACCCAAAGAGCGGATTCAAGCAGGCAAGCCCTTTGAAGGCTTAATCAGTTTAAAGGCATATCATACCGAAGGGTTGTTGGGTATTACGATAACAGATGATGGAAGAGGAATTGACGTAGAAAATATAAGAAAAAAAATTGTGGAAAAGGGTTTAGCAGACAATGACGCTGCAAAACAGTATTCTGAATCAGAAGTGATTGATTTTCTTTTTATGCCAGGTTTTTCAACCTCAAAAGAAATCACAGAGCTATCAGGAAGGGGAGTAGGGTTAGATATTGTCAGAAGTGCTGTGCTTGAAATGGGTGGGGTGGTAAGAATTTCTTTGAACCCGGGGAGAGGAGTAGCTTTCGACCTGCTTCTTCCCCTAACTCTGTCTGTTATTCGGGCCCTTTTGGTTAAAATTTCCGGTGAAGTGTATGCTTTCCCCTTAACACGAATAAGCAGGGCCTTATTGATCAATAAGCAGGAAATCAAACGGCTTGAAAATAGGCAATTTTTTTGGTCAGAAACTCAAAATATAGGCATTTTCTCAGCTTGGCAGCTTTTGGAGCTGCAGGAAAGCCACACTGTTGGAGACCAACTACATCTAGTTGTGCTAAGCGATCGGTCAAATAGCTATGGCGTGGTGGTAGACCTGCTTATTGGAGAAAAAGAACTTGTTTTACAAAAATTAGACAGCCGTTTAGGGGAAATTCCTGATATTGCCGCTGGTGCTTTAATGGAAGATGGCTCGCCAGTCTTAGTCATTAATGTTGAAGAATTGATGCAATCTTGTGAGTCCTTAAGAACCTGATCATAGATATTTAACAGGTTCTAAGAAATAGATAATAAGTTAGCACTATTAAGCTGGAATTATTAATTACTTTTGTTGAGGAAAATGTATTACGATCAACCCAACCCAACGCAGCTTTTTGCACCGATAAAAACCCATGCGCTCAAAGTTCTGCTTATTGATGACCAAATGATAATCGCAGAGGCGGTTAAACGCTTGCTGCAGGATGAAAGTGATATTGCATTTCATTATTGTTCCGATCCCACTAAAGCATTAGAGATAGCCAGTCTAGTTCATCCTACAGTCATCCTTCAGGATTTAGTGATGCCGGAATGCGATGGCTTATTATTGATCAAGTATTTCAGGGCAAATCCAGGTACGAAAGATATCCCTATAGTCGTACTTTCAACAAAAGAGGATCCAGGTATTAAGGCAGAAGTATTTGCATTAGGGGGTAATGATTATATTGTTAAACTTCCAGACAAATTGGAACTGATCGCCAGGATTAGGTACCATTCGAAAGCCTATATTTCCTGGCTGGAAAGAAATGAAGCGTATAAAAGAATCGAAGAGAGCCAGAGAGTTTTGAAACTTGAATTGGCCGAGGCAGCAGCATATGTAAGATCTTTGCTACCAGCTCCTCTGGAGGGTGAAATTCGGACGGACTGGCGTTTTATTCCATCTACGCAGCTTGGTGGTGATGCTTTTGGGTATCATTGGCTTGACGAGCGCTATTTTGCCATCTACCTGCTTGATGTATGCGGTCATGGGGTCGGGGCTGCCTTGCTTTCAATTTCTGTCGTTAATGTGCTTCGTTCGCAAAATTTGCCAAAAGCAAATTTTAAAGACCCGAGTGCCGTATTGAAGGCTTTAAATGCGGCCTTTCAAATGGAGGAACATAATAATATGTTTTTTACTATTTGGTATGGAGTTTTTGACAAATTAGAAAAAAAACTCATTTATGCCAATGCTGGCCATCCGCCAGCCATTTTGATCATGGGGGATTCAATAGGGGAACTTGACGTTTATGAATTGATGACACCAGGTGTTGTTATAGGAGCTTTGGAAGAAGCTGACTTTAACAATGGAACAATTGCAATTAAAACCTATAATAGCTTATTTATTTATAGTGATGGGCTCTACGAAATTAATAAAATAGAAGGACAGATGTTAGAATTACATGAATTTATTCAAATGCTTTCTCTGCCGCAAAATATAAACTTGGATAAGATAATAGCATCTCTTCAAATCCTGCAAGGTAAAAAGGAATTTGTAGACGATGTGTCGATCCTGGAGGTGGCTTTTGAAGGTTAAAATATGGTGAAAAAGAGAAAAAATGCCTTTGCAGAATCTATTCTTGCACTGCTCCATGATGCTCAAGGGAAGGATATCCAAGTCAGAACAATTGTAGAGCGGCTTGCCAAAAAAGGGCAGGCGGCCCTTCTGATTTTATTCAGCCTTCCTTTTTGCCAGCCCATTCAAATTCCAGGATTTTCCTTTCCTTTTGGAATTGCTTTAGCCTTTATTGGTTCAAGAATTGCTTTCGGACATCGAATTTGGCTTCCACAGAGGATTCTTGACATGAAAATTCCTTATCATACTTTCGAAAAGATCGCCAGGCTAGCGATCAAGGTCACTGATAAGCTGCTTTTTTTTGTATCTACCCGTATGGTGGATTTAGTAAAGAATCCAGCCGGTCAAGTGATGCATGGATTGACGATTATGGTCCTTGCCCTTATACTTGCTCTTCCTTTGCCTATTCCATTAAGCAATCTTTTAGCAGCCTATCCCTTGCTAATTTTTGGTTTAGCGCTGCTTGAAGATGATGGAGCAGCCATATTGGTGGCTTATGGGTTAAGTTTAATATGTTTTTTTGCTTTCGCCCTCGTGATATGGGTTGGAAAAGAAAGTTTAATGGCCTACTTTTAATATTTCCAAATCTTCATTCAGTTTTTTCTTTTTATCATTTATACTTCACGCTAACCTAGTACACTGTAAGCGGATGGACTTTGCCTACAGAGTAGTAATAACCTGAGTTTTGGGTTTATCTCATTGAAAGTAAGGGGTATCGTGGCTTAAATTCGACCATTCTCTCTGAAAAGAATATCAAATCGATAGGCTTGAAGAGAGAGGGGGTGAAGCTAGGGCGTCAGACTCCCTTAATGTCGGATAGAGAAAACTAAAACTCAGGTTAATAGGATAATTGTTCTTCCGCCGTGCCTGAGAATAATTAAAGAGCTGACTCGAGTTTACAGAAAGAAATCCAAAGTATTGGATTAAGAGGAATATATTGTGAATGTTTATGAAAAAAGAGTTGAAAATCAGGTTCAATTTTGGACTTTAATAGGTCCATTTTTAATCCTACTTTCCATTGCTGTCCTGCTTTATAAGCTTTCTTCCCATTGGTATTTTCCTTTAAGCACTTTAATCGGCATCCCACTGTGCGTCAAATGGAAAATGAAGGGGATGGCAGCAGCACTGGCCTGCCTGTTGACCCTCTCAGTCGTTGGTTATCAATCGCTGAATCCCGACGAAGGTTTCTGGCATGTCGGCATGTCCCTGGCCTTGGCTTTTTCGTTCATCATTTTGACCCTCTCTTTAGAAGAAGTTGAGGGATTGATTGGAAAGCTTCAGTTAGAGTCTCAAAGTCGCCTGGACAACTGCTTGCGTTTGGACGAAAAATTAAAAACAGCCGAATCTGAATGGGATATTGAAAAAGAGAGGCTAATGAATCAAGTTGTCGCTATTGGCCTTGAGCTTGCCCACACACAGGACGAAAAACAAACTTTTTATAAACTGGTCCATCTTTCTAAAGATGAATTGATACAATTGCGATCCCAGCATGATGATCTGCTACAAAATCTATTTTACAAAAAGCAGCAACTTTTACAGTTAAATGAAAAATTGGAAGAAACTGAATTAACTGTGCAATCTTTCGTCAATACTGATTCCGAACAAACAATCTTAAAATTAGAAGAAAATCTTTGCCATTTAAAGCAAGAAAAAGAGCAGCTAAACGGCCTGTTGGAAAATGCTTTAGAAGAAATGAAAAAAAATCAGATGTCTAAGGACGCGATCTCCCAGGAATGCGAAGAACTTAAAAATGAAAAAAATCTGAACTTAGAAAAACAGCTGCTTCTGCAAAATGAGCAGAACCAAAGTGTGGCTGTTCTTCAGGAGCTGGAAGCGAAGCTTGCCTGTATTGAAAAAGAACGGTCGCAATTACAAGCTAATCAAACTTACCTTCTGCAGCAATGTGAAGAGGGAAAAAATCTTCAAAATCAATTCATAGAGACTATTGGGCAGCAAGAACAGAAAATGCTGGAATTACATCTATTTTTAGAAACAAAAGACGTTCAAATAGAGAAATTCTCTAAAAACAACTTGGAACTTTTTCAACAAGTGCTAGCTCTTGAAAATCAAACTGTTCAAATTGAGCAAGAGCTGCAGCTGACCACTCAGGCTAAACTTGAATTGGAAAGAGCGCTGCAAGAAAAGATGGATCTATGCGTCCAAAAAGATAACGAGCTCGTGAACTGCCTGTTAGAGCGGGATAATGCCAACCTTAAAATTAGCGAAATTCAAAAAGCCAATGAAGCAAGCCATGCAGCTATTGAGTTAATTGAGCAAAACAAAGCAGCACTGGAGGCCGAAGCTCTTATAATGGAGGCTGAGCTTCATCAATTGCAAGAAGCCTTGAAACTCTCGGAAATGAACCAGGAAAGAATTGATGCGCTGGAAAAGGAGCTCGCTAAGTGTAGGATAGAACGGGATAATGCCGCTCAGAAGGTTTCCGAAGTTCAAGCTGCAAATGAAGCAAACTGTACCGGGCTTCAGTTAAGTGAGCAAAAAAAAGAGGTCCTTGAGGCGGAGGCCCTCATTATGAGAGCTGAGCTCCTTAAATGGCAGGAAGCGTTTAAAGCCTCAGAAGTAGAGCTCATGAACTGCAAGCTAGAGCGAGAACATATTGCCCAACTGAATACAGAATTCCAAGCTGCAAATGAAGCAAACCGTACTGGGCTTCAGTTAAGTGAGCAAAACAAAGAGGCCCTTGAGGCGGAGGCACTCGTGTTGAGAGCTGAGCTCCTTAAATGGCAGGAAGCATTTAAAGCCTCGGAAGTAGAACTTATGAATTGCAAGCTAGAACGGGATACTGCCGCTCAACTCATTACCGAGATTGAAGCCGCAAAGGAAGCAGGCCGCTACGAGCTTGAAATGATTTGGCATAAAAAAGAGGCCTTGGAGGCCGAGTCTCAGGCCTTAAGAGCTGAGCTTCTTAAATGGCAGGAAGCAGTAAAAATCTCAGAAATAGCGCTTATGAATTGCACGCTAGAGCGGGATAATGCAACACGGAAGGTTACCGAAATTCAAGGTGCCAATGTAGCGGGCCGTTCCGAGCTTGAATTAATTTGGCATAAGAAAGAGGCCCTGGAGGCTGAGGCCCAGGCAATGAGAGCTGAGCTTATAAATTGCCAGGAGGCATTGCAAGCTGCGGAAAGAATTCAGAAAAGAGTGGATGCTTTAGATCAGGAGCTCACGAGTTGCAAGCTTGAGCGGGATAATGCCACTCAACGAGTGACCGAAATTCAAGCGGCACATGAAGCAAGCCGCGCTGCTGTTGAGTTACTAGAGCAAAAGAAAGCGGTCCTGGAGGCCGACGTTCAGATCATGAAAGCTGAGCTTCTTAAGTGGCAGGAAACAATCGCCCGGGAAAGAGCCGATGCTTTAAATTCAGCCCAAAGAGAATATGAAAAAGAAATTGACCATCTCAAAGGCTTGATAGCCACCCGCCCTCAAGGACTTCACGAATCTCGCAAGTCTGAAGCACTATATCAGCAGTTAAAGGAACAATTTCAATTAAAGTCTAAGGTATTGGATTCAACCCGGCGTGAGTTATTTGCTTCGGAAGAAGAAAGGCTTGCTCTTTTAAAAGAACAATCCGAGTCTGAGCTTTACGGCTTATCCGAAAGAGAGCAATTATTGCAAAGGGAGCTGATTGCGCAAGGCAAAGAATGGGAGAAAACGTTAAAAACTTATGAAAATGAAATTGACGAAATGTCTGCTCTTATTCAAAAACTTCTCGCCAAAGGTTCCAATTAATTAAAAGTTCCAATTAATTAATAGGGTTTTAAAAAATAACGCAGCTTGATTTTTCTTTTAGCTTTAAATCACCTTGCTTCCGTAAGCCAAGCGGGCATGCGATGTACTATGAAGTGATTCCTCAAAAAAATGGTTAAATTTTTTTCGCATTTTTAATTTGGGATCGGGTACAGGTGAGCACCAGACAACAATCATTAATGGAAAAATTAATACAGCTCCTTATACTGAAAGGAATTGGGTGATGCGGCTTACCTTTTTACTCATGTGACCCCTAAACTGATAAAGCAAGATGGCAATTTCCCTAACCGCCCCTCTTTTCAATAAATTTCCCGTATTTACGCCAGCGATGCTTTATCTGAATGGATCAAATCTATCCTCAACACTCAACTTTCTTTAATTTATTTAAAGAGGCCATAGGCAATCCTCGAAAGCAAAGGCGAAGAGCTTTGCGAAACAATCCTGATTAAAAGATCTTAAACTGCTCCTTATTAGTAATATTTAATTGATTGGCGATCAACGCCAGGATTACCAATACATAATTGCTTAATACACTCTGTATATGGAATATACTCGCTACAATGATAATTTTTTAATATTTATTTGTTTCTTAATTATGAAAATTAATACTTATTTGATTATAATAAATTTTATGCTGCTATAATAATTAATTTTTGGAGTATTATGAATGCTTCTCCTCTGGAAAGTAGCTTTAATAGTATATTACCTGAATTAACATCAGTTCAACAACAAATAAATGTTTTAAAAGAAGAGTGGCATGCGAGATCAGTTGAAATTGTTAATAATAATAGTTTACTAATTCTGGAAAATTGAAGGAATCATAAAAAATGTACAAAATTTAACAATAAATAATTTTGATTTTCATTTTATACAATCAGAATTTATTAAACTAAATAAAATTATCGAAGGTGAACTAAATCCATTTTTAGAAACTTTGGCCTCTCAAGAGGATAATCAGGCATTATTTAAGATAGCACTGGCAACACGGTCTATTTTTAATTCAGTATACAGCCAAAGTGATCTTAATACCCCTTCCAATTTAGCTCTTTCTAGATTTACAAGTTTTGGAAAAATCGAAGAAGAAATTAAATCGTCGATTGAAGTGATATGGGATATTGCCGATATTCCAGGCATGGAACCTTTACCTCAAGATTTATTCGATGGAGTCAATACATCTTCAATGGAGAGAAATAAAAAAGTTGCAATGCTCTCTCAAGAAGACCAAGGCAAATATCGTAATATCTCGCATTTTTTTGACGATTATGAAAAGGCCTACTGGAAACATATGGTCATCTCTCAAAAATATTTTCCTCCATCTCTTGAATCTGAAAGTTTTGTGCCTTCACTAGGAGCTTTTACATGGAAAAGGCAAGCACCAAAAGTTAATGAAAACTTTAGAGAAGCATATAAAGAAAACGAAAATCTTTTAAGGGATTTAGAAGAAAAAATATCCAACGAATGTAATAGAGAAATATCAATATCCTATATTAAAAAAAATATTCCCGCAAAGTTAAATACACCAATGCTTGCTGATTTCTTCGCTATGAAAGAAAGAGTGCTTAATCATTTTATTAATGAGAAGGTTTATCTAATATCCGCAAATAATTTTATTATTGAAAATAAAAATGCAATCTTTAAGGGGATGAATATTTTAAAAAATTGTAATAGCTCTACCTATGAGATAGATAATATTGAATTTATTAATAAGTCTGCAGAAACTCATAATCAAGGAAAAAAACCACTGTATATTACATTAAGAAGTGTAAAAGAAAACAATGTAATAGAACTTGTATTGAAGCCTAGGGATGCTAATATAGATAAAAGTATTATAAATTGTTTTAGTAAAGTAAATGAGTATGACTGTAATAATCTTTTACCAGTTTATGATATTGTTAATATTGAGGGGGTTTAGTATTTGGGAAAAAATTGAAGGTCCAACTTTATCTCAGCTTGGGTGTAAAGATAATATTTCAGCCCTTAGATTTATTGAAGGCTTGAAGATACCAGATGAAAAAAAGGACTACTTATTGAATAAGTTAAAAAAAATGGCGTGTGTTTTGTCAATGCTAGGAGTTAGTGATCTTCACGCTGAAAATATTATATTTAAAGGAGCTAGATTAGAGAACCAAACAATTCTAATAGATAATATTTTTGATATCGTTCCTATTGATTTGGAAGTATTAGTCCTCAATCATATTTCTTATCTACTTGAAATTAGTATAATGATGATAATTTAACCCAGTTAAGAAAAGAAGAATTAAATTATCGCCTTTCAGACAAAAGCGTTGAAAGCATCGAAGTTTGTCAAGCTCATTTATCCCAGATATATTGTAGAGTCCTGCCTATGGGTACTGACGAATTAAATAAAATGGTATGTTCCTATGTTCGTTGTAAGGAGTTGAACAAAGTTATTGCCACAACTTTTGAAAATCAAGGTTACTCAATTGATAAATCAAAATTAAAAAAACTGATAATGATAGATATATTAAACTCAGATGTACCCTCCTTTACAAAAAATGGAGATATATTATATCATGGATTTGATCATCAGATTGGAAAAAAAACTAAACACTGATTATTAATGAGGAGACACAAATGCAGGTACAGCTAGATAAAGTCCACGGCCCTAATTATATGTTTATGCTGAACAACGAATGTTGTGCCAAAGCCAAAGAAATAAAAAGTAAAGTTGACGATATATTAAAGCGAATGGCTATAGAAGAGTCGAATGAAAGCATTAGTGACTGGGAAGCTAGGTCACATGCTTCAGATTTAATACAATTGGGTGTAGAAGGATTTGCTTTTGAGCTTAAAGAAGCTTATAAAAGTACACCCGAGCTTAAGAATTTAGTCAAGGTGCTTATTAAATCCAATGAATACGAGCTATCCTATTTGTCTTACAGAAAGGCGTTGGAGGATCTTTTGCAAAAAAAAGTGATTGTTCATTAACTGACGTGTTAAGTGACAAAAAAAAAGCGAATGTACAGCTAAATACCGCCACGTCTTAATTTTATGTTTGTGCTGAACATCGAAGAATGTGCAAAGCAAAAAGAAATCAAAGATAAAGTAGTCAATATATTGCATATTAATTATCGGGAAATAACAATAAAAGAGTATGACTTCTCGCTCAAAAATTTATATTAATATAATAGGACTTTAATAAAGAATAGCCTCGCGGCTTAATTTTATTTTATTAGTTCACTTGCTTCAGTACATGATTACAATCTAAAGCGTAGACTTTAGAGGATCTACTTTAAAGTCTACGCTACGTTTTAACTAAACACACCTGTTTCTTTTTCGATGGCTGCAAATAAATCTTGATTGCCGCTTTTCCTAGCGTAATCTAACCCTGTTTTGCCATGATTATCGGTCAAATCCCAGCAAAGATCATTCAATTGAGGAGATTGAACCAATTCTATTAATAAGTAAGTAATTTGTTCCTGTTTATATATATCGGTATAAACTCTTCCATTTTTACCGATCAGATGGGCAATTGTTATTCCGTTGTTATCTTGGGCATTGATATCTCCTAGGGCCTTCAGGAAAGCCTGGATAATTTTCAGGCGATCGCTATTGCCAGTCATTTCCTGAAAGCAAATATTTTCGATTAAATTATGCATTGGCGTTTGTCCGCTGAAATTTTTTGAATTAGGATTAGCACCCAACTCTAAAAGTTGTTCTACGCGTTGAATATCCATTTGTTCTAGGGCTGTATGGAGAGCTGTTTGCCCCTGATCATCCCTTTCATTTAGATTTGCACCCTTTTGCCTTAACAGTTTAACTGCTTCGACTGGCAAATTTTCTTGATCGAGTGCAGTTTGCAATAATATTTCAATTGAAGGAATGGACTTAATCAATTTTCTCGCATATTCACACTCTTTGAGCCTGGATTCTACTCCTTCGCTATACTTGAGCATTAGCTCGATTTCTTGCCTGAAGGTGATAATTTCGGCAAGGCTTGGGTCTTTAATCATTTTTAATGGATCTTTTATGTTTACCCAGCTGAATACCTTATGAAGATAGGATTTCCAGCCATTGAGGAGCGCCGAAGCTTCTTTAAAGTTATTTTCTTTTACATTTTTCTTTTGAGCTAAAACCTCGAAGATTTGCTGGTTTCCACGTACTGCCGCTATTTTTAGTGGAGACCAGCCGTATTCATTACCCAAATTTGGATTGCACCCGGCCTCTAGAAGCATCTCTACGATCTCAACATTATTTTGCCGCGCAGCTAAATGAAGGGCGGATTCTGTTCCCGGCTTCTCACTCTCTAAGATCGAATGATTTTTATCCCAAGCTCTTTTTAAAGCTTCAACATCGCCTTTTACAATCGCATCCCAAAAGTGGAAATTAGGCTGTTTGGATGTCATCTCGGAAAGTTCACCAAAACATTCATTCAAATGACGAATGGAAGGAAGGTAGAGCTGTCGCCGCTCCTCATTTTCCATGATCCAGTCAATCGGAGTTATAGATTCTGAATCTTGCTTATTTTCTAAATATGGATCGCCCCCGGCTTCAAGCAAAAGCTTGATTGCATCAGGATTTTGTGGATGTTCATCTATTAATTGATGCAAAAGGGTGCCCTCAAGCTGATAGGTGTGATTGTTAATGACTTTTAATAAAATCAAAATATCTTCCCTCTTTTCTGGAACTTGATCCATAATGGCTCGGGCATGATTAAAAAGTTCAATGGGTTCACGGTCAAAATATATCTCTAATCTCTTTCCTTCCCCGGTTGAAATGTCATATTCCTTAAAATTAAAAGAATTTCTAGCAATTTCAAGTGCGTTAAAATCCAGATTAATAAAAGCATGGTTTATTATCTTTTCGCTTTGGTATTCACTTAATAAGTGAAATAAGCCATTATCTCCATTTAGCATTTCAAGAATTTCTGTAATAAATTCAGGCTTACTTTTCACTAAGAGAAGGTCTAAGAAGGTTAGGTCATTATAAGTAGCCAAAAAAGCATCTTGCCCACCCTTCTTTACCATCTCTGCTACAATTTTAGCATTAAGACCCTTCATTACTGCCACATGAATAGGCGTATCGCCTCTGCCGTTTTGATTGCTGAAGCAATCAGATGGGAAATAAACAAGCAATTTTTCAATGTTTTCTGCGGACTGATTGCATGCTACCATATGCAAAGGAGACCACCTCCCCTCGGCCCCACGGATAAGTGCAGGATCAGCCTTTGCCAGAATATTTTTTAGCAAATTAAGATCTGTTTGATGTTCCATTGCCATATCCAATGCACTCCAATTTGAATCATTGCGCAGGCTTAATACTTCGAGATCTATTATTTCCAATAAGTCGGTGATTAGTTCGGAATAACCTGGTTTTTGGCTGAGTAAGTGTAAAATGGTATTTCCTTTATTATCTTGGACTTTCAAAGCGGCCACGCCCCCCTTAACAATCATGTCGGCTATGATTTTAGCATCTTTATTTTCTTTGACCGCTAAATGGAGCGGTGTATTTCCTTCGCTATCTTTTTCATAAAAACTTTCTGAAGGAAAGTAAGTGATTAATCTATCTAAATTTTCTGATGGTTGATACTGGGCAGCGTAACTTAAAGGATTCCTGTTGCCAGGATTTAATTCGACATCTGTCTTTTGAATGAGTTTTTTAAGAAGCTCGGGGTCTCTATGATATCGCATCGCCAAATCGACTGGACGCATCCCATAATAATTTAATCTATTTAAAACTTCAGGATCTGCTATTTCTAACAAAATCTTAAGCACATTAGCGTATTTTTTGTCGGCAGCCAAACGATGGAGAATAGTGTCTTCAGAATAGGGCTCTCTTACCTCCATCGCTTCTTTGCCGCCATGAATAATCATGGCCAAAAGAGCTTCCACCCCTTTATTGTGATCAAATGCGGCATGAAGTGAAGGGATATAATTCATCTTATTCCCCAAACATTCAGGAGGAAAAAGTGAAATCAATTTAATGATGGTTTCATCTTTCTGATATTTAGCTAGATCAGTAACCAATAAATTGTAAAAAAAATGATTTAGCGAAGGAATACTTTTCAGTAAAGAAAGAAATATTTCCCCAAAATTTTCATTTTTTGCTGCAGCTAAGAGTATGTCATCTGATAAATCTGCACCCTGATTAAATTTTACAATAAAATCTTGGTCTGAATAATTAGTGCGACCATTCTTAAGCATCGAAATTATTTCCCTTTCATTCAAATCTCGATTTGCGCTCGCCCGATCAATTCTTTCGCTTAGGGTTCGCAGCCTCCCTAACTCGCCTATGCCTAAATAACTAAATAATGAGCGGAACCAATTGATCGGATTGATGAAAGATCCCCTTGATAAGATATAAGCATTTTTAAGGCCTATCTTTACTGACTTCAAATCGTTTCTTTTTTGCAATTCCCCGACTGAACAATTGATATCCTCCATAAAAGAAGAAAGATTGTTTAAAAGCGAAGCAGGATTAAATAGGTTATTATGAATCGACATTTTTATTGGATCGGCTCGATCTAGCTCATTTGATGTGTTAATCCTTTGCTGAGACGATGATTTTCTTGATGTGGCGATGGCTAATAAAGAAGTTAAGCTTTCAATGTCCGATCTTTGAGTTTGGGAACTATCAACATCGAATTGGCTGACTTCATTTCCTAATTCATCTAATTGTTGCTTTATATCATTTACGTCAAAATTCGGAGAATTTAACGGATTTGAAATGGCTATTCCTAAAATCTGATTCAAAATTATGATCTTATTTTCTATTTGTAATAATTTAATTTTATTACTAAAAATATTATCAATATTATTTAACGTAGTAAAGTGTTTCTTTTTTGTTATTTTTTTAATAACGGATTTGATTTCAAGTGAAAAAAATTGATAGTCTTCAGTTTTTAAGCTTTCATTTTTAGTCAATGACAACATTAAATCAACATATTGTGAAATAGCGATGTTTATATCTTTCGCATTGTTATCATGGATTGTATTTTCTATTAATAATTTTTGAGCTTCTTCTTTCTCATAAATAGAAGAATTATCGGTTTGTTTAAATTTTTGCTGGCTCAATTGTATATTCATGAAAAACACCCTTCTTAAATAATAAATAAAATATTACTTTATTCCTCCCGTGTTTATTAATAATTATTTTTTAATAAAGAAACTGTAAAATAATATTTTTTATTCTTTACATATTAAATAAAGATAATATTTTTCCTGGGTAATTAATAATTAAATATTTTGTTATTAATTAATTTGAAATATAATAAATGAATATTGCGGAGGTTTTTATGACTGACTTTGATAATAATTTTTATTTATCCAATCTAGATAAAGTATCTTATTATATCAAACCACCAGAAAGCGATAATAAACTAATCGATTTTTTAACAGAAACCAAAAAGTATATTTCACAATTATTTAATTATGCTTTTGGGGATAAGCATTGGTATGATAATGAGACTGCCTTCAAGGCTGTGCAACATTACATTTGGCAGGGAAAATTCAACCCCGAAATGGATAATAAAATTTTGGGAATCTGTCAAAAGCTTGAAGCAAGTCAAATTTCACCGAACGAAAAAAATCAATTAACACTTGCAAAAAAAGCCTGCTCTCCTCTTCCAAATGTTACAGACAGGATCCTTTTTCAACTTCTTGGTGATGAATTTGGACTTGGCAGTGAATTGGAGGGGGCAAAGCAAGTAGATATCATCGAATATTTTGAGAAATTTATAAGCTCGCGTAAAGAATTGTATCATATTAGCGATGATCTTTTAGATGAAATCAGAACGACGATGCTACTTTCCTTTTCATTAGATTCTGAAAAAATTACTGAAAAAGTAGTAGAGGTCATCGATGAAAATCATCAAAAAATTTTTTATCGAGATCTTCCACCTGACTTTGTGGGGAAAGCCCACGAGAAACTCAAAGAAGCTTTCAAAGCGGAAAAATCTTTGCTTTTACCGGGGGGATGGATAGGAAAGCCAAGCGGCCATGCGATGTACTATGAAGTAATTCCTCAGAAAAATGGCAAAGCTAATTTTCGCATTTATAATTTGGGTTCAGGTACAGGTGAGCACCAGACAACTATTATTAATGGAAAAATGAAAACGGCTCCCTATACAGAATGGAAGGGAATTGACCAAGAAAAATTTTTAAGCGCTCCATTTCTTTTGGCATTATACGAAACAAAAAAATTAAGCGAATATAAGGGGGAATCAACAGATTATAATGCATCCGATATCTATCAAGGCTTCCGGGCTTTTTTGAATCCTGAAGATGAGGTTGAAGAGGCAATTGAGCTTAGGATGAGCGGACAAAAAGCAGGAACATGTACTTGCCGCTCTTTTCTAGCTTTTTTAGCTACCCGAATGGAATCTCAGGATTATAAAAAACTTGTATTGGATATTGATCTTCATGCTCTTACCAATCGCGTGGCTAAAAATTCAATCGCCTCACAGAAAGAATTTAATTTGATCAAAAAATCGCATCAACATTTAAGCCGGAAGACTCAAAAAGCCTTTAAAACAAACATTATTGATAAGAATACATTGCAAAAAGATGTCGAAGAGCTCTCCTTTGTTAACAAAAGCATAAAATCTTTTAAGGGTACTACAACATCTCCTGATCTTTCGCTCAAGCCATCTTATCAGAAACCTCACGGAACAATTACTGAAATAGGCAACCAATCCATCTCTTTACATCTACAAGCCGAAAAAAAAATTGAAGCGCCCCTTCCTCAGCCAGAAACAAAATACTTTTATCAGCTTAAAGAATTATTAAATAAAAATATTCCACTGAAAGTACAGCTAACCCAGGTCGCAAATATTTGCGAGCAAGCGCTGTCGAATAAGGGGCACGAGGCATTAGAACTCGGTATGATCGAATGGGCCCTCTCGCTTCCTAATGAACCAAAAAATTTGAGTTTAGCTTTTGATAAAAATCCCAAAGAAATGGAAAAAGCCATTACGAATTTAGGCCAGATTTCAGAATCTTTTTTTAAAAATTGTTTTCTAATTTCTAATTCAGAGACCATCGATCCCAAACGGCTTTATGTCCTCCAAAAGCTGTTATGGGCACAGATGTCATTAGCCCACCAAATCGAGCCCAAATGGAAAGTTTCTGCTTCTTCGCTTCCAACGGATGATCTTTTATTTAATTTTTTTGATCCTAGGATGGAAAAGGACAATTATTTAACCAAAATAAATACCCAGTATTATCATGATTTTGCGATGAATTTGGATTATCATTCAAATAAGAAGCAACCCATTGGTAAAAACGCAGCTTTGGAATTTACGGATAAGAAAAAAGAATCTTATCTTGCTAAAGATGCGGCTTACCTTTTTCCTGATGTGGCCCCAGAAATCATTACTAAACTGACAAAGCAAGATAGCAATTTTCCAATACGCCCTTCTTTTCAACAAATTTCCCGTATTTACGCCAGTGATGCTTTACCTGAATGGATCAAATCTATTCGCAACACTCACCTTTCTTTAATTTATTTAAAAAACGAGCCCGTAGGCAATCCCCGAAAGCCTAATGCTACCCTGGAACTTGAATTTCATATAGATGATAGAAAGGATAATAGTTTTGTTTGGGTGAGCGTGAACGGAATTGATGGATCAGTGCAAGAGCTTTACCCCGTCATTAAGGAGATACGCAAGGACTCTACGGAACGATTTGCAGGGATGTACCGCCCCTTTTCTTCGCCTCAAAGTAAAGCTTTATTTAAAGCTTTGCAAAATTTTGCTGGTTACAATTCAAATGAAAAAAAAGCCTTATGTGCGGAAGCCGTTTCTCATCATCTTGATATGCCGGATGAAGATTTTCGGGAGCTAATGCATATCGTCACTACAACGACTATGAGAAAGCAGGAAGTTTTGGCTTTTTTTCAAAAATACCCTGAAAAACTCAAAGACCCTGATTACCAGGCTATATTTAAAATCCTTATGTTAAATAATGCGAACATGCAGAAAATTAGACCAAGCGAAACAATAACAAGCCATTTAGCCTCATTTATGAAAAATTCCTTCACTCATTATCGGGCTCAAAATGAAATCCAAACTTGCACCTTTCTTTTAAACCTGTCTTACCAATTTTCAGCCTATTGTCCGGACGAACCTTTTTACAAAACAGCTCTAACAGAACTGCGAAATTTGCTATTAAAAGAAGGGTTGAAGCCCGAAGAAAAAAGCATTCTTTATGCCGAACTTATTGCTCAGCTTGCAGGCAAGGAAAAGCTTGAAAGGAATGAAATCAAAGAAATTTTAATAGGAAGTGCCTACCTAAATCAAAATCCTGTTCCTTCCCGCTGGGAAGAACCCCATATTCAGAAGGGAGTTAAAGATGCATTAATTATCCATGCTCTTCAAATAGAGCAAGAAATTAATCAAGAGCTATTAAACGAATTGCTCTATGCCGTTTTTCCAGCAGCAAAAAAACAAGAGTGGAAAAGCAGCCAGTCAGGGGGGCATTTGGAATTTATTTCAAGTGATGAGACCTATCGTTATGCCCCCTTAACCGGTCAACTGCAAGCAGCAAATGAAGCCACCCCCCTTCCTTCCGGGCTAAGAGAACACCCCTATTTTTGCAAGTTTTTCGCAGAGATCCGTGAGGGGGTCCCTCTTTCAGACAATATCTATGGGTTTAAGGACCAGAAGGGCAAAGAAACGCTTGTTAAATTGGAGAATGATCAACTAATTATCGAGCAAAAGCATGCGGGAAGATGGTTAAAATTTATCCCTCCCAAACAGTTCATTGAAAACGTGAATGAAAATGTTTCTTCAGTTCTTATCAGCCGTGAACTGGTCCATCATTACCAACATTGGCAAGATTTGGAAGATCCCGCTCAGCTGCTGATGATCGATCCCTCCCTTGATCGGGCCGTCTATTCTGCCAAGCTGGAAGAAAATCAGATCGTTGAAATACGTCGTTTAGCAGACGGTGCGTATTTGGGACAATCATCTAATTTATTAAATAATTTTGAAGATAGGGCTTATGTTCAAGAATGGTTTGACAGTCAGGGTAATTTAATTGAAATTGAATGTCCACGCTTCAATTTGAACTTTAAATATAATGCCGAAAATCAGCGTTTGCTATGCGAGCAGAAAAAAGGCTATTTTCTTGATGCGTCCGCGCGTATTGAATATTTAGGTGTGTTTAAACATTATTTAGTTCTTAAAAATGATCAAGGCAAAGAGAGTGTTTTAATCCCCAAACAAAAATTTTATGCACCAAAGGAAAAAGAAGTTCTTGAACCTCGTTTCAAGATTGATTTGCAATTAGCCCTTGAAAACAGGGAAAAGCAAAGCTTTCTAACGTATGAAGTGAATGCTAGAAAGGAGCTTGTCAGCCCTAATGTAGAAGGGAATTTATATCTTGCAGAGGTGCTTTCACTCGTTCAGGAATATGACGCTGCAGCAATCATTCTTTTAAAAAGGGGAGTTAAGCTAAGTGCCTATAGCGAAGAGGAAAGGAAAGTACTGGAAGATTTCATCAATATTCACCAGATTACTGGAGATGAGTCGGGCAACGCTTTAGCCCTGCGTAGTTTTGCAGGCTTTTGTCTCTTGAATAACTCCCTCACTTATCAAAAAGATTTAGCAAATGGTGTTTTTGAACTTGTACACGAAAACTACCATAAATATTTGGAGCATCTTAACCATGCCACTTCGCTTAAATTAAAAAGCAGTGAAGAGATATTTTTATTAAAAATTCTGCTTAGCCGCCGCTATGATCCTCTTCTGTCCGTACGATTAAAACTACTTGATCCTAAATATGTGCAAGTTATTCCTGAAATTGAAGAAAAAGGATTTGATCAAGTAAAACAATTTAATCCCTTTGAAAAAATTAATATTAATTTCCCGCGAAAAGAAAAGGAAATTATTTTATTCACCAGGTCTGGGAAGGCAATTTCACAAAGGTTGGGTGATTTTTTTCTGGTGGCGTTAAAGGGAACAGCAAAAGAAAAAGCGAGCCTCGTGAATTATTTACCTTTTTTGCAGTATGAAAACTCGGGAAAGTACTTTGGAGAAGCGCTTTTCCTCAAAACCGTGCTGGAGAATCCAGTTGAATTCACCTCACCACCTCCCGGCGAAGACTCTGTTTTGAATGACACCTTATTGAATTGGAAAAAAGAGACTTTGGTTAAAGCTGCTCGACTTAATCAGGGCGTGCTTCCATTCAATGTTAAAGAAAAAGAAATTACTATTACTGCTCAGGTTTCTCCTCCGCAAGGGAAGGAACTTAAAAAAGAATCTAATACTTTCACTCTTTCACTAACCGCAACCCCTCTTTTTTCAAATGATGTAAAAAGTTTTTTTACCATTAATTCAGAAAATAAGAAGGACGTATCTGTCCAGGAAATGCAAAGTTTAGCTAAAAATGTTTTGAAAGATATTTCTGTGACAACTCCCATTTTAGAAAAAAATGAATGGGAGCGTATTGAAAGTGATATTCATGCTTATAATACACAAGAAAAACCCCCTACGTATCAGGTCTTAGAAAAAAATTCTTTACACCAACTTAATATTTTCCTTCAAAATAAGAAAAAATCAAATGATCTTTTATTGAAAAATGAAGAATTAGATATTCTCGCTTTTGCGAATGTAAAGCCTACATCTATTGAGGAAAAAAATCTTGAGAAGTTAGCTCGTTGGGGAAAGATAAAAAAAGTTTTAACTCTTGAACAGCTTATCCTTTATTTTGGAAAAAAAGATTTGCAAGGAATTCTCAAAGCCAACCCAGCTCTTAATAAGGCTCATGCAGAAAAGTTGATGTCGATGATAGGTAATTACCTTTTGAAGGCTACCCTTAGCCAACAGCTTGAAAGGGCGGAAGGGGTTATAAATGAAATAGCAGCATTAACTGTAGATGATGCAGAAAATATAAAAAATCTGACTCAAAAATTGGCTTCTGCTCTTCCGCAAGCCCATCGTCGTTATGATCCGCAAAAAGACCCTCCTTACCTTGCCTTTGAAAAAACCTATGATCCTGAAAAAGACCCCGCCTACCTTGTTTTTGAATATGCTGCAAATATCTCTCTTTTTCCTGGCCAGGTCGCAAGCCTGGAAGTCTTTTTAGGCGGAGGAGAGGCCAACCCTGTAATGGAAATGATCATGGGTTCAGGTAAATCAAAAGTCCTCCTTCCTCTATTAGGACTACTAAGAGCGGATGGGGAAGATCTTTCCATGCTAATTGTGCCTGAACCTCTTTTTGAAGATGTTTCGTCAGGCACTCAAAAAATATTAGGGGAAGCTTTTGATCAAAAACTTACCACTTTGCACTTTGACCGCAATACGACATTCAGCACAGTCAGGCTGCAGACAATCCTTGACGCATTGCAGACGGTCCAAAAGGAAAAACTTTGCCTAATTATGACAAGTAAAAGCGTTCAGTGCCTGATATTGAAATATATTGAAAAATGTGAGGATTTCTTTAGGCAAGGTGGCAACGAACATTTCCCCGAAGAGCTAAAATTAATGCGGAGCATTCTTACACTTCTATCAACATCAGGCTATCCGATAATCGATGAAGTAGATACGCTTCTGAGTATTTTGCACGAAACAAGTTTCAGTGTAGGCGAAAGCACCCCACCCAATAAAAATGATGTTAAGTTGATTGGCTTATTTTATGCGTTGATCTACTCTGACCCTGAAATTAAAAACCTAGCAAACCTTGAAAGTGCTGCAGAGATTAATAATGGGCAGCCCCTTACTGAAACAGTCTACAATGAAAAATTCAAGCCTTTGCTCGCAAAAAAACTTTTAACCTCTTTAGCTACGATTGAATTTGACAGCCTTTCCCTTAGGCAGAAAGTCCGTTCTTTTGTCAGTACTATGGATGAAAAAAAGGAGAAGCTGATTATTGATTATCTTTGCAGAAATGAAAGGAATGTGGATAAAGCGCAAGAATATTTTAACACGCTCGATCAGGAGATTCAAGACCTGCTAGCCTTAGCCGGTGAAGAATTATGCCATCTTCTTCCCCATACACTGCTAAAAAATAGCGATGAGAAATATGGTCTTGACGAGGAGAAAGGGGGCATTATTGCTATTCCATTCTCGGCCGCAAAAACTCCTAGCCGCGGGTCTCAATTTGCAAACGCCTTTATTACGATGAACTATACTTTCCAAATTTATGCTAAAAAGGGGATTAGCCACTCCATCATAGAAAATGAAATAAAAAGGCTTCAGGGAGAGGTAATGAGGGAATTGAAAGAGGGCGGAAACCAGGGAGTTGAAAATACCGAAAGCTGGAAATTATTCAGTGCTCTTAGAGGCACTTCAAATATGCCTCTCTTTAATTACAAGCCACAAGAGCTTAATACACTCGTTTCTTTAATCAACTCAAATTTAAATCAAAAACAAAACTTTATTCAGCAGAATATTTTGCCCCAGCTTTTACTTCATAATGAAAAATTAAGCTGCAACCCGCTCAACTTAATTGCAGTATTAGGTAAGGTCATTGGGTTTACCGGTACGCTTAGCAATAGTAAAAGCATGCACCGAAAGCTTAATCCCAAGCCAGCTATTGGAACGGATGCCAAAACACTGTCTTTGCTACAAAAACATAGTTCGGGCCCAGTGCTTTCGGTAAAGGCAAATACGACTGAAGAACTATTAAAAGAATTATTTGAGAAAGGAGTGCAGTTCAATTTAATAGCCGATGCAGGAGGATACTGCAGAGAATGGGGAAATGAAAGGATTGCTAAATTTCTTGCTGTACAAGGGGGGCAGCCAGTCGTTTTCTATAATAAAGGGGGGCAGCAGGTGGAAACCGATGGGAAAAAAATCATTCTTTTGACTGAATCTAAGACTCCTCCTGATCAACGCAGAACATTTATGGACCAGGCACATACTACCGGCGCTGACGTTCCGCAAGGGCTAAATGCTATTGGTCTAGTGACAATTGGAGAAAATATGCTCTTAAGAGACCTCTTGCAAAGCGTCTGGCGGCTTAGGGGACTTGATAAAGGGCAGCGCGTTCAATTTGTTGTGAGCGATAAAGTAAAGGGTATGATCAATCAGGAGCTTGGAAGGAAAGAAGAGGAGGAGGTGGCTTATAAAGAAATTTTGAAATTTGTAATTCACAATCAAGCCAAACAGCAGGGTAAAGACAATTTTGCTGCGTTGAAGAAAGAATTGCGTAGCATTCCGCAAATGATCTTATTAGGTGTATTAATGCATTCCGATATTCCTCTCGAACAACAAAAGCAAGTTTACACCGAATTGCGTTCGACCTGGATTCAGCCTGCCGCCCAAAGACCTCGAGAATTATTTGGGAAAATAGCGCTTGAGCGTGAAACAAAATTTGTCGTTGAGGAAGAAATGAAGCAGGCTGCTTCCGGGCTTGAATCCTTATTTATTAAATTTCCTTGGCTTGAAGAAAAAGGGTTCAATAAGAAAGAATTCGAAAATGATGTTAAATCGATAATCCAAAGAATGCAGGATAGTTTGCCTTCCATTGTTGTATCCCCCCTAAGCGATGACGAAAATACTGTTGAAGTAGAACAGGAGTTAAAGGCTGAGGAAGAAACGCAAGTTGAAATGGAAGTTCATTCCGAAGAAAAAAAGAAAGATTTAGGATTAAAACGCGGCCGTCTTGTACCCGTTGAAATTTTAAATGAGGAAATTTTCGCTGAAGCCTCGAAACAACCCTATTTTACTTTAAAACTTTTCTTTGAACAGGATCCCTCTCTTAAGCCCTATGCAAATGCTTTTAAGGGAATAGACCTTGTTTTAAACGTACTACAGTGGCCTAAAGAAAATCCACAGATCAAGGACTTACAACTGTTCGGAGCTAATCGTACTCCTCTTCATTTTGTTCAAATTAATGAAAACGGCACTTCGATCAAACTACTAAGCCAAAATGAAGCAGATGAAAATAATGAAAGCTTATATCATCTAACTCATGGGATTGTAAATCGCAATGATGAGCGTTTTTTAACCGCTGAGGTAAGAAAGCAGATCGTTCAAGCTAGGTTTTTGAATGGAGATTCCCATTACTCTAAGGCAGAGCTAGAGCTTTTGCGCAACTGGTTGAAAGAGGAAGGGGTTGGGAAAATGAGAGATTTGTTTAAAAAGCAGATTTTATCCGGCTTTCCAAATAAGGCGATCCAGCATTCAGGTAGCAATCTGGAACTTCTTTTTAAGGAGTTGAGCACCTAATTTAAGAGCACATAAAATAACCGGTAAAAAGCGCACGTTGGAAAATTTAATCTTTTTTTGATTCTTAACATAAAAATTATTTGCTATTAATGAATAAATTTTATCATGAATTAATTCATTAAAAATAAAGGATTTTTATGTTACCTATTTTTCCAAAACATTGTCCGATTTGTCCTAGCAATGGTGTATCAAAAGCTATCCCTGATCACAAATATGGGGACTATATTATTTTAAAGCCTAATGAGGCTAGTTGTCATGAAATAAATAAATTAAGCCAAATTTATAAAAGCGTATTAATAAATGAAATCCCTCAAATTGAGCAAAATATTAAAATTAATTCGACTGATGAAATGCATTTAACGCTTGCCATGCCGCTAAGAGCAATGAAGAGGAAGGAAGTTGCTGATTTATTAAATAGGCTGAATCAGGTTACGAATCAATCACAGACATTTGATATGATATTTAGAGATCCAAAAAAAGAAGGCTCTTATAGATGCGTTTTTGGATCACCTAATTACTCTCCTAATTTTGATATCAGATTGAGCAAGCCTGCTCAAAATTACTATGATCATCATGCCATTAGCTCGCATGACAATTTAATGGATCTTGCTGATAATATTCATAAGTACTGCGAGGAAAATAAATTAGTTGATATTTCCAGAAATTCGGATGGTTCTTGTAATGCATTCAAACCGCATATCTCTCTGGGAAAAATTACAGGTGAAAACGCCTGCGAATTACTTCATAATAGAGAAAAGCATTCTCAAGGTCAAAAACAACTCTCTTATTTGGTCAGCAGCGAAGCAAGTAAAGTTTTTGGATGTAAAAAGCAGCATAAGCATTGCAGTTCTTTGCCCCTTAAATTTGATAGAATTGAAATTTTACGTTGTGATTCACAAAAAGGGGTGGACCATCAGACAACCTGTTTGGGAAGCCTCGATTTAAATTCAAAGACGATCAGCCTGGCGAAACAATTTCCTGGCTGTAATCATAAAGGTTAAAAAGATTTTAGCACTTGCGAATGGCTTTGCACAAAGTTTTTAGAGTTCATGAATGAACTCTAAAAACTTTGTGGAATTATATTAATACGAATTGTCATCGAACCCAAGTCGTTAAAATTTCATAGCCGCTTCTGTGATCAATAACGTATGCTCCCACTGCGCACTGGGGTTGCCATCTTTTGTGCGTGCTGTCCAATGGTCTACCGGATTTAAAAGTGCGGGTGATCAATGTAGTTGATCTGATCAGCCAGAAAAAGAGCATCCTCATGGTGGCCTTTCAGATGCCGATTTTGATGAAATGTTCACAACCGACAAGCCCGTTATTTTCGCTTATCATGGCTATCCCTGGCTTGTGCATTGACTCACTTACCGTAGGAACAATCATGGAAATATACATGTCAGGGGATATAAGGAAGAAGGGACAACCACAACTCCATCGACAACGGTTTCAACCCCCCTACTATTACATTATTATATTTTTCTTCAGCTAGCAAAATTTATGTTCGTTACTAATTATAACAAAATATTTATTATTTAACGAATAATCAAAATTATTTCATTTTATTAATTCAACTATATTTTATATTAAAACTATAAAACTGAACGCTCTACAATTATTTATCTTAAAATTAACAACTTAGCTTAATATTAATTTAGTATATTTATATATAACTAGTTTAATTATAATAATATATATACATATACTATTATTAGTAAAAGTTAGGTTTTTATGAATATTAATTTACCTGCCAATCTCAATGATCAAATTAATTATACCTCAAGTTTTAATAATAACCTTATAAATCAATTCGATACTAGAGTTAAAGTATCGGGCTTTGAGGGCAAAACAAGTCTTCAAGGTGATTGCATACAAATAATAAATCAAGTAGGGGTTCAAACAAAAAAAAAAGAGATTTATCAGAAAAGCGAGGCGACATTCAAATTATCAATGGTAAAAAATGAAGAAGAAAAACTCATTCATCATATTGCTAATGAAAAAGACATAATGCCCAATTCCAATAATTTGCAAAAAAATAATTCTGCTGAAAACTTTAATATTAATAATAATATAAAGCAAGCTTTAGAAGAATTGAACAAATCTGCTAAAGAAATTAATAATAATTCAGTATTTAATAAGGAAGAGAAAACTATTCCACCCAAAGAAGTCAAATCAATTTTAAAGGCTTGCATTAAATACAAATTTTCTGAATTTTTAAAGTTTTATCAAAAATATGGCGATCAAATGGTGGATTCAGAATATTTACTAAACCAAATTAATTTAATCAAGGATAGCGGCGAAAGAAAAAGTGCTATCAAACATTTACTTAAATTTCAATTAACAATGATTGGTCATAGTATGAGTGTAGGAGGAAAAATTAAATATAAAGAAACATCATTTATAAATTCCATTTTAAATAATAATACCAGCAAGTTTAAATTGGAGGGTTCCTGGCGCCATACTCAATATTTAAAGCTTGCTCAAAGCCTGGAACAGTTTGCATTGTCTAATAAAAATATGGGGCCTTTTTTAGAAGCCATAAAAGAAGGAGTTTTAATTACCAATATCCCCTGTGATAAAATTGATTATGAGGAAATATTAAAGCGAGTAAAAGAAGGCAAACCTGTTACCATACCAACCGGTTGGTTAAAACATGCTGTAAACATTACCATTAGTAATGGCCGCTTAGCCTATTCTAATAAGGGACAACGCAGCGATTATTGGCAGGAATCAGGGATAAAAATTTACGAGATTGTCGATCCTAACGTTATTACTGTCGATTTCCTAAAAAAAATCATAAGTATGCGGGATAAAAAATTTGAAGAGGCAAGCGTATATTTCGAAAATCCCGCCTGTATGGTATCAGATTTAGGACTCAAAGAGCTAGTATTTATAAGAAAATCAGACCAAAAAGTTGGCAATTGTGCCTGGGCAAGTGCAAAATGTTCTTTTCATGCCATGCTTGCGATGGATTTAGAATTAGAGAAGGATTTAGAATTGGAGCCCCTCTTGGAAAAATATTTTGATTTTAAATTTATAAACAAAGTTAAAGATTTAGAAAATTTAGAATTCAACCAAAATATTTCTCTTGAATATAAAAAATATATTGATAAACAATTACAATCTTTTGAACCCAATTTTATTAGATCACGGCCTTATCAAAAACTAGAAATGCTTTCAAAAAATTTAGATATTTATATTAATTTTAAACGTGAAAATGGTGAATCGGATGAAGACATGTTCAAACGTTTACCCACTGATTTTAATTATGCAGTGAAGGACTGCTATCTCGGTCTAACTAATCAAATTAATGCTAAAAAACTTTTACCTGCGACATCTATTTTTAAAAATTGGGACGTTGAGCATAGAAAAAAGGAATATGAATTTTTTATAAATTTTTTAAAAATTAATAATAACTCAAATCAATTGATTTCTAACAATGAAGAATTGAAACTCTTAGGCGAAGTATTTTATAAATTTTCAAAAAGTGATAAGCTTGCCAGGTATGAAAAAACTTCGGATAATGCACTTGGATTCGGAAAACAAATTTATGATTTAGCAAAAGAATCATTTAATGATAAGAATTATTCAATTTCAGATGCAGTAATATCTTTAAATAAAATTAAAGATATTATCACTATGACAGGAGACCAGAGATCAACTGAATTTACAAAAGAGTTATTAAATGGTTGTAGCCCAGGCTGCTTTATAATTACTGAAAGAGATGGAGTTGTAAATTTAAATTTTAATGATAAAAACTCATCAATTAAATCAATTAATTTAAATAAAGTTAAAATTAATAATAAGGCTCCAAATACTTTGAAAGAATTAATGGAATATGTAAAAAATGAAACCGGAGCCGAGGGGGCATTTCCAGTAAATAACCAAAAACAAATTGATAGGCTAATTATTAATAAAACATCTCTTGATTAGAACAAACGATGATTAATTGAAGGTATTTAGTTTCATCAAAAAATAATGCTTAAAACATTATTAAAGCCAGCTCTTAGATTTTGAAAAATCGCTCTGTCAGACATTTGACCTATTAATCTTTTTACCCTATTAATGACACGCCCGCCGGAGTGGGCATGACAATGCAATCATTAATTCTATTAAAAGGCGTAGATCATTTCAATTTCAAAATCGGAATAACGATGGGGGCCGCCAATCCGTCGGTCCTCTTCGCGGCTTTATTCGTAAATGGCATCAAAGGTCAGGTTATTTGGTTATTGCATAAAGATACTCAAAGCTCCAACCTTTGAAGTTGTTGTTCCCTCTGCGCGGAAAGTAAGCTTCTTTCGAACAATACCTTCCTGAGGAGTCTTCTACAGAAACAATGACGATATCCGTATAGTTCTCAAAATATTATTTCCACGGCAATGCGCTCGACCTGGATCCAGCCTGCAGCTCAAAGACCTCGAGAATTATTCGGGAAAATAGCGCTTGAGTGTGAAACAAAATTTGTTGTTGAAGAAGAAATGAAGCAGGCTGGTTCCGGGCTTGAATCCCTATTTAGTAAATTTCCTTGGCTGGAAGAAAAAGGGTTCAATAAAAAAGAATTTGAAAAAGATGTTAAATCGATAATCCAAAGAATGGAGGATAATTTGCCTTCCATTGTTGTATTTCCCCTAAGCGATGACGAAAATACTGTTGAAGTAGAACAGGAGTTAAAGGCTGAGGAAGAAACGCAAGTTGAAATGGAAGTTCATTCCTAAGAACAAAAGAAAGACTTAGGATTAAAAGGCGGTCGTCTTGTACCCGTTGAAATATTAAATGAGGAAATTTTCGCTGAAACCTCGAAACAACCCTATTTTGCTTTAAAACTTTTTTTTGAACAAGATCCCTCTCTTAAGCCCTATGTAAATGCTTTTAAGGAAATAGACCTTGTTTTAAACGTACTACAGTGGCCTAAAGAAAATCCACAGATCAAGGACTTACGACTGTTCGAAGCTAATCGTACTCCTCTTCATTTTGTTCAAATTAATGAAAACGGCACTTCGATCAAACTACTAAGCCAAAATGAAGCAGATGAAAATAATGAAAGATTATATCATCTAAGGGATTGTAAATCGCAATGATGAGCGTTTTTTAACCGCTGAGGTAAGAAAGCAGATCGTTCAAGCTAAGTTTTTGAATGGAGATTCCCATTACTCTAATTACTCTAAGGCAGAGCTAGAGCTTTTGCGCGGCTGGTTGAAAAAGGAAGGGGTTGGGAAAATGAGAGATTTGTTTAAAAAACAGATTTTATCTGGCTTTCCAAACAAGGCGATCCAGCATTCAGGCAGCAATCTGGATCTTCTTTTTAAGGAGTTGAGCACTTAAGTGCTTAAGTTAAAGCAAAAATCTAGGGCGAGTATAATTTGGATTCCATTCAGTGAACTTTGTTTCTACTAAGGAAGCTAATTCGGGGTGGGCGCCCATTCTGATGAATGCAACTGGAATATGCATCTCAGGATCGACAGCTGCATGAATGTCGATTGCTTGTAAAAAATCTTCGAGAATTTCACGGTGGCCATTTTTGCCTGCATTTTTGATTGCATGGAATAAATCTTTGTTAGTGTGCTTATTCAAATTAAGGATGCCATTGACAATGTCTCGTCGACCAACATAAGAGGCGCCTTCTAAAATTTGACGCCTATTATTCCATCCCAGGTCCGCTTTTAAAACTAACTCAAAAAATAATCCGAGGAGGGCACAGGTTCCTACAGCCATGTAACCAAATGGAGCAGACATCAAATGGGCTGCCCGGCCAAATAAATCGCGATAAGGCTTTTCAGCCGATAGGGGGTCGCTCAAAGAGCTCAGAATAATTTTATGATAAGCGATCGCCTGCTTGAAGCAGGGGTCGAACGTTCGCCAAGTAAAGTTTTCAGGATCTAAGTTTAGGGTCTGTAAATCTGACTGTATAGATTGTATACGTTGAATGTTCATAAAATCCTATTCTTAATAATTTTAACATAATTATATTATCAATATATATATAACTCAAGGTGTATTTTTCTATTTCCGCCTATTTTGTCAACAATGCTCGATTTTAAAATATGCTTATATTTCAAATTTTTATGCTTAAGTTTTTAACTTTGTATACCTGACGTAATTGAATTACTAAATTGCTAATATTGATGTCATTTAAATCCGTTCAGCGCTGAAGCTAAAAAGAGAATTGACTTATTAACATAAATTTTCAATGATCATTTATGGAAAAAAGTTATTCAAATTTTAATTAAAAACTCATAAAATTTAATTGTAAAATATGAATTTATGTAATAAATAATGTTATTATTATTTCATTTG
Organism: Candidatus Protochlamydia sp.; assembly: GCA_013695355.1. Taxonomy (GTDB): domain Bacteria; phylum Chlamydiota; class Chlamydiia; order Chlamydiales; family Parachlamydiaceae; genus Protochlamydia. The sequence continues at coordinate 62,964 of JACDAQ010000014.1, forward strand.
AAAACCACAATTTAATTTTTAGTTGTAAAAAGAAGATACCATCAGACGACCTGTTTGGAAAGCCTCGATTTAAATTCAAAGACAATCAGCCTGGCGAAACAATTTCCTGTCTGTATTCACAAAGGATAAAAAGATTGAAAGTCATTTTAATGGCTTTACACGAAGTTTTTTAAGTTCATGAATAAACTCTAAAAAACTTAGGGGAATTACAATGAAAATGTCATCGAAGCCAAGTCGTTAAAATTTCATAGCCCGCTTCTGTGATCAATAACGTATGCTCCCACTGCGCACTGGGGTTGCCATCTTTTGTGCGTGCTGTCCAATGGTCTACCGGATCAATAACAGCTTCCCTCACACCCGCATTGATCATTGGCTCTATTGTAAAGGTCATGCCAGGCACTAAGATAATCGGATTTTGATTGCGATGATGGGCTACTTGCGGTCCTTCATGAAATTGAACACCCACCCCATGCCCCACAAATTGATTGACCACAGAACAGCCTTGAGAGACTGCATAGCTTTCAATCACATCCCCAATCTGAGAGATCGCTATGCCTGGTTTTAAAATCGCTATTGCCCGTATTAAGCATTCATGTGAGACATCCATGACACGCTGCTTGTCGGAGCTTACTTCTCCAATAGCAACCATCCGGCTGCAATCTCCATAATAGCCTTCAAAAATGCATGTCACATCGATATTTAAAATGTCCCCATTTTGGAGCGGGGTTTGATCAGGAATTCCATGGCAGATTACTTCATTTAATGAAGTGCAGATGCTTTTTGGAAAAGGGGGCTGGCCATAGTTAAGGGGAGCGGGCAAGGCCCCTGATTTTTTATGGAGGTCATGGGCGAAGGCATTTAACTCTTCAGTCGTTACCCCTGCTTTGGCTAAGGCGCAGGTTGCATCTAAGATTTGAGAGGCTAAGCGGCAGGATTCCCTTATCCCCATGATTTGTTTTTCATCTTTTACGATGATATGATAGTCGCGAAAATAGGCCTTCTTCAAATCCATTGAAGGTAAATTGCTTTTGCCTATGTTGGGAAAATGGCACTGCTTCCATTTTTTTTGACTGCCGCACCAGCAAGGGTCGTTTCGTCCAATCATTTCATCATCCCATTTTGATTTAAGAGCGATAATTTACATCAAGCAAAGATTGGGTGCAACTTGGATTAAAAGGCTTTTATTTATATTTTAATCCTAAGATACGACTACCTTAAATATATTAGGGGTACAATTGAACGAGCGAGTTAATACGCGGAGGAAAGAAGGTACGGAGCAAGGGGAGAGGGAACTGAGTATAGCTTTTACAAAACTAAACTAATTCTTTACTAGGTGTTATAAGATAGTTTTATGTAGAAGGCAAGTCTGCATCCAACAATTAAAGTTTATGGGGGGAATCATCCGTCTAAATCAACTAGAGATGCAATTTTGTTTTTGTCACTACTGGAAGAAAGAAGCAAATGTCTGTTAAGGTATTCGCATTTAAATACATTATTCAGTATGATCAAACGCTTTACATCATCAATTCTTAGTTTTATGAAGCCTAAAAATTTAAAAGCTCCTTTTCAATTTAACCAACGGCAAATCTTGATCAAAGATCGTATCTTGTTTATGCCAGACGTTTGCGATATCGATCGTCCCTTTACGTTTCCTGGATGGAGGAGCGAAGAAATTTTTTCATCAGATTTACCTATATGCATAGAATACTGCAGTGGCAATGGGGCCTGGATTGCAGAGCGGGCTAAGAGTGAAGTCAGCGTCAACTGGGTTGCAGTGGAACGTAAATTTGACCGGACCCGCAAAATTTGGTCAAAAGTAAAGAACTTTCAATTAGAGAACTTATTTATGATCTGCGGCGAAGGACATTCTGTCACATCTGAATATTTCCCAAGCGCTTGCATTGAGGGTGCTTTTATTAACTTCCCCGATCCCTGGCCAAAAAGAAAGCATGCCCGGCATCGTTTGATCCAACCTCGCTTCGTTCAAGAGCTTCATCGCATCCTCAAAACAGGCAAATTATTGACCATCGTGACTGATGACGCTGTTTATTCTTCCAGTCTAATCAAAGTGATGCAAGGAATCGCTGGATTTGACTCTATTTTTGAAACGCCCTATTATGTCACTCATTATCCAGGCTATGGCTCTTCTTTTTTTGAAGAGCTTTGGCGTGAAAAAGGAAAAGAGATCCGTTATCATGTTTTTAGAAAACAATAAAATGGAAAGTCCAATTGAAGCAATGGATGGCATACAATGGGACGACCCGGGCTATACCTATTGCGGTAAACCTTTTGTCCCTTACGTCTGGGGAGGCGAGCTTGCGGAAATCGCCAGCGGCAACTTTAATGCATTAACAATCTCCCTTGATGGCAAAATCCATTCAGACCTCTCCTGGCAATTGGCCAGACAGACAGCCCTTAATGCGGTTCAACAAGGACTTTTCATTTTGTGGCATTTGGACTTAGGATTATTTGATGGCTTACCTTTGCCTCTGGTCAATCAAACGCAATTTCTTTCTCTTGGATTGGCGCTTACACATTTTAAAGAGACCCTATGGATTGAGTTTAAATCTAAAACCATTGGTATTTGTCTCTATAAAGGGTGCGCTGATTTTAGCCAAACTTTCACGTGGGACGCCCAGCAACTTGCTAATTTCAAAGAATGGCTGGAGCAGCTATTTAATGACGTTAAAGAGTTTAAAGAGGAGGTTGGTGCCTCTAGTATGGAACTTTCCGCTTTAAAAAAAACGGAAAAGGGAATGCAGCTGATCCGCCTTTTTTGCAGGGATGCGAGTATGGAATACTTGGGCTTGTTGGCCGCTCAACTTTCTGATGAGTTGCCTGTTTATTTATTTCTCGATGCTTCTTCGCTGGCCTTAGATCCGCTCAAGCAATTGCAGCTGCTTCATCCTGAAAGTGTGAGCCCGCTTAACCTTGCCATCAAGGGATGCAACCTTCCTATCCAGGGATGGGGCTGGGAAAACTTTGCAACACCCATTGGCTATTGCGGCCAAAATTTACTTCAGCTCCCTGCCAAGCTTGATGTGAAGATAGGAGTGTGTATTCCTTCTCTTGCCTACTGCAAGCCCTCGCATTGGGAGGGAATCGGGCAGGCACTTGAAGAATTTGGAAAAAGGGGAATTGAATATAAATTGATGGCTGAAGAAAATTTGATTACCAATTGGGATGGGCTTGATTTCCTTATCTATACTCCCTCCGTTCTTTCATTTCAGGGAAAGAGAAAGCTTCAAGGATTTTGCGCGGCCGGGGGCACAGTCGTTTCAACAGGCGACCTGCTGGGCCTGCCCTATGAAATGACGATGCAGCAGTTTTTAACTGAATCTCCCCCACTCTCTTGATTGCAGAAAATTCCCCAAATCTTCATTGTTGATCTTTTACAAAGGTTTTATCATGGTTCCATTTTCTAAGTATCCGGCAATCCAAAAATTAAAGATGCTAGCCCAAAATCCTTTCGATTTAACCAAAAATCTTACACCTGACCGTTTGAAGGATTATTGCGCAAAGGCATGCGGTTATAAATTTTTATACGGAACAGAAAGGGTCACTTCAGAAGTACTCGAAGCATTGACCGAGTTGGCTGATGAAGCACGGGCTGTAGAAAAAATGCAGGGGATGCAGCAGGGAGACATAGTCAATGAGATTGCTGGCTATCCAAGCGAAAAAAGAGCCGCCTTGCACACTGCGACCCGAGATTTTTTTAACCATCCTCAAACAGAGCCTGCTGCACAGGAAGCAGCCCATCTGGCACGCAAAGAAAATGAAAAGTTGCAGGCATTTATCTCTAAAATTGATACTGAAGGACTTTATACCGATCTCGTGACTGTGGGTATCGGAGGATCGGATCTAGGTCCTCGTGCGCATTACTTTGCACTCAAGCATTTGCTCAAACCTGGCAGAAAAATTCATTATATTTCAAATGTGGATCCCGATGATGCTGCCGATGTCTTGCGAGGGATCGAAGATCTTAATAAGACCCTGGTTATCGTCGTCTCTAAATCAGGAACGACCTTAGAAACAGCCACCAACGAAGCTTTGGTTAGAGAAAAATTTTTGAAGGCTGGTCTTGAGCCAAAAAACCATTTTCTTGCGATCACGATGCCTGGCACTCCCATGGACAATAGGCAAAAATACCTGGAAATTTTTTATATGTGGGACTGGATAGGGGGGCGCTATTCAACGACTTCAATGTGCGGAGCGGTCATGCTGGCGTTTGCGTTTGGTTTCGCGGTTTATTGGGATTTTTTAAAGGGTGCACATGCAATGGATCAAAATGCATTAATTTCAGATGTTAAAGCAAATCTTCCGCTGCTTGCGGCTTTGCTTGGAATATGGAACCGTGATTTTTTGAAATATCCGACAGTAGCTCTCATTCCCTATTCGCAAGCTTTAATCCGCTATCCTGCCCATATTCAGCAACTTGACATGGAATCAAACGGGAAACGGATTGACCGGCAGGCAGCCTCGGTAGATTTTCTAACCGGGCCGATCATTTGGGGCGAAGTGGGAACAAATGCCCAGCACTCATTTTTTCAATTGATTCATCAAGGCACTGACACTATTCCTGTCACATTGATTGCTTTTAAAACAAGTTTGTATGGCGAAGATTTAACGGTTGAAGGGACGACTTCACAAGAAAAATTACTAGCTAATTTATTTGCTCAAAGTTTAGCTTTGGCAACCGGACAGGCATCTGAGAACCCAAACGAATTTTTTCCGGGCAACCGTCCGACTAATGTATTGCTAGCTGATCAGTTGAACCCTTTTACGCTCGGGGCTTTATTATCTTTTTTTGAGCATAAAGTAGCTTTTCAAGGATTCATTTGGGGAATCAATTCTTTTGACCAGCCTGGCGTGCAACTGGGTAAATTATTGGCAAATAAAATTATCCGTCAATTTGCTGAACCCAATCAAAACAGTCATACCTCTTTTCCGTTAGGCGAAGCTTATTTAAATCATTTAAAAAATATTAACTGACAAAGTTTTAATAAAAAAGGTCTTGATGCTATTTCAAATTGATATTCCTAAAAGAAACGGTCTTTGTGCAGGAAAAGGGGAAAAGCTTGTACCTGGAATGGAATATTTTTCTCTCTTATTATCAAGTGAATCTTATGAGATAATACGGGAAGATTATTGCATGGAATGTTGGCAGGAAAGAACACTTCCTGCAGGATTCAATTCACGAGGGCATTGGAAATCAAAGGTGGAGGCAAAAAAAATCGTTGCCTCTTCTGCCCGTTCCGATCAAGCGCTGCACCTGCTTAGAGAATTCGTTCTAAACCAGCAACAGTATGAAGAAGAAATATTTGTTTTAGCTCTTTTTCTTTCCCACGCAAAAAAATTGATTTTAAGGAAGGAATTCAAAGAAGGAGAAACCCCATTTGCTTTATATGAAATGCCCCAGAGTGAAGAATTTTTTACGATAAAAGTCCTTTCTTTAACCCGCTTTGAAACTGAGCGGATCCAAAAAACCTTGGCAGAAAAATTTCTGGCTTCAAAAAATTGATGGAAAATGATCTGCACGATTTTTTTGTTTACCTAGCATCTGAAAAAGGGCTCTCTTCAAATACATTAGAAGCCTACCATAGAGACCTATCTGATTATCTAAAGTTTTTAAAAGCTATACAAATCAAGCAATGGAAGGATATTGAAATTCAGCATCTCATTAATTTTATTTCGCTAAAAAAGGAGAAACAGTATGCCTCTTCTACAATTTACCGAACTTTTATAGCCATCAAAGTTTTTTTTAAGTTTCTAAAAAGGGAAGGGATCATTGTCAAAAACCTTATGGCATTAGTTGAAAATCCAAAAGTTTGGCAGCTGATCCCTCATGTCATGAGTGAAGAAGAAATCGAACGGTTGCTAGCCCAGCCAGATGTTAACACAATGAAAGGTGCAAGAGAAAAGGCCATTTTAGAGGTGTTGTACGGGACGGGCATCCGTGTTTCTGAACTCTGCAATTTAAAGTTGCAAGATGTGGATGATCATACCATTCGTATCACGGGCAAGGGGAGTAAAGAACGGATGGTTCCGATCGGGAGTAAGGCCATTGCGGCAATTGATTATTACTTGAATTACCGGGAAGTTGTTGCAGAAAGACAAGATCTTTTATTTTTGACCTGTAAGCTAAAAGCCTTGGACCGTACCAGTGTTTGGAAAATGGTAAAATTTTATGCCAAACAAGCTGCTTTAAGCAAATCCATATCTCCCCACACCTTTCGTCATTCCTATGCCACCCATTTACTAGACCGCGGGGCAGATTTGCGGGTTATCCAAGATTTGCTAGGACATGCCAGCATTAACAGCACAGATCGTTACACCCATTTAACCCAGGCGAGATTGAAAGAAGCTTTTCACGCCTTTCATCCCAGAAAATAAGTGTTGGATTTTGTAATTAAGGCGATTTGTGAGGCTTATGAATGAATAGCGGTACAAAAGAAAGAAAATCAATAGAGCACAATACTACGATAAGAACAAAAAATTTAAATTAAAATCAATCTACAAATTCTTCATTTTCATGTGTGTCAAATTTTCGTCATTGCTTTGCAGTCTTTTCCAATGAACATTGTAACCTTTAAGGGCTGGTCTAGTTCTTTCATTAACTCAAAATAGCAATTGAACCACTTGCGTCAAAATAAGTTAATTTTTATCTTCATTATCTGTCGTTTTAGCGTTGATTTTTTTTTGAAATTTTTTCCCATAAACATCTCACCTTGAATGAAGGAGCCGTCTTACCAAAATTTAGCAAATAGTAGAAACGACAATTACACCCTGCATGCGAATCAAAGGGATATTAAGATATGTCACATCTAATTGACTATAAATGAATGGGAGAGCCTCACAATTAGAGCATTCATGGTCTGCTAATTTATGTGCCATTCTTTTTCTAAAAAAACTCCCAAATGCGTTAAATTAATAGTTGCCAAAAAAAAGAATACTGAATCCCTCCCTTATCCTTCTCACCCCGTCGCTTGCTGCCTATTCTTGGAAATTTAATCTGAAGAGCGCAGGATCGCTGACGGCAAGAGAGGCAATATTTAGTTTTCCTGATAGGATTCCGTTAAATTTTAAACAACAGCTGGCAGAATATCGTCCGGCTGAGGTTGACGCTGAAGACTATCCTCATAAAGAAATGCACCCCATTGGGCAGAATAGTATAAAGTAGCGATCACAATTGATATTGGATTGGTAAGCAGAATCAGTGGTGTTCCAACTGCGACTAATAGAAACTTCTGATAGTCTGGACGGTTGGCATTATAGATGACGTTAACCCTATCGACAATTTTTTGAACATGATCGCTAAAAACAAAACCAAGCGTAAAGCCTAAAGCAAATAAGTTATAATGCAAGTAAAGAAGAGGGGCAGTTATAGCAACTTGAAGTACAAATTGGAGTATAGCGTCTAATGCAATTCTATTTGTTAAATCGGTAAGAGTTGTAATAATTGTTGCACTTACTTCTTCTACCGGTTCTATTATTACTTTATTTGTATAATATTGAACTGATTCAATCATGTTTACACCATTATTAAGGTTGATTTCTGACCGTCGCAAAAACTAGTGAATCATTGAAATAAATGATCCAAACAAATTTAATTGTGCGATTAGGACTCCTGTATTTCCTTCTCTGTGATCATATGAACTCTGCATGAAGCCTAATTCAAAGATCACAGAGGAGTGTGCAATCAATTGTAATCTATAGTGGTAATTAGAATAATCTTACTACCATTATTATTTTTCTTCATCATCAAATTCTTCTTCTTCTTCCTCTTCATCCTCATCTAATTCATCGAGTTCAGATAAAAAAATCTCATCCATCAGGCTATTGAGCAAGGTCATATGAGCAGCCAGATCAACTTTTGTTTTAGTATCAAGATTGGAGGGGTCTTTGATGTTAGAAACTTTAGATTTAATAATATCAATGACTTCATTGACAAAAGCGCTTAAGGGCTCAAGAGAAGGATCTGACTCTAAGGCAGTTTGGATATCTCCCTTTGCGAGATTTAAATCTTCTTCTATTTCTGAAAAATCAGGTAACTGGATAAAGTCATTTTCCATAGCTTTAATTTCCTTGGATTTAATAATGATATTGGGGACTAATTCTTGAGCGTCCGGCTGGACTGATATGAACATAGACAGGTTCTCCAATCGCCATTGGCTGATCGTTCCCTTGGACGACTGTGAGTAATGCACCATCATTGAGTAAAACTATATATTCGAAGGCCATTTGCCTTTTTAATTTTTTTTCGAATAACGACCCTGTAACTGCTCCAGCAACTGCTCCGAGTGCAGTAGGAAATAAATTTCCTCTTCCAATTGCGTTTCCCATTACGCCGCCGGTAATTCCGCCCGCAGCTATGCCTAGTTGATTGTTATCCAGTTGATCACTGCCGTCCACGCAAACTTCCCGAATGCTTTGAATTACACCGGAATAAGTCATGGAAACTTCCCCGACTTGATGAGCAGAATAAGAATGGGATGAAATATCTCTGGCGCAGGATGACAATACTGTCAATGAGATAACAAGCATAAATAATTTATTGATCGACTTATTCATTTTTCATTCCAAAATTCATAATTAGACTATATAAGTAATACTTATTAGGTAAGAAGTTAAAGGATCGTCTCAATTTTTCACAAGAATAAAATCTCTTTAAACTTTTGTTTTGCCGATTTTAGCTTTTTTTTTCTATTTGCTTGAAATTTACGCTGCAATTTGACAAATAATAGGAAGTTGATTAACACCGTCTCCACTTGTTAGTGGTATTGAACACTAGCCCCCAAAGATGAAAATACCAATCAAGTTGATTTAAAAGGTATTATGAAAGATGAATTAGAAGAATTTAAGCTTTCGAAAAAAATCAAAGAAAAGCTAAAAAATAGAAAGCTATTGCAAAAAGAGCTAGCTGAGGGAAAAACAGCGCAAGAGATTATGGAATTCAAAGATTCCACAATGGCGAAGTTTTACCAGGCTGCGTACCAGCTTTTCGAATATAAAAGATATGAAGAGGCAGCCAATGCTTTTTTGTTTTTAGCTACTCTAAATCCCCATATTCATGATTATTGGCTAGGTCTTGGGATGTCGACTCAGATGTGTCAGAATTATGAAGCGGCAATTGATGCCTATGAATTAGCCGCACTTTGCAATATTTCAAACCCGGTCCCTTATTTTTACTTAGCCAAATGTCTGTTTGCCATTCATGATCGGGAAAGCGCTTTGCAAGCTTTGGACCTTGCCATCGAAACGTCCGGTGAAGCGGATGAGTATACAGATTTAAAAAAACAGGCGCAGGAAGCAAAGCGTATTCTATTAAAACATGAGCCGTAAGAACCTGATCATAGATATTGAACAGGTTTTAAAGACTTTTGTTTATAACCTGAGTTTTGGGTTTATCTCATGGAAAGTAAGGGGTATCATGCCTTAGATTCGCCGTATCTCTCTGAAAAGAATATCAAATCAATATGCTTTAAGAGAGAAAGGGTGAGGATAGGGCGTGAGACTCCCTTAATATCGACCGAAACTCAGGTTTATACTTAAGTAAACTCAAAAATTGGAATTTTGATTGCTTCAAAGTCCTGGGGTGGGAATATGAACATTCAAGCTAGTCTAAATTAAATTTTTAAGTTCATTTTTGAATTCTTAGATATATGCATCAACCGACTTTCTTTGCTGGTCCAATAAAACATCTTCCGGCTGTGCAGACACTTCATAGCCTAAATAATTTAAAAAACTTCCACAAATATAATCGTGCGTTTCTATACTGTTATTGGGATACGCGGTGGGTACAAAAATCCTTTTTCCTGGCAATGATGGCATATATCCATCTAAAAAATTCCTATAGCGCATAAAAAAATTATCCGAAAGCCAATCTGTATTGACTGTCACCTGTATAATTTTGGAATAGGCTAACGTTTTACATTCTTCAACTTCCTCATAGATCCATGCACCTAGGGGTAGGGCATTAAAACAGATCCCCCGACAATTCGAAATTTTTAAAGCGGTATAAGCGGCCAACCCCCCTCCAAAACTCTGACCAACCATTACCAATTGATCGTCTTTAAACTGAGGTGCATTTTGTATTAATTGGACCAACTGATGGGCTCTTTTAAATATGAGAGGAGGTCCCCAAAAGAGATTATAAGAGCCAGCTTTTAGCAGGGTCCATGTTTTATAAGAATGCTGCTCTTGCGGAATTTCGGTTTTAAAAGCATTCAGAGCGCCAAAAACAATGACTAATTCATTCCCTTTCTTATAAACTGCAATTTTTAAAGCAGTTTCAGGGCAAAAAAAACAATTTTCCCGGGCTTCTAGCTGGCCAGGGAGTTCTCCCAATGACAGTGCGTTTGGATTGATCTCTTCGTAGCCAACAGGCTTCATCCAGTATTCATAGGACTCACCTGAAATAACGGGTGCTGTAAAGCTATAAGGGAGCAATCTGCTAATATTCTCTTTGGATATTTCTTTGTTATTAATAGAAATACTTTCTGTCCATTGAAAATTTTCGAAGTTTAATTTAATTGAATTCATATTACTTTAATTTCCTCTTTTCTTAAAAAGCCTTGCAGATATTTAAAATGTAAGAATTATAATAAATAATTTGTGATTATTTCACACTATTTAATTTTATTGATTGGTTTCAAAATGAACGAATTTATTATTCTTTATATTCAATGATAAAAAAATAAAATTTTAGTAAAAGCGCTGTCTAAGACGTGATACTAATTCAGGCTACAAATTTGTCATGCCCGTGCTATTAAGATCGATTGGCAAAAAGGGCCATAAAGCTTCAAACTGAATTACAGAAATTTCTCTTAAATTTAAAAATTTCCCATTACCTCTCTGGGACTTGAGGTTATTTCATGACCGGTGAATTTTAAAAGGCTGCCTACAATATAAGCGTGGGTCTCAAAAATATTACCAGGATAGGCTGTGGGAATGGAAAGTGTTCTTCCTGGTAGCCATGGCATGGATACATATGATTCAAAAATTTCCCTATTACGCATCAAGTAATTGTCTGGCAACCAATCTAACTTTACAGTGACTTGTGTAATTTTGGCGTAGCCTAAATTTTTACAATCCTCAATTTCCTGATTGACCCAGCTGCCTAAAGGTAAAGAATTAAAACATATTCCCCGGCAATTGGCAATCTTTAAGGCAGTATAGGCCGCTAGTCCGCCTCCAAAACTTTGCCCCACTAATACCATTTGATTATCTTTGAATTGAGTGGCATTTTGTAGCAATTGCACCAGCTGATGGGCTCTTTCAAAGGCAAGCGGGCGTCCCCACAAAAGGTTATAAGCACCAGCTTTAATGACGCTCCACCATTTAGAATTATGATCTTTCTCAGGAACCTCATTTGTAAAGGAATCCAGAGCGCCAAATACGATCATTAATTCGTTCCCTTTCTTAAAAAGGGCTACTTTCAAGGCTGTCTCAGGGCAAAAAAAACAAGTAGTTCTTGCTTCAAGCTGTCCGGGAAGCTGCCCTATGGATAGTTCGCCCGGACTAATTGGCTCAAAGCCTACAGGCTTTAACCAGTATTCCCAAGATCCATCAGCAACAGTTGGTACAGCAAAGCTATAGGGAATCAATGCTTTGATCTCGTCTATAAGGCTATAATTTAATTCATTGTTTATTACTTGCGTTGGAGCTAATTGAACTAAATTCATACATCCTCATTTAAACAAATAATTATTGTTATTCAAAAAATATACCCTAAAATTGATCTCAAAATTGAATTTGGGTATAAAACAAGCACTTATAGTAGCTTAAATTTATTTTTAAGTCTTCATTTGGTCAATTTTTTGTTTTATTAGCTCATTGACTGTAGCTGGGGACGCTTTCCCGCGGCATAATTTCATGACCTGACCGACCAAAAAGGCAAAGGCCTTTTCTCTGCCAGCACGATAGTCGGCTATCGATTGACCATTTGCAGCCAAAACCTGGTCCACATAACCTTCTATTTCTCCAAGGTCGTTAAGAGGTTGGTAGTCAGGGTTTTTGGCTACGATGTCCGCCGGATCCCGGGTAGGATCGGAGACCATTTCATCCGCAACGCTTTTGGCGATCTTTCCGGTAATAGTCCCTTTTTCTATCAGGTTGATCAAAGAAGCTATCTGCATAGGCTTTAGACCAATCTTAATAACATTTTCTCCTTTATCCTTCAACCTTCCCGGAAATTCCACCAAAAGCCAATTGGCCAGGCTTCTTCCATTTGAGCAATCTTTAAGGGCTTCTTCATAGTAATCTGCAAGTGCCTTATCGCTGGTGAGGGCAAAGGCCTGGTGCGTGGATAGGCCTAATTGATGGATGTAGCGTCTTTCACGTTGTAGGGGGAGTTCAGGTAGGCTTTGCCGTATTTCCTCAATAAATGCATCGGTCAGGATGATTGGGCCAAGATCTGGTTCAGGAAAATAGCGGTAGTCATCGGCCGATTCTTTACGGCGCATTAAAACGGTTTCTTGTTTGTCGGGATCCCACCGGTAGGTTGCCTGAGCGATCACTTGTTCATAAGAAAGCTGAGGGTTTTCCGTGTAAGCGTGAATCTGCCGGCTGATCTCAGATTTGATGGCCATTTCCATAAAACTGAAAGAATTCATGTTTTTAATTTCGATCTTGTTTCTTAAGCTTTTCTCACCTTTAGGACGCACAGAAATATTAGTATCAATGCGCAAAGAGCCTTCCTCCATATTACAATCTGATGCGTCAATATATTGAAGAATAGCCTTTACAGCCATTGCATAGGCTACTGCTTCAGCTCCAGTGTGGATGCATGGCTCAGAAACGATTTCGATTAGAGGGCAACCTGCGCGGTTATAGTCAACTCCTGCAAAGTTAGTAAAGTGTTTGAGCATGCCTGCATCATCTTCAAGATGGACCCGGTTCACTGCAAAGCTTTTTTCTTCTCCTTCAACTTCTGCAATGATTACTCCACCTTTCACTATTGGTTTATCAAATTGGGTAATCTGAAAATTACGGGGGCTATCAGGATAGAAATAAGACTTTCGGTCGAATTTGCTGAACCGGGCTATTTCAGCTTGAATGGCGCAGCCAAACTGAACTGCCTTTCTGACTGCTTCTTTATTCAAAACAGGAAGGGCCCCAGGCTGTCCCGTACAAACTTCTGTGATATTAGTATTTGGATCATCGCCAAAATGGTTGGGGGCAGCGCTAAAAAGTTTGGATTTGGTGTTTAATTCGACATGGATTTCAAGGCCAATGACAGCTTCCCAATCAGCATGCGAAGGGTGATAATATTTATGGCTCATCGTTAAGCCTCCTCTTTGACAAGTGCAGGAATTGGATTTTTAAAGGGAAAGGCATTTTCCATCACATGAGCAGCGTTCAGCACTCTTCTGTCATGTTTCTGGGCCCCGATCAGTTGAAGCCCCATTGGTTTGCCATCATGGGTAAATCCATTTGGAATGCTCACAGCCGGCAAGCCTGCCAAATTAATACCGATGGTATAAATATCTTCCAAGTACATTTGCAATGGATCTTTGATTGCCCCAATCTCGAAAGCTGCAAATGGGGAAACAGGGGATGCAATCAGATCGCATTTTGAAAAGGCATCCCGATAGCTTCTTAAAATTAGTGTGCGTACTTTTTGGGCTTTTTTGTAATAGGCATCCTGGTAGCCGGAAGAAAGTACAAAAGTACCTAGCATGATCCTTCTTTTGACTTCGGCCCCAAAACCTTCTTCCTTGGAAAAATCATAGACTTCATCCAGTGTTTTGGCCCTTGTGGAACGCTGGCCGTAGCGTATACCATCAAAACGTGCTAAATTTGTGGAGGCTTCGGCGGTGGCAATAATATAATAAACAGCAACGGCATACTTTAAGATACTTAAATCAATTTCAACAATTTTCGCTCCTTGCTGGGTCATTAAATCAATCGATTCCTGGAATACCTTCTTCGGTTCATCTGCCAAATTTTCAAGAAAATGCCAGGGCACACCGATCTTCATTCCTGCAATTGGTTCATTTAATTGGCTCAAATAGTCTTCAGGGCCGATGGGCATACTGGTTGAATCCCTGGTGCAATGGCCCCCGATCACTTCCATTAACAGAGCTGCATCGGCTGAAGTCGTTGTCAGCGGACCGATCTGGTCTAATGAAGAGCCGTAGGCAACCAATCCATAGCGGGAAACCCTTCCATAAGTTGGTTTAAAACCGACTAGACCGCAAAAGGCGGCTGGAAGGCGAACAGAGCCGCCTGTATCACTTCCTAAAGCTGCCGGGCAAAGGCGTGCGGCGACTGCAGCTGCCGATCCACCTGATGAACCGCCGGGAGTACAATTTAGATTCCAGGGATTTCGTGTTTTTTGCAGGGCTGAATTTTCGGTTGAGGAGCCCATTGCGAATTCGTCCATATTGGTTTTTCCCAGAATGACCGCATCTTCATGCAGCAGACGATTGATCACTGTAGCATGGTAGGGAGCGCGAAAATTGGTCAAAAATTTTGAAGCGCAAGTGGCAATTTCTCCTTGGACCAAAATATTGTCCTTAATAGCTAATGGAATTCCTGCCAACTTGCCGAGCGGCGCATTGGCTTGCCGTTTTCTATCTAATTCATGTGCACGCTCCAAGGCCTTGTCTTCAAATACAGACAGGAAGGCGCCAACCTGCTTGTCGAATCTTGCAATACGGCTTAAATAGTGCTTTGTAATGGAGACTGCGGAAGTTTCACCGCGGAGAAATTGGTCTCGAACTTCAATTGCTGAAAATTTATACATGAAACCTCTAAAGTGCTTAATTTTGTTTGATGATAGTCGGAACGCGGACCAAACCACCGATATGCGAAGGGGCATTGGCAAGAAAAACTTCCCTATCCAGCACCGTTCCAATTTCATCATCCCGCATGACGTTAATGATCTCATCCAAAACATGATCGCAGGGAGGAACATCCTTGGTTTCAATTTCTTCCAACTGTTCGATATAATTGAGTATCTTTTTAAGGTCATTCAAAAGGGCATCTTGTTCTTCTTCAGTGCAATCTATCCGGCACAAGCGCGTTAAGTTCTTAATTGTTTCTTTGTCAAGCTCAGCCATAAAACTCCTTTGAAAACACTCAAATTGCATAAATTCATCAATTTATTTTGCCTATGATTTATCACATCTTGCAAATATTAAAAACAAGCCTGCGAGTTCGACCGTCTTTTAAAACTTAGAACCTGTTCAATATCTATGATCAGGATGATTTGTAGCAGCAAAGCATTTGATCATAGATATTGAATAGGTTTAGGGCTCAATATAATTTGCGTCATTCTAAAGATTGAACTATAATTTTGCAACTGATTCACTTGGTATTTTGATAAGTGCACGTTTAGTTTGCATTCGATTAGTGAAATAGGTATGATTTTGATCCTTTTAAGTAAAAAAAATAAGGATCGATATAATATGGGTATGTCAAATTTAACCAGTCGCCCCCTCTCAGTTGATGAATTGCAGCAAATTCTACATGAATTCAACCAGCCTGTGGTCAATTATAATAAAATCGGAACAATAACGCATGAAAGTCGATGGAACCGCTATATAGGGGGCCTTCTCACGCATAATAATCAGCCGCGCCTGACTGAGTTAATAGAAAAGGTTCAATATCAGTTCCAGGAATTAGAAACACATGCTGTAAAATTTTATGATATGAACCGTCCTGAATTGGCCGGTGAAGTTCAAGCATATAGGGACCATTTTAAACCCTATCTAAAATTTGTTGAAGCGGTGCGTGCGCAAATTAACCTTTTGCCGACAGTAAGCCCTGAATTGAAAAGTGCCTATGCTGATCTGCAAAGAATGGAGATGAGTTTATCTTACCGGATTGGATCTATAAATGGCGGATTGGACCCGACGGCCGAACCAGATCCCATGTGTTTGGAAAAATTAATTCGTTATGCAACTGAATGGAAGCAAAAGCAGTACCTTGCCAGAAATTTAGAGATTAACCCACTAGAAATGGAGCAATTGCGCCAGGCAGCCTGCTATCCCGAATGGAATTCTCTGCTTGAAAATACAGAGTATAGGAAGGAGTTTATGGGATGGGCAATTCAACAGTGGCTGCCGGTAAATTCGTTTATTGAATTTGATAGCGGTCGAAAATGGATCAAGGATTCCCTTCTTTCAAGTGCTTTAGGGAATTCCAGAACAGCAGACGACCAAATCCTAAGAGTTGAAAAAGTCGCTACAAAAACCGCGGGGGTATCTAAAAAAATTCTCAGCCTTCCCATCTATCATGGAGACTTTAAAAGATTTGAGCCTGAAAAGCAGGCGCGTTTCAGCCTTTTGAACCCAAATAAAGAAATTCATTTCCTAAAAGGGAATTATCGGGCAACACTCCGGGAAATATTAAAGCAATGGGCACTCAAAAACGAAAAAGAGGTCAACTTTTCATTCTGCCAATGGGGAATGATCAATTTTCATCCGGTACACGGCCCTTGGAATGCAGAAACGCAAAGTTATGAGGCGCCTCCTTATCGAGATTGGGAAAGAGAGAATTGGCTTGACAAAGTACCTCCGATCCGCACTGTTTCACATGCCGAGCTGGAAAGGCAGTATGGGCCTGAAAGGATGAATGGAAGGAACTTTTTTTTCAAGGCTATGGCTGCGCGAAAATTCCGCGATCTGACCGCTTTAGATTGCCATGGCTATTGGGAGCTTTATTCCCGAATGGAAGATGGACAGTGGAAGGTGAGCGGCCCTGGTCCCTATGCTTTTCGTTTTCAGGACGGGATTTTAGATGGTCTCTCGCTATTTTGCCATACAGTAAAGCGGGTTTTATCCCTAATCGATCAAAATAACTATTATACGCATCGGGAAAGGGGTGGATTGGCAGTTTTCCCAACGGCTGAGCAAGGGGCAGATTTAGTGTCTCGCATTTATGACATTATGGTAGGGCAAGGGGTTTTTCAATTCAGCGCGCGCAATTGTTCTTATTATGTTCAAAAAGCTATCAACGCAGCTGTGCCCGGCTCTCCTAATTTTTATCGCATGGACATATCGGGTTGCCGCACCGGCGTGCCACCACTTGACAAACTCCTTGCGTGGTCTCATAAGCGGTGCGAATGGATAAGAAATTTGATCCTAACTTTCATCCATACGGTTCTATGGTCACATCGCGGTATGGCTATTAGAGAAATGAGCGGGGCTGAAGAAGTCGAGGTGAATTATTCAGTCCGAGAATTTTTTGGGAACGAGGGGTTCGTCATCTACAATCCCTCCTATTTGATTCGTCAGATAGAGGAAGGAAAAAGAACGGGAAACGGTCCATTTGCAAATGGGGAAATTTTTTGGACTCATACCGATCAAAGACTTTTAGATCCACTTCCGCCACCATCGGCCTGATTTTTTTTAACAGTTGGAGAATAATTTTTTTCAATTGTTTTAGATAAGCAGGATGGTAGGATAGGAATAAAAAATGTTATTTCTATATCGTTATTCCATCCTGCCTCCTACCTATACCATAAGCATCAGGCTAACTAGTGCTTAAAACTTTGTTTAGAGCACTCGCTAATACCTCACATATATTAGACTTATTTTTCTATTTTAAAAGCCATGCTTTTTTCTAAGGCAACTAATGTGATCAAATGAGAGATAAAACGCGCAGTCGGGAGATGCGGAGGCGCAGAGTTAAATTAAGCCATAAGTTACATTTTTTTCTTAGCCTCTCCGCATTTCCTATCTATCCCCGCGTTATTTTTTTATCATTCGGCTTTTGAATTAGGCTAGTAGATGTTTTTGAAAATAATTACTTCTTGATTTGCGGTCATTTATTTATTGTTGTAAATCATTGCTTTTGACCCTTTTTATGGTTTTTTGGTTCATACTAAAATTTATCATTTTTATAATCTGAACTTAAAGTTTTGATGATTTTTAATATAGTTAGCCTAAACGTCTAATCGTACCAGCGTATTTTCTATTGTAAAATTAAATGCTCCAATCTATGTAAATACTGTTTTAATTATTAGGAAAATGACAAATGAAAATTTTAATCTCTGGTTCTTCAGGGTTAGTCGGATCGGCTTTAGTAGATTTTTTGAAAGTGCAGCATCATCATGTCTATCGTTTAGTCCGAACGAAAGAAAATTTAGGGCCGAATGAAATTAGCTGGAATCCAGACCAGGGGTTGGTTCATCCAGAAGCATTGGAAAACTTCGATGCAGTTGTCCATTTGGCTGGAGAAAATATAGCAGGAAAATGGACGGAGGGTAAAAAAAAGGAAATTTCAGAAAGCCGCGTTAAAGGGACCCAATCGCTATGCGTTACATTAAGCCAATTGCAGCATCCACCTGAAGTTTTGATCAGTGCTTCTGCTATTGGATATTATGGCAATCGCGGAAATGAAAATTTAACCGAATCTAGCTGTGCGGGTGAGGGCTTTTTAGCTGATGTTTGCAAAAAATGGGAAGAGGCGGCTGAACCAGCCACTGCAAAAGGTATCCGGACTGTGCTTCTAAGGACTGGAATGGTCTTAAGCCCGAAAGGAGGGGCGTTGAAAAATATGGTTCCGCCATTTAAATTATGCATGGGCGGAAAATTTGGACCCGGCAGTCAATATATCAGCTGGATTTCCATTGATGACCTGATAGGAATAATAGATTTTGCGCTTATGCAAAAGACACTAAGCGGACCCCTGAATGCCGTCACCCCTTATCCGGTTACCAATCAAGAATTTACCGACACTTTGGGTAGGGTCCTACATCGGCCAACCTTCTTAAATGTTCCTGCGCCCATTTTAAAGCTAATTTTTGGGCAAATGGCAGAAGAACTGCTTTTAGGCAGCCAAAAGGTTATTCCAGCAGCCCTTGTAAAAAAAAGCTTTTGCTTCAAATATCCTCAATTGGACATTGCATTAAAGCATTTATTAACCTGAGCTTTGGGTTTTGAAAGTAAGGGTTATCGGGCTTAGATTTACCTTTCTCTCTGAAAAGAATATCAATAGATAAGCTTGAAGAGAGAAAGAGTAAAGAAAGGCACGAAACTCCCTTAATATCGAGGAGAGAAACCCAAAACTTGATTAAACCCGCAGCCCCTGGGCTATAAAGCGGGCATAATTTCTGTCCATTATCATTTGATCTTCATCCATTTCAGTGATAATGGCATTCATTGCTAGTTCAACTAGCTTGGCTGTTAGGTGTTTTAATTGGTGGGTTTCGGCTAAAGCATGCAAAGTTTCCTTGAGATTTTCAAAGTCAAATTCAGCTAATAATGTTAGATGATCTTCAAATTGTTTTAATCCTTTCCAATCTTCCAGAGTACGGGCCTGAAAAAGCATTTCATCGGCCCTTTCAATGTCGAACTGGCTATGAAAGCGCTCAATTAGGTTCTTTTGATGAATTTCCAAAAGATCTAAGCACATTGGTTTGGCCAGTTCGGCAGCCAGGCTTGCCGTTTTCCACTCAAGAGAGGATACGTCCTCTTTCCCTTGCATTAAATTATAAATAGCTTCAGCGGCTTCAGGTGTCGCATTTTGATTGATTAAGTTAATAAATGAAGTTTGGGCTAGCTCTCCACCCGGACGGAGGGCTTTACGCAAAGAAGCCGAATGGGAATATAAAAGCTCTTTTGGCAGCTTGAATGATGTTTTATTTCCATTCTCAGTCGGGCCAAATGCGACATTTATAGAATAGAATTCAGGTTCCTGAACATTGACAGGGATTTGCATGAGCTGAAAATGTGAGGCCGTATGCTCAACTTGTGCGCTGAATAATTCAATCGCGATCCGGTTAGAAATGTATTTTTCTGCAAGCTGATGAGAAGTGATTCCTTCATCATTTAAACTTTTGCTATCTAAATAGTCCAGGCATTCACGTAATTGTTTGTCTAAATCAATGCGATAGGTAGATGCAGAAGGCTGCTCATAAAAATCAATGCAAGGGTAAATATTTTTTAAGGCTGCTGTTTGATTTTCTAAGGAGCCGTTCTCTAAAATTGAAACAGGTTCATTGTCTTCTTCTTCTTCATAATCAGAATCATCAGAGTAGTCAATTTTCAGCTGGTCATCAAAATCCGCTTCAAGTATGGGAGCTTGGTTTAATTTTGTTTTTCCAGTAATAATTTGAGTGAGTGAGTTCAATATTTTAGGTTGTATTTTGCCATCTGCCATTTCGCCATCAAAAGCTTTAATGGTCACAGATGAACAGCCGGTCAAATTGAGAGAAAAAATATTTAATCTGCATGGATTGCTAATTTCTGCCCCATCTTGAATTAAAATTTGATCGTGATTTAACCGGTCCAGCAGCTTGCTTAAGGCGTGGTCAGTGAGGTTGACGCACCCTTCCAAATCGATCTTAAGCAGTCTATTCAAAGGCTGAGCATTCAGAATATTTTCGAGGGATTCATCGTTAACCAACTGCTCATTTGTTATTTTAAAATTGGTGATTTCAAATTCAAGCCGCTCATTATTTACTATGGCTGATTTAAAAATATTGACTTGATCCTGTGAAATTGATGTCCCAGAAAGCATAAGCTTTAACTGCAACCTTTCTTGCATGGTCCTGTGAAGGGATTCATCCAGCAGATTGTCATTAATTAAAATGCAGCCAGTCAGATCCAAGGTTTTAATCTTTGGACAAGCGGCCAATAAATCAGCCACTCCTTTATTTGTAAGGAACGGAGAATTAAATAAACTAATTGTGGAAGTATTTGGAAATTTTTGGACAAATTGAACGATATTGTCATCAGTAATGTATTCACAATTATCCGCTATAATGCTTCGAATGGTATTTTGAGGGGACAATTGAAGGTAATCATTTTGGTAGAGCCAGTTTGTGACGCTATGTGGATCCAAAATAAATTGATTAGAAGCGATCGAGGCTGCCTGCCCCTTTCTGGCCAGCTGGATCTCAAAAAGATTAGCCCAATTAGGAAGACCTGTATACATTTGATGCGCTATAGGTCTCGTAATAGCCGCTTGAGTATAAAATAAATTAATTTTAAAGGGGTTGTCAAATTTAGGAAGATGGGTCAGTGCATGTAAACCCTTGGTTAATTCAGGCAATTTTAAAACACTCAAGGCTGAAAGTGAAGCTAATGTGAAAAGAGCATCTGTGCTCAAATTACATAGGCTTAAATCTAAATGAGTGGCAGAAGCAAGGATTCCCTGCAAAATCAAATCCTTAAGAACCTCTTGGGTGGTTTGGGGATGCATTTTTACAAATTTTAAAGGTGACCATAGATTTAAAAGATGGGAAGAGAGCTCGGCCGGATAATGACATAAATTTAAATATTTCTGATCGGTCAATTGATGAGGTATCAACACCTCTTTTGGAGAAGAGCAAAATCGCAGGCATTGTTGCAACAATTCAAAGGTTGGACAAATCTTCAGTAGATTAGAAAAATCTTGAGGCGACAGGTAGGTTTTAGCATGATCGGCCAATACGAAAGTTCTTAGGTGCGGGCAGTTTATTTTTGAAAGATTGGCAAGCCATGCCTGCTCTTGTTCAGCAGTGGCATTTAGCTCAGTTAAATTAATTTTTGTTAGGTTAACTAATGTGATCGAAGGGATCAAATTTTTCATCTTTAAAATCAGGTCGAGGGCGGTTAAGTCAAAAGAGTTATTTTCAAAATCTATTTCCAACGAAGCGGGGAGGCAACTGTTTTTTGTTTTAAATAATGCTTCCATGTCAGCTAAGAGGGTAGAATAGGTTTTGAAATTTCCAGAGAAATTTTCTAAGGCCTTTTCATTAATCTGGTCATTATTGCTATTTTTAAGTCTCGCTATGTTGGTTCCACCCATTTGTGCGACTCCAACAAATGTAATGGATTCCTGCTTGTAAATGTTTTTATAGTTATTTTCGAGACAAGTTCCCGTAACAATATCAAGGCGGTCCTCCGGGGTTAAATTAGCTACGTTGATCCGTGCAAGTAACTCATGAGGAATTCCAGCTGTATTGAACAAAGCCTCTTTTTTTTCGCATGTGAAAAGATCGGAAAAAGAATTGGCGAGCGTAGTAATTTGAGCGATGGCTTCATTCCATTCCCTGAGAGATGGCGAGGGGGTTGCTAGTTGAATAAGAATATTAAATTTTTGCAATATTTCAAGTCTGATTTGTTCATCTCTGTTGATTTTGTATGCGAGCAGAGCTGCCTGAGAATTTGAATCAATAGTGTTTTGGTCGACCGGAATTGGCGCTGGGTCGGTTGGTGTGACTGGAGGGGGAGGGGTGACTGGGGGAATTACTGGAGGAGTTAAAGGCCTTCCGGGAATCGGGTTTGGATTAGGATTCGGAAGAGGTGGGTTTTGCAGTGTTTGTAAATAGATGATTCGATTTTCAAGGGTTGTTTTAAGTCCTTCAAAATTTTCAGCTGTTATTCTTTCAGCTCTTTCAATCCCATTATCAAAAATGCTTGGGAGAATTCTCTTCAAAAAATGAGGAGCACGGGCTTCCAACCCTTTCAATAGCCATCTTTTCCACGAATTTGATTTTTGGCAATAACGTGTATAAAAACCTTGAGCGTCATTTTTTAAAACATTAATACCATGAATTTCTCTAAGTAAAGGGCCTTGCCGTGGAAGGGCAATTGAGCTTTGTATTTGATTATTTACATATTCAAATATTTCATAAAGGTGACAAGTTTTCTCAGCTGTTCTTATTAATTGAAAAGGTGGATTTTCTCTCTGAATGCCTAAGTAGGCAGTCTCCTCAATGAATACAGCAGATAATTGAGCGTGCAAATTTTGAAGGGTCGTAATCATGAGCTTACCTAACTTAGAATTTTTAATTTATAATTTAAAAGAATTTAATCATGCAAAATATTTATTAATTTTTTATAAAGTTAATTGTAAATAATGCATCAATTTTTTGTAAAGGAAGCAATGAAGAGATTATATAAATGAAAACACAAATATTTCACATTATCAATATAATGTAACTCATTAAGGCTTGCCATTCTTCTTGTTTTTCAAGGTGGATTATGATTTGGCTGAAGGTTTAGTTAAATAGCTCGCTTTGGATGATTGGTTCATTCAAGCAAAGTGTACGGATTTTGTGCGGTTTAGTATGTGTATGTCAAAATTTGACATCAACCTCTCCTCCAATATAACCGCTTGGACGTAGTTTATAATGATGTGGGTTATTATTTTGGGCATTGGCAATCCTGAAATCTCCCCCTAAGGTAGTACCTGCATGGATATTAGCCGTTATTCCCGCTTTTTCATATTTGACACCTAATTCAGCTCCTGAATTTTGATAGCGAATTAAAGATTTGCTATTACTCTCATTTTTTTTGACGCGATGTCTTGTATTAAAATTCCTGATGGCTAAGGCAAGCGACCAGGTTTGATTTAAGGTATATTCGAGTGCGATATTAACGGGATAAACAAGATTTATCTTCCATCTTTTCGACATCTGCCAGTCTGCTCCTAAAATCGGCCAAACCCGATCAAGCCCCATTCCTGTTTGACCAAGAAAGCCCACATGCAATCCAATATTTTTACTATAGCTATAACGTCCCCATAATAACAAATCGTAAAAAAGATATTGGCCCATGAAGCCACTTCCAATATCATAATTGATATCGAATTGACCTCTCCAAAGCCAGTTTTCAAGTCGTTTAGTGATGCCTCCCAGAGAAAGTGCCAGGGTGTTAAAATGATCCTGCTCGAAAAAGGGGTTTTCAGACCAATGGAGATAGGTAGCTGTGTAGCTCAAAGCAATATTAGCACCTTCAGAATAGGCAGGACAATAATAAAAGACCATTCCCAATTCTGCTTCAGCTTCTGTGAAACGGAATTCGTCCCCTTTATAAAAACCCTTATCAATTTTTGCCGGGGCAACGCTATCAAAGTAAACATTCAGGCTAAATGGCCTTGGCTTATCATTATTAGAACCTGCTGAAGAGTTTGCCTCCTGGTTGTTTATCACATTGATTGGTTCTTTTCCGTAGTCGCTAAAATCCAAAGAAATATCATCTGCCTTCAAAAAGGTTGAGATTCCGCTTATTAGTAAAAATAGAAAAAACAAATTAGACTGTCTCACTGCAACTCCCTATTATAGGCTCTTTGAGTATTTCTTTTATGACGAAAAACAATAAAGTGACTGACTGGTTCCCAAATTATACTTATAGCTCCAATTAACTCACTTAGCTGTTTTAAAGTTTCAAAAATTACTTTAGCAAATAATATATTAAGGGTGAATAATTTTTTTTCGCTATTTTCCGCTAAAAATCCTCGACATTAGGTTCAAACCATTATAAAGTTATTTTGACTATACCCGAGTGAGTTGACTATTCCGTATTTTCTTTAGAATTATTAACACAAAATTAATATGAAAAGTAGGGATTAACGTTGAAGTTAATCAAAATACGACATATGATAATGTTTTTATTAATTAAATAATGTAAAGAGAGTATGCGATGATAACTCCCCCAAATAGCTCGGATTCTTTAAGTGGAAATGTTGTGATTCACAATCCTATTGTTGAAGCTGCAGCGCCAGCTAATCAAATTCAACATAGAATCAATTTTTCCCAGATTACCCAACCCTTGCGCCACTTATTGAATTATTTCAAAAATAAGGCTATAATGGCTAAAATTGTCATTAAAACGTCTATTACTAATCAGCTTTTACGTATAGAAAAAGCATGCTTACGGCTCATTTATCCAGCTCCTCATGATTATCGTTCAGCCGAGTTTAAACAATATGTTTTAGAAATAGCAGGTCAAAAAGAAAATATCCGAAGGGAAATAGGAAAAATGCCACAAGCATTTCATCATTTGCCTTCCAAAGATCTAAAAAAACTCGATTCCCTAAGATCTTCTATTGATAGATATTCAAAGTTTTTGATTGATATGTCATTAGAAATGGAGCAATGGGAATATACTGATTTGCCAATATATGAAGAGGTGAGGTTATTGAATCAAGAGTATCATGAATTGTTGAATCTATATAATGATACTTTAAGACCTCTAGCCCCCGCAATTTTACGTCAGTTTGAAGAAAATAACAGGCCTTACTTGCAGCATCATCTTCCAATGCCAGCATTTTTAAAAAATGAACTTTTGCAGGATTGGAACCGCATTCATAATTCTTTCATTAGGCCCTTAGGATGTATAAGAAATTTTTCAGCAGCTTTTTATGCTCAAATGAATTCCCTAAGTAATCAACACGAAGTTGGCCAAACCGAAGTTACTCAGGAATGTGAAAGACCGGCGGCTTTTCGCAATATTGGTAATAGTTGTTATATGGATTCAGCTTTTCAAATTTTGTTCTCTACACATTATGCGCGTAATAGACTTAATCAATCTAATATAGAAAATACTATTGAACAATTGAATAGCACACTATCAAATGGAAATCTTAGTGAACAAGAATTAAGAGATCTTCAATTTAAACTTAGGGAAAAGAATGATACTTTAGAACGTAGGCAACAAATTCGGAATGAAATTCTAGGTTTATTGGATACCCCCAATTTTTCCTCCGAAGAGGGGCTAAGCTACCGTGATTATATGTTTTCTATAAGATCAGGTTTTTCATTATCTCATTTGCGGGAACTCATTTTTGGTTCGCAGCTCATCTACGATTTGAGCTTTGAAAAATTTCATCAAAAAGATATTGGCCCAATGATGGAATTGATCATGACGAATATTTTGGAAATGCCGTTTCAATTGCAAAGGATCTCAAAAATAGAAGCCATGCCCAACCTTACTTTCCCAAGCTCAGTGCAGGATACTTATACTTTACAAGTTAACATGAAACCGGAAGTTCTTCCACGAACTATGCCAAGAGAAAGCTCTTCCCTGCAAGAAATGCTGGGTGAATTTTTCAGGGAAGAAAACGTATTGGAGGGCAGAACTTTTGATCCTCAGAACGGTGTAATTTTGGACCCTGCTGGCCAAAATGTTGAGGGCTTGGCCACAGTTAGAGCGTCTGAATTTAAAACCTGGTTTGAATTAAAATCATTGCCTGAGCTAATAGCTATGCAGCTTGTCAGATTTAATGAAAATAATACAAAAAATTCCAGATGGGTAAATCTTCCTGTTGATGGAATACTTGATTTTACCCCCTATTATACAGGCCCCCAAGACCAAAATGTCAGCAGCCGTTATGAAATCACGGGATACGCTGTTCAAGGAGGCGATACGGGCGGGGGCCACTATGTTTCGTATGTTAAAAAGGGAGATAAGTATTGGTTTTGCGATGATGGAGGGCCTACAATTAGAGAAATTTCCAAGGAGGAATTTTTCGGGAATAAAGATGCGTACGTGCTTATGTTAAAGCGTCTTGATGTCTAAGAACGGGTTCAAAATTTGATTTTAATAGGTCACCCTTCAGAAACGTTCTTTGTGACGTGAATTGAAGGGTGCCAATTTAAAATTCAATAAAAATGAATTAATGCCGTCATTCTGGATTTATTATCAATTTAACTAAATCTCTTTGCATTTAAATACAGCTTGGGATGATTATAATCTGATTCCGGCCATGCGAGCCAATTCTTTTTTCCTGGAATCTGAATTTAGCTCCTCCACTTCAGTGATTGTCCTGCCTTCTTTTTCCACTTTGGAAATCTGAAAATGATAATGGGCTAAACTTGCCACCTGAGGAAAATGCGTAATGCAAATGACCTGATGTTTTTTACCTATCTCTTTAAGCTTGTCCCCCACTATCGCCGCTGTCTCTCCGCCGATATTTGCATCTACCTCGTCGAAAATTAAGGTCGGTATTTGTTCTTTTCCTGCCAAAATAGTTTGCAACGCCAATAAAATGCGAGAGATTTCCCCCCCGCTTGAACCTTCTCTTAGGGATGTTTGGTGCTCTCCAAAATTTGCCTTTAAAAAGAACTCAACTTTGTCATCTCCCCAAGAACTTCTTTTTTGATTGGTGACAGCTACCTTTAATTCTGCTTTAGCCATATTGAGCGACTGTAGCTGAAATGTCAGCTCTTTTTCAAGCTCAAGCGATCCTGCCTGCCTTTTTTCGGTTAGCAGCTGGGCCGCTTCCTTGGTCAAGCATTCTGCTTCCAACAGAGCTTTTTGAAGATTTTCAATTTCCATATCTCCATTTTGAAGCCTGGCAAGTTTATCTGTTGTATTGGAATGGTAGGCGATCATCTCTTCGATTGTCGATCCATATTTGCGCTTAAGGCGGTTGATAACAGAAAGACGTTCATTGATCCATTGAAGCCTGACAGGGTCATAATTAAGTCTGTTCTGATAGTGACGCAGTGTATGAAACACTTCTTGCAACTCAAATAATGCAGTTTGTAAGCCCTGAAGAGGTTCACCCAATGCTGCATCATAGCTTATTAATGTTTCAAGGGTCTGCTTTTGGCTGATCAAACTACCTAAAATATTATGCTTATCTCCTGAAAGAATTTGAATAATACCTTTCACTTTTTCAGAGAGCTCTTCAGAATTGAAAAGGAGTGTATATTCGGCAAATAATTCTTCATCTTCACCAATTATCAAATTTGCTTCTTCCAATTCTTCCCATTCTCTTTGACAAATATCAATCTCCCTTAATCTTTGGGACTCTTCCCTTATAAGCTTTTCTAATTTATCGCGCAGATCGTTTTCAGTTTTAAAATGAAGCTGAAAAGACTTCAGATAAGGCCCAAGACCACCGAATAAATCGAGGACCTGGCGATGATAATCCAATGAAAGTAGGGTCTGATTGGCCCGCTGTTCGATGACCTGGACCATTTGTGCGCCGAGTTTGCGCAAAAAAGAAGATTGTGCCAATTGATGGTTGATAAAGATCTTGCTTTTCCCTGAAAGGGAAATTTCGCGCCGAATAATGATCTCCTGCTCCGGCTCATGATCAATTCCCCCCTCTGACAAAAGTGTGGAAAGATCGGAGCTCAGGTCAAAAACGGCCTCTACAACTCCTTTATCGCAGCCCTTGCGTATGAGGGAAGTATCGCCTCTTTCTCCAATCACTAGCCCTAAGCCATGGATTATTGCTGATTTACCGGAACCTGTTTCACCTGTTAATATATTCAGACCGCGATTGAACGTAATTGTGGCATTTTCAACGAGAATGATATTTTGAATTCTTAAGTGTTTTAACATTTTTTTAAATTAATTAATCATAAGTTTGCGCAAGAAGTTGATCGAGCCGGCCGTCGCTGATTTCCATTAAATAACCATCAGAGTTCCATGCAGGTGCTGAAAAGACAAGGTTATTATCGACATAAGCTACAGGTTTAATAATAAGATCAGGCTGATCATTAAATTGATAGATGATAATTTGTTCAATGTCCGGCTTTTTCCGCTTGCCGGGTTTAACACCTACGACTCTTACGGAACGGTTTAAAATACTGATCAGTTCATTTTGCTGATCAAAATTTAGTGTATAAAGCATATCATTATAAGAAACAGCTACCCCTCTGACGTGATTGTATTTGAGGTATGTCTGATCATCTGGATGGCCAGATAAGATCGATTGCATGTTCAATGCGAAGAGAGTTATCATCCCAAGTATCACAAGGGCGGTCAAAAAAAGAAGGGTACGGTTTGACATGTGGTTCCTGATTTTTAAATGAACTGGCTTATCATTCTCTTTCTTTCCCTAAAATTGCGTCAAGAGTTTTAAAATGTTGTTTGCAAACACTTAACAATTTTTCGATTCCCAGCAGATCAAGTATTTTTTTACCTGTTGATTTAGTCGCTGCCGAACATCCTTTCGGAAGGGGGATTTGAAGCTCTTTTCCAAGAAGATCGAGCCCTTCAAGAAAGGCCTGTCGGGCCAAAATTGAAGCTGCCGCCACTGCCAGATCATCTTCAGCCCGATGCCTTTGCGTCAGTTGGATCTCCAAATTTTTTCTTTTTAGCGCCAAAAGGACGACTGAAGGATCAGCAAACTGGTCGACGATTACTTCCTTGCATCCAGTTTGCAGGACAAGTTTTTCAATGGCAGTCGCATGCCCCCAGGCGAGGAGGCGGTTGAGATTTTTAAAGCTGGCATAAATTTCATTATATTTGGGGGGATTGATCCGCACAATGTGGTAAGCACACGAGGATTTTATTTGCGCCCCTAGCTTTAATATCATTTTATCATTGATCGTTTTAGAATCTTTAATTCCCAAAGCAGTCAGCTTTTCAAATTGGCCGGCATTAACAAAGACACCTGCTATACATAAGGGGCCAAAAAAATCACCTTTGCCTGATTCGTCGATACCGATATGGGGAGTCAACTGTTTGCCCGCCAGTGGATGGGCAAACGTAAAAGTGCCCAAAATTTCGGGCTCCAGATAGAATTCAATAAAATGCGCGCTGTCTTTTCCCTGGACGACTAGTTTGCCCGAAAGATAAAGGGTACAGGAAATACCTTTTTGATTGGCCGAAAAGCGGGTATGGGCCGGAGTTGTAATGGTAAAACCTTGCTGCACAAGGTCCTTTAAAAGCTTGTCGCCCAGTTTCATGTCGATAGTGGCAACAAAGGGGGAGCCGGAAGAACTCATAAGATTGCTTTTAAATTTTCAATATTATTGATAGCACAGATAAAAAAACTTTAAATTTTAGTTTTTTTGTTTGATTATTGCAATAGGCGATAATATTTTATAATCTTTAAGAACCTGATCATAGATTTTGAACAGGTTCTAAGGCCAACTTTCTGTGTACTCGTGATCCCACATCACTCTGAGCACACAGATAAAAAATATTAATTAATTAATTTAGCCGTTCCAATTCGACTTTTTTATTTGAACAAGAATATATCCTATCGATAAACCAACTATTGCGCTCATTGCTACCGCGCCAATAAGATTTGATATTGAAACTCCAGGAGTAGGTTTGATAGGAGTTTTCTGCACCATAAATGTAAGTTCTTTCCACTTAGCTATTTTCTGATAATTGTATTCTTTGAAAGCATGTGTAAATTTGGCTGTTTGGAGAGGGAAATCAATCATTTTTCCATTTGGCATTACTCCATTTGCCGAAAAATCACAAGCAAAGAAAAAGTAATTATCTGGTTCGGTTGAAAGGGGGGTTTCGCAGATTCGGCAAAGTGTTTTTTTGCTTATCTCATTTATTTTAAACACGCCGAAGCCTTTTGAAACCGTTTGTTTACGGTTGAATAATTCACACTCTTTCTTATTACATTCCCCTGGAATATTTAAACCATCCGTAAATGCATTGAGATTGTTCTTAGTTCCAGAAGTAAAAGTTTTATTTTTATGAATGATTAACCGTCCGTTTGCTTTTATTCCATTCTCAAAAAAGGTACATTCATTTTTTAAAAGTGAACCTTCCTCGTTATAAAATGAAGCGTCTGCCGTAAAGTTTAGCATTTTTGCCAATCCATTTATTTTGAGGTCCAAACTGACTGTGAAAAATATACTACTACTTAAATCATCGATCTCGACCGATACCTCATCCGCTTTTTTAAGGTAAATTTTAATATCCTTATCTATTAGTGCAAAATGGGATAGATTGGATTGTTCTAACACCTGTGTTGTAAAAGTTTTCAAAAATTCAGCTGGCTGTTCATTGATCCAAATGTTATGAATAAAAAAGTTTATCTTATGATCGATAACACATTTATTAAAGTAAATTTCATTTTGATTGTTGTCGTAAAATAATTCTAATAGATTATTTTTAAATTTTAAACTTACGGTATGTGAAGGCTCCATTTTAACTCCTTTTTAAATGTGAAAAATGAATATTTTATTTTGAAAGAATAATAGTTTTAGAAAAATTATTCCTGAATTTACGTGATCCAATCTTTGCCAAAAAACGGTTTTATAGGTAAATCGCGCGAATAATAGCAGATTAATAATTTTATTTCATAAGTAAAATAAAGAATTGGTTTTATTTATCCTGATTTATATAATTAAAAATTAATTTTTGTAATCATTATTCAAAAAAGCAGACCCTGCAAAAATCTGCGCTTTTTGCTAGTTTTGCAACTCCCTCTATTGTATAAGTATAGTGATTAACAAGGAGACAACAGTGGAAAAAAGAAAAGCCGGGGGCGAATCAGATCCTGCCGTTCAACACGATATTAAATCTATCGGGGAGCTTTTGAGCAAAAAGCGAAAAGAAATGAATGTCTCCCTTAAAGAAATTGAAAATACTACGTCCATTCGGATAAGCTACCTTCAGGCCCTAGAAGACGGGGCTGTAGAAAAACTTATTTCACCGATCTATGCCCAGGGTTTTTTTAAACAATATGCTTCATTTCTGGGAATTGACGGAGAATCAATAGTCCGGGAAAATCCATTTGTCTTCAACCGGGCAGAAACCCAGGATTTTGCCTATGGAATCGGGACACTGGAGGTCAGAGGAAATCCTGGCGCCGGAGTGAAATGGTTTCCCAATGCTTTATGGATTTTAGCTTTTTTAACTGTCTTAGTAGCTGCTTGGTATGCAGCAAAAATGTTTGGCATATTCTGATCATGGGGTATACAGGATGGTATCTTTTTTTTTGTGGGCTTTGCATGGGAATGGCCGATTTGGTCCCGGGAATATCCGGTGGAACGATAGCTTTTATTATGGGCTTTTACGAAAAATTACTAGAAAGTTTAAAAACGATTAATTTTGAGACCCTCAAGCTTTTCATTTCAGGTAGATGGAAGGAATTCTTTGAAAGGGTTGCGTGGAAATTTTTATTTACATTGGTACTCGGGATAGCCACAGCGATTTTTTCACTTTCTGGCTTGATCAATGGAGTGCTAGGCCATGAAGCTTATCGCGTCTATTTGTATGCTTGTTTTTTTGGACTGATACTCGCTTCCTTTGTTTTTTGCCTCTCTCAATTGAAGCAATGGACTTGGCAAATAGGCCTTTGTATAGTGTTAGGTGTAGGAGGGGCTTACTGTCTTACTGATGCGACAATGCAGTCCTCAATGGAAGGGGAGTTCGCTGTGTATCTTCCTCTCGAAAATCTTCCTCAAGATGCAAGTATTAAAAATTACAATCAAAGTACAAAATTACTTAGCCACCTTTCTAAGGAGGATGTCAATACGCTTCTTAAAAAAAAATGGATCCAATCCAAAGACCCCGTTTTCAATAGTCAAGGAGAAATCTATGCCAAAGCATTTGATATGCTACAGTCCGACAAGGCATCTTTTCTAAATGCATGGATGATTTTATGCGGCTCATTAGCTGTTTGTGCCTTACTTTTGCCCGGTTTATCGGGAAGTTATATCCTGAACTTGTTGGGAGTTTATCCTCTAGTGATCGCAGCTTTAGCCGATTTGACGGGAGGTATTGGAAGATTTACTTTGGATTATGAAGCAATCAGTATTCTATCAAATCTTCTTATAGGGATCATTTTAGGTGCCATATGTTTCTCCCGCCTGGTAAGCGCTTTATTGAAAAATTTTCCTGATTTAAGCCTCGCCTTTCTTTCTGGTTTTATGTTAGGTGCCATCCGGTCTGTTTGGCCCTTTTGGACTTATGCCTATGCACTGCTCCCAACCAAAATTGAGAAAGGGCCCCAATTAATATTGCAAGAGCTTATCTGGCCCTCCTCTTTTTCCCCCCCATTCTTGGGGGCCTGCTTATGCGCTATTGGCGGATTTGGAATTGTTTACTTATTGGAATTCTCTTTTAATAAAAAACAGAATGGAGGAACAATCCATGCGCCGGGGCTGTAATTCCTGCATGGGCCCTTTTTTCTGAACGCAGGATTGAAGCAAGGTCCTCTTTTTTTATCCTTCCTCTTCCGACATACACCAATGAACCCACTAGATTTCGAACCATTTTATATAAAAAATGGTTTCCACGAACAATGAAGCACATTTTGTTTTGAGGAAGCTCTTCCATTACAATTGATTCTATCTGGCGGATAAAATTATGATAATGGGTCCTTATTTTTAAATTGCAAAAGGCCGCAAAATTTTGTTCTCCCAATAAATACGGGATGGCCTGTTTAATTTCCTCCAGCTCAAGCCTGCAGGGAGTGTGCCATTCATAGAAACGTTGGTGCGGCTGCTGATAAAAATCGTAAGAGAGATAATAGCGGTATTCTTTACCCTTGCAGTCAAGGGTCGGGTGGAAAGAAAAGGGGGCCTTTTCAGCCTGGTGCACTGTGATATCTTTTGGAAGCAATCGGTTCAAACTAATCGTAAAACTGCGAAAATCTTCCAAATTTTTTGATGTAAAAAAATTGACGACCTGCCCAGAGGCATGCACACCGGCATCGGTACGACTGGCGGCTTGTAGAGGGACCGGATGCTGTAAGATCTGCTCTAGGACTTGTTGTAAGGAATGTTCAATGCTATGGCCTTGCGGAGTCTTTTGCCACCCTCGATAGCGGCACCCATCATAAGCAAGGCTCAGCTTTATATTATTCATCATTTAGGGGTTGGTTGTGTGGCCCAAAAAAGAAGAATGCCTTCTAAAAAACGTTGAATAGATATTAAGACCAATACCATTCCGATCAGACGTTCGCATGCCATTAAGCCATTATTTCCAAGCAAATGTTGAATTTTTCCAGAAAAAAAGAGAATGACCATCGAAACGCTCCAGGCAAGCAGAATAGCAAAGAGCATAATTGAATTACTAGGCTCAAGATGAGAATAGAGCATAATGGTCGCCATTAACCCGGGCCCGGCGATTAAAGGGACAGCCACTGGAAAAATGAAAGGTTCTCCCTTAGGCAAATTAGATCTGAGGCTGTCAGGGGCTGTAAAAAGAATTTTTATGGCAATTAAAAAAAGGATGACCCCGGATGAAAGGCGCAGTGTGGTTTCGGACAAATGCAAATAATTAAATATAAAGTCTCCAAGATAGTTGAAGAATAACATGACTCCCAATGCTATCAGCATTTCTCTCAGAATAATTCGGTTCTGCCTATGTGGAGTAAGTTCTTTTACTAAAGATTGGTACGATTCAATATTCCCTATGGGATCCATAATTAAAAAGAGAACAAGTGTGATGCTAAAAAGAGACATAATATTTCTTTACCTTCAAGGGGTGGATAGGAGGGTTAAAAATAGTGAAAATCCCTGGACCAGCATTTGGATGCCAATCATGGCAAGCAGCATCCCCATTAATTGTTCCAAGGCTGCCAGGCCTCGCTTTCCAAGAAATACCTGAGAATAAGGAGCTGAAACGAGAACCGCTGTGACCCCTATCCAGGCAATCAAAATAGCAAAAAATATTTTTAAGTCGTTTCCTTCCTGCGCGGAAAAAAGCATGATCACAGTTAAAAGTCCAGCCCCCGATAAGAGGGGAGTGGCAATAGGGACAATAAAAGGGGGCTGCTTTGGCTTTTCTGTTTGCTGTTCATTTTTATTAGAAAAAATCATATCAAATGCAAGTAGAAATAAAATAATGCCACCGCTAATTGTCAAGGCATATTTTTCAATTTTAAACGAAGCAAGAAAAGTTTCCCCGAGGATTAAAAAAAAGATGGCCAGCAGCATGGAGAACATGGATTCACGGAAAAGAATTTTTTGCTGTTCCGGAATTGTATGATTTTTAAGTAGGGCAATGATTGTAGGACAGTTTCCGATGGGATTAGTGACAATAAAGAAAGTAGTCGCAATTTCCAGGACGCCCACAAAAAACCCCGCATGTAAAGTTCTTATATTCGCTCAATTTAATTGGCAGACTGGTGCTTAAAAACTTCGTTTACAAGCATTAAGCGGCTGCCGGTTTCCTAAGGTACAAGCCAAGCAAGTAAATGGGGATGAAAGCCATTGCAATCGTTCCTAAACTTGCGGGAATACTGATCGATATGCCAAAACCTTTGCCAATGGCTATCGGTATAAAAGGAAGGGCCAGGATCGATATAACTTTTAAAGCTATATATTTGGTTTTCAAGGCGACTGTGAGGATGAATAAAGTGGTAGAGGGGACTAAAAATCCAATCAAAGGATTCATAGAAGTTATCTTTCTTGCAACAAGATATCCTACCCCACCTATGATTCCCGAAAAAACGGCTGCTTTTGGATAAGAAATATTTTTAGCTACTGTATGTGACATGGTTTCCTGATCTTTAAATTTTCATGCTTTTTATTAAGCCCGGAAGGGGTCCGATCCTGCATCTTTAATACATCTATATACAAAGAGAAATATTGGAATATTTGTCAAGCAGGTTGTTATAACAACTGCTTCAAAAGGGACATTCAATGCTAAACCTGCAGCGATAGGAGCTAAAGCCGCGGTAATTAAGCCTAAGTTCCAAAGGGCTTCTGAGTGGGTTTCCATCGCAATGGATAGCAATGTTAATAGGCATCCCGCTGCAATAAAAGGAGACGCGAATCCTATAGAAGGATTAACATACCGGGCAGCTAAAGGGCAAATAATAGTGACGGCTTTTGCGACCAAATAACCCACACTTCCAATTCCAATAGTACCAGCAGTATAAGCTACAACTTGTCCAGCAATGCCATATAAGCCAGCCATATATTCATACCCTTAACTAATTAATTATTAAAAACATCATAGATAACAGTAGAATTATGAGTCAATTACAATTGGACATATGTTAAAGGAGGCTGCCCATCACGTGGTATGGTTTGGCTGCAGCGGTACCCCAAACCACAAATAAGAGATAGCGGAAGCATTGCAAAAACGGTAGTGAATGCTGTGACTTTTAGTGGAACTCCAAGTAACAATCCAATTCCCAATGAACCAAAGGCTGCGCTGACTATGCCTAAGGCAGCAAGGGCTGTTGAATTAATATTCCTGACTTTTAAAAATGCTACAATTGTCATGGAGGTGAACATGACAGCCGAAGAGGTGAAACTTACCATGGGATTAATAATAACCTGAGTTTTGGGTTTATCTCTTTGAAAGTAAGGGATATCGTGCCTTAGATTTGTTCTTTCGCTCTGAAAAGAATATCAAATCGATATTCTTGAAGAGCGAAAGGGCGAAGATAGGGCACGAGATTCCCTTATTATTGAGGAGAGAAACCCAAAACTCAGGTTAATAGTGGTTGCTCGAGATAAGATCTGAGTTAAAACTTTTGCAGCCACGTAACCCACAACCCGCAAGTGTGGAAAAAAAAGTAACAGCAGCAATGCTTCCAAGAACGGATCCGTCAATTTGAAATCCATAATGAATTTCAGGATAATAGCTTCTAGGTTGAAGATTTGGATTGACTATACTTTTTCCTTATAATTAGATTAAATTATGCTAACCAAGCGCAAAGGGATGGTTGATGATCGTCGGATTACGAGCAAATTCGATTCTCCTCTAAAGTAAATCTGGGACCATCGCCAAACCAGGTGCATGATAAATTTCATAGTAGCTGATACCACCAATCCAAAGAGATAATGGAAGCAATGGGAAAAGTGTGGTGATTGCTGTAACTTTTAACGGAACTCCAAGTAACAAACCAATTCCTAATGACCCTAAGGTTGCGTTCACTATGCCTAAGGCAGCAAGCGCTGCCCAATGAATTTGCCCCCTTCCCCCTAATTCAATAATTCTCATAGCGGTGAGGCTCAAGACAGCGGCAGAAGTCCAACATATATCAGGTTTGATAAAAGTAGACGCCTGGGGGAGGACATGGATTAAAATTTTTGCAGCCAGATAGCCCACAGAACCTGAGATGCTGTAAAGCAAGCAGCGGTTTTAATATATTCCAATCCTTGATTTATTACATAGTTTCGAGGTAGAAAGTCAGGATTAACCATAATTTTCCTTTAATTGTAAATAATTGAATCAGTTATAGATGAATAATTAATAAGTCAATTATGAACTATTTATTCAAATATTTATAAGTGTGTGTAAAGGAATGATGCCGGCAAGCCGGCAGTCAAAGATGGGATGATGCTCTTATCGACCGATCAAAAGGAATATTCCTGCAAGCAATGCTAAAATGCCGGTTAAAAGAGGGGGGATGGTTAAGCCAACGACCGATACCAAGCCCACTAAAAGTAAATAAATAGCTAATAAAACAAATCCAATGTTAAAAGTTCGTCCAAACATAGCGCTCCTTAAAAGTTAGATTAAACTATTTGAAGCGTAAAGCATTACTTTTAAAATAATCAAGTCAATTTTTTTTAGGGAAATGATCATAGCCCATTTTTGTGAGATCGACGGCTTTTCCATCTGTTAAAAAGATCAGGTCATGCTCTGATGTAATCGATCCGCATTGGAATAATGGACGCTCAAAAAGTTGTTGATACTGTGCATTGATTGTCTCATAGCTTTGAGGGTCGACAGTTAAAAGCAGGCAATAATCCTCCCCTGATGAAGCAGCCATTTCCGGCGCAGGCCAACTAAAGTGTTTTGCACAGTCTTGCAGCGAAGGGGAAAGAGGGAGGGCGTCTAAATTAATTTGAGCTCCGCAGCCTGATTCTTCCATGATATGTTTGATATCAGAAGTTATTCCATCTGAAATGTCCATCATGGCATGCACTCCAACCTGTTTTGCAAGCCATTGCCCTTCCGGTAAATGCGCGCGAGGACGGACGTGTTCATGCACGAGGGGTGTTGTTACGGAGTTAAGAGGGAGATTATCGGTTAAAATCTTTAAACCTGCCCCGGAATCTCCCAAATAGCCTGTGCAGCAGATCAAGTCATGGACCCTTGCTTGCGAGCGCCTTTTAATATTTGCCGTAAGTATCGTCCCAATGACCGCTGTGCTAATCAAAATTTCTCCAGAAGAGCTTGACGTATCGCCGCCAAGCAGGCTGCAATTTTCTGCCTGGGCTAATTTTCGAAATCCTTTGAAAAAGCTGTCAAGCCACTCCATCTGGCAATCTCCTGGAAGGGCAAGGGATAAAAAAGCATAAAGCGGCTTTCCTCCCATACCTGCGATGTCGCTTAAGGAGACAGCCAGAGACTTATAACCTAAATCTTCCGGCCTGATCCAATGTTTTTTAAAATGGATATTTTCAATAAGCAAATCCGTTGTGTATAAAAAAGAAGAAGGACCTGCTCCGGGAAAAACTGCGCAATCATCGCCGATCCCTTCCACGCCTAGGCCTAGTTTTTGATCAAAAGAAGCTGCGAGCCGCTTGATCAGTTCGAATTCTCCAATATCTGTTACCTTCATTCAATTCCTTATAAACAACTTTTCAGGCGTTCAATTGCCTTGATTATTGATGTTCGATGGCCAAAGGCACTTAAACGAATAAATCCTTCACCAGCTGATCCAAAGCCGACCCCCGGCGTGCAAACTAAGTACCCTTTTTCTAAAAGCATTTTGAAAGCATCCCATGAACTGTGCCCCGGGAAACTGACCCAGAGGTAAGGGGCATGGACCCCTCCATAAACAGAATAACCTAATTTTTCAAGAGCAGATTTTAACATGATGGTATTTTCCATGTAAAAATCCTGCAATTTTTCAATGGCTAAGAGCCCTTCAGGTTCAAGAGCTGCTATGCCCCCTGCCTGGGAAAGATTGGAGGCTCCGTTGAAAAAAGTGGCCTGGATCCGGCTCCAATCCTGTTGCACAGGAAAACCATCCTCAAATTTTAATTGGGCTGGAAGCACGCTCCAGCCTAAGCGTACTCCTGAAAAACCGGCCATTTTAGAAAAAGAACCCAATTCGATCGCTACTTCGGAGGCTCCTGGAATTTCAAAAATGGAACGAGGTATTTTAGGGTCTTTGATATAAGGAGAGTAAGCAGCATCAAATATTATAATAGACTTATTTTTTTTGGCAAAGGCAATGAGTTGCTCCAATTGATCAAAAGTTGCTGCAGCACCTGTCGGATTATTCGGCGAGCAAAAAAAAATTAGATCAGTTCTGTCTGTCTGGTTAAGATCTGGGAAAAAGTCATTGCGCGGGGTGCAGGGCATGTAGACAATTTTTTCATAATGCTTGGATGCTGTTTCATAGTGCCCGCTCTGCCCGATAGAGACGCTTGTATCGACATAGACAGGATAGGAAGGGTCCTGGACCGCCATACTGACCCGGCTTCCAAATAAAATTTGAAGCCGTCCAATATCGCACTTGGCACCGTCTGAAATAAAAATATCCTGCGTATTTATTGTTCCCTGATAAATTTTATCAGAGATCGCCTGGCGTAATTTTAAATATCCTTGCTCGGGCCCATATCCTGCATACCCTTCTAAAGTAGCCAATTCAAGCGCCTTCTTAGAAATGGCATCGGAAATAGTATGAGGCAGAGGCTCGGTGGTATCTCCGATCCCCAGACTGATCAGTTGGATGCCGGGATTTTTTTCCAAAAAGGCATTTTTTCTTTTGGCGATCTCAGGAAATAAATAGCCTGAATTAAGCTTAGCAAGATGCGAATTTCGTTTGACCATAATTTGCCATCCACTCTTTGGGAAGTTGATTGATTAATTCCGATAATGTCTCATGGTTTCTGGCTTGAAGCTCACATAAAGGAAGGCGGCAGGGTCCGGCCGGCAACCCAAACAGGGACATGGCGGCTTTGATCGGTATGGGATTTGTTTCGATAAATGCGGCTTTGAACAGAGGAATCAGACGGTAATGCCATTCTCTTGCGTATTCAAAATTGCCATTGATAGCTGCCATTGTTAAAGCTTTCATAGGTCCAGGAATCAAGTTGCTCATGACTGAGATAATGCCTTGCCCGCCTAAGGCAATTAATGGCAATGTTAGCGCATCGTCAGCCGATAGAACGGAAAAGTCATTTTTTGTTTTTTGCACCATTTCAATGACTTCTCCAATTTGAGAAATATTACCGGAGCCTTCTTTGATCCCGATGATGGAATCAAAGGCCATAAGCCTTTCGAGGGTATCGGTTTGCAGATTTTGTCCAGTGCGGCCCTGTATATTATAAAGACAGACAGGCAATGAAGTGGCACTGCAAATTGATTCAAAATGGCGAAACAGCCCTTCCTGAGTCGGCTTGTTATAATAGGGGGTAACAATCAGGGCGGCATCGGCTCCCATTTCTTCGGCTAAGCGGGTCTGCTCAATCGTCTGCTGGGTTGAGTAGCTTCCTGTGCCAACGATTAATAGACATTTGCCTTGTATTTCCTCGCGGGCGATCTGGATCACCTTTGTTTTTTCCATTTGAGACAAGGTGGGAGCTTCGCCGGTTGTCCCTAGAACGACTATTCCATCCACCTCATGTGCAAGCTGGGCATGTAGAAGTTCTCTAAGGCCATTTTCGTCAAGGTCTCCATTAGATTTGAACGGGGTAATCAGGGCGGTATAAAGACCTTTTAAAAGCATGTAAAATCCTCGAAAAAATTCACAAAAAGACGTAAAGGAACGACCTAACAAAAATTTCGCTATCACTTACAAGATAGAAAGGATCGCTTTTGGCGGCAAGATGGGCAAGATAGAAAACAACGGGGAAAATCAAACTGTGCTATTATCCTGCCCTATCTTGCCGCAAAAGCGATCCTGCTTATCATGTTATTTAACTACAAAATACAATGTACTCATTCATTTGAGCATATCATTTAACGAAAAAAATCCTTTTTTATCAATGATCCATTCAGCGGCTAAAACCGCCCCTTCCGCAAATCCATTTCGATTGCGCGCCTCATGCGTGAGTGTGATAATATCGGCAGGGCAATCCATGCAAAGAGTATGTGTGCCTGGGATTGAGCCGCATCGGACGCTGGAAAATTGAAAATCTTTTAAACGAGGAATTTTCTTCAAAATTTCCTCTCTTAGCATTTTAGCTGTTCCAGAAGGGGAATCAATTTTTGCTTTATGGTGAAATTCAATTCCAGACATATCATATTGCTCAAATGGGTTTATCAGCTCGGCGGCAAAAGAAACAATTTGGCTGAACAAATAAACTCCAATGGAAAAGTTAGGGGCGTACAGGCAAGCGATCGAGGAATTTTCAATCATGCCCCTTGCCTTGGGAAGCTGTTCTTCCCAGCCTGTCGTTCCAATGATCAAGGCTTTCTCTGCCTGAACGCAAAGACGGATATGCTCCATTACACTTATTCCGGAGCTAAAATCAATCATGACATCAATCTCGTCCGGTATTTTTTCCAGTCGGTTTGAACCATTCGCTATTATCGCTATTTCATGACCTCTTGTTTGGGCCATTTGGGCGGTCAATTTTCCCATTTTACCATAGCCGAACAACCCAATTTTCATGCAGCCTCCTCATAAAAATCCACATAGCTTTTTCTTTTTTTGGCTGCTTTTGGGGAGGTCCTTTCTGATTTGCGCTGAAGGCATTCCCAAAGGCGACTCATTTTTGCTTGTTGGTCCAGCGATAAGGACTGGAGGATAATAAAAACGTCATCATTCACTTTAAAAGCCGACTGGGTCCAATTGGCTGATCCATTCACTAGAATAGTGTCATCGATCCAGGCAAATTTATGGTGGAGCAATCCCTGTCCCGTATTTAGCCTGACGGGAATCTTAGCTTCGCATAGTGCACGGATGGTCTCAGAGCTGGCCCCGCTTCCGGAATAGCGGTCGACCACAGCTTCGACCTTAACGCCGCGCTTCGCAGCTGCGATGAGCTCCTGTGTAAAATCATTGCGTGTCCAAGTAAACATGGCCACCCGAATGGTCTTTTTGGCGCTGCGGAATAATTCAATCATTCTCTGAACACCTTTTAAATGATCATCTGGAAGCATCCAGAGCTCTAATTTTTGGGCAGCAATTACTGTCTCAAGATGTGAAAGCTTATGAGAATATCCTTCTTCATTCATGCTATGAGCTTTTTCCAATAACGTACGCGCGAGCGGGGGGTGATGCATTGCCATTACCAGGTTTCCATGGACGCGCAATGAATCGCTTGTCATATTAGCGGAACCCAGCACAACCTGCTGCTGATCGATAATTAAAATTTTTTGATGCATTAACCCTTTTCCAAGCCTTTTTACAATGGT
The DNA here is from genome assembly GCA_013695355.1 of Candidatus Protochlamydia sp. Classification (GTDB taxonomy): domain Bacteria; phylum Chlamydiota; class Chlamydiia; order Chlamydiales; family Parachlamydiaceae; genus Protochlamydia. The sequence goes on from JACDAQ010000014.1 coordinate 104,624, forward strand.
GGCTTTGGGAATTTTTCTGGAAATACCGAGCGAAGCTTTCGCATCGCAGACAAGATGGACTGATATTCCTGCATCCGCTCTTTTATTTAAAGCCTGAATGATTTCAGGGTCCATTAAAGCATAGATGACAAAAGTAATTGATACGCTGGCGCTTTCAATTGCCTTAATGTAAAGAGCTGAGAGGTTGTCATCTGTCTGGTTCGAATAAAGCTTAAGAGGAGTATCCTGGGCGGGTAAATTGACTGCCTCAAAAGAGGCTAAGGGAAATTGGATCGTTTCTGCCAGTTTAAAGATAATGAAAATGAATAGTGCGATTAGGGCGCTGTAAGAAGTCTTTTTAACAATGTTGCCAGTATGTAGCTTTCGCGAACGTTTTTTTGCCATTTTTTTTAAAAATTTCCATAAAGGATTTTTGCAGGGGCGCTCTTGACCCCCGCAAAAAAAGAATGCTTTTTCAAATTCACTTCGAAAAATCCAGCTTTATTTTACTTGTGGAAGGGGAGTTAGTGATTGATTGTATTCTGGAACCTCTTCCCTTGGATGGGGTAGTATTCATTGATCCAGGATAGGAGCCGCTTTGGCTATCCTCTTTTGTCAGATCAGAAACAATTCCTTTTAATTCTTTAAGTAATTCTTCCTGACCGTCAGAATTCAATTTCTTTAGAAGAGAATCTATCAATTCCAATTGATTTTTGGTATGGGAAATTTGCACCTGATAGCAAGTAAGAAGAAAGTCAGGAGACTCGTTTGTGCTGGTATCCTCACTACTAAACACTTCATCATTTCGCTTGAGAATATCATTCAATTGTTGCTGTAAATCTTCAGTCTCGCTTTGCCGTATTTTAATTTTTTTTTCTATTTTGCCCAGCGTATTAAGTAGGTCCTCTTGGCAAGAAGGTTGCTTGATGGCTTCGCTGGATAACAGAAAATCAATTTGATGGATGTTTTGGCAAATTTCAATAAAAAATGTTTCCTTTTCAGATTGAAAACTATTCATTTTCTTAAGAAGGTCCTCATGCTTGCTTTGCTGAGTTGTTATTTTTTTCTTAATTTGTTCAATTAATTCGGGTAAGCTTTTTTGATCTTTTAAGAGCAGGGCATCAGATGACAATAACAAATCAATTTCTTGAACACCTGCGTAAATTTCATCAGGTTCTTTTATTACCCGCTCGTTTTTCATATCATTTTGCAGATTTTCGTGCATCATACTCAAAGTTTTTACGATCTTAAATTCAGAATCGAGAGGTATATTTGGCGTTTTTAAAATAAGTTGTGCCAATTTGCTAACTTCTTTGCCAATTGCAGCATAATTTAACAGTGGTTCAGACTCGCTTTGAATGGTGATATTAGTAATTTCACTCTCTGCGGCTTGTTCTTTACAAAAACAAATTTTTATTAAATTAAAACAACCAACAGCGAATAAACCGACCATGCCGCCAATGCCAATGCCAATCAAATCATTTCTATTGGAGGTGTGCATTTGAGTACCGAGGAAAATGCCCCCGCCTAGTCCGCAAGCGGATGCTATTCCATATCCGATTGTTTCTCCTATTCGGTATTCTGTATTTTGCTTGGGTAAAATTGCTATTGAATTCATGTGCTTCCTTGTAAATATTTATAAATAGCTGTTACTATATTCTTAACGTAAAATTTTCGCTAGAATAAAAATTTACTTTAATTTGTCATTAGTATAAAACATATATTGTTTTTCTAAAGAATATCATATCAATTTTTATTTAAAAAATAATGAGGACTCAAATGCCATTTTTAACAGCTCCAACTTCGCAACAGAGAACAGAAATTGAAATGCTTTGTAACAAGGGGCTGTCTGACAGTTATTTGAAGTGCTATATTCAGGCTCCTCTGCAGGCAATCACAGCGGTGGCGGCCGCCGCGCTTGATATTCCGGGAGAACCTTTAAGGGGATGTTATCATGCAGCTGTTTGTGTATTTAAAGGAGAACTCATTAATGGAACAAAGGCAATTTTTTCAGGCGTCATTAATGCAGGCCGGTCTCTTGTTCAAATCGCTATGATTGTAATGGCAGTCGCTTGCGGAATTGTTTTTCCTCGTTTATCCTACTCTGCTTTGAAGTACTTGTATCCTGCACAAGCGAGGTCGGCGGCCGATTTAATAACGACATTAGAACATGCAGAGGCAAGGTTGGATGCTCAGCAATCGCAAATTAATGGTAAAGAGCAGCGGATAAATTTTTTGCAGGCTGAAATTGCACGGTTGGGTGATGAGAAAATTGCAGCCGAAAACAAGCTAAGAAGCAATCATATGTCTTTGAAAGAGCAGATTGTAGCTAGGGACTTAAAAATACTCACTTTAAGTTCTGAGCTTACGCAATTTACAGAAAATGCTAGAATAGTCGAGGAAACAGCTAAAAATGAGATTGAACAGCTGAAAGCTGAGAAAATACTGAAAGAAAAAGCAGTAGAGGACCTAGAAAGGCAACTACGTAGCAAGGATGCCCAGACGGGTGCAAATGAATCCTTAAAAACAGAAAAAATTAACTTAATGTCAGAAATTTCTCAACTTAAAGAAGAAATTAAGGCAAATGAAGAAACACTTCGCCAAGAGATTGAAAGGTCAAAATTAGAGGCATTGAACTATGAAAATGCCCTTCAACAATTGAAAAGCCAAGCTGAATCTCTAAGGTTAGAAAAGTCTAATTTGGAAAAAGCAAATGATCAGCTTAAAGAAGAAATTAAGGCTGATGAGGAAACACTTCGCCAAGAGATTGAAAAATCAAAAGAAGGGATCGTCCAATATGAAAACGAAGTTCAGCAATTGAAGAGCCAGGTTGAAACTTTAAGGCTAGAAAAGTCTAATGTCGAAAAAGCAAATGATCAGCTTAAGGAGGAAATAAAGGCAGATGAGGAAATTCTTAGCCAAGAGATTGAAAAATCGAAAATTGAGGCCGTAAAATATGATTCTACCTTTCAGCAATTGAAGAGCCAGGTTGAAACATTAAAGTTAGCGAATACTGATCTGGAAAATACAAATAATGAGAAAAAAGTACAATTTGACAGTTTAATCAAGACTGAAAAAGAAAAAACCGCTCAACTTCAATCTAGATTTGATGCAAAAATAAAGAAAGATTTAGCAGAAAAGGCAGAATTAATCGAAGAAAATAAAAATTTAAGAAGTTCCAATGTTAATTTGAATAAAACTGTTTCGCAAGGACTTCCAAAATTTCAAGAAAATATAGATACCATCAAAAAACTTAAATTGGAAATTAAGGAACTAAAAAGTAAACCGTCGCAAAATCAGCTGATGGAAGCCGAAGAGCGCATAAAGCAATTTGAATCTGAGAATACTAGACTTAAAGAAGCTATTAATGAGAAAGAAAAATTGTTTTTTCAGCAAACTGAAATTTATAAAAATACCCTTTTGGAAAATGAAAAGGAGAAGCTTGAACTTATTAACAGAATTCCTAAAATTATTCACAATCAGCCTTTAGAATCTTCAGATGACGAGCGTATAAAGCAAATGGAAACTGAGAATTCTAAGTTGAAAAAAGCTTTCGATGAGAAAGAAAAAACGCTTTTAGAGCAAGCTGAATTAAATAGAGAATTGAAAGAAAAACTACAAGAAAGTGAAAAAGAAAAAGTTGAGCTTGATAAAATCAATCACAAACTGAATGAAACTAATAAAAAATTGAATACCATTGTTTCACAAGCTACAAAGGTTGTTCAGAAGGACAAGTTAGAAAAAAATAAAACTTTAGCGATAAAAAATACTAAGTCACAAACGAATAAAAAAGCTGATCAACAAGCTTCAATGACAGAAAAGAAATAAGGACTAAAAAATTTAATTTCAGAAAAATTGAAGTGTTTAACTAACAAATATGGAATTCATTTAGGTATACTTGAAAACAGATTCAAGATAACAGGATCGCTGAAGCGGCAGGATAGGGCAGGATAACAGCAGGTTATATTCATGGAAAAAAGCTTGCAAACTACTACGTTTCCATTTTGTTTCTTATCCGGCCCATCTTGCCGCTAAAGGCGATCCTGCTTATCTTGTTGAATTGCTCACTTCAATGTAAAAATCTAAAGGACTTCCATCAGGGATTGCTGAAGGCTGGTGTACCTTTTTTGAACGTCGTCTTTTTTGACTGCCATAGCCAAAGCTTTTTTGGTTCCCACAAGTATAACAAGCTTTTTACCGCGCGTAATACCGGTATATAATAGATTGCGATGCAAAAGCATAAAATGGCTGGTATGCACCGGTATCACAACACAGGGACACTCGCTACCTTGGAATTTATGAATGGAGATGGCATAAGCTAAGGATAGTTCATCAAGATCGCTATAGTCATAGGGAACTTCCTTGTTGTCAAACCTGATCATGACCTCCTGCTCATCTGCATCTATATCTAAAATATAACCAATATCCCCGTTGAATACTTCTTTAGTATAATTATTGCGCATTTGCATCACTTTATCGCCCGCCTGTAATTTCATGCCTCCGCGAAACAAAGCCGCTTGTTTTGGATTGAGGATCGATTGCAGGGCTTGATTAAGATTTTCGGTACCGATCACCCCTTTTTTCATAGGAGCAAGTACTTGAATATCTGCGGTAGGATTGAATCCATAACGGGAGGGAAGGCGCTGGGAAACAAGTTTAATAATTGTATTTAAAACCTCTTCGCTTTCTTCATGTTCCAAAAAGAAAAAATCGCTGTCTCTGCCATTTTGGAGAGAAGGAAATAGCCCTTTATTTACCCTATGGGCATTAGTAATGATATGAGAGCCCGCTGCCTGGCGGAAAATTTCATTCAGAGTTGTTACAGGCAGAGTACGGGAGGCTATCATGTCTTTTAACACATTCCCTGGACCGACGCTTGGAAGCTGGTTGATGTCTCCGACAAAAATGGCCCGACAGGAATCTGGCAGGGCTTTCAATAAGTGGTACATCAGGACTGTATCGATCATGCTGGCTTCATCCACAATAATTAGATCGCACTCCAAAGGATTTTCTTTATTGCGCTTGAACCCGCCTGCCTTAAAGTTATATTCCAGAAGACTATGAATAGTTTGTGCTTTTCGGCCTGTGATCTCGCTCATTCGTTTTGCAGCTCTTCCTGTAGGGGCCGCAAGGCAAATTTTTTCAGAAAGTTTGGCAGTGATAGTTAAAATGGCATTTGTAATGGTACTTTTTCCGGTACCCGGGCCGCCAGTAATGATATGCAGCTTGTTTGTGATTGCCTGTGAGACAGCCTGTGCCTGGTTGACGGCAAGTTCAATGTTCAATTGCTCCTGGACCCAATCTATGGCCTTGCCGCATTGGATTTGCCTAAGGGGGCTTACTCCTCTTTTAAGGCGGCGCAATTCGCGGACGATCCCCATTTCTGCGATAAAAAGGGGTTTGATCCAGACAAAACGTTCCTTCTTGCCTTCACATATCAAATGGGCTAGTTCCAGGCGGTCTTCCTGTTGAAGATGCTCCAAACGGCCCTCTATTTGATTCAAGGGTACTTCAAGGCTTTTTTCCGCTTCAACAATAAAATGGGGAACAGGGAAGCAGACATGTCCATCATCTGAAAGTTGCGAGAGGACATATTCAATTCCGGCATCGATCCGCTGCACAGAGTCTTTCGCAATTCCCATTTTTTGCGCCAGCGTATCAGTCATTTTAAATCCCACCCCGAAAATATCTCTTGCCAGGCAGTAAGGATTTTCTTTGACTTTAGCAATGCTTTGACTCCCATAGGTCTTATATATCTTTTGGGCAAAGGCCGGGCTGACGCTATGTCCTTGCAGGAAAATCATCACATCGCGGATGGACTTTTGCTCGGTCCATTTAATCTTAATTGTTTCGATTCTTTTAGCGCCTAATCCAGCAATTTCAAAAAGCCTTTCAGGCGATGTCTCTATGATTATGAGCGTTTCAGTACCAAATTTTTCAACGATTCGGTCGGCATATTTAGGGCCTATCCCTTTAATTAAACCAGATCCTAAATATTTTCTAATGCCAACAATATCAGCCGGCGCTTCGATCCTAAAGGAAGTTACTTCAAACTGCCTTCCGTGGATGAGGTGGTTTTTCCATTCTCCTTTGCACCGGACAGTCATGCCAGGTTGAATACCAGGCATAGCTCCGGTGATACAAGTCAGATCTTTTCTTTTAGATTGCTGGAGTTGGGCGACTGTAAAGCCATTTTCAGTGCTATGATAAGTGAGCCGTTCAATGTAACCATAAATTTCTTCAGGCGATTTCATTAATAGACCTTTGAATTCGATTGGCTTGAATAAAGATTTTTTAGACAGGTTTTTATGGGCGAAAAATATGGCAAAATGCCAAAAATACAAATCGCATGCAAAGGTTAAACAGGTTCTAATGGATCGCTGCCACCCATTTTTGCATCAGGTGATCGAGCCAAAAATAAGACCTTCTTTTTTCTGTTTCTCCGATAAAGCCCATATGGCCTCCATATTCACTAAGAAAGACCTGAACAGAAGGAGGAAGAGGTGCCTTAAGGATGGACCGGTAATCGATAAATGGATCATCTTTGGCGAACAGGATCTGACAATTGCGCTGAATATTAGGAAGAAGATAGCAGCTGCTCGACTGACGGTAGTAATCCTCTGCATTTTTAAAACCCCAAATGGGAGCTGTCACTTGATTGTCGAAGTCGTGCATGGAAAATATTTTTTTGGAATCAGCTCCCCATCTTTTGGCGGTTGGCTTAAGGAGCTTGAGATAATAATTGTGATAGAGTCGGTTAGAGCGATTGCAAAGCAGGTTAATGGTTCCCGATAGGTCGATGGGGGGGCAAACTGCAATAGTATGCTTTAAAAGTGAATTTGGATCAGTTGCCAGTTCGCCCGTTAATTTCAGGGCTATATTTCCTCCTAAGGAAAATCCTAATAGGATAATATCGGAGTCGGGAGTTTTATCTTTTAAGATTTGAATGACCTTTAGCAAGTCTTGGCTGACTCCTCCGTGATAGGGCAGTTGAGCATGATGTTTGCCCGAACCGCTACCGCGCATATTAGCCCTGACCACCCGGTACCCTTTTTCATAAAACTGACGGCTTAAGCGCACCATATAGCTGGAAGCGTGGCTGCCCCCCAATCCATGAATTAGCAGCAGGGTTTTTTGATGCACCTCCCAGCTAGGGGGTGTGGAAATTTCACAGCATAAGTGATCCCCATCCTGTAATGGAATAAAATGTTGAATAGAGGGTGGGGCCTTTCCTCGCCAACTGAATGTTCCAAAAAAAGTCTGGAGATGTGGGGAGGCAAGTCCTGGAAAAGGACGGAAATTGATATTCTCAATGTTGGGTAAAATTTTAGTTTTCATGAACATACTTTACACGAATTGCAATAAAATATGCACAAATTAAGTTAAAAAGAGCTTTTTTATAGATGCAATGATCTCTATTCAAAAAGCACAATATTTTTACGTTAAGAATATAAAGTTGTTAAAAATTCTTTATTAATCTAATATAGACCAAATTTTTAAAATTTATTTGTTTAAAAGCTTATAAAATAAGTGAGTGCATATGAAGTCAATTAGTCATTTTTTAATACCGTCCCCTTACAATGTATATGGATTTATTAACGAAGATATTATGTGTTTGATCACACAAAATTTCAGGGCACGGGATTTGGATGCTGTGTCGCGTACCTGTCATCATTTTGAAAAATTAACATGTAATGCTGTCATGTGGCGCAGTTTATTGGAAAGAATGCCTTCATTCAAAGACAAATTGAAGGATTCAACCTCTAAAGAAGTTTTTAGCTCTGCTTTCTTAGAATTACATCCTGAAGCTGTTTTATCGAAAATTTACTTCTATTGCGAGAATCGTTACGCAAAAGTGGACCTTCCTAAAGCGGTTGAATTGGTAGATTTTTTGGGAGACGATACGATTATTATGGATGAAAGTATCCGAATTAAAGCCCTAGTAAAAAAAGCCGAACTGCTAGTTGGTACACATCCCAATTTCGATGAAAGAAATGAAACTGTTAAGGATATTGTTGACGAACTGATCGAATCAGATACCTTAGGTATTGAATATAAGGGCATTGCTGAAGTGCTCAAAGGAAAGTTGGGATATTACGAAAATGGTGATGTAATGGACGATGAAGCATGCAGACTTCTAGCTAAAGGAAGGGTTGATCAAAATATTCCCTATACCGTAAGAATCGAAGCTGGAATGTATGATTGCCTGATGGCATTTCATGGAAGGAAATCTTCTTTTTCAAAAAAAGAGGCTTTTGACTGGTTAGGAACAATAATACTAGATTCAGCAGCTACGATTGAACAACGGGCATTAGCAGCCCTCTATCAAGTGGAACTACTTTGTGAAGAGGGTATGTTTATAATATCGAATAAAAAATGGGTTGAGCTATTAAGCCAAGTCTTAAGCGATCTTGATATCTCAGAGAAAACCCGCATGAAAGCTCTTTTACTTTTTGCGATCATGCATTTCCAGAATCGAACGTTAGATATTGCAAAGGTAAATATCACAAACGATATTGCTTTTAACTATTTGGAAGAGGTTAAGAACAGTGAGGAGGCGGAAGAAAAAGATCGATATAAAGCTATTCTCTACCAGGCCAAATATTTTTACCATTGCCGGACCACAAACATTTGCGATAAAATTGCTTTTGAATGTCTTGTAAAAGTGGATGAAAACCCGGCTCTTGAAGATACTATAAGATATGAAGCGACCCTCTATCAGGCCATTTCGCAGTATGAAAGGAAAAAGGGATTTATTACTGATGAAAAAGCTATGGAATTACTGACTGAGATATTAGAAGATGATCAGTCTGGCCGATTTGATGCAATAGCAGCTATTTATAAGTCCTTGATGCATTTTTCCAAAAGGACACAAGTAATAAATGATGCCAAAGCCCTTGAACTGCTCGAACTTGTGGCAACCGATGAAAAGGCTGAAGAACATGTTAAAGCAAGAGCACGCGAAATTTTGAAGATTAAGGGGCATCTTTGCAAAGATGAACTTTAATATAGATTTTATCAAGCAATGAAATAAGAATCAGAAGCCACTATCTGTTCATCCTGCCGTTCGCGATTCTGCGAATCATGTTTTATCCTTAATAACAAGATAGGCAAGATCGCAAGTCGGCAGGATGAGCAAGATTAATTACTTAAAATTTGTTATCTTAGAACCTGTTCAAAATCATCCGATTGAAGATTTTGAACAGGTTCTTAGATAGCATCCAATTGGGAAGAAAGCTGTAAGGCCCGCTCATAGGAGGCTAAAAAAGTATTGATGATGTTGCCTCGAAGCCCCTCTTCTTCCAGTTTTTTTAAACCTGCGATTGTTGTTCCCCCAGGCGAAGCAATCTGCCATTTCAGCTCTCCAGGATGCTGTTTCGATGCTTCTAAATGCACCAGGCTGCCATGCAGCATTTGCTGAACCATGCTCGCAGCATCTTTAGCGGAAAAGCCCATTGCGATGCCTGCATCGACCATCGACTCGATCATGACATAAAAGAATGCAGGGCCTGAACCGGTTAATGCTGTCAAGGCATCCATTTTATTTTCTGGCAGCCAATAAATGTTACCTAATACTTCAAAAACTTCTTGTGCCTCAACTAGTTCCTGGTTCGGCCTATCAGAAGTAAGGCCAATCACTCCTTCACCATACATGAGGGCTAAATTAGGCATCATCCGTACAATCTGAACATTTGGAAAGCAAGCTTTAAGCACTGCAATCGAGGTGCCAGATAGCAAACTGACGAGGATCTGAGAGGCTATTAATTTATTTCCGATCAATTGGGCTGCTTCTTTCAAATCCTGAGGTTTCACAGCAAGAATAACCATTGCAGAGGAAATGAGATTTTGATTAATGTCTTTGCAGGCTATTCCGTACCCTTCGTGTCCCAGCTTTTCTGCTTTGTCAAAATGGCGGTCAAACAAAAAGAGTTGGTGGGTTTTCGACAGTCTTTGCGCTAAGCCTCTGCCCATATTTCCACATCCGATGATGGCAATTTGCATATTTTATCCTTAAGATATTCAGGATTAAAAAAAGTCACCTTTCTATTGACCATTATTGCTGAATTTGGGAATTAAATAACAAATATTAAAGGTTCAAAATGCTAAAAAAAATTACTCTTTTATCTTGTTTATTGGCTATATTTTTTATAGCTCAGGGTGCACATTCTGAAGAAAAACCTTACGACGAAGCAATCAGCCTGGGCAATAGCTGCCAGGTGACATGGCAATTAAAAGCCAATGGATTTAGAACTTTCGCCTACCCGTTTGATTGGTTTCATACGCCCTCTACCGGTTTATTAGGTTTTATCACTTATCAAGGATCCAATTTTTTTGATATCGATAAAATTTCAGTCATTGGGCCCTATCCAGGAGATCCTATTTGCCTTCAGGTGATGGATTTGAATTTTGGTATTATGTCTTACCATGATTTTACCTCTAACCCCCCTTTCGCCAATTATTGGGATGTTAAGTTAAAATACGACCGCAGAATAAAGAGATTTTTTAATCTTTTAAATTCAAATAAAAAGGTATTGCTTGTAAGACTGGGTGATTCGCGGCAAGAAATAGAGTGTTTGGATTATCTTTTGCAGCAAAATTATCCCAAATTGAACTACACAATATTGGCCGTTCATGAAACTGAAGATTTCAAATTGGATTGGGGATTGGATCGTATTAAAAACTATTACATCAAACAAATTCCCTGGAATTGGCAAGGAGATGTTGCGAGCTGGAAAGCAGTTTTAGAAAACTTCCACATCAAAACAAATAACGATGCTTTACTAAATGATTGATTAGCTGTTTACAAAGCACTTGTGACCTGGAAACAAAGCCATTATGCTCTGTAACCCAAATACTTGTGCTCTGTAAACCAAGTTTTGTTTACTAGTCCTATTTCCCTAGTCTTCTTCGTAATCTTTTTTTAGTTCATTAAGCATCGAAGGGTCAATCAGTGTTGTCACATCCCCAATTGTACGCCCTTCGGCTATATCTCTTAGCAACCGGCGCATAATTTTGCCGCTTCTGGTTTTAGGGAGATCGGAAACAAATATGATTTTTTCCGGCCTTGCGATAGCGCCAATTTTTTTTACAACGTGCATCTTTAGAAGGTCGGCCAGGGCTTCATTTGGTAATACACCTTCTTTAAGTGTCACAAATGCCGCAATGGCCTGCCCTTTAATGGAATGATAAATAGATATCACAGCAGCTTCTGCTACGTTTGGGTGATCGACCAGAGCGCTTTCTATTTCAGCACTTCCAAGGCGGTGGCCAGAAACATTGATCACATCATCCATGCGGCCTAAGAGCCAAAAATAGCCATCTTCATCTTTTCTGGCGCTATCGCCTGTAAAGTAGTAATGGGAGTTGATTTTTTTCCAGTAGCTCTCTTCAAACCTTTTTTGATCTTTATAGATCCCACGCAGCATTGAAGGCCAAGGAGATAATATAACTAGCGAACCCAAGGCTTTTTCATCTCCATCCTCGCCAATAATAGCTGCTTCGATTCCCGGGAGGGGTACTGTCGCACTACCTGGCTTAAGCGGAGATAGTCCTGGGATCGGCGCAATTAAAATACTGCCGGTTTCTGTTTGCCACCAAGTATCAACGATAGGACATTTTTGATGTCCAATATGAGTAAAATACCACATCCATGCTTCAGGGTTGATTGGCTCACCTACAGACCCCAACAGGCGCAAAGATGACAGATTATGCTTTTTAAGCCAGCCCTCACCCCATTTCATAAATGTTCTGATCGCTGTTGGGGCTGTGTACAAAGTGGTAACTTTGTGTTTTTCAATTAAATCCCATGTGCGATCTTTTTCAGGCCAGTCTAAAGAGCCTTCGTAGATCAATTGTGTCATTCCATTTAGAAGAGGACCATAGATAATATAGCTATGTCCAGTAATCCATCCAATATCGGCCGTGCACCAATAAATATCGGAGGGCTTGACATCAAACACCCAATTGGTTGTAGCTTTAGTTCCTGTAAGATACCCTCCAGTAGTATGGAGAATGCCTTTCGGCTTGCCCGTTGTACCGGAGGTATAAAGAATAAATAAAGTATCTTCCGCATCCATTTGTTCTGGTTCATAATACTCGGAAGCATTCTTCATGCATTGATGATACCAATGATCTCTGCCTTCAGACATTTCTATGGCCTGGGAGGCTCGATTTACCACTATAACATTTTCTACTGTGGAACAATTTTTTAGGGCCTGGTCAACTGAGGATTTTAATGGAAAAAAACTACCTTTCCTGATGCTCCCATCGGCAGTCACAATGACCTTTGCCTCTGCATCCTGAATCCTGTCTTGAAGCGCTTCGGCTGAAAAACCGCCAAATACAACCACATGGACTGCTCCAATGCGGGCACACGCCAGCATTGCAACGGCTGCCTCAGGGATCATAGGAAGGTAGATGGCTACCCGGTCGCCCTTTTGCACCCCTAGCGATTTTAAAACATGGCTGAATTTATTGACTTCCAGGTAAAGTTCTTCGTAAGTTAGCGTCCTTTGTTCCCCTTTTTCCCCTTCCCAGATCAGGGCCGTCTTATGTTTCGTATCGGTATGCATGTGAATGTCCAGGCAATTATAACTGGCATTTATTTTGCCGCCCTGGAACCATTTGGCATGAGGAGGTTTCCAGTCCAGTACACAGTCCCAGGGAGAAAACCAGTGTAATTTCGCCGCTTGTTTAGCCCAAAAGGCTTCTCTGTCCTGATTTGCCTCTTCAAAGATTTCAAAGGATTGTATGTTTGCATGGGTCTTGAATTCATGAGTTGGCTCAATGAGCGTTTCATTTGCAGTAAGTAAATTCAGGCAGGCTAAGCTTGCAGATACATTTAAAACATTCATTTGCGCCTCATGGGAGAATAATTTCTTTAAGAACCCTTCATAGATTTTGGTTTTAAGGATGCCACTTTTATGTTTTTTTCACTAAATAAAAAAAAGAAAATATCCCAACTGAATTTAAGTTCAATTGGGAGACTTAAAAGTGAGCCGAGAGGTTTGTATAAATTTTATTGTTTTTTCTCTCGATGGATTTTATTTTTTATAAATGCTATTGCGGTCTGACCTGATAATCTCCCTTTACAACCCACTTATACGAAGTCAATTCCTTTAATCCCATAGGTCCGCGTGCATGAAGTTTTTGCGTACTGATCGCCACTTCAGCGCCAAAACCGAACTGCCCTCCATCCGTAAAGCGCGTGGATGCATTTACATAGACAGCTGCAGAGTCAATTTCTTTAATGAAGCGTCCGGCATTTTGATGGTCCTCAGTTAAAATGCCATCGCTATGCTTTGTGCTATGAAGATGAATATGTTCAATAGCTTCGCTTAAATCATTGACAACTTTAATTCCGAGCACAAGACTTAGCCATTCTGTATCCCAGTCATCTAATTCAGCAGGCTTACAGGAAGGGCTTTGGGCTATATCCCAGGCCGCCTGGTCCAAACGGAACGTAACGTTGTTGGCCCCCAGGGCTTTAATGACTTTAGGGATAAAACCCAAGGCTACTGCAGAATGGACAAGCAAAGTATCTAAAGAATTGCAGACTGTTGGGCGTTGAATTTTTGCGTTTAAAATGACGTTTAAGGAGCGATCTAGATCTGCTGATTGATCAACGAATAAGTGACAAATTCCAATGCCACCTGTAATTACAGGAATGGTACTATTTTTCCTGCAAAACTCCTGGAGGGAGGCGCTGCCTCTGGGAATAATCAAATCAATATAATCGTGCAGCTGTAGTAGTTCTTTGACTTGCAACCGATCAGAGCTGCCGATTAATTGGATTGCTTTTGAAGGCATTTCTACATATTTAAGCGCGCTTTGAATGATTTCAACCAATACTTTATTTGTCGAAAGAGTTTCTGATCCTCCCCTCAAAAGGGCGCAGTTGCCCGACTTAATGATTAGAGAGCTAATATCAATTGTCACATTGGGCCTTGATTCATAAATGATCCCCAATACGCCAATGGGCGTGCGGTATTTTGCCAAATGAAGCTGGTTTGGCAAATCTATTTCTTCAAAAACTTCTCCAATGGGATCTGGAAGCTGGATCACTTGTCCAATATCATGGATAATCCCATCCAGTTTATTTTCCAGCGATAGCCTTTCCAGCATGGCCTCATTCAGCCCATTTTGAGCTGCCAGTGCAAGGTCATACGAATTAGCCTTGAGAATGTCTTCCTGCTTGTTCTTTAAACTCCTTCTAATAGCCTCCAGGGCGCCGTTTCTTTGTGCAAGTGTGGTAGCAGCCATTTGAAAGGTTAAATTTTTGGCAGCCTTTGCCATTTTTAAAACATCAGTTTTCATTACCTTTTTCCTCGGTGAATTTAATCCGCGTCATATTTGTCCGGTGAATAATTTCAGGGCCATAACTATAGCCGAGTATTTCTTCAATACTTTCAGATTGCTTTCCTAGCAGCTTTTGAATTTCCTGGCTTCCATAATTTGTAATTCCTACGGCAATGGCTTCACCGGATTGTGACATCACTTGCACCGTCGTGCCCCGTTCATATGTTTGAGAGGTCTTTATAATACCAGAAGAGAGCAAGCTTGCCCCATGATGAAGAATTTTTTCTTCAGCGCCACCATCCACATGGATCATCCCCTTTCGCTTTTCGGAGAGAAGCCACTTTTTGCGGCTTTCGCGCGCCGATACCTCTTCCATAAAAAGCGTCCCAATCTGCTGGCCAAGGGCTAGATCAATCAAAACATTAGGCCGCGAGGAAGAAGCAATCACAGTACGAGTACCACATTGAGAGGCAATCTGGGCAGCCTCTATTTTTGTCCTCATTCCTCCTGTCCCAAGAGATGTGGAAGACCCTCCGGCTAAAGCAAAAATTGATTCGTCGATGCGATTGACAATTGGAATGAGTTTAGCACTTTTGTCAATGCGGGGATCTGCCGTATAAAGTCCTTCCTGGTCGGTCAATAAAATGACCAGATCGGCATCTATTAGGTTAGCGGCCAACGCAGCCAAGTTGTCGTTATCTCCTACACGTATTTCTTTAGTGGCAATCGTATCATTTTCATTAATAATAGGAATAATATGATGCTTTAACAAACAACGCAGGGTGTCGCGTGCATTCAAATACCTTTTCCGATCTGAAAAGTCATCCCTGGTCAAAAGGACCTGTCCAACGTGCAGATCGAACAAGGAAAATAGCTCTGACCAGGTTTGCATTAATTTTACCTGGCCGATAGAAGAAAACATTTGCTTAGTGGGCAACGAGCGGTCGGCTTTTGGGTAATTGAGTAATTCACGGCCGCACGCAATCGCTCCTGAACTGACCAGGACAACATGCGCTCCCTCACTTTGCAGTTGGGCCAATTGCTGGACTAGCCCTAACATGAAGCGGCGAGATAGCTTTTGCCCCCCTTGGGTCAAAGTGCTTGTGCCGATTTTAACAATGATTTTCTTACCTTTCATTCTTCACCTCATCTATTCGTATATATACCAAACGTGATTCGTAATTTGGAACTTTTCATTTTTTTACAGGAGATGTTATTCCCTTTTCCCTCTCTGTGATCTCTGTGGGCTCTGTGGGTAATACTTTAAGGATTTTACCACACAGCCCATAGATCACAGAGATGGAAGAAGTTAGTGAAGTTATTCAATTTTTGAGTTAACTGAGGTATACAATAGAGTGCTGAGGTATACAATAGAGTGCTATGGAATACCAAATTAAAAATTTTTGAATTCACTTGGGTATAAGTAATTTTAACTCTATTTTGTTATAATTCAACTGATATTTAATTAGTCAGTTTGTAAAATGAATTACATGAAAACTAAAAAAATTATTCATCTTGATATGGATGCCTTTTATGCTTCTGTCGAAATGCGCGATAACCCAGCCTTAAAATCACTCCCTATTGCTGTCGGAGGTGATCCTCGAGGCCGTGGGGTCATCGCTACCGCAAATTATAAAGCCAGGAAATATGGGGTCCGTTCCGCTATGCCTTCATGGAAGGCGCAGCAGTTATGCCCCGATCTTGTCATTATTTATCCAAATTTTGATAAATATAAGCAGGAAAGCCGGGCTATTCATGAAATTTTTCATGCTTTCACTGACATTATCGAACCACTTTCATTGGACGAGGCTTTTTTGGATGTTTCTGACGCGGAAGCTTTTGGGGGCAGCGCCACGCTGATCGCCAAGGAAATTCGTCAACGCATCTGGGCCGAGCTTCGCTTGACTGCTTCGGCAGGTATTGCCCCCAACAAGTTTTTAGCAAAAGTTGCAAGCGATTGGAAAAAACCTAATGGATTATTTGTCATACGCCCAGAAGAAGTGGATGCCTTTATCCAGGAGCTTCCAATAGAAAAGATCTCAGGCATTGGTCATGTGACAGCTAAAAGACTGCATCTGTCGGGCATTCGAACCTGCGGGGAGCTTCAGCTTTTGGATCTTCCGCAGCTAGTAGAGCACTTTGGCAGCAGGGCATGGACCTTGTATGAATTGAGCCGCGGGATAGACAACCGTGCGGTGATTACTGAACGCATAAGAAAATCATTGAGTGTCGAATCGACTTTCGTGCAGGATTTGTCCACATTGGAGGCTTGTTTAGAGCAAATCCCTGGCCTCTTTCGAAGATTGATGGGGCGCTATGGTAAGGTGAGTGATCAGTATGAAATCAAAAAGCCTTTTGCCAAGGTAAAGTTTGCTGATTTTACAACGACGACGGTTGAAAGCCTCCTTTATCCTGAGGCTGATCTTCATAGCTATAGTGCTTTAATTCAAATAGGGTGGGACCGTAAACAAATACCTGTCCGCTTGCTTGGGTTGGGGGTGAATTTAAATGCTGGAGTAGAGCGGCAATTGACTTTTTTTTAAATTGCTTAAACCGAAAACGCAAGTGTAAATTACGTCTTTACGCTATTTTAACCGATTCTTTTTTTTGCATTTGCATATTTTTGTTTTAGTGATAAACAAAATAAATCACAATAATTAAACTAGAGAAACTATGAAATATTTAAATTGCTTCTTTTTGTTGATCGCGTCTTTGACTAGTTATCAACATGTCAGCGCCGAATGTGGTTCATCTTCTGAAACGCCTGCTCAAAATCAAGATTCCTATTTCTCATCTTTTTCCAAAAAGGTTAAATACGAGGTCTCTCTAGGTTACACAAAAATGGGCCAGAACGACTGGTGGACAAAGATTGAACCTTATAACATTTATTTAGGGGCTCTTCCCCTCATGAATGAAGGGCATTTGGAAAAAATAGCGGAGCTTGGCGTAACTGGGGTCCTCTCAATGGTAGAAGACTTTGAATTAGAGGCTGGTTGGGTGAATGTGCCCGTGACCCCGCTGGATTGGGATAAAGCTGGTATTAATGTCGAACATATTAAAGCTGTTGATTTCTGCCCTCTCACCCATGCTGAAATCGAAAGAGGAGTGGCCTATCTTGCCGTCATGCTTGAACAAGGTCAAAAAGTATATGTGCATTGTAAAGCAGGCCGGGGGCGTAGTGCTACAATTGTGGTTGCATATTTGATGCAGTATCAGCTTCTTTCTTTTGATGAAGCTCTTTCATTTGTTAAAGACCAACGGCCGCAAATTAATCTAAATAGCTATCAACGCCAGGCTATCATTAATTATTTCAGTCCGGCTGAAAGTGAAGCTGATTTAACAGCACCTCCTTCTGAAAGTGCAAGTTATTTTAATAGCATAAATCCGGTCACTGAAGAGAGGCTGGCCCATGTTTTAGAAAATATGCTTTTCTATGTGATTGAAGGGGTCAGTTCTACATCAGCTGTCAAAACTTCCGAGGGCCTCGCAGGATGGATCCCTGCCATCGAAGTTGAATCCACACTTTCGAGAAGAAACCGCTACCTTCGCGAATTTGCGGGAGACCAGGCGGCAGCTACGGAAGCTGCTATACAACGCAATCAAAGCACGATCAAAAAGTTAAAAATGATGGCTGTGGGCTGCTTGCCAATGATTGGAATGCCGACCAGTTATTCGATAAAACTTTGGCATCAACTTAGAGAAATTGCCTTAATTGCTGCGCTGCATGGACATGATCTTCAAAATAAAGAAGTAAAAATGAAAATTTTATCTGCTCTAGTCGGTGGCAATCTTCTTAAAATTCCAGCAGCTTCTATTGATTTAGTCGCACGGCAGGTCGTTAAAAAAATTCTCCTTCAAATCGGCCTTCAGGGAATTGCTTCTTCGGCTGTGATCCCTGCGCATCTAATTTTTAATTATTTTACCGACAACTCAGCCAAAGTATCGGCTCATGCCAAGGAATTCTTTGCCGGAGAAAACTCCCTGCCAATTTATGTAGAAGATTATTCAAATGAAATTTCAGCACCGTAACCAAAGCTTCAAAAGGCAAGTCCCACTTGTTTACAAATGGGCATCCATGCAAAATGTATACCTAAGTGAATTCAAAAATTAGAGTTCACTTGGGTATATAGACAGGTGGTTAAGTTAATGGCGATTTTTAAGAAAGAAAGTTTAGAGGCCCTTAAACAAAGGGTCGATCTGGTCGAGGTTTTATCTTCCCATTTGGATTTAAAACGCAGTGGAGCTTCCTACAAAGGACTTTGCCCCTTCCATGATGAAAAATCACCCTCTTTCATTGTTCAGAAAGGAGATTCTCACTATCACTGTTTTGGCTGCGGCGCTCACGGAGATGCGATCCAATTTTTGATGGCCCATCAAAAAATAAGCTTTAGCGAAGCGGTGGAGAGCCTAGGCCAGCGTTTTCATCTTCATCTTGAAAAAGTAGAAGAGGGGAGCGAACCGAAGGGGCTAAATAAGGTGGTTTTAAAAACAGCCCTTGAAATAGCCTCGCAGTTTTTTCATTTCTATCTTTTATATACCTCTGAAGGACATGAAGCTTTAGCGTATCTCTATGAGCGGGGAATAGACCTTCAGTTTATCAGGCATTTTCAACTCGGACTGGCCCCAAAGAGCTCCGGAATTTTTCGAAAGATCATGCATTCCAAAGGGATCAAGGATGAGGTCATGCTGGAAGCCGGCCTATTGGCTTCGAATCAGAACGGCCAGATTAGGGAGTTCTTTAATGACCGGATTTTATTTCCCATCCACCACCATCTAGGAAACATCATTGGCTTTTCCGGCCGGAAGTATAAGGAAGAGACTTTTGGTGGCAAATACGTCAATACGCCAGAAACGCCCTTATTTAAAAAATCTCGAGTATTATTTGGTTTGAACTATTCACGCAGGCGCATTGCTAAAGAAAGGAAAGCTATCATTGTTGAAGGGCAGGTCGATGCCTTGCGTCTGATCCAGACAGGGCTCAACCTGACGGTAGCTGGTCAGGGCACTGCCTTTGGAGAAGAGCATGTTCGAGAGCTGGTGAATTTGGGTTTAAACCAGGTCTATCTTGCAATGGATTCTGACAAAGCAGGGCAGGAAGCTGCAAGTAAAATAGGTCATCTTTTTCAAAAAGAGGGGATCGAGGTCCGCATAGTTAATATGCCGGCAGGCAGCGATCCAGATAGCTTTATCCTTAGCCAAGGTCCCGATGCTTTTTTGAAATTACTGACTTCAAGCAGCGATTACATTCAATTTCTTGTAAAGCATTTATCGCAGGACATTAATTTAGATTCTCCCGCGGGCAAAAATGAAATGGTGCAGAAAGCGACGAAAATGATCAGGGAATGGGACCATCCTTTAATGGTGCATGAAACATTGCGCAAACTTGCCCATATTTTAAAAGTACCCGAAGATATAATAGGAGTAGGGAAAGACCACTTGCCGAATATCTATATTAAAAAGTCTGCAAGTGTGGGACATCAAAGCATTGATCCCGACCGTATTTTGGAAACTGATCTGCTGCGCTGGCTTTTGTTATTTGGACAAGAATTGAACCGTCTGGTTGAAATTGTAAGAGCAAATTTAATGAAAGAAGATTTCAGAATTAGCATTTGCCAAAAAATATTTGAGGTCTATAAAGAAAATTATGAGAACCAGCGGCCTTGCGACCTTCTTTCATTGGCTATTGATTTAGACGATGCAGAGGGGCAGCTAGTTTTGTCCGATTTAATCCAGAAAAGAATTAATAAGGAGCGGGCCGAGCAACTTTTAATCGAAACGGTTCAAAAAATATTAGACCGGAATTGGATGTTAAAAAGGGAAGATATCAAAATCAAGGTCCAAAGCGGCAGCTGTTCTGACGAGGAAGCTTTCCTATTGATCCAACAATTCGATGAGTTGAAGCGAAATCCACCCAAAATAAAGCTATAGTAAGGAGCTGCTTTGGAAAAAGATAAACGTTTGAAGCATTTGGTCTTCTACGATGGGGAATGCGGGTTGTGCGATCATGTTGTGCAATTCCTTTTAAACGCAGATACGCAAGAAATATTTGTTTTTGCGCCGCTGCAAGGAGAAACCGCAAAAAAACTTTTGGCCGCCCTTCCTTCCAGCCTTAAACAGGCCGACAGCATCGTTTTAATTGAAAATTACGAATCAATTGATCCTGAGATCTATGTTTTATCAAAGGCTGTATTTAGAATAACCTGGCTATTAGGCGATGCCTGGGCTATAATTGGGACGCTTTCATTTTTGCCTTCCTTTTTATTTGACTGGGGCTACCGTCTAGTTGCAAAAAACCGCCACCGTTTTTTTCCTATAACACAGTGTGTTATTCCAAGGGCTGATCAAAAAGAGCGCTATTTGAACTAAAAGATTTATATTAATGGGAACTTGGATTTTGGTTGGCCTGCTGCTAGGTTGCTTTACCACATTATGCCGTCCTTTCAGGACTCTTTTTTTTGCTGAACTTACCCAGGCCTGCGCTGCGCTTGACCTTGGCTGTAATATATGGTCTTTCTAGCCTTAAGTGAAACTAGAAAACCAAATCTTGAACGTTCAATGTCTACGATCTTTTTAAACAGCTTAAAAATTTAGTAGCTATTTTTTTTCCTGAATTTTACTAAAATCCAATACTTCGCCAAATAAATTAAACACCTTATACAGTAAGGCCAAACGGTTTTTTCTGATCTGTTCTTCATCAGACAAAATCTTAACCTTATCAAAAAGATCAGCTAAGGCGGGCTGAACTTTTGCGATCAACTCATAAGCCTGGTTATAGTCCCTTTTTGAAATGGAATCTTCAAATGCCTTTTGTTGTCCTTCAAGCAGCTGATAAAGCTTTTTTTCAGGTTCTTCCCTTAGCAGTGCCACAGAAACATTAGCCCCATCGTTTCCCTGAATTTGCCCTTTGGCCCGTTTGTAAACTTCAAAAAGAGAAGTAAATTGATGGACCGAATCTTTTCTGAAGTGATGCAAGGCTTTGACCCTAGAAAACGTGTCATAAATATCAACACAGCCATGAGAAAGGCTCGCCTCTATTTCGTCTTTAGAAAATCCATAATCGAGAAACACAGTTTTCACACGGTTAATAATGAATTGTTCAAGCTCCTCAATTAGCTGAAGTTTGTTTTTTATCAAAGAAGAAGGGAAATTATCAATGCATTGATCCAGAGCTTTCTTTAGTGGGAGAGCATACTTTCCATTGATTAAAATTTTTATCACACCAAGAATCTGTCTTCGCAAAGCATAGGGATCACTCGATGAAGTCGGTTTGAGGTCAATTGCAAAACATCCTATGAGATTGTCGATTTTATCAGCCAAACTGACAATGACACCTGTTTCGCTTGCAGGCAGGGGAGCGTTTTCTCCACGAGGCATCCAATGTTCATCAATAGCCTGGGCCACTTCGTGCTCTTCGTTATGGGCTAATGCGTAGTACTTACCGATCACTCCTTGTAAGTCGGGAAATTCATATACCATGTTAGAAGCTAAATCGGCTTTGCATAGCTTGGCGGCCGTTTCGACAAGCTGAAGAGAACTGATGCCAAGGAAACGTTGAATAACCCTAGCATGTGACTGAATGCGTTCTATTTTCTGATACACCGTTCCCAGTTCTTTTTGATAAGTAACTTTCTTTAATTTTTCGTTAAAAGTTTCCAATGGAATTTTTAAATCTTCCTCATAAAGAAAAATCCCGTCGGATAAACGGGCTGACAGGACTTTTTGATTCCCGCGGAGTATTTCTTCAGTAGGAAGAACGTTGGCTGTAATTACAAAAAGGTCTCTTAAAGTATTGTCTTTATTTATCACGGGGAAATATTTTTGGTGCTCGACCATTTCAGAAATTAATACTTCTTTAGGGGCTTTCAAAAAGCGAGTTTGAAAATTAGCCAGGGCCATAAAAGGCCATTCTACTAAATTTAATACCTGGGGAATAACGCGCTCTTTTTCAATTATGTGGACTCCATGTTTCAATTCAAGATCTGCCAGCTGTTCTAAAATCTTTTCCTCCCGTTCCGCCGGGTCTGCAATCACAGAATTTTGTCTAAGCGTTTTAAGGTAGTCTCTGGCATTCAATAAAGCGCATGGAGCGGAATTTGTTTGCCTATGGCCATATGTGATGCGTCCGGCCGTCAAATATTCCAATTGAAAAGGGACGGTATCATCCCCAAAAAGCGAGACAATCCATTGTAAAGGACGAGCATAAGTAAGATCTGAATTTCCCCAGTGCATTTTTTTAGGAAATTCAAGACTTACAATAATTTGAGGAAGGGATTCGGCTAATAAAGATGCCGTGGTCCGTCCTGGTTTAAAAAGTGTCCCGAAGACATAATCAGTCCCTTTGATGGAACGGATGGTTAGGCCTTGGATCTCATTTTTCAGGAGGGCCTGCTTATTTGGAGCTTCAACTCCTAAAGAACGGAAGAACCCTTCGCCGGCTGGCTTTAGTTGCCCATCGGGGTGATAGATTTGATCGAGAGCAGGACCTTTTTTTTCGATTGACTGGGAAGGCTTCCCTTTAGCGAGCTGATGCACATAGACTGCTAAGCGGCGCGGGGTGCCGTAGAGGCTGATGCGCTCGAAGGCTATCTCTTCTTGTTCCAATAAATGCCTGATCGCCTTTTCCAAATTTTGTCCGCCAATCTTTATAAAAGAAGCAGGCAGCTCCTCAGACCCGATTTCAAATAAAAAATCATCCGCATCATCAGGATGAATGTTCGTTAAATTATCATTAAGGGTAGGATGAGTGGGTACTTCAGGATTATAAGAACACTCCTTGGTTTTTTTTAATAAGGGGAAACCTTGCTTCTCGCGACTTTTTAAATAACTTTCAGCCACCTGCCGGGCTAAATCACGGATCCGTCCAATATACCCCGTCCGCTCAGTGACGGAAATGACTCCACGTGCGTCCAAAAGGTTAAAAGCATGCGAGGCTTTCATCACAAAATCATAGGCAGGGATCGGAAGTTCGGCATGGATCAACAGAGAAGCCTCTTTTTCGTAATCTTCGAAATGACGCAGCCACATTGAAGCAGAGGCCTTTTCAAAGTTATAATGGCTCCATTCGATCTCATTTTGATGGTAAATATCCCCATATGTTAGCGTGTCATTCCATTTCAAATCAAAAATGGTATCGACTTTTTGCAAATACATAGCAAGACGCTCAATTCCGTAAGTTATTTCTCCAGTCACAGGTTTGAGCTCAACTCCTCCCACAGCCTGGAAATAAGTAAATTGAGTGACTTCCATTCCGTCCATCCAGACTTCCCATCCTAAACCCCAGGCTCCAAGCGTAGGTGACTCCCAATCGTCATGCACAAAACGAATATCATGTTCTTTTAAATTAAAACCAATCGCTTCAAGGGATTGCAGATAGAGTTCTTGAATATTAAGAGGAGAGGGCTTGAGGATAACCTGAAATTGAAAATAATGTTGCAATCGATTGGGATTAGTTCCGTAACGGCCGTCTGAAGGGCGCCGGCAAGGTTCAATGTAGGCTGCCTTGTACGGCTCAGGCCCAAGGCTGCGTAAAAAGGTCGCTGGATTAAATGTGCCTGCCCCAACTTCAAGATCATAGCCTTGATGAATGATGCATCCCTGGTTTTCCCAAAAGGCAGAAAGATTTCTTAAATATTGCTGAAAAGTTTGCACTGCTTATATACCTTATTGAAAATTGTTGTTTTTCGACATTTTGGCTAAGAACCTGTTTAATCTAAGCTCAACAAGAAATTCAATGCAAATTCGTGAAGTTGCTAAAAATTTATTATCTTTGCACTTTGCGTTAAATTTTTAGCCTGAATGAAGAGGTCATATTTTTTGTCAATTGGATCACTCCCCAATTAGGGAGTGATCACAAAATTTAATCGCAATTTTTACATGCTAAAAATTCACCAGGATTGCTAGTTTCTTCATCATCTTTGTCGTTAAAAAGGACTAATAGGTTTTCAACAGATTCACAATTTTCATCAGAGCCATCGCAAGCCAAAATTTCTGCGCTTGAGTCTTTATCCTGACCTTCTTCAGCTTGAAGTCCGAACACACAGGCAACGAGAGCAAGAGTACATAACATTTTTTTTAACATTTGATAGCTCCATTTAGTTTTAAGTGTTTAAAGAGGGCGTTATAAAGCAAATAACTATAGTAATCCAGATCATACTTTATAAATACCCTCTAAGCTCAGGAAATAAATGTATAATTCATTGAATTTTGATTATTTCGTAGATAGCTCGGAGATTGTATAGCATTTGGATATGTAATAGTCAACAAAAAAAAACTTTCGCAATAATAAATTTGAGCACTGGCTATATATCTCTAATTGAATTATAATGAAATAAAAATAACTTCAAAAAGTGGCGATTTATGGACTATGCTGATTTAGATTATAATGATTTTGTTAAATGGCTGAAAGATCATGGCGAAAAAGAATTTCGTGCTAAGCAAATAATAAATTGGATTTATCAAAAGGGAATTCTTTCCTGGGATGAAATGTCTGATTTAAGCCGTGATCTGAGGGATAAACTTTCAAAGGAAATACGATTGCCCGTTTTGGAGCTTGTACGTTTCACAGAATCCAAAGATAATGAGACTGTCAAATTTTTATGGCGCTTAAGAGATGGGAATTTGGTCGAATCAGTCTTGATCTCTTCAGGCACTCGCAGGACTGTGTGCGTTTCTTCCCAGGTGGGTTGCCCGGCACGCTGTGCTTTTTGCGCTTCCGGACAGCAGGGTTTTTCAAGAAATATGCGGCCGACTGAAATTGTTGAACAAGTCCTGCAGATCAATAAATGGCTGCTTCCAAAAAATGAAAGAGTATCCCATGTTGTCTACATGGGTATGGGCGAACCGCTAAAGAACTATGAATCTGTCATTTCCTCTATCCGTTTGCTAAGCCACCCAGATTTTTGCAATATTTCGCAAAGGCGGATCACTGTATCAACTGTTGGTATTGTAGAAGGGATCAAGCGTCTTTCCCAGGAAGGATTAAAAGTTAACCTTGTATTGTCTTTACATGCCCCCAACCAGCATATCCGCAAAAAAATTATTCCCTATGCAAGAAAATATCCACTTGAAGATATCTTGTCTGCTATGGATGAATATACCCAAAAAACAAAGCGTGACATTACTTTTGAATACATCCTTTTAGCTGGGATCAATGATCATCCTGACCATGCCCATGAATTAGCTCATTTATTAAAAGGGAAGCAATGCACAGTCAATTTAATTCCTTATAATCCAGTGCCTGGCATGCGTTTAAATCGGCCTGAGAAAAAGGTGATTAAACAATTCCGGAGTGTTTTATTCGGATCGCATATTGTGAATACCTGTCGTTATACGAAAGGGGATGATATCAATGCTGCGTGCGGACAACTCGCTATGCAGGAAAAAAAGTTGCCAATTATTCAATAAATTTTATGTCTTACGACCTTAAAAAAATCGATTTATTTCCTGGACTGCCGGGCGTTTATCTAATGAAAGATAGTGAAGGGGCGGTCATCTACGTAGGCAAGGCTAAAAACCTGCGCCAGCGGGTGAAGCAATATTTTGCTCCTGGCAGGGACGGCCGTTTAATGGTCCCTTATTTGGTAGCCAAAATTGCCTGGATCGATACGATCATTGTCACCTCGGAAAAGGAAGCGCTGTTATTAGAAAATAATTTAATCAAACAGCATAAGCCCCGCTATAACGCATTACTGAAAGATGATAAAAGCTACATTGCTTTAAAAATTTCAATTAATGATCCCTGGCCGGCCGTTAAACTGGTCCGCTATAAAGGTGTACCAGAACCAGACGGCCTTTATTTTGGTCCTTATACTAGTGCGCACGCCGCACGCCAAACCCTCGATCTTTTAAATCGTTTATTTCCACTTAGACAGTGCTCTGACCAGGAAATGGCACGGCGCGTGCGCCCTTGCCTCCTCTTCCAAATGAAAAGGTGCTCCGGACCTTGCACTAAAGAGTGCACAGAGGAAGATTATGCCCATCATCTTCAGCGGACTATAAAATTTTTGCGGGGGCAGGACAAAGAAGTTCTTAAAGACTTATATGATGAAATGAAATCTCGCTCGGAAGCTTTGGAATTTGAAAAAGCCGAGCAGATCCTTAAGAGCATTCGCTACATTGAAAAAACAATTGAAAGCCAGCATGTCGACCGGCCGCTGGGACTTGATGCGGATGCGCTCGGCCTCTTTCGTGAAGGGCATGAAATTATACTCGCCCTGCTCTTTTTTAGGGGAGGACGTTTGACCGGGTCGCGTCAATTTGAATTTTCCAATATAGTCGAAGAAGATCACGAATTGATCGCCTCATTTCTTTTACAGCACTATGAAAAAGGGGAAGAAATTCCTCCGGAAATTTATTTACCGGTTAAAATGGGGAATGAGCATTCTGTCGAAGATATCCTGTCAGGACGGCTAGGGCGCAAAATAAAATTGCATGTGCCTAGCCGGGGTGAGAAAAAAGTCTTATTGGAAATGGCCCAAAAAAACGCCGAAGCGCAATTTAAGGCGCAAAAAAATGCCTCCTTTATCAGAGAAAAGACTTTGCTGGAAATGCAGGAGCAATTAGGGCTAAACCACTATCCTTCCCGTATTGAATGTTTTGACAACTCAAATATTGCAGGGACTGAAGCAGTCTCATCGATGGTTGCTTTTACCGATGGATTAAAAGAGAGCAAAAGATACCGTCTTTTCAGGCTTAAAGCAGGAACTAAACCCGACGATTATGCAGCCATGCAGGAAGTTTTAATGCGCCGGTATAAAAGGGCTAAAGAAGAGAATGATATGCCTGATCTTATTGTAGTGGACGGAGGGAAAGGGCAGCTCAATATTGCCATTAAGGTACTTGAAGAACTCAATGTGACTGGCGTGGACGTGATCGGCTTAGCAAAAGAGCAAGGACGTCACGATAAAGGGATGACGTTGGAACAAGTCTTTATTCCAAACAAGAAAGAACCTATTATGCTTAACCCTCGGTCGCCGATCCTATTTCTATTACAGAAGATTAGGGATGAGGCGCATCGTGTTGCGATTACGTTTCATCGGAAGCGCCGCTCAAAAAAAACTCTACGCAGTGCGGTGGATGATATAACGGGAATCGGTCCGGCCAAGCGCAAAGCCCTCTTAACGCATTTTGGAAGCCTTAAGAAAGTCGAGTTGGCGACTGATGAGGAGCTGCGCCAAGTGAAGGGAATTTCAGCACGCAATGCTGCCGCCATCCAAGCCTTCTTTCAAGGTAAAAAAATTTAAACCATAATTCTTGCCTAATAATAGGGTCGCATAATTAAACAATTGAATTATAATAGATTTCCAAATAATTTAGAGGCATATAACCATGAGCCATAAGCTTACAATTTAATTTTTTCTTAATCTTAATTTGTTAGTATTATGTTTTACTATAACAAAATGGATTTATTTATGAATATGACTGTAGATTTTAATTCGCTTTTAATAGATTTGAAATTTAATGTATTGGATTTTCTTAATTATAAAGATGTAATCAAGCTAAGAACTGTAAATAAAACATTTAAACAAATTGGAGATAATAAAAAGTTTTTTCCACCCATTGTTTTTAAGTTAAAAGAAATATTTTCAAAACTTACTGAGGTTGCAATTCAAATTGAAAAATATGATAATTTATTAAAATGCAAAGAATCAAAAATTAATGAACTTGTAAACTTAAATAATAACTTATTTGGTTACTCAGTATCATGTATTTATTGCTTTCCTTCTACCATTTCAAATTTATTTAGCGATACATTTCCTTCCATAAAGGAATCGATTAAAATCAATCAAGACTTATATGCTTCGATTGAAGTAATCAATACACTAACGAAAGATTTTGATTTAGTAACGCTTCAAAGGCAGCATGCTGATTTAAGCCAGGCTTTCCAAAATCAAAAATTGCTATTAAGACTAGTTGAAAGTCAGAATGAGTTGAAAAGAAAAAAGCAGGCTGTCTTTGACACAATGAAGAGTTTATTTGGAGGTCAGGAAGAATATGAGACCTTGCCAATTCTTGATATAGGCGACCGGGAGGGTTTTACAGGTCTCATTGATTTTATTAAGCCGGAAGAAATGAGCGCGCCGATTATGAGGGGAAGGGACAAGCTTGGAAGAAATTTTTTTACAATCCGCTTCAAGGATGAAGGTGAAAAATTAAAGTGCCAAACTTTTTTTGAGAGATTTGCCAAACAAGATGCATGGTTTGACGCCGGGGATAGGTTTGTTAAGTATGAAGGCTATTTGATTGAGCTGGGGCAAATTAAATTAAAACCTTTCGAAGAGCTGGCCGCGGCCATCAAGGCAAAGCATAATGGCGATAAAGTAATTATATAACACAAATTTTCGGTACTAGCGCGATGCACTTGGGACTGTTGCCTTTAAGCCCTCTGGCTACATCACCGGTTAGTTGACTCAAAGTTTATTTGTTGGTATACTCAAATGGCGATTGGTGTCTATCACCGGTGCGTTTTCTTTTTGATGGGAATAAAGTGACAATCACTAACCACCAGGGGTCAGTCATACTTGATCACGAGAGTGAATACACTGGCAATTTTAAAATAAACTTATTGAAAAAAATTGCTTCTATAGTGCTAATCATTCCAGGCTTAATTATAGGCAGCGCATTCAAAGGGTTAGGTTATCTTTCTGAAACCGTACGTGAACTTCACTTTTTTACCATCCTACATTTTACACCAGTTGATCATTATTTAGGGTCTCCTGAAGAAAGATTAAGTCTCGAAAGAATAAAGAACCAGTTGAACCAAATTAGGCAAAATAACTTTAATCAACCTACGAAAAATATTGTTGTTTACGCAGAAGAAGGGACTGTTATCGATGCAGATCCAGTATTTATGGAATTAGGGCCTCAAAAATTAATTTTTGTCGGTATTAATCCTATTGAATATAATCCTTGGTATCGATGGGAAAATGTCTCTGTGAGTGGTTTGTCTTTGGATGATCGCATCACAAGACTAGAAGAAACATTTGCTTACTCAAAACCAACTGTGGAAGAGGCGTTAACTGAAAATATACATAACGGCCGAAGAGTTTATTTGGTACGGTCTTGACACAAAGAAATTTTTCATTAAATTCTTGAATTAAATATCCAAGTGCAATATAGTTTTCACTTCCATCTATGAGATATTAGCTCAGTTGGTTAGAGCGCCACGTTGACATCGTGGAGGTCAGCTGTTCGAGTCAGCTATATCTCATACTTCTCATAGATTCATCAGGATTATGCCATTTCTTCATTCATCACCTGAACTTCAAAAGCAAAGACGCATCGCAGCTGAATTGCTTGCCTGTACTGTTTGGGAACTTTTTCCCACAGCTAATTTGGCTGGCGGCGGGATGACCTCTTATGGATTTTATTATGATTTTGTTTTTGAACAGAGAGTAGATGAGACTTTGCTGCCGCTGATTGAAACAAAGTTAAAAGCCTTTGTTAAAGAAGGGCATTCGCTTCAAATGGTGACGATGATGCGGCAAAACGCGCAGGATTTATTGCTTCATCAGCAACAGCCATTACTGGCAGAGTTGGTGGAACAGGAAGAGCAAAATATGCTCAATCTAGTCCGTATTAATAAATTTTACGGTGTTTGCCCGTTTTTAGATATTGCTTCATCGGATGAGATCGCCTCTTTAAAGCTTCTTGAGATCAGTACCGAGCAGGAAGAACAGGGAGATGTTTACACCAGAATCACCGGTACTTGTTTTAGCGATAACCAAATTCTAAAAAAGTTTTTAAAATTACGTGAAAGCTATTTTAAAAAGAAAAATCATCAAGTCTTGGGGCCTGAGCTTAATTTATTTAGTTTCCCTTCCAACTTAAGCCCTTTAGAATGTTTCTGGCATCCCAAGGGGGAAATAGTAAAAAATCTTTTACAACAATGGCTTGAAGAGGAACTTCAAAATCATTTTCCTTTTCAAAAAGTTCACACCCCTTTTGTCGTTCAGGAAGATAAAATAAACCTCTCTACGTTTGAACCATTTCTTTATCAGGATCAAACGCTTACGTTAAGTTCCACACGCTTGCCTCAGCATATTTATCTTTTAAAACAAAATACTGTGCTTTCTGAAGAAATAAGGTTTTTAGAGTGGGCCCTGCTTTATAAAAATGAAGCTTCCCTTTTGAATGAAGGGTTAATCACTTTGCCATGCCAGTTGGAAGATTTCACCACAATTGATTGTTCTGCAGGCCAACTTTCTAAGGAATTCATTTCTTCCTTGCTTTTCATTGAACAAATCATTACAATCTTTGATTTTGAGGCGCAGTGGTATGTGATAGCCTCAAGACAGAAAAGTGTGAATGGAAGACAGGAAAAAGAGACTCTCAAGTGGATGAAAAAGACCCTTGAAACCCTCTCTTTGCATTTCCCGCTGCAAGAGGAGCTCCTGGAAGAAGGGTGTCTGGAAGGGCCTCGTCTGGAGCTTAGACTAGCGGATGAAATGGGTCGGGAATGGGCAGGACCTTCTCTGACAATTGCCTCTAATGAGGCAAATATTTTAATTAGGCGTGCATTTGGGCCGTTAGGTCGGCTGATCGCTTTGTTAATAGAACGTTGGGAAGGGGTGTTTCCTCTCTGGCTCGCACCCGAACAGATTCGTATTTTAGCCATCGGGGACTTAAGCCATGCCTACTCAAAAGAGGTTGAAGCGAGCTGCCGGCGGCGTGGATTAAGAGCTGCTCTTGATCTGAGACAAGTAAAATTAGGTGAAAAGATTCACAGTGCCGAAAAAGAGAAGATCCCGTATCTTCTCATTATTGGAGATCAGGAAATTAAAAAACAGTCAGTGACTGTGCGATCAATGCGGCGTCCGGGAAAAAGTGAATCAATGAAGTTGGAAGAAATTTTAGACCTAATACAGCAAGAATGTTTGCGTCCAAAGTGTACTGGCCCGGCAGAAAAAAATGTATGAAGAGGAGAAAGTAGATTAGCTTGAAAGTTAATAGAGAAATACGCGCTCCAAAAGTTCGAGTCATTGGTAATGAAGGTGAACAAATAGGGATTATTGCCCTTTTTGAAGCTTTGGCCATGGCAGAAGAACAAGGGCTAGATCTAGTGGAAATCGTTCCCGGATCTGTTCCACCTGTTTGCAAGATTATGAATTTTGGAAAGTTCAGATATGATCAAAGCAAGCGTGAAAAGGAAAATAAAAAGGCACAGCATCAAATTAAGGTGAAAGAGATTAAACTTAAGCCGAACATTGATGACCATGACCTTGAAACAAAAACAAGACATGCCCGTGATTTTTTACAAGATGGCAACAAAGTTAAAATCACCTGTACTTATCGTGGGCGCGAGATGATGCATACCGAGATCGGGGAAAAAATTGTCCGGGAAATGTGTCAGGCTCTGGAAGATGTTTCAACAACTGAATCGCCACCCAAAATGATGGGGCGCATGCTGCTTGTTGTTTTAGCACCTGGAGCAAAAAAAAAGAAAGAGGGAGTCAAGCAGAGTAGTGGGACTGAAAGTTCGGGTAACGAATAGTTTAAAAACTCTCAAGAACAGAAGTAAAAGCTTCCTCATAACCTGAGCTTTGGATTTATCTCCTTAAAGTAAGGTGTCGTGCAAGAGTAGAGTTCTTTTCCTTGATAAAATATAGTAATTGATATTTTTAAGGTGGGGAAGAATGAACATAAAATGCAGGCTCCCTAAATTGAGAAGAGAAGACAAAACGAAGGTTCAACCGATTTTATAATTTAGGAGAAGATCAAGTGCCTAAAATGAAAACGCGCAAGTCCGTCGCCTCCAAATTTCGCGTGACGGCTACAGGCAAGCTCAAAGCAAGCCGACCGGGCAAGCGTCATAAATTGACCGGTAAGACACCTAAGCGCAAGCGTCAATTGCGCAGACCAAGTCTAGTGGATGATGGTCATCTGAAGACTTATAAGCGTTTAATGTGCTTGTAGAATATAGATAGGGCATCCTTATCTGACAAAAAGCCCAGAGACTTAGACAGAGGTTTAAGTCAATTGAATGAGCCGTTCAGTATACTAGACGGTAAAAATGTTTAAATGTGGAGACTAGCTATGGTTAGAGCAACCAATGCTGTAGCTTCTCATCGTCGCAAAAAGAGAATGTTCAAGTTAGCCAAAGGTTTTGTCGGAGATCGAAAAAACCATTTGCGTTTAACAAGTGGTGCAGTAATGCGCGCGTTAGCATATAGTTATGCTCACCGTAAACAAAAAAAGCGTAATTTTCGCAGTTTATGGATTATGCGCCTCAATGCTGCTGCACGAATAAACGGAATATCCTATAGTAAATTTATCTATGGATTAAAAAAAGCGCGATGTGAACTAGATAGAAAAGTTTTGGCTGATATGGCTATCCGGGATCCAAACAGCTTTGCTGCTGTGGTCGGATATGCTAAAAAAGCTTTGGCTTAAAACCTGAATACTTTGAAAGAGCAAAATTAATCATTTTGCTCTTTCTTTTTTCTCGTCTTAAATCTTCTGATCCCTCTAAGGTAAATTTCTATGCAGCCATCGATCAATGAAATTCGAGAACAATTTGTCCATGAAATGGAAGGAGTACGTACTTCCGCAGATCTAGATGCGATTAAAATCAAATTTTTGGGCAAAAAAGGGCCTTTACAAAATTTGATGAAAAATTTAAAAGATGTTCCTCCTGAACAAAAACCGCATGCTGGAAAGTCAATCAATGAATTGAAAGAATTCATGACCAATGTCTGCGAAGAGCTTGAAAAAAAACTGATTGCTCAGGAAGAAGTTAGGCAACTTGCCGAAGAGGCCATTGACATTACTCTTCCTGGCCGAAAAGATTTTATCGGACGCAAGCACCCTTTGACCCAGGCCATGGACCAAATTATCACTATTCTGGAAGGAATGGGTTTTTCAGTTCAGCATGGTCCTGAAATTGATAACGATTATTATAATTTCGAAGTGTTGAATTTTCCTCCCGAGCACCCAGCCAGGGATATGCAGGATACATTTTACATCGCACCCCACATTCTCCTACGCACCCATACGTCAAATATTCAAGCCAGGGTGATGGAAAGCAATAAGCCACCCATCCGGATTATTGCGCCGGGAAAAGCTTATCGAAATGAGACTATTACGGCAAGATCCCATGTTTTTTTTCATCAAGTTGAAGCGGTTTACGTGGATAAACATGTGACATTTTCTGATTTGCTTTCTACGATGGATGAATTTTTAAAAAAACTTTTTAAGCGGGACATTGAAACACGTTACCGCCCAAGTTACTTTCCGTTTGTCGAACCAGGGATGGAAGTTGATATTACCTGTCTTGTTTGCCAGGGCAAGGGATGCCAGCTTTGTAAGCAATCAGGATGGGTTGAAGTAGCGGGAGCTGGGATGATTCATCCTGAGGTCCTTCTCAATGGAGGAATCGATCCCGAACAGTACAGCGGCTTTGCATGGGGAATGGGATTAGAGCGCTTGGTCATGATGTTAAGGGGAATTAAGGATATCCGTCTCTTTACAGAAAATGATCTTCGGTTTTTAAAACAATTTACTCCGCTTTAATGTTATGCCTGAATGGGTCGTTTCTTCTTCTGATTCAGGCGTTAAACTTATTGTTTTCTTAAAAGATCGCTTAAGTGAAAAGTTTTCTTCCCGCCATTTAAAACGCTTAATTGAAAATAATGCCTGTCAAATCAACGGACGAGTGGAGCGATTTGCATCGACTCTTTTAGGCAGGGGGGACCGTATTCTATTGACGCTTGAGACCTCTCCGGTTTCTCCTTTTTTTCAATTTGAGCCAGGGCGTATTCTTTTTGAAGATGACGTTATTTTAGCCTATGACAAGCCCTCAGGATTGGCTTGCGAGCCAAAAGAAATTTTAACTTTGACAAAGTCTTATCATTCTTCCCTCAGTTTAGTCCACCGCTTAGACCGATATACGACAGGGGTACTTCTACTAAGTAAAAACAGAGAAACCTTAGACTACTTAGTCGGACAATTTAAAGAGCTCCAGGTAAAAAAAACTTACCAGGCAATAGTCGACGGGTTAATGGAAAAGCCTAAAGGGACCATTGAAAATTATCTTGGAAAAATTAAAAAGATTCCCGGACAGACTATTTGGGGGGCTGTTAAGTCTGCTCATGGGCTTTATGCCTATACGGAGTGGACATGTATTAAAAAGGGGAATGGAGCTTCTTTATTGGTGTGCTTTCCAAAAACAGGACGCACGCATCAGATCAGAGTCCATCTCGCAGGAATAGGGCATCCCATCCTTGGAGATCATCAATATGGTCGGCACTTTGAATGTCCCTATCCCGCCTCCCGTTATTTTCTGCATGCCGAATCCATCGAATTTCACCATCCTGTCACAGGAAAATTAATTAAAGTAAGGTCTAACTTGCCTGAAGATTTTAAAAGAGCTAAGCGAGAATTATTCATTTGATGAAGATTTTAATTATAAAAACTTCTTCACTGGGAGATATAATCCACGCATTTCCTGTTTTAGACTACCTTAGGACTTATTATCCTGAAGCCCAAATCGATTGGGTGGTTGAAAGGTCATTTAAAGAGCTCCTTGAAGCTCACCCCCTTCTAACCAACGTGTTCTCCATTGAAACAAAAAAGTGGCGCCGAAACTTTTTGCAAAAAAAAACTTGGGGCCATTTGATTAAAGCTATCAAGCAAATAAGGGGGTGCTATTATGATTACATTTTTGATTTGCAAGGTAATACAAAGTCAGGTTTATGTACAGCTTTTGCCCGAAGTAAATATAAGATAGGTTTCGGCAAAAAAACAGTCTCTGAATGGCCTAATCTGTTATTCACCCATCTTCGTTTCGATCCCCCGCCTGGCTATAATATTCGAGATGATTATCTTTTTATAGTGCAAAACACCATACAGAAATCCGCAGGCTCTTTTCAAGGTGTAGAGCTAAAAATAGATTTTGAGAGTCACGACAAAATTAATGAATTGCTAGAGGATCCAAAGCTGCAAGGGGGGCCTAAGATAATGGTCTGCCCAGGCTCACATTGGATTAATAAACGCCTGTCTAAAGAAACATTGCATCTTTTTTTAAACCAAATGCATATCCAAATAAAGGCGAGATTTCTTTTCATTTGGGGGTCTTTAGATGAAAAAGAAATATGCGAAGAACTATCAGCCTATTTTAAAGGTAATTCATTAGTTCCTAATCGTTTTTCATTTTCTGTCCTTCAAAATTTAATGAGCAACATGGACCTTGTGCTTTCGATGGATTCTTTACCCCTCCATTTGGCTGGTACAACTTCTACACCTACCTACAGTTTTTTCGGCCCTTCATTGGCAGTTAAGTATCGGCCTGAAGGTCCGAAGCATTTTGCTTTTCAGGGTGCATGCCCTTACGGAAAAATTTTTAATAAAAGATGTCCCGTCCTGAGAACATGTCAAACAGGAAGTTGTTTAAAAGATGTTGACGCCCTTCTGCTCTTTCAGCATTTTATTAAATGGTGGCAGGAATTACAGAAAAGGTAGTAAATAAATGGTCGATAATTTGCAAAGTTTCAACAAAAATATCTACATCGGGGATTAAAGACTCAAGCGCACTTCGATTGAACCATTCAAATGGGAGTTCAGAAGAAGTGGGGGGCTGGTCCGTTGCGAGCTTGGCGATATAGATCATATCCATATGGTAATGGGCCATTTTATCTTTAAAAGCTGGGATCTCTTCTAAAAGGCATAAATAAGGACGATCAAAGCTTTTTGCATTCCAACGGGAGATCCATAGGTTTTCCTGAGAAATAATCTCAATATCAAAACCAGTTTCTTCTTTAACTTCTCTTTTTGCAGCTTCTACCGGAGATTCATTTGGTTCAACATGACCCCCAGGGGGTAGCCATTTTTGAAATTTAGGATGCTTGATCAATAAAACCTTATCTTCTTTGAGAATATAGACTGTCGCAGTAAACTCTTTTTTCATGTATACTTCCTTTTTAAAAAATCAATTTTAGCAGAAGTATATTTTATTCCCTAGAAAGGAGTCGAAAATGAAAGAATTTGAAAGTCTAATTGAAATTATTGACCAGCTTCTTGGACCTGGCGGCTGTCCCTGGGACCAAGAGCAAACGCTTAAATCAACTAGGGGAGCGCTCATTGAAGAGACTTACGAGGTGATCGAAGCCATCGATTTAAATGAGACGGATAATTTGAAGGAAGAATTGGGAGATCTCTTTTTTAATGTCATTTTTCTTAGCAAGTTGGCAGAAAAGGAAGGGCATTTTAACCTGCCGCAAGTATTAAGCACAATTTCTGAAAAACTTATTCGGCGCCATCCCCATGTGTTTGGAAAGGCCGAAGTGCAAAATACCGATGAGGTGATTCATCAATGGGAAGCCATCAAAAAAGAGGAAAAGCATTCCAGACAAAGCCTTTTGGATGGGATCCCTAAAGATATTCCTTCGCTTTTTCGGGCAGAGAAAATGTTAAAAAAATTCAAAAAAGCGGCTTATGATTGGCAGCAAGTGTCTGATAATGCAAGCCAGGAAAATCAAGCTGGGGAAGAATTATTAGAGCTAATCCAGAAGCAGATCCACCAGGGCATTGAACCTGAATTGGCTTTGCGTAAACTACTCGCCCTGCTTGAACATAATTATAGAAAATGGGAGATAAAAAGTTGACAAATTATTAATTAAAATCGAGTACGGTAAATTTTTCACCTACTATAAAAAGTTTGCCATCGATCCAAGATAAATTATCTATCCATTCCATAGGAGTGGTTAAAATGATTTCACTAATCATTTCAAATGAATATAAATTAAAACTAAATATGATTGGATAGTTAAAGTTTTTTTTGCTTTTTTTAGCATCAACAAGGATCAAGGTGTTTTCAGCCACACACATATGTTGAATTTGAATATTTGTTAATTCGAAATGAGTCATTACCCCACCATTTAGATCTAAAAGTATTAATTTATCATTTTGTTGCGTTATCAAAATTAAATTATTAGAAGCAAATATACAGATTCCCGCATAATAAGGTATTTTATGATTATAAAAATCAAATGGAATTTTATTTATCTTATCTTTATCCCATATATCCGTTATGTAATTGTTGTCTTCATCATTAAAACGAACAAAAAATCCATTGCTATAAATACAATCATCATTTGTATGGAGAAAATTTAATTCTTTTTTTTTATTTATATTTTGATCAAAAAAGAATCTATCTTTAATTTTGATATGACCGTCAAAATAAATTTTATCATTATTATCCATGAGAATATTTATACTTTTATCGAGATATAAATGCTTGGAGTTATGGTAGTAATCTTCAATACCGCAAACGAAAATGATGCCATTTTTTTTGTAATAGACACAATTTGAAATATAATAATTTTTGTTATTTAATTTGTTGCTGGTGTTGACAATGATTTCTTTCCATTTTTGGGTTCGAATTTTATTTGTAAATATTGTGTTAATTTTAATTTCATTATATGCAATTTGAATAAATTTTTTTGAAATTATTTTTTGTGATCTAAAGTTATATAGAGAAGGAAAATGGCGGTCTAAAATTTCTTTCCATGCCTCAGTGTCCCAACAAATTTTTTGCATTTTTTTGGATGTTAAGCCAAATTCTAAAAAAATATTTTTGAAATTCAAATTTACACATATTTTGTGAAAAATATTGATAAAAACATCCTCTGGCAAATGTTCTAGATGATTATAGTTTGTATATTTATTATTTATATGGCATGGGTCTAAGGAATTCATACTTCTCATTTTATTGGTGAAATGATTGAAAGAATAAAGCTATTTAAATTCTATAGCTTAGAGGAGGGTTTCGATGTAAATATGCATTGTGATCCTATTATTTTCAACAATAATCCTATCAATTAACAATAAATCTTAAATATTATGGAATTAAAACATTAAGAATAATTTTTTTAGAATATTCTAAGTGGGAATAAAAAACAAATTATTGCATTTATAATTTGCTATTGCTATACTAGAATCATTCAACTAAACAATTTTGAGGTGTAATGAATAATTTTAAAATAGATCCCAATCTAAAACAAACAATTGACAATTTTGCTTGGAATCAGGAATTCGAAAAAAAACCTCTCCCTATTGATGAAAAAGATTTTGAGAAAGTTATTGTTGAAATTTCCAATAAAATTTTAGGGGCTGCCAATATAAGACCGATGTTGGAAATGACCGCTGGGCAACAATTTTCTTTAGCTGAAGTATGCTATTTAGTGGTCCAAAGCCAGGAACAAAAGTTGAATAACCCCACAATTTTAAAAAATGTTGAGCAAGTAACGCCAGAAGCTAGAAGCATATTAAAAAATACCTTTACCAGATTATCCAATGATTTTATTCAAGTTCAATCGTCAGACTTAAAGGCCATCACTCTTTTATTTGGAATTAATCGAATTACTGAGTTAGCTAAAAATAGCGTTACTTTTAGAAAAGAGCTTGATCCAATTCAAGAAATGAAACTTGCCCTCACTCATCTTGAAGGGATTAGAAGCAAATATAACATGGATAACTTATCCGAAGTTGAACGAGAGTTCCTTTTGAAAATAGATGCTCAAATTGAAGAAAAGAAGGAACTTTTAGAAGCTCTTACACTCTCGCTAGAAATATCAACCCTAGGGGTGTCCTAAATTTTGATTGTTAAAAAAGGCAATCCAGCATAAAATCATTCTTCAGAACAAGTACAGGTTCAAGCTTTAACCGGGGACCTCATGGAATAATACAGTTCGAACTAGGTCAGGACAGGAATGTAGCAGCCTTAAGGACGATGATTATGCCTTGAGATAATCTCCGGTTTTTTATTTCTATCAATCAACAATAAATTTTATTAAAGGAATATTATGACCGATACAGCTGCAATGCCAAAAGTTGGCGAAATTTGCTGGAACGAACTAGCAACAGGCGATGTTCAAGGCGCAAAGGAATTTTATGGAAAAGTTTTTGGATGGGAATTTCAAGACCATGAAATGGGTGATATGACCTATACCATGATCAAAGTTCCGGGTAAAGAGTGCGGCGGCGGCGGTATATGGGCTATTCCTAAGGAACAACAAGAGCATATTCCTCCTCATTGGATGAGCTATATTCTCGTTGAAAATTTAGAAGAGTCTGTAAATAAAGCAATCGAAAATGGCGCTAATGTGATCAAGCCTGCGATGAATGTTGGGGATTACGGCCGTATGGCAATCTTCGCAGATCCAACTGGCGCGCATATTGCAATCTGGCAAAACCTGAAAAGCTGCTAACCTGCCAATGTGGTAAGAACCTGTTCAAAATGTATGATCAGGTTCTAAAAGGTGATTCCGAAATCCCCAATTTAGGCAATATGTCCAAATTAGGTTTATCGGAATTATCACTTTTTTCTACGCCATACTAGGGGAATTATCAATTTCCTGGCTTTCTCTTCTCAAGTTCAAAATGAATGCTTTAATCTCTTGCGGTAGGCGAGGCAATGTGTGTTCATCTGCGGCTGCATTCACACCAAAAATGAATTGATTGCAGGCGTTCTTTTCTAACTGAATGCCAAGTTTTTGAAATTTTTGGATACGTGAATTTAATTCAATTTTATCTTTTTTGGAAAGTCCGATTCCTAATGACCATCCAGACTGGGCGTCGCCTTTCAGGTCAAAAATTTCTTTTTTTTCTAAAAATGTCATTTTTTGCCAAATTAATTCACATATCTCATTGTTTGCTTTACAAAGGGCCATTTGAAAGATGTTTTTGTAACCGCGCTCAATTGGTTTAGAAAGAGCTAAGCCAGTTTTTTCAATCAGTGCATTAACTAAGTGAGGCCGTTTAATGATCCATTCAGCAGCGTCAAAAGGTACTTGCTCACTTTCTATAAATTTTGTAATAGCTAAATTATCAATGGCCCGCTCTGTAAGCCCATTATCTAATTTTGCTAAACCAAATACCACAGATCCCAATGAAATCATAAAAATAGCATAAATACTTAATGCAACCAACCCTCCGGGTAAGACGGAAACCGCGGCTGCCAAAGTCGTACCGGCCCAAACATCAGCTGCCAATAAAGCTAAAACAGTCGTAGCTAAAGCGGTAATCGCGCTCATTGCCACAATTGGCTTCATTCTAGAATCTTGAATACTTCTACTGGCTTCGCAAATGTCACCTTGGATGGCAGGTGAAATAAAAGGAATGGCATTTATTACATCATTGAAGCAACTTCTTAAACTATTCATTTTATCCTTGTTTATTTATAATATAAAAATTATTATATAGTAAATAAAGATTTATGTCTATGATAATAAATTACATTAACTTTGCTGTTTATATCATTCCCAAACCTCCCTCTTCCTTAGTTTTTCTAAAGGTATTTCATTTTGATTGATCCTCTCAAGCGGCCGTCTCCTCGCTAAGAATATGTAATGGCTAATTCCATTCTGGCCCCATATAAATTCTGAAACATTTTCCAACCAGAGTAATAGTTGATGGTTCCCTTTCAACAAATTAAGTGGGAACCTGCTTAATATTTCAAGCAACAGCCATATCCACCCAAAACAAAAGGTTGTCTGGAGCCAAAACCACCAGTTGCGCGTTCCCTTCAGATGAGCCAGAGATTCATTTCTGTAAAAAGGGTCTTTAGACCCTTTGACGTATTTCTGAGGAATTTCCAGGAAGTCTTTCATGTATATATGGAGAGCATGATAGCTTGCCGAGCTGTCTATTATATCGAATTCTGTTTGAGCCAGTTCTCTCAATCGTTGCATTCCTCCAAGGCTCCTAATATCAATTGGGGAGGAGCAGAGGACCAAACCATCGGGCTTGGCCAAACGAGCTAATTCAGCAAAAAATAGGCGATAATCCTGAGAACTGACTTCAGCGATCACTTCCATGCACACGACCACATCATAAGCATGATCTGAAAGATTGGTAGAGGGCATGCCTGCCTGCCTGGCCTTAATATCTTTCATATCTTCTTTACGCAGTATTTTTAAGGCATTTTCTGCAATATCGATTGCTTCAATTTCTCCCCCCATATCCCGCATCAGGCGAGTAAAAACTCCTATCCCGCATCCAATGTCAATAATCTGCTGATTTTTAATTTCTTTGTTCTTAGTTAATAAAGTCATCGATCGATTCAAACGTTCCTTTTGCATGCAATTGCGCAAAGGGTTAAATTGTTCTGGATTGAGAAGCCAAAGTCTTTCGAATTTTGCTTCCTTTTCTTTTTGCCGGAATAAACTTGAGCTTTCTTTGTTTGTGAGGGGGTGCTGCATAGGGGTAGAATTCAATTCCACAATCTTTAGCTTGTTTTTCATAAATTTCCCTGATTAAAAATAATCAGAGTAATTTTTTTTTTAATTGAAGTCTATTGGTGTTTATACACGTAAGAACAAGTTCTAAAAAAGGGCTGCCACATATGGAAGAAATACATCAGCATTTATATTTGTTGTTATTAGGAATGCTCTGGGGGCTGCCTGTACTATACTCTGCCTGGAAAAAAGGCTTTTTTGAAACTCTACCAATTTCTTTTCTGCCTAAAATTCGGGGAAAAGATGTCCTCAAAGGATTTATAGTATTTGTTTTAGCGGAAGTTGTTATTATACCTGCATTAGCTGTAGTGACTGTCTATGCTGCAACTGGCAAACTACTTGTGTATAATGCTTTGGATATCCAAGAAAAAGGTTGGCTAAATGCGTTTATAATTCTTGGGGGGTTCATTGCCCTGCTCAGAGTTTATTTTGATCTACCTCCCGAGACCAGAAGATCACTCTGGAAGCAAACAAGTCTGCCTGGCAAAGATCAAGT
Organism: Candidatus Protochlamydia sp.; assembly: GCA_013695355.1. Taxonomy (GTDB): domain Bacteria; phylum Chlamydiota; class Chlamydiia; order Chlamydiales; family Parachlamydiaceae; genus Protochlamydia. The sequence goes on from JACDAQ010000014.1 coordinate 146,627, forward strand.
TTTGTTTGGGATTCGTTCATGGTTTGTCATTTATCCGCTCATCCTTGTTTTTAGTCAGAGTGTTGGCCTTGCCGTTTTGATGATTTTTGAAAAGCCCGCACTAGATCAAGTAGCGGTCAAGCATATAAAAAATGTGATGGCCTACCCCACTCTTATGGGGATGACTATGTTAGAAGTCATTATTATAGTCCCTTTGATGGAAGAGTTTCTCTTTAGGGGATTATTGCAAAATTGGCTTAAAAGAAAATTGAATCATGCAGCGGGAGCTGTACTTTTGACCTCGCTTCTATTTGCTCTCTTTCATTTTTCAAGTTCTCAAGGGGTCACAAATATTGAATTGCTTTCCACATTGTTTGTGCTATCCTGTTTTTTAGGTTACATTTATGAAAAGCGTCGGTCATTGTGGGCTTCGGTGGCCTTGCATGGTTTTTTTAATTTGATCAGTATTATTACTATTTTTTTGGTAGAAGGATGAAGATTAAAACAAGTTTAATTATAAGTGCTTTTTTTTTATGTAGCTTGGTGATAAAGATATCGGCAATAGAGGAAGGGCGCCAGGATTTTTTTAAGGACCAGCATTTCAATATGGTCATTCAGGGAAATAACCAATTTGGATTTAATTTATTAAAAAAATTAAATGGGCGGCAAGGGAATTTATACTTTTCTTCTTATAGCATCGCTTCGGGATTGGCTAGACTTTATATAGCTGCCAGGAATGAGACAGCTAATGAGATGCAAAGGGTTTTAAAATATACGCCTGCTTTTTCTCCTCTGATCGGTACTCTTGATAACTTCTTTCTTACCGCTTTGCCTCTAAAAAATAGCACCCGCCTTTTTTTGGCCTCTGGAGTATGGTTGCAAGAAGGTGTTCCAGTAATACCAGCCTATCAGTTTGGTTTAGAACGGGATTTTAATTCAAAAGCAGAAACAATCGATTTTAAAAAAGGATTTATTAATTCTATAAGGACTATCAATCAGGCAGTGGCCAAACAGACTGAAAATCAGATCAGTCAAATATTAACCACTCAGGATATTACAGACCAGACACAATTGATAATAACCACTGCATTTGCTGTGAAAGGGGGGTGGCTCTACCCATTTGATCGAAAAGACACTCAAAAGACAGCTTTTCATTTAAATGAAAAACAAACCCGCCAGGTTGAAATGATGTACGGAACTCTTGAATGCCCTTGTTTCAGAAGCGAAAATCTTAATCTGATTGAAATTCCGCTTAAACCGCCTGAAGGTAGTCAAATACGCCTATCGCTATTTATTCTTTTACCAAAAGAAAAGATGGGGTGGAAAACAATTTCTAGTGAGTTGTCAATAGAAAATTGGGATAAATGGGAATCTGGTTTAAAATCCCAACTTGTCTATTTAGGTTTGCCCCGTTTTAGATTAGAGGATCGGTTGAATTTGAATATAATTTTACAATCGCTCGGCATGAAGCAGGCATTTGATCAAAATGCAGATTTTACTGGTATGAGCGAAGCAAAAGGATTGAAATTAAGCAACGTTGCACATAAAACCCTTTTGAAGATTGATGAAAAAGGAATCGAATCGACTAGAATAAATCAAACGGGTCCTGCGCAGAATCTTGATAATACTGAAGCCATAAAGTTTTTGATCGATCATCCTTTTTACATTTTTTTAGTTGACCGTGCTTCAGGCTCTATTCTCAGTATAGGGCGTGTGCTCCAACCCTGAATTAATAAATTCCCGCTTGGGTTAATAGGTCATTTCTTGTAATATTGAGAAAAGTAAGTAACTTTGGTCATTTAGGATCCTGATCATAGATATTGAACAGGTTCTAAGACATTCAGTTTGGATGAATCTTTTGGAAACAAGATTTTTTAGGTTTACCCTTATATTATGGCATTTCCAGTAATGCTCTATAAAATTTCAGCATATGGCATCTCCGATGTCGGCCTTGTCAGGCACAATAATGAAGACTTTTGGATGCAGCTAAAAGAGGATCTTTTTTTCGCTTTGGCTGATGGCATGGGCGGCCATCTAGCTGGAGAGGTAGCCTCCAAAAAAGCTGTTGAATCCCTTTGTGCCCTTTTCAAAGAAAAGTTCTCGTTATCAGATCAAACTTTACAAAAGTCCAAGGCGTTGATTTACGAATCGATCGAAGAGATCAATCGTGCAGTTTATCGGATGGGTAGGGAAAATGAACAATTAAGGGGGATGGGGACGACGCTTTGCTGCGTTTTTCTACATTCAGAGGGAGTTATAGTTGGGCATGTAGGAGATAGCCGAGTCTACCGCTTGCGCGATGCCCAATTAAAGCAACTTACCCAAGATCATTCTTTATTAAGAGAATTAATTGAATTAGGCCAGCTAAATGAAGCCCAGGCCAAGGAATTTGCTTATAAAAATATCATTACTAAAGCCATAGGGACTGAACCCTCGGTCGAACCTACGGTCATAGTTAGCGATATTAAGGCCAAAGATATGATATTAATGTGTACAGACGGTTTGACTGATCTTTTGAGCCATCAGGAGATTCAGAAAATAATTGCTGAAACACCAGTAAATGAAGTCCCTAAAAAATTAGTCAAAGCAGCCAAGCAAAAAGGCGGCTACGATAACATCACTGTTGTGGTGATAGATATTCACGATATACTTCCACAGGCAGAATAACGCTCAAGCGCATATGAACCGAAGAATTTATCTCGATGCAAACGCTAGTACATTCATCGATCAGCGGGTTTTACAAGCCCTCATTCAACACCTTCAGGAAGAAGAGGGCAATCCTAGCAGTATCCATGCGCATGGAAGGCAATCCCGCAAAAAAATCGAAAAAAGCCGTCTTATCATTTCAAGATATTTGAAAGTTAAGCCTAATGAGATTTTTTTTACTTCAGGCGGTACTGAAGGAGCTTTTATTCTCTTGCATGGCTTCATGAAGCGTTTCTCGAATGGACATTTAATCACTTCTAATGTTGAGCATCCTTGTATCTTTGAAGCAATCCAAAATTTTGAAAAATCAGGCTATCAGGCAACCTATCTTTCGCCCGGACGGCACGGTGCTGTCCAGCCTGATGCGGTCAAAGAGGCTTTGCGCCCTGATACACGCCTAATCACCCTGATGGCTGTAAATAATGAGACCGGAGTAAAAACTGACATTGAAGCGATTGCTGAAATTGCCTGGAGAGCGCAGGTACCGTTGATTGTCGATGGAGTTGCGTTATTAGGGAAAGAAAGCTTTCAAATTCCCGTGGGGGTTTCAGCCATGTTCTTTAGCGGGCATAAAATTCATGCCCCTAAGGGCATAGGATTTTGCTTTTGCCGGCAAGGCCTTAAGCTTATTCCTTTATATTTTGGAGGAAATCAAGAGTTCCACAGGCGGGCAGGTACTGAAAATATTCCGGGTATTATCGCTCTAGCAGAGGCTGTCCAAATTCTGGAAAAAGAGCAAGCCCTTATTAGCGGCCAATTGCGCGAGAGAAGGGACCAACTGGAAAAAATGCTGATGGAGGAACTTGAAGGCATTTTGGTGAATGGAGAAGGATCACGTACAGTGAATACGTCAAATCTATCTTTTGAGAGAGTGGATGGAGAGTCTTTGTTATTGAATATGGACCTAGAGGGGATATCAGCCAGCCACGGTTCGGCCTGTTCCTCAGGAGCTTTGGAGGCTTCAAGGGTTCTCTTGAATATGGGTATTCCTTTGAAACAGGCTAGATCGGCCATTCGTTTTTCAGTTGGAAGGAATACCACTCAGGAAGAAATTTTTGCGGCGGTAGAGATTATTAAAAAAATCGTCCGACGCCTAAGAAGCTGATCATAGCTCTAAGAACCTGTTCAATATCTCTCAAAACCTTTAGCGATAAAAATAAACTTTTTCTTCACCATCAGGCACTAATCCAAGCCCTTTCATGAGAGTTAGCTCGATCCAAGCAAGATCACTTTGGCTATTGATTTGACGCTGTAAATCTTCCTGCTTATGCAATGCCTCATTTTTTTGGAACTTTAGTGATTGCAACTGTTCGTCCAGTTGTTGATAATGCCGGTCTCTTTCTTTAAGCCCTTGTTCGAATAAAACGGCACAAAAAATTAAGAAGGCAAAAACCCACCAGGACCTGACAAATAATTCTTTGATAATAAAGTTGATCATTTTAGACAAATTATCGATTTTTGATTTTTCGGGTCCAGGTATATTTAAAAAAAATAATGGGATGCTTTAAAAAAAAGCGTGCCACTTTCCAGTAGGTAATTTGCGTGAGGGGTTTTTTGATCAAAAAGGGGCATGAAAGAGCCTCTTCGATCCAAATTTGATGCAGAAAAAATAAGCATGAAGGAAGCTGGTCGAGGGAAAAAAAGCCGATATCGCTTGATTCCTCAGAAAACTGTAAAATCCCATTTTCTACTTTGCAAATAAAGACATGGGTGAGGGCGGCCAATCGGTTGATAGGAGTGTATTCGGCGCATTGCCTTTCGATTGAAACAAATAAGCCCGTTTCTTCCATAATTTCACGCTTCACAGCCATAAGAGGGGATTCATTTTTTTCGATTCCCCCTCCGGGAAGTACCCATATAGGAACATCCTTTCTTTTAACTAGAAGGACCTTTTTATTGGTGGGATCAAAAATAATCCCAATGGAAGCTGGAGTAATGGGCATAAGTTGTACATAGTAAAAGGAATAATAATGGTGCAAGCGAGGAAAATAATCCACAACTTTTTATAGGCTTGACAAATAGGAGACGAGGCTTTATCCTAATAGAATATAGCAAGCCCAGATGGTGAAATTGGTAGACACGCCGGATTTAGGTTCCGGTGCCGCAATGTGTGTAGGTTCGAGTCCTATTCTGGGCAATTTAGCGTAGACTTTAAGTCTGCGCTTTTTTTTGCCATTATGGCATTGACTTCAGTATGGTTTGTTGGAAAGCGTTAGCAGCCTGCCTGTTTAAGCTTAAAGAGTGTAAAATGGAAGACAAGCTGGCAAAAATAAGACAATTTGATTTGTATGATTAATAATCGATGAAATTGTATTAGAATCTTCATCACTGGGAATTGAAGGATCGACTTATTTCATCAATGCGAGTAGATTTAAAGTTAGAAAAACATTTTCCGCCCTATAAATAAAAATAGCTAGCAAAAAATTTCATTTGATGCGAGACAAAAGCGCAGACTGCAGTCAGCATTATAATATTATCAAAATTTCTACAAAATAATTCTATGGATTGTTCCATTTAATGACATTATCATGAGAAAGAAGGACTTCTCCCTTTGCTCTTATCAAAAATTTAGTTTTGAACATCGCGTTGTCCGCCATTTTCTTTTAAAGCAACTTTAATAGAAACAAGTTCCATCTCATCTTCACTTGCCATGACAAGGATTGTTGGTTCGCCTGGGGTGCAAATAAACCTTGGCGCTGCTACTAATTCTGTAGGCCCCTCTCTCACTTTCTCAAGCCGTATATTCACACTATGCTCATTTCTCTCATTATTCAACGGAATAAATGAAGTTTCACTTTGAAAATGGAGAGCTTCTAAGTTAGTTATGGTTGTAAGCAATAAAAATATAATTTTTTTCATAAATGGCCCCTTTTTTTAAAAGTAAGTAAATATTAAAAGATTTTAAAACAAGTTATTTTTTACCCACATTCTTTTAGAGAACTTCGTACTTATATTTATTCACTAATTTTAATAGTATAGCTCAGTTTAATTTGACATTTAAACTACATGTGTAGTATCGTTTAATAATAATTAAGGAGCTTCTAAATGACCAAAAGAGCATTTGGCGAATTGGAATCACAGATTCTTTACATTCTTAAATCAGGCGAAAGACAGACTGTAAAAGATGTTCATCGAGCTTTAGGAGGAAATGATAACTACAATTCGGTGATGACTGTAATGAGCCGCCTGGCTGAGAAAAAACAACTCGCACGGGAAAGAAATGGTCTTCAATATGAATATTGGCTTTTAAAGCCCTCTGAACCCTTTTCTTTTTTGAATAAAATTAAACAAAAATTTACCGGTATGAAAACAACCATGCTAGTCAGCCATCTGATCGAATCGGCAGATGATCTTACTGATGAAGATTTACTGGAAATGCAAAGTATTATTCAAAAGCTAAAGGATTCGAGAAAATGATTGCCAATCCAATTTTTTGATACCTATTCCTTCAGTTCTGATTGCTTATTTCAAATTCGGGTAATTTATTAGAGGGCAACTTTATGTTTTTCCATTTTTAGGTTAATACTACAGGTGTAGTTTGTTTGTCGAGATTGCTTCACACAGCTTTTTCACATAACTGATTAATTATAAATACTACATTTGTAGTACTAATGTTTTAATTGAATTTAAAAATAAGGATATAATAAATAAAATAAGTGGAGCTAATTATGTTAGTAAATTCAAATAGTATGTTGGATACTAAAAATTACAGAGCAAAAGATTTAAAAACTGAAAATCTTATCATTTCCCCTTCTAAACTTCAGGCAGAATTACCAAATTATACTCATGATGTAATTGAAAGCTTACTCAATATCAAGCGTGGGCCTGTTGAAGGGAGTATGGAAACTTTAGGTCTTATTAAAAGCGTTAGGAGCAACGAAGTTTATCAAATCAATGAAAGAACAATAAAAATTTCAACTAAATTGTTTGCCATTAATTTAGAGCATGAGGCTAGTAACCCTCCTATCATATCAGTTCCTGACCATCTTGAATTTAAAGCTGAATGGAATAAATTAACAATTGCGTCCGGAGAAGGAAATAATATTTTAGGTGATAATGGGGGGTTGTTCTTTGAAGAAACCGTTATTAGAGTTCCTAAAGTCAAAGCAACCAAAGAAGCATTGGCTTATTACGGGGCTTTGTTAATACCACAAAATACTGCGATTCGTTTTCCTGATGCTGAGCCCTATCCTCTATGGAAAATGTATGTAGGTGCGAACTATGTAAGAGACTATATTATGGACAAAAATGGGGGAGGTGGCTTTTACCTTGAATTTCATCATGATCAACCCCATTTTCATCTCATTGTGGATGGGGGAGGGTACTACCTGTTGGCTAAGCAAATTAAAGAGGATATATTCCATATCACAGCATTTGAAGTTTCAAATGGGCAGGCAATTTATACAAAAAAGGGAGCAATCCATTGTGATGCTGCTTTAACCGGCGACCTTGTGGTAGGTTATACTGCATCAAAAGATTGCTCAACTGTTTTACTTCGTTCCAAGGTTAAGAATGAGATGGTAGAAGTAGAATTTATATAATAACTAGCTTTTAGTGATTAATTGACACGCTCAATTTTGTTTCTCCTTTCATTTATTCATTTGCATGATTTGATAAGCTATGATAATAATATTCCTCCATAACTTAAATTTTTAGAGGAGTATTATGCTTTTACGATTTTCTGTGTTTTGCCTGTTAGCCGTTGGTTCTTATCTTCCTTGCTTAGAAGAGGTCCAAGAGGTATGAACGCATCGCATATTTCAATTTGAAAATGAACATGTGAGAGTTTGGAAAACAGTCATTATGCCGCACCAGCCTTTAAAAATGCATCGGCATGATTGTTCGCGTGTAATCGTGGGCTTAAAAGGAGGCTCTCTGACCAAAATTGAAGAGACAGGTGAAAAATCCCAATTGGTATTTGAGACTGGAAAGGCTTATTGGTTGAATGAAGACCTTCCAAATACACTTCATAGCGATATTAATGAATCTAATGAGCCGATTGAAGTGATGGTTGTTGAAATCAAATCTTTGGATAATTCAGTGAACTAACAATTTACTTGGGGCATTTTAAATAAACGCCTCAAGATTTAATTTAATTTCGGTTCCATTAAACGGAAAAGCAAAGCGATTCCTATTCCTGCAATAAAGCCTCCAATATGGGCCATATATGCTACACCGCCCGTATCTGCTGTAGAATACAGCGATCCGACTCCGCTGACGAACTGAAGAAAAAACCAGAACCCAATAACAATTAGAGATCGCATTTCAACAATGGAATACCCTAACAACACTTTTACATTTTGTCCGGGAAAATAAAGAAGATAGGCACCCAAAACTCCGGCAATGGCTCCTGACGCACCCACATTGGGCACATTAGATTCTGAAAAAAATGTATATTGCGCTAATGTAGCTGCAATGCCGCTTAAAAGATAGAGAAGAATATATTTGATTTTTCCTAAGCGATCCTCAATATTATCCCCAAAGATCCATAGGTAGAGCATATTAGATGCTAAATGCATCCACCCGCCATGCATGAACATGGAAGTCAATAGGGTGGGCAGCCCGCCTCCAGGATTAGCACTAAAACGTTTCGGAATAAAAGCCCAACGCATGATGAAATCCTCACCTCCAACTAACTCAGCTAAAAAAAATAACACATTGATCGCAATTAAAATGTAAGTCACGATGGGGAATGTCTTGCGCAACGAATTATCATCTCCAAGCGGCATCATAGGAAATCCTTGATTAAATATTTGAAAGATGGCATCAAAAGATTTTTTTAGCAATATATAATTTTTTACCAAAAAACTAACAGGGCTGTCATATCTATTCGCTTACTATTGAATTAAAAATTTTCTTTACTCCTGGGATATATGGAAACAAAAAAATTTACGTTAACAAGCAGTGCTTTTAAAAATCTTGACCGGATCCCGCCCGACTATGCATGCGATCAATTAGGAAACAACCTATCTCCACCACTTAGCTGGTCCCATCCTCCTTCGGGTACAAAGAGTTTTGCAATCACATGTGTCGATCCTGATTCTCCCACAGGTCGTTTCACGCATTGGATAATTTATGATATTCCGGCAGCTGCAAATAGGCTTGAAGAAGGGATCGAGCCCTCAGAGAAACTGGCAAACGGAACACTTCAAGGCATAAATAGCTTTGAAAAAATAGGCTTTGACGGTCCTTGCCCGCCCGCAGGTTTACCCCATCACTACATATTTACCTTATATGCACTGGACCGGATGTTAAGGATAGAAGGAGAAATTACACTAATCGTTTTTGAAAAAGCAATACGTCATCATGTCTTAGGCAAGGCAGAGCTGGCAGGTTTATTTCAAAGATAGGCCTTTTCACCGCCAGAAAAATGTTCTTTGGTGAAAAGATTTTAGCGGGCAAGCATATTCCATAATTCGCAGACGATCACCCCCACAGCTGCAGCAAACGATAGATGAATCAACCATTTTGCATTAAGTTCTTCATAGTGCAATTTGAGTGGCTTAATTTGCCAAAACAGCCAGGTTGGTAAAATAATGGCAATGATAGCCAGTATCATCCCCGCAAAGCCTAAAACAGCGATGAATGCATTTGGTATCAGAATCACTATCAGGTAAGCTGGCACAATCGTTAGGATTGAAGCCAGCAGACTGAGCTGATTAGCATTGCTAACACGGCTACTCATCATTTTTTTTAACGAATCGCATAACCCCACTCCTACTCCCAGCACGGATGTGGCAATTGCCAGCAAAGAAATCCACCAAACCAAAAGCTGAACCGATTGCCATTGGGCCACACCACTTAGCGCTTCGATCAATTCGCCTACTTCTGTATTTCCCTCTGCCATTTGAACATAGAATGAGGAATTATTATGATAAACAACGCTCAAAATACTGCAGGACCATAAAATATACACGATTGCCGGAATAAGACTGCCCCAGAAAAAAGCTCTCTTAAGTAATCTTGCATCTTTATGGCAGTAATTGGTTAAAGTATGAAAGATCACCTGAAAACCAAAAGAGGTAAATACAACTGGTATAACAGAAGCCCAGGCGGATGGTTCCAGGTAATGCTGTGAAAATAGCGGCAGATGGGTCCATTCGATTGACACGACTAAACCAACAATGAGGAGGACCACCACACCCAATAATGTGATGAAAAGCAAACGGTTAAAATAGTCAATCTGTTTTATTGGCAGTAAAAGGAGCCCTACAGCCATTAATGCATACCAAGAAGCGATGCTCTCAAATGAGAAATCAATTCCCAATTTTGAGTCGATTAATTCCTGAACGATGGATGCCCCTCCATAAATAAAGACTGCCAAAAGAGAATAGGAGAGCACCTTAAGGCTGACTGTGCCGATAAGTTCGGCTGTTTTTCCTGAAAATCGTTTTCCTAGCTCGCCTAAGGAAAGGCCATGCTTTGCCTGGAGATTGAGCTCAAGGTTGATCAGCGAGGTATAGTACATGATGGACCAGATGGCCAGCATCAGCAGCATGCTCGGTACAATACCAAGTTTTGCCAATACCATGGGGAGGGCAATCATACCGCTGCCTATGCATGTTCCTGCTACAAGGAAAATGGCGCCAATTTTTTTATACATAATTTCCCTTTATAAGGTCATTTTTTTTAGGCAAAAAAAAACCCCGCTTTTTAGCGGGGTATCTGCACAACTTGTCGCTTAACAAGCGTCAGGTAGCCCGCCGCGTGGGTATTTGAAAAAAGAAAAAATAGAAGAGGGCCTGGCTGACTATGAAGCGCATTAAAAATCACCTGATTTATAGCTTAAAGATTATCATAGGTTCATTTAATTTTCTACTTTTTCATTTGCAGCAAAACCTTGCAATCAAAATGCCCCCCCCTTTATATATTTATCAAAATTAAAGGGTTTTAAAAAAATCCATCTACACTAAAGGTTTGTTATGAATAAAAATTGGCAGAAAAAAGCAGTCGTTTTTTTCCTTTTCATGAGCATGCTGGCTCCTTTTAACCGTTCGTCTTTATTACATGCGCAATGTGATTACGAAGCTGTGCAGCGCCATCGTTTCGCTCTGGGACTAGCCGGAATAACCGCTGCCGGATTAGCGGTAGGAATTGTAGCTTTAGGCTGCAGTAATGATAGCTGTAGAAAGCATTGTTCCCATCATCATCATCATCACCGCGGATCGAGCAGCTATTGTTCAAGTTATTCAGATTATACTCATTACACGGATTATACAGACTATACAGACTATACAGACTATACAGACTATACGGACTATACGTACACTGACTATACTGAGCATCATCATAACAATCATAACAATCATCATAATGATCATCATAACCATCATCACAATCATCATCATCAGCATGACCGAGTTTCCAGCCATTTTCCCACAAGCTACTACGATGATTTAGGGCCCAATTTATCACCTGAGGGGAGACAATTAGTCAAAAATATAAGCTTAAATGGAAATTTTACGCTCGATTGTTTAAACCATGCGCAAGGAAGCATCTCTCCTTTTATTCAATACCCTGATGGAACAACCAAGTTTCTTAACGCCTTGGACTTATCCGAGCCGGCAGCTTCAGTATCCTTCGGTCCTTTCGATGAATTGGGAACATATGTCTTTGGCATTCAAATCAATCAAGGCGAGCTTTTAACGGCAAAGCAAGTTTTTTTCTGTAAAATTTGAAATCTTTTTCTCTTATCTCGTTTTTTTATGTGCTTTTTGCCCTTATGATTGTTCGCATCAATTTTGCCATGCTCCCTCTTTGGGTGAGGAGCATGG
>JACDAQ010000015.1 GCA_013695355.1 Candidatus Protochlamydia sp.
CAAGTTGGAAAAAATCCGTGCCTGTCAGCTGATCTACTTCTTTTTGAAATGCGTCCATTTTACACTCCGATGATATCCATAAATCGGAGGATTATGCACTAAAATTTATTTTTGATAAATGGTATTAATTGCAAATTATGACAAATGTTTAAAAAAAAGGACGTTTCTAAAGATGTAGGAGAGCCTTAAAACTTTATTTTCAGCATCAGGCTATTTCTTTGGAATACTAAAACTTCGCAAATCACCTGAGAATTAGTCCTGCTATTTAAATCGTGAGATTAAACGACGAACTAGTATCAGTTGTATTTCCTAACAAGGAGTCGGCCTTGCGTCTAATAACAGGGGTGTTAATAGAGATTCATGAAGATTGTATAAGGGAAAAGCAATTTTTAGACATAAGCAACTTTAGATGGTTATTAAAACATGATTAACGGGGAAAAAAGAAGGAATAAGATCGAGTTTACAGAAAAATCGTTGCGTTATCATTTAAGTTGTTTTGCTGAAAAAAAACCCCCTTTGGTATAGTCCTAAGAGCCCTGTTAATTTAAATTTACTTAATAATATGCTCTCCTCATATAGAAATTGTAAATGGGATTTATCCTAGGAATGTAATAAGAATCGATGAGCTCATTCAAGCACGTTTATTAATCAAAAAAATAGAAAAAAATTTAATGACTACAAGAAAGTATGGATTCAAAAAAAATATAGACATAAATTCTTGTTAATCTTAACTTGTATATTTTTAATTTTAGCAAAAATCTCTTTCAGTAAAGGAAGATACATGTTAAAAACCGCTAACACGTATATGGATGTCCTAGAGATAGTAGCAAAAAACTATCCACACGTGCCCAAAAACTCATTTAAATTTAAACAAATTGTAGCATCCATTTCTGAGAATTCTTTCTTAAGCAAAAATGGAATATACAATCTTGCCATGAATATCGGTCTTAGATTTTATCAAAAGCCTATTGGAATTCCTGAAACGTGGGATCTTAAAATTTGTAAAAAATTTCTAGCTCAAAAATACATCAATCCTTCAGATTCTTATGAATATGTGGTGGTGTTACCTCCTGATAGGATTGGATTTTGTCCCTATGTAATTCATCGAACATTAAACGGTTGGGGGGATGTACGTTGGTTTTCCGAGGTGCTTCCTCAATTAGATAACATACTTAAAATGAAACATATTCCATTTAGCCTGCAATTTAATAAAGAAGTCAATAAGGAAAAGAAGTATCCTGGTCAAATACAAGCGCTTAATTTGTTTTTTGAAAAATATGTACCAGGTTTAGAAGGCATCTGTGCTTCATGTTTCCAGGTTATGCTTCCTAAATCAGGTTCAGGCGAACGCTGGTTGCATACAGATACGAATAAAAAAATTTATGAAGTGCGGTTGAGTGCTGCAAAGCCTTTGGCGAGCTATGCTGAACAACGCAGAGAGTATGTATCCCAAACAATTACCGAAAAGAATGAACCAATATATGCTATGTGGGATCCACAAAAAAGTCAAGTCGATTATACAGCAGTGATGGAACAAGGATTTACGCATATACCATGGGAAATATATGATTTTGAAAAATTTAGTTTAGGAATGCCGTTATGTCAATGCAAAAAGAATTTCAAATGAACCAAGAACTTTTCTTAGGCTATTTAAAAGATATTCAGCGCAATGCTATCAAAGCATTAAAAGATGAAGGTTACCAAAGAAGGGTTTGGTTTAGAGCTGAAGGTCCCGAGGTCAGTTCTTACATTGATACGACAATACATTTCATAGATAGATTTGAGCTAATTTTTGACAAAACAAATTGTTCAAAATATTTAGGTGAGAAGAATTATTTCCTTCTTAAAAGACTTTACAATCTTATTTTAGAACACGTTGACTCAACACAAGCGAAAAAGGATGCAGATGAACTCCAAGAACATGAACTCTTGGATGATCCTCGTTGGCATGACATTCAAACGCTTGCCGGTGAAATCGATCTTATCCTAACAGATTACATAAAGAGAAATAATAATGAGTAGAAGTGATGAATTCCTTAAAAGTTTTTTCGATCAAGATATATATTTCCTAGGCAGCCGTTCTCTCCAGCAATCTGCTTGGCAATATGCTCAAGGAGATCTTCAGTTCGGAAGTTGTTTGCTCCGTTCATTTGAAGATTGGAGCACTATTTTAGAGCATAGGGAAGAATTTAATCTTTCTGATAAACAAATAAAACAAATTCAACAATTATTTGATATGCTCGATTACTTTCAAGAGACAAACGATTTTCCTAATACACCCAGCCAATATCATGCCCTTTTACAGAATTCTGAGTGGATAAAAATTCAAAATTATGCTCATCATCTTTATACTTCTGTTGGTTCTGAGTTAAATGTTAACTTAGGATGGAGGGTTTAAAGGATTTGGCAAAGCAAGTTTTTTTCTGTAAAATTTGAAATCTTTTTCTCTTATCTCGTTTTTTTATGTGCTTTTTGCCCTTATGATTGTTCGCATCAATTTTGCCATGCTCCCTCTTTGGGTGAGGAGCATGG
>JACDAQ010000053.1 GCA_013695355.1 Candidatus Protochlamydia sp.
TTCATAGATTAGGCATGCTTCATATGCAGATTCAAGCAAACCAGGGCCTAATCCGCGATGTACTTCGATGGCAGCGCCAATAATTGCACCAGTCAAAGAATCCCTCTCTGTGATCTCTGTGGGCTCTGTGGTTTTAAAAATATAAGATTCCATAGTAAACTCAAAAGTTAGCAGTAGGAGCACCAATTGGCCTAAACTTGTCTCGTATGCGACTTCTGAAGCATTGACCAAGTTCAGAATCCGAAGTCAGGGATGATATCAGAGATAAAAATCCTAAAATGGCGGATTTAAATTCTTCAAATTCAGGATTACGCATTATAAATCACTCGTTCTTTCACCCATTTCCAAAGCCTTTCAATAGGATTTAGATTCGGACTATAGGGTGGTAAAAAGTGAAGTGCTATTTTCGAATTCTCAAGATATCCTTGAACCTGTTTGTTCTTGTAATATCTTGCATTATCGCAAAATACATGGATTTTATTTTTATCAGGATACGCTTTTTCAATTTTTTGAAAAAAGCTAATTGTTGCATCTGCATTTAATGTCTGATCCGCTTGAACTATTACCTCATGAGAAATCACATCTACTGCGCCTGAAAGATTCAATCTGGATCGGCCGCTATTGGCAGGGATCTCTTTGCGAACTCCTTTCTTAATCCACCCATATGCTGATTGTACATTGTGGGTAGGGTGTACCCCATCCATGCAAAGCATGAGCTGGTAAAATTTTGAATCATACAATAGCATTTCGCTGCCTTTTTAGGAGATTGCCAATTTCGACTAAATAGAATGCATCTTATTCTGCAAGATTTTTCATTGCTACCAATAGGATGGAGAAACTAAAAGACCTCTTGTTGTTGTCGTTTCAATAGGCTGAATTTCATGAATATGGAGCGCCTTCATGATAGCCAATGTCAAAATACAGTTTGAAACATTCACATGCGCAAAGGGATTATTAAGTTCCTCATCAGTTTTATTTAAAGAATTCTTGACAAACTTTCGTAATCCGCTTCGAGTGATGACCTCACCTTCAGAAGCAAGAGGACGAATACTATGGTAAAAAAGACGTCCAATGCCAACAGTACCTTGAGCTTGAATCTTCTGTTTAATAATGGGGTAAGCTTTTCGAGCAAAAGCGCGTGCATACTTATCGGCATCTTTTAGAACCTGATCATAGATATTGAACAGGTTCTTAGATCTTCATCACTCATTGGATTGGGTGAGATTACTTCCTCTATGTCATTTTCCTGGATTGCATCAACAATATAGTTTTTGAATGCAACCGACCCCATTTGCTCTCCCATATAAACCGTTAAGCCCTCTATGTTAATTGCAGTGGTGATTTGAAGACTTCCTGTACCAATATCACAAACAACAGCTTCATCATGGTTAAATTCACCTGAAGCCAGGGCGCTAAAGAAGGCAATTTCGCCTTCTTCCCTCTGGGGAATAATCTGAACTTGAATCTTTGTTTGTTTTTCAATTTCTAAAATAAACCCTTTGCTATTATTAGCTTTACGAAATGCTGAGGTCGCAATGGCTACAATTTTCTGTACTTGGTATTGATCTGCTATTTCCTTAATTTCTCTAAAGGTCTTCAATCCCAGCTCCTTTGTTTCAACGTCAAATGTGCCATCAGCAGATTTGTCAAGAGAGGCTTGATAAGGAACAGGAAAAGAGGAATCCAGAATAATTTGAACAATTTGATTTGTTTCTGTATCGACATCTGCAATTGCCACTTTTGACCCGCCGGAACCAATATCAATTGCCGCTCGTCGTTCAACATTTGCATTAACTTGAGTAAAAGCAGAAATCACAAACAATATAACTAAATAAAAATGCTTCATATAACCCTATTATTATCATAATAATAAAAATCTTGTTAAATATATAATTTATATTCAAATTATTATAATAAGGTTTTTACTTATTATTAAATAAATTTAAGATTAGGCCGCTTCTTCAAGCTCTTCGAATTCCTCAAGAATAATTGCGTCTTTTTTTAATTGAGGCTTTCCTGGGACTTGCGCGCCAATTGTAATATGGAAATCATGATTTTTCAGTCTGGGTGAAAGCCCATAGCTTTCACGAAGTTTCTCTAACTGAGGAGCTGACACTGCTAACAGCCAGAGCTTCTTCAGTTTGTTATTTTTATTTAGCTTTACTGTTCGTAATTCCATGACAGTGAAAGTAAATTCTTGGCCGAGCTCTTTAATTTCCCAGATTTCATTCATAATCTGTTCATTTTCATACATAACGCTAATATGTGCGCCTATGCCTTTCTTACTGGTATAATGCTGTGGAGGAATAATTTTACCTTGCGCATCGATCAACGGTAGGGTCTCAGCAATAAAATGTCGTGATACCTCAACATACAAGTATCCATTATCTTTTTGCTTTAGAATTCCTTTTTGTTCGAATTGAACAACTGTCTCGATAACTTGCGGTTGGTTTTCAACTTGGTAATCAACGGCCGCAAAGGCGGGAAATACTAGGGAAGTCGTCAGAATGACGAGAACACAGAGCTTTTGGATAAAACTTTTCAACATAAACATCTCCTTGATGGTTGAATAAGGGTTTATCCTTGAATAGCTTAAAGCAATTATAAATCAATTACAATAAAAATCTTAGTTAACTAAATTATATTTAAATGTTTACGTATTATTAATTTTAGAATATTTAATGATTTGAAATATTTTATGAGACTAGAAGATCAAGTTAAAACAAGTGCTCAACACTTCATTCCATTTTTTGCCTCATCATCCAGGGACTTTTGATCCCCGAATAGTGGTAATTGGTTTATTTCTTCTATATTGGTTGGGTTCTTTTGCTACTTATGTAGATATCTCTAAATTGGAATTCCTCTACTAGTTAGCTTAGTTGCAAACAACTCAGGAGCAAATGTAGCTATACAGATTTCTTTTTGACTACGGAAAGAAAACATTTAAGATAGGCTTGTTATTTCAAAATCACTCATTCATAAACGGGCAACGAAATCATATTTGATGCATTTTTTACTTCTACCATAATTTTATTTGATCTTTCTTCTGTAACTTCTTTAGAGACTTCATCTTGAACAAGAAACGATTCGTTAACCATGAGCCCCAATTTTTGGTTGGCTTCAACGAAGGGATGTAATAATTCATTATAACGTTTGAATGCTCGATGATAATTGCTGCCTGCTTGTTTTAGTTCTCCTGCAAAAACATAAGCCCCAACTAGTGCCAAATTATTACCCTGGCCTGATAGCGGGGATGCGCAGTAGCCTGCATCGCCCAATAAAGCAACTCGCCCCTTAGTCCATGATTTCATTTTCACCTGACTGACTGAGTCAAAATAAAAATCCTCACTATTAGACATTAATTCGAATATTTTAGAAGTTTCCCAGCCAAAATTTTGAAAAGTGTCACGTAGAAATTTCTGTTGTTCATTTACATAACGAATATTATTCAAGACATTATGCACACGGAACAAGAATGCGGCTTCAGCTCTCATGGGGTTCTTGTCGCTAGTAATAGATATCAGTTTTTGATTAGCCTCGCATTGAATTTCAGTGTGATTCAAATTGAGATAATTAGGAATGCTAAAAACACTAAAGTAGGCGCCTAGGTTATTTAATTGATATTCATCTTTATCAAAAGCCATACGTCTTGTTGTTGAATGCAAGCCATCAGCACCAATAACCAAATCAAAATGTTCGGTCTTGCCATCTTTAAATTTAACTTCTACATCACCCTCATTTTGTTTGATGTTGTCAATTATTTGATTGAAATAACAGGGAATGCCTTGAATGGCATCAATCAGTATTTGAACTAAATCACCGCGTATAATTTCAACGTCTTCTCCTTGCCTAAAGCAGAATCTTTCACCTTCTTCTTCATGCAAAATATTACCCTGAGCGTCAACATACCGTCCAAACTTTACCTGAGTGCGCATAGTGCATATTTTATCATAAACACCCATTCTTTTAACGAGGTCGATTGCTACACCCCGTACATCCAATGCATGCCCTCCTTTTCTTATATCAGCAGATTTTTCAATTAAAAGAGGAGAAAAGCCAAATCTTCTTAACCAATAACAAACCGAGGCTCCAGCAATACCAGCCCCTATTACGAGAATTTTATTTATAGCAGACATTATAGTAATCCTCAATATTGAAATTTTTAGAAGCTATGCATATTCTTTCTAAAAAATCATAGCAAAACTTTCTATTCAAATCTAAGGAGATATTTGAGATTTTGGAGGCCCCCCACACGCAGTGGTCCCTATGCAAATGTTTAAAGAGATGGATAGAACTCTTATTGGGAATTAAAAAAAATATGTATAAAAATGATAAGACTCATAAAGGTTTTTCATAGGAAATTCTATTCGATAAAATGAAGTAGTGGTATCATTTATAGTTAATATGAGGAAAAATTTCATGAAAAAACTTTTTTTTGGCATCCTCTTTCTAATGCACTCATCTTTCTATCTTTATGCGGCAGAAGATATGCCATCTACACCTTTCTTCCAGGCAAGTACAAAACAACCCTATCACTTATCTATTGGTGCCGTACTTTTTAACCAAGAAGGTCGCATCGCCTGTCATCATTTTACGGAAATTTTAAACCATAAAAACATCTATATTTTGATGCGAGAAAGCATGGAAAATAATGAAACTCCTTTAATGACTTTAGATCGAGGTTTAAAAGAAGAGTTTGGAGCTACGGCACAACCAGTGGCTTTTTTAGGATGTTTATCAGGATATCTTCCTGATTCCCGCCTTTCTTTTGAAAAGACGACTCTTTACATTGCTTGCCAACTCGTTAATTGGAATCCAGAAAATCGTGATCTTGAAGATCCGGAGGCCGGTAGTGAAATTGAATGGCTTAAGCCAGACGTTTTAATTTTATTAATGGAGAAACAAGGAATGCGGTTCCAACATAGAGTGGATGCAGATGAATCAGAAATTATCAAGCGAGCTATACCCTATATTCAGCAAACATTGAACAGTCAATATACTATATTAAAATAAAGGGATTAACCTTTAAAGTTTGTTACCATGTGGAAAAAGAATTATTGTAATTCTTTGCCATGATTGGAAAGGAAAAGATGTCTTAATATGCGAAAAGCCATAAAATATAGCTGAATATTTTGGTTTGGCCTGCTAGGTAAAGGCATTAGATTTTAGCATGATGCAATCATTACATCATGCTTAATAACATATGAGCTTATAGTAATAATTAATCCTAAAGGATGTCATTCATTTCATCAACTTGAATAGTTAAATTTTTTCTTTTATTAATATCAAGTAAATCTTCAAGGTCTTTAGAATAACAATATTGAAAGGCCTTGAAATTATTTAAATCAAATTCACGTTTATAAGATTTTGATAAAATTAATTTGACTATATCTAATGGAATGTTAAATTTGTTTAAATTACATTTCTTATCAAATAAAGAAGCACAAAGAAGAATAGGACTATTTTTTTCACAGCTAAATTTCTTAAAATTTTCGGCTGGTTGTTTATTTAAGAAATATTTTAGCTGTTTGGCAGATTGCTTTTTAATAATTTCTACAGCTCTTGTATGTATAGCTAACATCTCAAATTCGTTTTCATGGGGCATATAATCATTTAAATAATTTTCTTTATTTTCGTTTGGATTAAAAAAATATAAAACAAAGTTTTCCAAACAGCATAAGTAAATCTTAAATCCACATATTTTTGTTGATGAACTTCAAAAGATTTTTTTATTTTAGGTTCTTCGTAAGGATCCATAGTTAAACCCATTTTTACTTCAAGCTCGGAAATTTCACCTATAATTTTCCCCCTTGTATGATCATATTTAGTTTTAGGACTTTCGCTGTTATCTATTTTTCTGTATAAGTCTTCTTTAAAACTGGGAGTAAATAAATTAGTCCAATTTGTATTCATATATATACCTTTTTTCTATATTTAATGAAAAAATCATTAATTTATTTTTTAGCAAATTATATTCTAATCAATGTTTAGCTTAAATTATTCTAGCATTTATTTAACTTTATAATAATAGTCAAAAAAAATATTTAAAATGAAAATAGGACCCAATCTCGTTATTCTTAAAAGACCTGAATCTTGAGTTTTTTTTGAAAAAGATTTCAATCTTCAATGATAATATACGACTTATTTTTTGAACGAATTAGGTACGTTTAAACTTCATACCAAAATTTTTTAAAACTAATTTGAGATTTAAAACAATTGGACCAATCCGGGACCATTTGTCCACATTCTCCAGAAGTTTGGCTAACTTGACCACGTCATTTAATTGATCAGGAAGCACAACTAACTATCGAGCTGTCTTGAAATTCAAGACAGCTCGAATCAAATATTAAAATTCCTTTTTAAAATGACTACTGGTGTGAAATAATTCAATTCTCACAATCAAATTATTGCGATAGGTTAACAACGAGGCCCCTGGAAAATTGCTTGCTATCCCAGTAAAATCTACATCGTAAACAATCATGGCCTGATCTCCCGAATCGAATTTAGCTCGTATCTTAAGGGACGCAATAGCATTCATGAAATTACCAGTGGCGCCTACTACAGCTTCTTTCCCTTTTAAAGTTGCCAAAGGGCTATAGAATTCCACATCATGATCTAAACATTTTTTTAATCCTTCTACATTCTTTTCTCCGATTAAATTGTAATATTCTTCGGCTTTCGTCGCATTGCTTACCGCCATTTCTTTCTCCTAAAAGTTTTGACATCCTTAATTGGATATATTAAAGTATATCCAATAATAGCAATAAAGTACATAAATTGAGTATAGTATGGTATATCCAATATGACGAAAAAAAGAATTTACACCTCTGAAACAAGAGACATCAAGGCATTGCAGACAAGATCACAAATTTTGAAAGCTGCAAAACAACTCTTTCAGAATAGAGGATTCGATCGTGTAACAATCGGAATGCTGGCAGAGGATGCTGGTGTATCGATGCCAACTATTTATGCTATCTTTAAGTCTAAACGAGGTGTACTGCAATCGTTAATTGACGAAGCTCTTCCTGCCGAGCAATTTACAGAATTGGTAGATGTATCTATGCAGGAGCTATCTCCCAGAAAGCGTCTAAGCATCACAGCCAAATTATCTCGCCAAATCTATGACGCAGAAAGGGGGTTAATGGATTTTTTGCGCGGAGCTTCATTAGTGGTTCCTAAATTCAAAGAGCTTGAACAAGAAAGAGAACAGCGGCGATATAAAAGACAGGGAGAATATGTCAAAAAGTTAATGCAAGACAGGGCTTTAATTAAGGGGTTGACGATTCAAAAAGCTCGGGATATTCTTTGGGCCCTGACAGGTCGAGATATGTATCGAATGCTTGTGATAGAGCGAGCATGGTCATCAGATGAGTATGAAAAATGGCTTAGAGAAATTTTAGCCACATCTCTTCTGCATAGTGACGATGAAATAATGCATAAAAAAGGGAATTTTAGAGAAGCGTCAACGCTCGAGGTTATCAGCTGAAGCTAGCTAACAAATCATGTTAAGCCCCCTTAAAAATTTTAATAATGAAAGGGAATTTGCTCCACAAAGAATAGGCGGCTACAAGACTGTAAGGCTTAATAACAACATTTATGTAGAAATAAAATTTTAAACTTAAAAATTAATGGATTAACGCATAAAAAACAATTTGGTAATAAAATGTCTAATATTATTTTTTTATTTGGCCCCTCTTGCAGTGGAAAATCAACCTTGAGTATAGCTCTTCAAGAAAGTCTAGGAAATGAGTGGACGTATATCGATCGAGACGAACTGATTGAACAAAATGTATGCACTGTGTCTGCGGCAGATCGAACTCTAGAAGAAAAAATCAAATTAATGAAAGGTAAAATTATCATAGACGCTCAAGTTCCGTGGAAAGAAAAACAAAAAGGCGAATTTTATTTTATGATACTTCCTCCGCTTGAAGTTTTATTAAAACGAGATGTCGAAAGAACCATTAACCTGAAACGTCCTGAAAAACAGGCTTTTTTTGCCCGAGAATACGTAAAACCTGAGTTTGGAGTTTTTTCGCTCTTTGGGCTGCGTCAAAGCCTCGGGCTTGAAAAATAAATTTGAGGGTAATATTAATCAATATGACCCTCAAAGTTATTTGTTCAATCGCGAGAACTTTCACGCTAGCCGAAAGGGCAAAAAAACTCCAAACTCAGGTTTAATAGAAACTCATAGAATATTAAGTAATATGAAGAGAGATAATTTTGATCACTGCTTTGATTCATCTCGGGAAACAATAATTAATAAACCATACTCCTAATTTGTCTGCTTTACTTTAGTAGGTGTTGTATTTAGCCGTAGAGTAAAGCCAATATTCCATTCATCTCCTGCCCAACTAGCTAAAAAATTATATCGCCGTATAAAATAGGGAGCAGGTCAATTTTTTTATTTAAATTTGGCAGACAGGTCAGGTCAAGCTACGGATTGAATAAACTTCTTGCCAATGAGTGATTTTACCTTGATCATTAAATTTAACTCCAAACTCAGGTTAATAGTATTGCATCGAAAATATCTTCTTTTCCTTGTAAACGCTTTACAAAAGCTTTTAAAGGCATAGTG
This sequence comes from Candidatus Protochlamydia sp., assembly GCA_013695355.1. Classification (GTDB taxonomy): domain Bacteria; phylum Chlamydiota; class Chlamydiia; order Chlamydiales; family Parachlamydiaceae; genus Protochlamydia. The sequence goes on from JACDAQ010000053.1 coordinate 8,576, forward strand.
AGAATTGATTCGGTTGAGAGATATTCTTGCACTTGATAGTCGATAGTGTCTATATCAGAGCGAAATGTATTTAAGAAATCGTAGTAGTTTTGATAAGTGGCATCATATTTTCTCCCATTTGCAATAATTACAAATTAAGGAGCAAACAGTTCTTTCAAGTCCTCAATTTTTAGATTAGATCGCCTTGTTAACTTCTGCTTATTCCACTCCAAAAGACGTTTGCCTTTAGCAATGACCGAATTAGGTTCAGTTGATTTCTAATTTGAATTTCCTATTTTATTCAATATAAAATTCGCTCTTTCTTTAACTGAAGTTTTAGGGATAAGAACCGTTTCATAGCCAAAATTTTTGTATTTAATGACTAGATCATTAAATTCTTTCTTTGCTGATTCAAAATCGTGTTTTCTTTCTGTATCATTAGCATAAATTTCTTCCCATGGTGGGACGAGAAACACTAAGCGATTGTATTTAAACTTCTCAGCAGCATTTTGAAAATATTCTGGCTGAGACTGATCAAGCAAGAGGGCATCGATAATTCCTCGATCGAAGAATATAAACTTTTGGAACTCATTCTGAGAATTGAATTGAAATAAGTAACGGGATAAAACAAGTTCCAAAAATTTATCAAGATTTATCCAGGGTAAAGCATCACCTTTAATAGCAGTTTGCTCTTTGACAATTTGCCGCCCTGGTTCGGGTACAACAAAATACCCTCGATTCATAAGCTCTGTCAAAAGGGTAGATTTACCTCCACCAGAACATCCAGAAATAACTACATAATTATTTTTAATAATTGGAAGATTAGTTTCACTTAGATAGTTTTTTTCTAAATTTTCCGCAGAAATATTCACATTCATAATCAGGCATCCTAATAAAATTAATGTAATTATTTTCATTTTAATCCCCTTATTTGTGAATGAATTTTTTATATTTCACATGTATGTAAAGGACCTAAATTTAACGAATAGGAGTTTGGGAATGGTTGAATCTTCACAGATTTCTTCACACATAATTCATCTAAGTCAAGGATATAGCTGCTATTCTCCCATTTAAATCTTGAAGACGAGAAACTATTTCCATAAAGAAAATTTTCTCGTCAATTCAGATACCTTTTCCCAATTACCAAATAAGACAACTCCGTAATAGACGAGATCTGCTTCTTTTGTTTGCTTTGTACGTTCTATTTGCTCTAGGTATGTTCCTTTGGTCATTGTATCAGTAAAATCAACACATTGAATTCCAGCTTGATGAGCAGCTGATCGGAGAGCCTTAAGTTTATTTGAATTCGCTTTTAGGATCATGAAAGGCATCTCAGAAATATTAGGATGGCTTCCACCATCTGAATCGATGTAATTGGTAAGATGCAAAGATTCTTTTCCGATATCAGATCCAAACCCGATACACATGTGAGCCAGGGCGTTCATAATGGTACCTGATTCTATTTTTTCATTCATAACTGCTACTATTTTGTTAGCAAACATATGGTCTCCTAAAATTCAAAACGGTTAAAGCTGTTTTTCCAATTCTGCTCAACTGCTTCAATGGCAAAAGCAAGATTTCTTTGTATTAGAGCATCAATGATTTTTTTATGTTCATCATAGGAAAGAATAGCGTTCTTAATTTTATTGAAATAATGAAGATCTAATCTTTTTAGCTTCGTCTTTATATCAAAAATAATCTTTTCGATTTCTTGATTCTTAGAAAGCCTTATATAGACATGATGGAAAATATAATCAGCTTCCAACGCTAAAAACCGATCTTTATCTTTCATTTTTTGTAAAAAGCGCTCGTTAGCATCAATCATATTCTGAATGTGTTCATCTGTAATCGATTCAAAAGCCTGGCTTAATGCCAAACGTTCCAAAGTCCAGACGATCGAATAGAGATGAAAAGCATTATGAAAATCAATCGAACTGACAAGTGTGGAACTATTGGGTTTGGTATTAACTAACCCCTCATCTTCAAGGCGAAGCAAAGCTTCACGGATAGGTGTGCGACTTACACCTAATTTTTCTGCTAATTCCTTATCACGCAATTTTGCACCAGGAGCAAAAGTCCCATCTAAAATCCAATTACGCAACTTTGAATACGCCTCCTGTCGGACAAATGTACGCTGAATTTTGCCTTCCATTACAGTCTCTTTTAAGAGTGATATGTAATATATCAGTTTGTCTTAATTTGTGTAAAGTCTTATAAAGTAGGAATTTTCTTCGAAAAGAGATAATTTTAAAATTGATTTGTTTTTGCTTTAAATTTAATTTTATCAGCAGAAGTATGTATTCAATGAAATATTAACGATCTACTTTTCTAATATTAGTAGTATAAAATGATATCAAAGCTCCGCAACAATCCAACTGCTTTTGCTAATGAAAACTTGGCTTTCTTATTTTTATTTGTCTGTGGGTCAATGCTATATCTTGATGCAGAAGAAAAATCTGCCTGCCTTGTATAATTCACAAGTGTGAATTTTTGTGCCTGATAAGTAAGTATTTGCAAAATTAGTTCCATAAATTTACCCCTTGGAAAAAATATAGTTCATGTTTTAGTCTAAAAAATTGGAATAAAGAAAAAGATATTTTTATAAGACCAGGACAAAGTTAAAATTTGATTTTAAACTTTTTTAAAAAGACACTTGTGCAAAGCGGTAATTGTAAATGTTATTGAAATTTTTCAAAAAATAACTCATCCTGTAGGTGTTTTATTTACATTGTTAGTTATCATATTAATTATTTATCGCCTGCAAAGTTAATTGAAATTCTAAATGTCTATTGCACTTTAAAAGTTCTCCCACTTTGTAAAAAGGCCATTGAATTGCACGATGAATAGGTGCATTTAAACCAAACCTTTATCAAGAAAAATATTATGGAATTTCGACAGCCTTTATCCCTAAAACCGGGTGACAAAGTCGCTATAGTATCTCCTTCTTCGGGGATGCCATTTCTTTTCCCTTGGGTTTACTAGCAAGGTTTGAATCGATTAAAAAATGTTTTTCATCTGCAGCCTGTAGAATTTCCAACAGCAAGACAAAGTCCAGAATATCTTTCTCAAAACCTCAAGCTCGTGCAAATGATATTAATAACGCCTTTGCTGACTCTTCTATAAAAGGGGTAGTTGCAACCATTGGAGGAATTGACCAAATCAGAATTCTTCCCTATTTGAATAAAAAAATTATTTCTGCCAATCCAAAAATTTTCATGGGTTATAGCGACAATACCAACCTTCATCTCTTTTTATGGAATTTGGGATTAGTTTCCTTATATGGCGGGGGAATTATGACTCAATTTGCAATGAGCGTTGGAATGCATGAATACACGATTAATTCAATTGAAAAGGCTCTTTTCACCCCTGGGATTGGTCAAATCAAAGCTGCTTCGGAATATAGTGACATAGATTTAGATTGGAGTGATAAAAACAATTTAAATAAAGAGCGTTCCATGTATCCAAGCAAAGGCTGGGAATGGCATAATAAAACCGATGACATAATAGAAGGCAGGCTATGGGGAGGATGTCTTGAGGTGCTTGACTTACACTTATCTGTAAGGCGTTATTTACCAGACTTTGAAGACCTGAATGGTTCAATACTGTATGTTTAAACTTCAGAAGAAATGCCTTCTGAAGGTCTTGTCTATTGTTTTATTACAGCTTTAGCTGAATTAAGGCTGTTAAAAAAGTTTAAAGCAATTTTAATGGCCTATCCCAAAGCACAATTTTGCGGAAAATATCCTCCCGAAGGGCGCGAAGCTTACTCACGAATTCATCGAATAGCAGTAAAAAATGCTTTACAGGATTACAAGTCCAATATTCCTGTCATTTTTAATATGAACTTTGGCCATACAGATCCTCAGCTTATTATACCTAATGGTGGAATGGTTTCAATTAATGGACAGGCGAAAACTATCCTTTTCAATTAAATTAAGTTAATTAATGATAATATCAAAGCCTCGCAACAATCCAACAGCTTCTGGCAATGAGAACTTGGCTTTCTTAATTTTATTTGTCTGTGGGTCGATGTTATATCTTGATGCAGTAGAAAAATCTGCCTTGCCTAAGTCGCAATTGTGAAATACCGAGCCTGATAAGTCAGTATTTGCAAAATTAGCTCCATTTAATATTGTATTATTAAAATGAGCCTCTTGAATCGTACTCTCTTGGAAAGAGATATATTTCATGTTTAAGTCTGAAAAATTGCAATAATGAAGAATACATTTTTTAAAAGAGGGAGTGAAAAAAGTTTTTTCGCATTTAAAAAACTCAGCCCCAACTATTTTACATTCAATAAATTGGACATCTTGGAAGCGGCAATTATCTAATTGTGGTAAACTTAACTTGCAATTCGTAAAGACACACTCACAAAACTTAGTATTGCGAAGAATAGATTCAGTAAAATCGCAATTTTTAAATGAGCAAGCATTAAAAGTCTGACCCTCTAAGCTTTTTTTTGAAAAATTTTCTGATTTGTTTATTTTTTTTTCATTAATCAAAGTTTTAATCCTTTTGTAAGGTCGAATGTTAGCTCAAACATGGCATCAAATCAATGATTTGATTAAGTACAAATGAATCTAATTGCCGTTATAGTGGATGCTATGGAAAAAAAACGACTTTACCAATACAATTGTCAGTTCTATGACTTGGCAAGGTAAATATATGGACCCTATTGATCTCATCGATTGCTTAAATACTAAGTACGCCATATTAGTTACCTCGCTTATATTACTTCCTCTAGGCGCAGATATGAATGCATCTGTATATAAGGCTGAGACACTTGGAGGGCAGTCTTATTTTATAAAGCTAAAGCGGGGTCATCATTCTAATGTTAGTCTATTGTCATTAATGCAGGCATCTGGAATTCAAGAGATTATACCTCCTATCAAAACAAACGATGGCAAGTTGACGCAGGTTATCAACGATTTTACACTTACTCTATATCCATTTATCGATGGACAAAACGGGTTTTGCTATGATCTAACTGATGAGCAGTGGATAACCTTGGGCAAGGCGTTGAAGCAAGTTCATTCGTTGGAAGTGCCGCCATCAATCAAAGATCAAATTAGAAAGGAAACTTATTCATCCAAATGGCGGGAAGCCGCTCGTTCGCTCGATGCACATCTTGATCGAGAACCGGTTGGTGATGAAACAGCTTTAAAATTACAGACCTTTATGATAGAGCATAAGGAAATAATTCACCGTTTGGTGAATCGGGCTGAATCTTTAGGTTTATTGATTCAGGAGCAAGCGCCAGAATGCGTGCTGTGTCATTCAGACATTCATGGTGGAAACGTATTAATAGATGCTCATGGCGCAATTTTTATAGTGGATTGGGACGAGCCCATTATGGCGCCGAAAGAGCGAGATTTGATGTTTATTGGTGGGGGAGTCGCTAATGTCTGGAATAATCTGCGGGAACAAGATTTATTTTACAAAGGCTACGGGAAGACAAATATTAATCGGGAATTATTAGCCTATTACCGGCATGAGCGAATTGTAGAGGATATTGTAGAGTATGGTCAAGCGTTGCTTTTGACATCCGACGGGGGAGAAGACAGGCTGGAAATGTATAAACAGTTTATAGGTATGTTTGAGCCAAATGGTGTTGTGGATATAGCTTTTAAAACAGAGAAAGCGGCGAACTCAGGGGGTTGAAATAATAAAGGTAAGACTACGAAAAATTTTGATGAAATTGTTAAATGGCCTACTAACGGATATTGAACTAAAAACTTTTTGAAATGCTCAAGAAAAAAATGTGATGAGAATCCATGCAAGATCTATTGCAATAATTGAACTCATCTACCACGTTCGTCCATTCCAATTAGATTGACCGCGGTAATAAAAAAACTTCAATCATTTAAAAGAGTTAATAGTGGAATACATTGTTATTTGCATCACAGCTTTATTTATATCGATAATAACATTATTTTCAGGTTTCGGACTTGGTACAGTCTTAATGCCTGTTTTTGCTATCTTTTTCCCGTTGCCTGTAGCAATAGCATCTACAGCTGTAGTACATTTGGCTAATAACCTTTTCAAGGTTTTGCTTGTTGGCCAATTAGCTAAATGGAGTGTCGTGTTAAAATTTGGAATTCCAGCTGCTTTAGCCTCTGCTTTGGGAGCTTATTCGCTAGGGGTCATATCCATGTGGGAGCCAATAGCCAATTATCAAATACAGGGCCATGGTTTCAAGGTCACTGTTATAGGGTTATTCATAGGATTAATAATCATTTTATCTTCGTTATTTGAGTTGGTCCCTAAGCTAAAAAAATTATCTTTTTCTCCAAAATTTATCCCTTTAGGTGGTGTTCTGTCAGGATTCTTTGGAGGCATTTCTGGAAACCAGGGCGTTTTGCGTTCGGCTTTCTTAATCAAAATTGGATTGAATAAAGAAGAATTTATTGGAACTAGTGTTATATCTAGCGTACTAGTGGATATAGTACGCTTAGTTGTTTATGGCTGGACTTTTTCTTCAAAAAAATTTATTGAATCTATTTCTGCTGAGGTGTTTGGTCTTTTAATCGCCGCCAGTATAACTACATTTCTTGGTTCCTACTTCGGTTCAATACTAATCCATAAAGTCACATTTAACACCGTTCAAATAATTGTTGGTGTTATGTTGTTAATGTTAGGGACAGCTATCTTAATCGGATTTGCTTAAAGGTAAAAAGACCATGAAAGCACATATATTTCAACAAGAGGGAAATTGGTTAATTTTTGCTTAACATAAGTAGAATAGCTTTATATCAGATAAAATAAACTTCAAAATATAAGAATTAACCCTTCTAAAATTGTGGAATTTTAACGTTTAATTCGATCCTTTTTTAAAATAAGAAAAAACCGAAAGGTATTGACCCATCAGGTTAGTGCCTGCTATTCTCTCCAATTCGATAGTATTAATCCAATAAGGTATATGAAAAAGCTTACTGACTTAAAAAATGTAGGGAAGGCAACACTTCAAGATTTGCATCTTTTAGGCATCAATACCGTGGAAGAACTTTCAAATAAGGACCCAACCGCTTTATTTCAAGAACTGGAAAGACGTACGCAAGCAAGGCAAGATCCTTGTGTATGGGATGTGTTTGCAGCAATTATTCATGAAGCTTCAGGCGGGGAGCCTACTGCTTGGTGGAAGTGGACTAATGAACGGAAGATCCTTCAAAAAAAGGGGCTGCTAATTCATGTTATTCAAAATAGCCAAAATGTGAATTAAATCAATTTTGATCCGCAGACCTGCAGAAATGCATTCTTCAATATAAAAATGATAATAAAATCTTTAAAAATAAAGTTATTTGGGTTATTATTAAATTAAATTGTTGATTTTTAACTAATTAAAATCACTATTATACAATAGCCTAACAATGAATATTGCATTTACACGCACATTTCTCTTTTCTGAAGTTCCTTTAAAATGGTGCAAACGGAGCATTAAAAAAGGCAAAAATTTTACTTCGTCATCTATAATACATGAAATTAAATTGTTCAGTATAGCTATGCTAGCCCTGCTCTTCTATCTGCCCATTAGTGCAATATACTTGGGAGGCTGTGTATTTAAGCGGATTAAGCTTGCAAATGAAGTGGTAGACTTACCAGTTCAAAATATTGAAATTGAACAATCGGTTGAAATCCAGCCGATCCGAACTATTTCTGAACAGGCGACAAGTATTCTCTGCTTGGACATCGGCTGCACAAGAATCAAATCGGCTTTACTCCCGAAAAATCCAACTTTGGAAGAATTAAAAAATGCATCCGTTTACATTTATGAATCGGAAAAATGGCTAAATTCAACTCTACCTCAGCTTTTTAAAGAAATCCCACAGGCATCCGCACCATCAACACATGGAATTTGCATGGCTATGCCCGGCTTGGTTATTGATCATAGCTTTTTTGAAAGAGGGGATCTTACCGTTGAAAGATCTTTAAAAGAATCAATCGAAAGAACAGCAGGATCGACCACTTTTTTGGAAACTGATGATATTATTTGGATGAGAGGGATTGTAGAATTACAAAAGTTAAGGCAAAAAAAAATCCTCTATCCTTGCGCCTGTATTGCAATTGGAACAGGCGTCGCTATAAGCATTGCTTTCAATGATGAAAACTATTCCTCTTTTCCCCTCCCCGATAAATGCGAGGAATTGGAACGCTATACAGGGGATATTTTAAACTACCCCTGGGAAAGGCACGGGCTTCTTGGAAAGGCCTTTTTTGAATTGGCTGCCGCAAAGCAAATGAGCGATGAATTGATTCGAGAGGAACACACGAATAGAGTAGATTTTCTAATTAATGATTTAAAGAAAAAGTTTCAGGAGAACAAAATAAAAGTAAATTCAATATTTATTGCAGGAGGTAACTCGCGTCATTTAATAATTGAAAAGCTTAAAATAAATCATAGTGATATTAAAATTGTCGGAATGACACCTAAAATTATGCAAAAATGCCAAATTAATGCAGACTTAATTCCTTTGCTTGGACTTGTGCGAATATTCCCTCAACTGTTAGCTCGAAATAATCTTTAAATTTGTATATTGGTTCGAGTAAGTAAGCAGGCCTGCAAATTTGCGAACATTGCAAGCCTTCTCTTGCATGACTTAAAATTTCATTTTCTTCATTTCATCTTTTGAACTATCAAAAGGTCGTTCTCGTTTTAACTCATTAGCCTGAGCGATTGATTGCTGAATTTGTTGATAATTTGGATGCAGATTATAGGCGTTCAAGAAATAAGGCGGTTGAGGTTGTAATTGAATGTTTTCATAAATGGATAGATTTTTTTCTTCAGTTTGAGGGCATAGCTGAGTTTGCTGGTTAAGATACGCCTGATACCAATTAAATTTTTCTTGTGGCTCTGCAGCGTTACTTTTTTCAATTATAATCTTGTTTTCAACTTTCTTTGGAAGTTCTTTTATAGAAATTTTTTTTCCTTTTATTAATAATTGATTTTCTAGATTTTCTAGATTTTCTTTTCTTAAAGTTTTTTTTGGTTTTAAAAGTCGCAAACTCAATTTTTGATGGATGCCATCAAATTCATTTTTATTGAAATGATCACAATGATCAAATCTACTATCTAAATAAAAAACAAGCGACCTTCGATTTTCACTATGATGCGCATGTTCAGAAATAGAAGTGTTATTAACGGAGAAACTTTGCTTAACCGCTAAATTGCCATGTAAAAAATCCTTACTTTGAAAAAGCATAAAATCACCCTCTTTCATATCTACTGCCAAAACCTTATTATCAACTAGAAGATCGGGCAGGGCAGTTTCACCGCCGGTATACTCCGTTCCTGTGACAAATAACGCCGCTAAATTTTGAGAATTAACGTTCACATCTTTATGGAAATTAGTAGTGGGCTTATCAGGATAAGTAAAATTAAGAGTAATATTTGAGAAGTAACCCTTGTCACACCATGAAGCTAATTCATTCACACTTTCTTTATGTGCTGATAACATTGAACTCAGTTTATCATAATTAGCCGAATGATGGTCCAAACTTTTAAATATATTATTTGCTAGAATTCGTATATCATTTATTATTCCGCAATTTCCAAAAGATGAGGGCGTACATTTCTTTAATGAAGAAACTGCCTCATTATTTATTTTTAGAGCTTTGTTAGAATTTGCCGCTTTACTTTGATAACAGGGCGTACTGCCATAATAGACCGAAAGTACTGTTCGATCAAAATTTGTTCTGCTTTTTATATCAACTTCTGCGTAAATTGTTTCATTATCTTTTTTTTGGTAATAATATTTTTGGCCTTTAAGCGTTCCAGAGAGCTTACTTTCAGGAACCATTTTTATAATTTCATTTTGTTCTTTGCTCAAATTTAGGGATGAACTCGACCAATTTTCTAATGCAGTAAAAACTTTAAATCCCGTTAACACTCCGTCGTGCTGCTTTGTAACATCATAGATAATATCTTTCCGACCATCTATGTTAGCATTTAAAAAAATATACTTTCCAGCAGAAGAAAGCTCCATACTCGTGCTCTGTAAACGGTGAAATTCTTTCTTGAGCTTCTCTGCATGTGGACTGAATGTGACGCCTGCCGACCCTCTGGTGGGGTCTTTATAAATAAATTGCGTATTCTTAAAATTATCGATTATATTTTTAGGCATCAATTTTCTTAGGACTAATGCTACTATCTTGCCGTCCTTAATGACTGCATAGCTCTTAGTGCTATTTAATTTATAAATGTTATCAGACGGAGGATCTTTAACAAATTCGCCAACATTAGGATTATTTTGTGGATATAAAAATTCAAGCTGGTCCAATTGTTTTTTGATGCGTTGATTTAAATCATCTGAATTAATTTCTAATTCAGACTGATTATTTGAATGAATAAATTGGAGACCATCTGATTCATTAAACGTTATATTTTGCATTTTAAACCTTAATTAAATAAAACATATTAATCTATATTAAAACAAAATAAAATTCAATATTTTAAAAGGCTTTGGTGTCAGAATGTGTTATTTTGTGATTAAAAGCTTTGATGCTGCTGTAAATTTGCAAGCGGTCAATTATACTTATGGCAACGAATCGTAGGAAGGGAGTGATTTAATATACATTTCTTCTAAATATTGCTCATCGCGGCTGATTTTATGGTCATTTAATGGGTTTTCAACATTATAAATATAGAGTACTCTATCAATAAAACGGATGTGCTTTCCGGCTAATTCAAGCAAAGGATAAAAAAAGGCCCGATCGCTTGTCACCATGAAATAATTCCCTTCGGCATTGCGGAGGTCGGCATCTTTTATATGCTTCCATAGATGATATTTAAAAGTTTTGAGATGATGATAAATCCATGGAGTTCTTCTATAAAGCTGTTTATCAATCACTTCCTGGCTTACAGGAGCCGCATACGATATATTAAGACAATTTTTTGGATAAGTTTCAAATGAGCCATATGTCAGAAAAACCTCAGGGGAAGCATAGACTTGCTGAAGTGTTTCAAAGACTTTTTCATCGGCTAGCCAATCATCCCCATCAATGATAGCGATAACATCTTCATCTTTGCATTCAAGGGCTCTAATGCCATCTATAATGCTGACCAAAGCTCCTTGATTGCTGGCGTGAAAAAGAGAAAGCCATCCGTTTTTCTGGCAGTAATCTTTAATAATTGCGCTTTGTTGAGGAAGCGTCGAGCCGTCATCAATGACACAAACATCCACATCCTATAAAGATTGCATCTCAATAGAGTGTAGAGTTTTAGGAAGGTACTTTACACTATTGAATGACGGGATGACAATTTTTAAACGAGCTTGCATAGTTCTAAAGCAGTAAATTTTTCTTATTCTAGTTGCAACCCAAGATTTTAGCAAGTTTTATATACGGAAAGATAGTCAAGTTAGTACACAGAAGGATCTTGAACCCTTGTTTTATTTTTAAATCTTAATTCTATTATTTAAAGATTGTGAAAAAAAATATTTATATTAAAATGTTTTAAGAAAAATTAAATTTAAATCAAAAGGTTTTATGATCCCGAGCCAATCTATCAATCGAAAAATAAACGAAAATATTAATAATGAATCATTTATTAGAGTAGATATCCCCATTAATGATTTAGAGTGTCCAATTTCATTAAAAATGATGAAAAATCCAGTAACTATTATTCAATGCGGACATATTTTTGACGAAAAACATCTAAAAAGATGGTATCAAAAAATAAGCAATTGCCCTATTTGTAGAAGTAATAATATTGAATATAAAACAAATTTTTTTCTTAAAAAAATACTCACTGATATTAAGGAAAAGACTGTATTTGCTGATGATGTAAACATTTTAGATGAGAAACAAGCTATACATAGTGAAATGCAATTAACGGATAAAAAAACAAATGAAATTAAAATAGACGCAAAATTATTAAAAAGCGCTCAAATTATTAAAAATTTGTACAATTTTATTTCGTGGGAAGAAGATTTAAGATTAGAAGAACCTATTCAATTGGTATCAAGTCTTTACAATGCAGAAGAAGCAAAAAAAATTATTTCCAAAATTAATAGTATTTGGCAAAACGATGAGGCAATTTTTATTGTGAAAGCGAGGAAATCCGATCAATTTAGGATAGTGGTTTTGTTGGTTGAATTTCATGAGTCTATTTGTAAAGCTAACCAAAAATTTTTAAATGAAAATTTAAATTTTACAATAGATGTATGGAATAAGCTCTGTGACAATGAGATCGGTCCTTCAAAGCAATGGCAAATCGATCATCAATTGATTAAATTAGCTGTCCCCCCGCTTTCATATCATCCAGAGATTCATAATATGATTTCTGACGGTTACTTGAATGAAAATTATTTTCTTGATACTCAAGGTAAAAAGTTGGATGCTTTTTTAAATTGCCATTTTTTTAAAGATAATTTGAAGTATTATGAATGTACGGAAAGAGGTTTTTACTTTTTTGAAATTGGATCAATTGAAGATTTATTCAATTATGCTTTAATGCATGCAGAAAAAAAAGGAGTTGTAACAGAGGCCCCAAAGTATTTGAGTTCTTGAGACATTGTTTAATAGGTCTCTACGTTAGAGATACTTAATTTTGGGGATTTATTTGGGCGTGCTGTGTAGAATCATGGCCGTTCGTTATTTTTTTAAATTTACTCGCTATTTTTATAAATCGCAACCGGGATTTTATCTAAGCAATAATTTACCTCTCCGTTTTTAGCTCAAGAAAATGAGCTTGTAATAAATCTTTTAACAGGGTAATTTGGGGTTTTGCGCTGGAAATTGGATGCTAATAACCTTTTTATCACTATAAACACCTAAAACAATATAGGGCTAGGTGTCTTGAAAGTTTTTTCAAAGTTCGAGAGGCAACTGTATTTAAGAATTTCTATGTGCAAGCCCCATGTTTAATGTTTCAATTGAAAAATTGTATTTGGTAAAAAGGCAATTTATTTTTGAAATATGAAAATTTCTATATTTGTTTGAAGTATCAATTCTTTCTAATGTCTTAAGAGGTTGACTTATAAATATTAATGAAAAAGCCAAAGGCTATATTTCCTTAAAAAATAACATAAACCTTTTAAGGGAAAGGTCTGATGGTTGTTTGTTATCAATTGAAGAAATAATTCCATTTTTTTCAGGAAAAGGGAAAATTTTATTATTAATTTTTTTCTGTTTACCTTTTAGCCAAATTTTTGGCTTGGCAATTCCCTTTGGATTTATTATTGCCTATTTGGGATTAAGATATGCATTTCTGAAAGAGTCATGGGCCCCCGATTTTATTCTTAAGAAAAAAATTCCAAGCAAAATTTTAAATTTCGTATTGGGGCAAATATTATATTTTATAAAGATTATTGGCAAATTATCACACCCGAGATTTAGTTGGATTTCGACAGAATCTCATATGCGCAAAATTAGTGGGAGCTTGATCAGTTTAGTGGGAATTTTTCTTGCAATTTCTCTTCCCATCCCGTTTAGTAGTTATATTGCATCTGCTGCAATATTGTTTATAGGTGTTGGTATATCAAATGATGATGGCATTTGGATTTGCATTGGATATATGTTATCGATTTTTTATATGGTTTTCGTGGCAGTAACGCTTAATTATATTTCAATTATAGACATCATTAGTTATTTCAATTTTTTTTAATTGCTATTCTCTTTAAATAGCTTTCATACTCACAATGAAATACACCACACTCCTTTTGTAAAAAACTACAAAGATGATGAATAATCCTATGGATGACAAAAACCTATAATACCGAATACCATATGCATCCGCGCTTAAAAAAATTTTTTTCTTATTACAAACCTTATTTGGGCCTTTTTTATGCCGATATGCTCTGCGCAATTATCGTATCGGGAACTTTACTCGCCATCCCCTTATGCATTCGATATATTACTAAAAATTTGGAAGCCGATTCGCCCGACGCGATGAATGTAATTTATCTCACGGGCGGCGCGATGCTTGCCCTGGTAGCCGTTCATGCGATCTGCCGGGCTTTTGTTGATTATAAGGGACATCTAATGGGCGCCCTTATGGAAAGAGACATGCGCAATGAATTGTTTGAGCATTATCAAAAGCTTTCTTTTAAATTTTATGATGATCACCGAACTGGCCAACTCATGACACGAATTTCAAATGATACCTTTGATCTGGCTGAATTGTACCATCATGGGCCCGAAGATATTATCATCTCCCTGCTCAATTTTATTGGCGCATTTATCATCTTGCTAAATATTAATGTAGGCCTTGCCCTTATTGCCTTTCTTTTTCTACCGTTTATGGGCTTTTACGGATTCTACTTTAGTAGAAAAATGCATCACGCTTTAAGAAAGAGCCGTGATAGGATCGGTGATATTAATGCTCAGGTTGAGGACACCCTTTCTGGAATTAGGGTTGTAAAATCCTTTACGAATGAAGCTGTAGAGAGCAAAAAATTCCACTGTGAAAACAGCCGGTTTTTTGATAGTAGAAAAGAAGGGTATAAAAATGAAGCCTACTTCTATGATGGTTTAATAGCTCTTACGCAATTGATGACGGTTGCCGTTGTAATCTTTGGGGCCATCCGCATTGTTAATGGAAATCTTGACTTAGCTGATCTGCTTATATTTTTGCTTTATACTGTAATACTAATAGAGCCTATTCAGCGACTTGGAAATTTTATCAGGCTTTACCAGGAAGGGATCTCGGGTTTTAATCGATTTATGGAAGTGTTGGAAGTAGAACCAGATATCAAAGATATAGAGGATGCAAGAGAACTGACTGACGTTCAAGGAAGCATTGAATTTAAGAACGTTAGCTTTAAATATAGGGAAGGCTACGAACATGTTCTAAAAAATATTTCCCTGAGTATAAAGGCAGGGGAATATGTTGCCTTAGTCGGTCCTTCCGGAGCCGGTAAAACAACTTTATGCTCTCTTGTTCCTAGATTTTATGAAGTGAATAGGGGAGAGATTTTAATTGATGGCAAAAACATCAAAAGTATTCGAATGAATTCATTAAGAAAACACATTGGTCTTGTCCAACAAGATGTTTATCTATTTGCCGGCACAGTACTCGAAAACATTCGTTATGGGAACCTTGATGCAAATGAAAATGAGATTATTCTGGCCGCAAAAAAAGCCAATGCGCATGAATTTATCATGTCACTGCCTAATAAATATGCCACAGACATCGGACAGCGCGGGGTCAAGCTATCAGGCGGTCAAAAGCAGCGCCTGAGCGTTGCACGTGTATTTTTAAAAAACCCTCCTATTATCATTTTTGATGAGGCAACGAGCTCATTAGATAACGAGAGTGAGAAGGCAGTTCAAGATGCTTTGGAAAAATTAGTTCAAAATCGAACCACTATTGTCATTGCCCACCGCCTTTCGACTATCAGAAATGCAAATAGAATATTGGTTTTAACTGATAACGGGATCGAAGAACAAGGAACCCATCAAGAGCTCATCGGTTTAAATGGTGTTTATTCAAATTTGTACAACATGCAATTAAGGATTGAAGATTTTTCAGAAGAGAGCATGACGACACATAAGCCATCTTAATGAGATGATCCCTGCATGTGATTGTGCATACCGCCCATGCTATCATCCGGCTTACTTAGCATCCAATTCATTTTTCTATGATGATCTTCTTTTTGATCTTCTTCTTGGCTGAACCAGCTGGTCTTGTCCCGATCATGGAGTAAATTTTGCATGCTTTGACTTTGCCTATGCATGCGATGCATTTTATGGTGATTCAAGCTATTTAAAGCATGACTATGTTGTATGTCTTCTATATTAACCGCCTCTGCAATTGTTCCAGAAGGATGTTCGTACCAGTCTGGGTCCGCGTAACTTGTTAAATTATTCCTTACTTTGAAAATGGTAAACATACCGCCGATTTCAATTACTCCGAAGGGCCCGGGGCTTCCAAGAGGGGAAAGGTTCGCTGGAAATTTCATTTTGAAATGTTTATCCATCCTATTTTTAGCACCATACATTTCAAACATATCTCCCATCCCATTGATATTCATCAAACCCATAAAATCAGGAAAAAATTGTTTAATTCTTTCTTCAATGCCTTCCTTATTTATCCCAATTAAATTAGGAATATTATGCTCCATTTGATTCATTGTATGATGAGATTTATGACAATGAAGGGCCCAATCTCCGGGATTGTCTGCGATAAATTCAATATCCCTTGTTTCTCCCGGAGCCACAAGCACGGTCACTTCGCTATATTGAGCCGCAGGAGAAAGTCTTTTAGCCCCTCTTCTTGTCACCCAAAATTCGTGCCCATGTAAATGAATAGGATGAGTGTTCATCATGATATTTCCAAAACGGATTCGTACGCGATCTCCAGTTTTTACAACTAATGACTCAATACTGGGATACAATAGGCTATTGAAAGTAAAAATATTAAAATCGAGCATCTCAAAGGGAATTGGAGTATTACCTCCCATTGGAATCCGCCATTCATGCAAAAAAATAGCAAAATCGCGATCAACAGATGGGTTATCGCCCTCTTTTGGATGGATAATGAAAAAACCTTCCATACCAAGAGCAATTTGGACCATTTCATCTGCATGGGGATGATACATGAATGTTCCACTTTGCTTAAGGGTAAATTCATATTTGAATGTCTGGCCAGGCTGTATGGACTTTTGATTTAAACCTGCTACACCATCCATACCATTGGGTAAAATGATGCCATGCCAATGAATGGAGGTAGGCTCGTTAAGGTGATTCGTCACATAAATTCTAACTCGATCACCCTCTATAGCTTCAATTGTAGGTCCTGGGCTTGATCCGTTATAACCCCAGCAATTAACCCAAAATCCAGGAGCAAATTCCCTACGAATAGGTTCCGCTATAAGATGAAATATTTTAACATTATCTTCCAGCGTCCAAGGAAGAGACCCAACATTAGGAGTAATGACGGAAGGACATATTAATGTTCCCTTTGAATGAGGTTGAGCTTTTATTTGGGTTGGCTCCTCAACAGGCTCAAAGTTAGGATAACTCATTGAGTGATGGTGTTGACCATAGAGAACATACGTCGTAAAGATTCCTATAAAAACAAATAAAAATTTCATTCGATGATTCCTTCGATGCAGTCCTCTTGAGATAATAAGCGAAATAAATAACCTCCAATGGCTTTATCTAGTTGGACGCGCGCTAACCAATAGTCTTTCAGAATCTCAACATAATTTTGAAACATTTCTAATTCTTGCCTTTTGTATTCTAAAAGACGGTCAATCCCTAGGCCCATCACATTATACAATTCCTCAGAAGAATTGAGAATTTCGTGTTTCAATGGAATAATTTGAACCCGATAATTATGGATCATCTCAAAATTGCGGATTAGAATATTATGGGATTCTCTTACTTCGGAAAGAATGCGTATTTCCAAAGCTAAATAACGGTCTTGGGCTTGTCGCAATTGGGCCATAATGCGCATTCGGGTAGCTTGGCCCATATTGAAAATTGGAAATTCTCCGGTTAATCCATAACCAACTAAATTCAAACCATCGGTTTCTCGCTCACCTGCAAGGCCAGCGCTTAGGTTAGTAAATGTCCACCATTCTTTTAGCCCGAGCATTCGGCGAAATCGAATGACTTCAAAGCGTGCTTCTTGGAGGTCTAATCTCTCTCTTAAAGCAATCGATTCTAAGGCACAAAGATCAAATCCCTGGTAATCGATCTTTTCTGAGATTTTTTCAGTTAAATGAAGGCAGGTTCCTTCGCTCAGACCCAGGTATCTATTTAATTTTTCAGTAAGACGAATAATTTGGGTTTTGCCTTTAGCAATTTCAAGATTTGCTTCTAAGAATCTAGCGCGTGCTTGTTGAAAATCGAGACGATTAATATTTCCTACTTTGTTTTGTCTTAAAGTAATTTCACCCTGAATACTTGCCAACTCGACGATAGATTTTGTGTATTGGAGCTTTTGCTGTGCGGCTAAAAGTTCATAATAAGTTTGCCGGACTTCAAAGGCTAAATTTAAAATCTCATTGGTAACTCTCCGCTTGGCTTGTTCAAGTTCTGCCGTTGCCAATCTAGTACGAAGGGGAACTAAAAAAATATCCAAAAATGCCGCTGTTACAAGATATTCAATATTGGTTCTTAATTTTTTGACGTGAGGATAGCGGACTTCGACTTCAAACGCAGGGTTGGAAAGAAGGCCAGCTTCCACTAAATCTGCTTGGGCAATTCCAAGCTCTTCGAAGGTTGCTTGAATTTGAGGATTATTAAGAAGAGCAATTTGAACAACCGATTCAGATGTAAGAGGTTTACATATCAGCTCTTGTATATAAGCTGTAATCATGGGGTCTTCAAAACAACTAATATTCCAATGGACTTGCTTGTTAATTTTTTTGGCAATAATAGAGGATATTTGACCAGTATCAGCTTGATGGACCCTAGTACAACTAGGCATCGTCAAACAGAGATTTAAAATTAAAATTTTTAGAAAATGATTTTTAAAAATGAGCACTGTTTACAGCTTGGTGAGATAAATTTTTACTTTTAAGGTCAAACAATAATTAGCACCAATACAGCATTAATTTCAATGGCCTAAGGATTTAGCGCTTAATTAATGATCATAGCCTGGTTGGAAAGCAATTAATTGGGAAGCACTTTTTATTAAAGGTTTATTGATATTATATTAAGAGGGCCTTGGCTAGAAGCTAAGGCCCTTCAAAATTAAATCATGCTATGAATTGTAGAACATGCTTCGGAGCATTTCTTACAGCTCACTGCGCATTCCTGACAGTGCCTGACTTGCATTTTTTGACACTCAACAGCACAGCGATCGCAAATTTGAGCGCAAAGATCCATAATTTGGTGATTAAATTCTGATTGACAGCTTGCTGATTTTATTGCTAAAGCACATACATCAGAGCATTCAGCACAAAGTGCAGCCGATCTTTTATGTCCTTCTTCAATGCATTTTTTTGCACAAGCTGCACAAATGCTCATACATTCCATCAGGGTATGCATATGATTAGTATCTGTCTGAGGAAATGCTGTATTTTTTCCATTATTTCCTTGGTTTTGATAATTTACCATAAAAACTTCCTTTGTTTTATATTTAGACACATCTTTCCGTAAAAGGGCTTAATTTTAGGCCTCAAATACTTGCATCCTAGAGAAGTAAAACTTTAGGTGTGTGTGTCTGCATGTAAGGAATTTGGAATTTTAGGATGCACTTCATGTGCGATTATATTTTTTTAAAAATCAATAGATAGAAGCTTTTTCCCGTGCCGTAAAAAAAAAATTCATAATGGGGCTTTAATTTTTTTGATACTGACTTTCGTTTATTTTATCTACCTTAATTTTATATAGGGCACTGCATATAGGGGGCCGTATCGCCTCACCTATATTTCTATTGACTGGAGATTTACTTAATTCACCAAACCATAAACTGAACTCCCTAAGTCTTGAGGATTATTTGCTTGAGTCATTTTGATGGCAAATGCAAATTTTTTTCCTTTTTTATTTTTGAATAAATATAGCGCTTCTACCAAATCTGAAGATATTGACTCGCAATCAAGAGGGTGATCAAAAGATGTGTTGAGACTATCTATTAAAGCTTTGTTCGCAGGAGCATTTATGTTGCATAAGAAGAATAAAAACGCAGGTCTGGGGGCATGGAACGGCTGGAACCGAATGAAATAATAAAGCAGTCCCGCGCCTTCGGGTCTCCTTCCTTGGCGTTTTGTTTTATCTTAACCGATGTGAATCGAAAAGGGCTTGGGGAGACAAAGTAAAATCGCGAAGCCATGCTCCGCGATCCTTTTGATCCACTATTAGCGGTTCAATGTATTACGATTGGTCGTATCAACACGATCGTGATCGACTGTACGTTTTCTTGGTATAAGCCCTGCAAGTCCCAGCAATCCAAGAAGGCCAATCCAACCCCAATCGGTATCATGATCCCTTTCCGTAGTAGTTGTCGTACGTCCGGAATTGTAATCTCTATCCGTTGTTGTTGTTGGTGTTGTTCTTGTGGTTGTCTGAGCATTGACGGACCCAGCTGATAACATACACACCAGCGCCAAAATACTGATTCGTAAAAAACCAGTTAAATTTAAAAATTTCATACTTATTCTCCTTAATTGTTGCCATATGGCATTTTTGACTATATATTTTTCAGCTAATTTTTCAACAAGAACTTGATCCCTTTTTTAATGCTTATCTATGAATTCTTAATTTAATTTAATGAGCTGTTCATAATGAGATGTTTAGAAAAATTCAGACCTGTTATTTTTTTTATTTTTAAATTCGCTTAATCACCATTAATTGGTTGAATGGACAAGCATTTCCAGTAGTATAGTGCAATTTTAGGGTCATAATTGCAAATTTTTCTTAAAAAAGGAAAATATTTCTTAAATTTATTTTCAATATCGGTCTAATTTATTTTTACATGTTAAGGACCAATCGTTTCTACCGAGGCTTGTTAAAGTAAAAGAAAATCCCAAATAATTACATATAAGATTGGAAAAAATAATCAATTTCCCTATACCAAAAACATAAGGCCACTCTCTTTGAATAGTCGTAATTAATACGCTTTCTTATTTTTAAAGTCAAAAATGCTTGAGGTTTTTCATGCTACCTATTTCGGAATTTGCGATAACAGGCTTATATTTTTCTGGCATGGTTTTTTTTCTTTCCAGCCTGGCACTTTTGGCTCTGTATAAATTCCGTTGGAAAAACGATCTGACCTCATTTTCCGTTTGGATGCTAGTTTGGGCGGCATCCGCTTTTATAACTTCCGCCATAATCGGCAGCCGTACAGAAATTTTTCTTGTCATTGGCGTCAATGTGATCTTGACCCTTCTATTTTATCCTTTAGTTAATAAAATTTCTGTTTTTGGGGCTTTTTTTTTAGGGAGTATGTGGGCACCTTCGTTTTTTGTTCTGCTGTGGCTTAAGGATGTGGTTAAAGCTATTTCTATATCAAATGGATGGATTACAGGAATGGTTATTGTGCTTTTGGGAATTCTCATTTCCCTTTTAATTCTTATTAATACGGCCATGTTAAGTTGGATTGTCCTCGTTCGCTATTCTTGTTTATATTTTAAATTTCCCAGATTGAATAAAGGATTGGAGCAAGCAAACCAGGCAAAAAATTATGTCCCGTTTGTTTCAATCCATCTGCCTTGTTATAACGAACCTGCTGCTGTTGTTATTGAAACTCTTAATGCTCTATCTAGATTGGAATATGCTAATTATGAAGTCATTGTATTGGATAATAATACAAAAGATAGCAATCTCTGGAAGCCCTTACAGGACTATTGTTCCTCTTTAGGAAAAAATTTCCGCTTCTACCATTATGATCATTTAGATGGCGCCAAGGCAGGGGCCTTGAATGCCTGTCTGAAGCTTGCTTCACCTCAGGCTGAGATCATTAGTGTCATAGACTCAGATTATGTCTCAAAAAAAGATTTCCTAAAAGACATGGTA
The DNA here is from genome assembly GCA_013695355.1 of Candidatus Protochlamydia sp. Classification (GTDB taxonomy): domain Bacteria; phylum Chlamydiota; class Chlamydiia; order Chlamydiales; family Parachlamydiaceae; genus Protochlamydia. The sequence continues at coordinate 29,957 of JACDAQ010000053.1, forward strand.
GGCTTTTTTGCGGATCCCCAAGTTGGGTTTGTTCAAACCTGTCAAGATTATAAGGAGTGGGAGAACAATCCTTTCAAACAAGCTTGTTATTTTGAATATGAGACCCATTTCAAATTAGAGCTGACCGGTCAAAATGAATGGGACGTTAATTATACAGTGGGTACAATGTGCCTCATTCGCAGGCAGCTCTTAGACCAAGTTGGAGGTTGGGCAGAGTGGTGTTTAACGGAAGATTCTGAAGTGGCCGTGAGGATCCACGCTTTAGGCTATAAAGGATTTTATATCAATACCTCTTATGGTTATGGTTTAATTCCTGATACATTCGAAGGTTACAAGCTTCAACGTTTTCGATGGAGCGCGGGTCCTGTCCAGCAATTTTTAAAACATTATAAGCTCTACCTACCCTGGGGAAATGCTGGAAAATTAGAACCTATACAAAAATTCGGTGAGATATCGCATAGCTTAGCCAATTTTTTTACCGAAGCTTTGAACTTTTTGATCAATGTTCCTATTCTATTATTCTGTCTTTGGTATGCTACCAAGGGAGTATCCTTTAAAGTCCCTCCTGCTTTTATCCTGCTTATCGTCATCTCTTTTTTTAGGGGATGCATTTTTAACTGGATCACCATCCGTCTTATCAATGGAAATTGGAAAAACTATTTGTTATCATCTATAGCTGCACGGTCGCTCGTCTATGTAAGGAATTCGGCTGCTTACTCAGCTCTTTTTGCTTCCAAACTAGCATGGGAACGAACAGACAAGTTTAAAGCTGAATCAAATATAGGTAGGATTGTCAATTCCGCCCGGCCTGAAATCATAGGGGGCATCATTTATATTTGCCTTGCAGGCCTTTTAATGCCTTTTGTGAGCTTTTTAGTACCAGATATTATATTTCTAATCTGGCTTGGAATATTAAACCAAACTGTATCTTTCTGGTGTGCCCCTCTAATGGCTTGCTTGTCAGAGAATGGCTTAAGGATGAGCCCGCAGACTGTTCTGAATGAGCCTGAGTCAGCTTAGCGGAATGCTCTTATTACTTACGAACCTGTTCAAAATCATCTGATTGAAGATTTTCAACAGGTTCTAATGAAAGCCGACAATCTCAATTATTCTATTGTCCTTTTAGGCGTACGAGGGTCCAGGTCTGGTCCGTGCCATCAAGGAAATGTACATTAAAGGGAGTCTGGTCTTCGGTCAGGTTGTAAATGCCGGTTGAAGCGATGGGAGAACCTGTCTGGCTAGTCAGTGACCAATAGGCCTTTTGGCTGTTAGGGTCAATTTTTCCGGTAAGATCTTGGGCCTTATCGGTTGCAGAATTATATAAAATACCCGCTATTTCTCCGCTACGGCTGACAGCAAGCTGGATGAAACGATTGCTTTGAGCAGCGGTATTGGCATTGCTGGCGACTGCAAAGATGCCAAGCGGAAGCCATTCTCCTTCCGGCGAAACAGTGGTCTGAGCGCTCTGCGCAGGCGGGTACATCTGTACTGGCTGATAGGGTGCCTCGATGGAGCTTGAGGGATTAGCAAAGGTGGATTCAGAGGCTGTGACTGGATAGGCATATCCCGCGTCATCATAATAATAGGGGGTTGACCAACCCCAAGCCCCCCATGAGGCCAGCGTAGACCAGGCTGCCGGCCGCCATAAATTATTTCCTGCCCCCGCATAATCTCTGCCTACATTGTGGCGGGTTAAAAAATTTTGATCAAACCAACGGCTGGAATTTGGTTGGGACTGCCGTACATTTTGGCTAACTCGATCAGAAATCTGCCTGTTTTGAGCGATCTGACTGCCTCTCGCACTGGAGAAATTTTGAGCTTGTTGTGTAAAAGCCTGCCGGTTGATGTTTTGTGCAGGCAGGCTTTGCGTATACTGGTTTACCTGGCTGCGTAATTGCGCCTGATTGGCAACTGAAGGTCTCTGCTGAAGTGCCTGCTGTTGAACTCTGCTCTGTGTGACAGCTGGCCTGGTTTGGGCTTGCACTCTTGCTTGAGAGGCCGCAGGCATGGTCGATGCGCGGCTCATCGTGGGGGTCCGGTTCATTGTGTGGCCGCCCCGGTAAGCTGCTGCCCCTTCACCTGCACCCCCGGCGGCTCTTCCTCCAGCTGCTCTACCTCCTCCGCCTCTTCCTCCGCCCCCTCTTGCCTCAACTTCATTAAGAGTGAGCAACAGGCTGGCTGCCGTAACAAATAGCATTAACATAGTTATTTTATTCTTCATGGGGCCTCCGGCTCAATTTTTATGACTGTGACAGGATTCATATCTGGCAGAATTTCTCCTTCTACCTCTCGTTCAACTGAAGCAAAGGTATAGCGGCGTTCATCGATCGGGGTGAAAATGTTTTTCGATAAGGCGACGCGCCCATCGCTCAGGGTATAACGCATCGTTGCGTACCAGCTTTTATCAACTTTTTTCCAAGTGCCCTCGCCAAATTCTCCGTCTGAATCAAAAACCCAGGAACGGATGACCTTTTTTACGGGGTCCCAGGCGATGATCTGTTTGCCTTCGAAGTCATCTTGCCCGTGAATCTTCATTTTAAAGTGCTGTGTGATGAAGTTTTTGTACTTGTCCCACTGATTATCAAAAACTATTTGCACATTATCATCGGAATCTTCCCACCTGCCTACCAGCCATGCCAGATCTTTGAGCTGTTCGAAATTTGAGGGGGCTTCCAGCAATTCGATCTCATTCAGACCTTTCACTAGCCACTTGCCATTTTCCCTTGCGTATCTCATGCGGTAAGCGACCTGCCGAGGAGGCTGATCGTCAAAAATCATCACTTTCAACACGCCTGTTTCAATGGCCTCATCCGGATTGGGAAATTCAATATTTTTGATCGTTACTTCGAGATTCCTCTGCTTGCCTTGTGCAAACTTTTCTTTGAAGAGCTTTTCGATCGCTTCCTTACCTTCTGCAGATTCTCCCGTTACAGGATTAATATAAATAGCATCAGATGCCCATTGCGAGGTTAATTTCGCAGCGTCCTGCTTATTATAAGCTTCCTGGTATGATTGTACAATATCTCGGATGGACTTTTCGTCAGCTTCTTTATTTTGCTCTGCGTGCCCATAAGCAGAAAATGAGGCTGCTGTCAGCAATGTCATAATTATTCTAGAAAGTTGCATAGTGTTATCTCCCTTAAAATAATTTTTTTATATATCGCATCTAATTAAGAGATCAATTGAAATAATTAAATATTTTAAGAAAACTTTTTTTTATAAATCTAGATTATTTATATTATAAAAGTTATTATTGTTTTTACTTGTGGTAAAATGATGATTAAGAAACATACATTTGCATAACGGATAAAAATCTAACGTAATAAAATGGATTAAGCCAAATGGGATTAAAATTGAAATGGATTGGTGATATTCGATCGGAAATCCATCAGATCGTTTCTAAAATACAACCTATAGACGGGTTAGAAGCGCAGCATATTGGTTTTGCACTCAATTGGATTGAAACAGGCAGTGAGATTTTTAGGATAGAAAAGCCGGCAACTACGGATACTCATTTGGTTTCCTATTTTGTAATTGTGTCTCATGAAATGGACCAGATTTTGTTGGTTGAGCATATAAAAGCAGAGCTTTGGCTTCCGCCTGGCGGGCACGTGGAACCAGGAGAAAATCCAAAAGAAGCCGTAAAAAGAGAGGCAATGGAAGAGCTTGGGATTGAAGCTGAATTTTTGTTTGAGGACCCGCTTTTCCTTACTGTGACAGTAACAACTGGGAATGTTGGCAAACACACAGATGTTTCTTTATGGTATGTGCTTGAAGGTAATGCAAATCAATTATTAAATTTTGATCCGGAGGAATTCCATCAGATTCGTTGGTTTGGAATCAAAGATATACCCTATGAAAAATCAGATCCACATATGTACCGTTTTATAGAAAAACTATTATACCAACTGGGAGAAAACAATGAAAAAGCTCGTTCCTAAATTGGAAGTCCATCTGACTGCTCCTCATGGCTTTGTTCCTCGGGTTGAAATTTCCGCCTGTTACCTTGAAATAGATAACAATCTACTTTTATTACAACGGGCACAAGGAAAACTAGAACCTGGAAAATGGGGCGTGCCCGCCGGAAAAATTGAAAAAAATGAATCTCCTGAAAAGGCCGCAATAAGAGAGCTGTTTGAAGAAACAAGCATCACCGTTGAAAATTTCCTTCAATTGGAATCCCTAGACTCATTGTATATCCGCAAGCCTGAAATAGACTACATTTATCACATGTTTAGGGTTCAGCTTGATCAAATACCTAATGTTAATTTATCTCGAGAAGAGCACCAACATTACATTTGGGCTTCCGCTAAAGATATTAAAACATTGCCATTGATGGATGGAGCGATTGAAGCATTGCATTATTACCAGGGAATGGTTCCTAAAAAATGAAAGGCAATACAAAGCATAGCTATTTCCAGCATAACCAACAATTAATATGAAAATTTTCCTTATTATTATGTTATTCTTTACTACCCACTTGCTTTCTTCAAATGAAGAAAGCTGTCAGTATCAAATTATTTACATTAATGGTCCCTCAAGTTCAGGCAAAACGACACTTGCCCAAGCCCTGCAAGAAGAGTTGGAAAAGCCATTTCTTCATATTGGAATAGATCGCGTAATTGGAATGATGCCTGCCAGGCTCAATAACTGGGAAGGTGGGCCTGCTTCCCAAGGATTTAGCTGGAAGAGTTCCATCGATGAAACGGGGCACCCTATACAAGAAATTCAAATGGGCCCTTTTGCAGAAAAGATGAGTGCGACATTAAAAGAAATTGTTCTTACAATGGTTAAAATGAACCATTATATTATCATTGATGATGTTGCACTCTGTAGCCAGGATGTAGACAAATGGAAAGCAGCCTTGCAAAACTATAAAGTGCTTTGGATTGGCATTCATTCATCGTTGTCTCTACTGGAAGAAAGAGAAAAACAAAGAGGCAATCGGATGTTAGGGTCTGCAAGGGCCCAATTCTACCAAGTTCATAAAGGGGTCACATATGATCTCGAATTTGATACCAGCAAAGAATCATTGGAACAAATCATTCAAGCTTCGGGCGAGATTCTCTTTAATTATCTTAGGGAACCAGGCGACGCTGATGCGTAGCGATATTGCAGAATTAGTCACCGATGCCAAAGAAAGAGACTTACTTTTCAATCAAAGTATACTTCAAAATTTGAAACCAAAAATCGAGCCTAAATTTATACAAAAGCAAAATCAGCCTAAAAATCGGGGAAATCAAATTTCGCCAAAGCCAAAGTCTACCAATGTAAATCTATCGAATTCAAAAACGCAGCTTGCCGCCATTATGCTCTTGGTTCATGTAACCGGGGGGAAGATTGCAAATTTGCTCATGGGAAGGAAGAATTGAATTTAAAAAAAATATAGTGGAATCCGCGCATGTGTGGGAACCCATGCGGGGAACGAAGCCGGAACGAGAGATCAAAATGACCAATTGCCAAAGACATCCCCATGCAGAAATTGTTGAACAGCTGAAGATGTAGCAAATGTTGTGCTATTTTTAGCTCGGACGAATCAAAATATATCACAGGAAATGAACTGACAGTCGATGGAGGAATTTGACTAGCCAGCGTAACTCCAAAAGGCAAGAAGATGAAAACAGCAATTAGAAAAGCCAAAATAGAGGATGCTCATGCCATCGTCACTGCTGTGAAAGAGATAGCAGAGACTCCTGGTTATTTTTGTTCGCAGCCAAGCGAATTGAACGAGCGGAATGTCATCAAAACGATCAAATCTCTTTCTGAATCCGAAAAAGGAATATATTTGGTGGCTGAACGCAATGGAACAATCGTTGGCCATGCATTTTTGGAGCGGTTGCACCTCAATTCGATATGCCATGTTGCTCAATTATCAATTGGTGTGCATCAGGGATGGCAGGAGAAGGGGATCGGAACGGATCTAATGAAGGAGCTAATTGCTTGGGCGAAACAGTCGGCGACAATTGAAAAGATAGAACTTAATGTCCGCGCATCTAATAGCCGAGCAATCACTCTTTATAAGAAAATGGGATTCATCGAGGAAGGTCGGTTGAAAAACAGAATCAAAGTTAGCCAAAACCATTACATTGATGATGTTTTGATGGCTTTAAATGTAAAATAGGTACGCACGCAACATGTTAAATTATTTTCTATGCTAATAACCTGAGTGAAGCTTCAAATACGATAGAAGCAATTATGAATCCATTAAAAAAAAATTTGTTCCTTCGGGATATGCTAAATGAGCTTATATACTGACGCATTCATATCGACCCAAAGGAAGCAACGTATTCGCAGCCACTTCAACACTAATCGGCTTCTAAACAATTAATAATGAACTGTCCTGAAGGGGCTGTCTTTCTATCATGATGTAGAACTCTTTAGTAGGATGATGAAATCCATCATATTCTTACTCAAATCATCCATGCTGCTAAATCGAAGCGCTTGCGCTGTTTCTTCTGTGATCCGATTGAATAATTCCATCGTATTGAATAACGCCTTCCAGCTATCCTCTGCATCAAAGTGAGCAAAAATACCATACAAATCTATCCATAAGTCTTTAGAGACCCATGAATGCATCCGTTTTCCAATCGGAGGAGTGGAAGATCGCCAATTATTCTTGGCTTGCGCATGCCATTCAATTATTTTTAAAAGAAAACTTTGGGCTGCCCAAGATCTAAATTTTACCGACCACAAATCTCCCCGCTTGAGATAGACTCCCACATGATAGATCTCGAACCAAAATTCCTTGACCACTTCATGAAATTCTTGTTCTGAGGGCTTGATTGCCTTTACCTCAAATTGAGGCGGAGGCATCTCTGACACTTTGTTATCCTTATCCAATAGGATTTTGTAGCCTAAATGATAGTCTTCAGGGAGAGAGCGGCTTTGAGCGATTTGATCTAAGACATCGATACTCAAAAAAGAAAAGTCTACTTTTATGCCTCCTTCAAAAATGACAAGCCTGGAGGGAAATATCTTTCCCTTACATACGACCTTCTCTTTCACACACACCAAGACATTGCAAAATTGAGTCAGCCAACTTTCAAATTCTGTGTAAGATTCATCTGCATCGCAAAAGACAGAAATATCAAAGTCAGAAAAAGCATCGACTGACTGCCGACCGGCACGCGAGCCAAGCAGAATAAGAGCCCTGACAGCATCTTCTTTTTTGCCCCACTCGATTAATTTTTCGAGCATGTTTATGCCCTCGCCTGGTTGATATGATGTTCCAGTTCGGACAAAAAAGTGAGTACATCATCAAAGCTAATAGGCTTTGTAAGGTATTTGTCGCGTTTCGATTGATAATCACGCTGCAATGTAGGTAATCTCTTAGCTCGAGGAACAAGGCTAAAGGTTCCAAGTTTGGCTACCAAATAAGTAGTTTTTATAATCAAATTTGTGGTTCTTTAAACTTTGTTATCAATATTATCTTTTTTCTTAAAGTTATTTAAGGGATCAAGCAGCCATGCATGCAAGCAATAATTAATTGTTTTCATTAATTTTTCAGAAATCATTTTATTAACTTTCAAACTTGCCGGCCTGATCTTTTGACATATCTAACCTATAAATTATTTTTATTTACCAACTTCTGCATGAGAGCAGGGAGTTTTAAAAATACATTTCTATTTTGACTGATTTCACGGCTTGCGCAGGAAAATTTTTCTTTATCTTTTTTGCAAGAAATAAAATACTCAACCATGTTTTTAGAACTCGGAGTAGAAATAGATTGATTATCTTTAATTTCCAAAATAGTAGGATTAATTGGATATAGTTTTTTAAGACTATTAGCCAACTCGCATTTATGTGGTAGGCATTCATAGATAAAACGACTAAAAATTAATGAAATTGCTTGGCCTAATGACTGGTCACCTGTAACAATTGTTTCCTTTTTTGCTGCAATTTGAATCCATTTTACATCATTATAACTCATTGTTCCTAAAATAATGGTAATTTTTTTACCTTCATTAGAAAATTCCTTTTTTTCCATACATATTGAGTTGTTGTTTTTATTGAATATGAAGGTCTCAATAGAAGCAATTTTATCAAAATTTTGTGGGAAATTTAAATAATTGTCAGTTGGAAAAACAAATACTAAATTGTTATCATTTTTATGATTTATTTCGACAATCCCTTGAAAAAAATTAATTAGGTAATCAGCATTCGCGGTATAACCAAAATATAATCTTGAATTTTCATAAAATTTTTCGAGACTTTGGCTTGATGCATCTTCGCCTAAAATGGCATTTTGTATAATAGGATTAATCTTATGTAGTAAAGAAACCCTTTCTTTCCACCTGAATTTTGAATAAGTATGTTCATCCTTATCAATTACAATGCCTAATTCACCATCTTCAAGACCAAGCGTTTCAACCAAACTAGGAATATTTTCAAATTCAATAGGTAGTGGAAGATTTTTAATCCCATACTCCCAAAGCACCATACAGGGAATTTTATCTTTAAATAATTCTTTGTTAATATTTTCATAACTGCGAATGGGACAAACTATTTTCAAGTGAGGAAGTGAGGTTGAAGGAATTTTTATTGCATCCTTAGGATTGATGATTTGAACAGCTTCATTAAACACTTTTACGATATCTTTTTTCTCCGTCACAACGCTTACATTGTTATTAAGGAAACCGCAATTTTCAAGAAGGTGATTAGTAATTTTTAATGCACAAGCTATATCACCAAATCCTGCTGCGTTTTGAGGAATAATCCATAATTTCATTTTGTCATTTGCATTTTTTCCCTCCTCTATATGTATATTTTGTTGGGTTGACGGCTGTAGGGCAGTAATATCGAGATTCATAAGCTAACTCCTTTAAGGTTACACTAAAATAATGCAAGAAGGTCTTTTACCTCTTTTTATATCAAAAATCAATTAGAATTTTTAAATGCATATTGGAATATTATAGTGCATAAATGCATAACTTGGCTTCTTCTTTACTGGAAGGATTAGCACAGCGAAGGGTTGAGTAAATAACCTGAGTTTTGGGTTTATCTCATTGAAAGTAAGGGATAATGTGCCTTAGATTTGTTCTTTCGCTCTGAAAAGAATATCAAATCGATATGCTTGAAGAGCGTAAAGGCGAAAATAGGGCGCGAGATTCCCTTATTATCGAGGAGATAAACTCAAAACTCATATTAAATATAGTAGATAAAATAAGTCCTGAATGCATAGTCTCATTACCGATTGAATTGCCAATTTGCGGATTTATAAAATAGAAAAATTAAAAACTGCACTATGAGACTGGGTAATAACACTTCTATTTTCTGTAAGATCTCTAAAATTTATGACGAGGATGGATTGTGAGGCTAATATTAATAAAGGTAAGCAAACAACTTTACAAACCAATTTTTTAAATTGTCAATTACAGAAGAAGATTTTTGGTTGAGTTCTTGTGGGTTGTTCTCTACCATTTTAAGGGCTTCAGGATAAAGCTCTGTTGCTAGCTTAACTTTCTCTGATTTTTTGAATATTTTTCCCTCCTCTAGCGGATGTAGGATTTCCTTCACATAGGTAATTAAATTTTCATCTAGAGTCATGCTTATTATTCTCACATCAGGAAATGAATTATATTCTTTCTCCTCAATATTAAAGCGCAATTTTAGAAGGCTTGGTGGAAAAGGATACTCTTTTAAATAGGGCCTTACTTTTTCATTGTTATTAATTGTAGAGAGCAATTTTTTACTCACTTCAATTAGTAATTGACGTGCCTCATCATGGGTAACACATTGATTAAGCACAAATTTAGCTCCAACTTCTTCAATTCCATTTATCCACTTTCCTCCTATAGACCAGACCTTTAAACCAAATTTTTTAAAAATGTCTTCAGTAAATTCGGTTAGTAGGAGATCCATTTCATCTTCATACGCATTTCCTTGGTGAATTGCGGGATCGGCAGGTGTTGCAGCATTGAGCCTTAGAGCTTCTTCATAGGGTTCTCTTACTTTTACTATTAAAGTGTCTTCAAAAGGGTCGTGTGAACGATAAATAATGTGATTTTTAGAAGAGGTTAATGCTAAATCAGATACATTAGAGATGTAAGTTATGCTGTCATCAGAAATGAATCCATTATTTCCTTCAAAACTTATCGAAATAGAAACTCTTTTAAAAGAAAAGGGGGTAATGTCTAAGTAAGGTTGAATTTTATCATGTGCATTGATGGCCTGAACAAATTTATCAATCACTAAAAGTTCAAGCGCCCTGGCTTCATCAACGGTTGCACGTCGATAGGTAATAAAGCTCATGCCTATTTCTTCTATTTTCCCCCTTATTTTACTTAAATCCCCTTGCCAGCGTAAATCAAATTCATTGTGCATTTGTGCTGCAAATGAACGCTCAATTTCATAAATATAATTATTATATTCTTCTGAAGCATCAGCATTCAAACCTGTAATAATCAATAGAATACAAAAAAGAGGTAGAAATAATTTATCTGCAATCATGTATTTTATATGCCTCTCGTAAATCATCTATATTTTTCATCAAAGCATTTTGGTAAGTCTTTCCGTCAAACGCATGGTCTTTTTCAATCAGGGGCTGTTCTCGTTTTGGTACATCACTTTTAATAATTGTAACTGTGCAGCCATTTTTTGTGGATCGATGAGGATATTCCGTGAAAAAAAAGCTTTCAGTTCCCGCCTTCAAATCATTATAAATCTCATCTTCTGATTTTTGAGATTTAGGAAAATGACGAAAACTATACATTTTTTTAGCCATTTCTCTCAAAGCCTTATCTTCATTTGTAGCTGGTCTAAACGTTTTGTCCAGATAGTGCTTTGCATAGAACATTGTGATATCATCTTCAGAATAGTTATTGATAGCCAAATGCACAACATCAGGAATAGGAGCGACGCCACCATAGGTTAATGTAATCACATGATTTTTAAGGAAATCATCCAGGCCACTGTTCTGCTGAAAGAGACAATAATTTTTTGTTGTAAGGACTTCATTTGCTATCAGCCCTGCTTCACTATGCGCAATGTGTGTCCACCAGATTTTGCGAGATTTGATGGAAGATAGAATTTTAACGAAAGCAATCAACATTTGACGCATGATCATGACTGAAAAAGGATTTAGATGCCATTCATCCGGCAATCTTGCGAGGTCGTTTATGATTCCATATCCCACTCCATACGTGGCATTATAAAAACCAATACAAAGAGGGCTTTCCGGTAACTTTTCAAGAATTTTCTGGCCCATACTATGAAAATCTGTCGGGCTATTTTGAATTCCATTTTGGAAAGTAAAAAGACCGATGCATTCAAAGGTTGGAAGCAACAATTCCAGGTGATCAAGAATATTGATCGTTTCACCCTGAATAAGACTTTTTAATAGATATAACTTGCCGCAGGCTATTTTACAGGCAACCTCAATTTTGCCATTAAAACCATGAAGGTCATTAATGAGAACAGCTTTTCCCTCAATGAAATTATACTTTCCCCGTTGCTGTTCCTGGATATCTTTGGTCTCAACAATAATTCTTAAGTCACTTTTAAGATGTTTAAGTACCGCATCTTGGCCATACAATCGCCGAACATGGGTGGGGTCCTCAACATAGTTTGCGATAATTTCATTGTCTTTAAAATCTAAAGTTCCCAGCTTCCCCATAATCCCTCAAAAATAAATTTATTTTGTTGGCCAATAAATAGAATGGGAAGCGTAGGTATAACCCTAGATTTTTAACAAACATTTTTTTACAGGATATTTAAAAAAAAGATAACGGGTTTAAAATAGCAGGGTCAGGCTTGGTATTGGTTATTTTTAAATCAAGAATAGCAAATAGAAAGCCGCACCCTCATATTAGTCACCTATTGTGAACTTACTGATTTACTTTCGCTGCATTTTTATAAATCTCATCATTTAAAATTTCATCAGAAATATTTTCTCGGTCTTGATATTTAACTAAATTTTTATGCACCGCTTTCATCACTTCTGACTTAATATTTATTGGCAAATTTATATTTCCATTCCAAGCTATACAGTGTAAGGTATTGGCAGGACGTATAACAGGGGCTTCAAGAGGAGGTTGCTGTTCAAGGGCCAACTTTGCTAGCTGAATAATCTGGCGAAGATCGTTCCCTTCCTCAATTACTCTACACATAGCCAAAATAATTTCATCAAATTCAATGCGCTTTTTAGCTTTTGGAAAGAGTTGTTCAAAAATATGACAAGCTTGCTCTGGTTGAATAAACGCCTGGGTTTCTGCGATACGGCCTAACATTTTAATGTTTGTTTTAGGAAGCTCCATCATTTTTGCATGTGCAATTTTTACCAATTCTAAGAATTCACCATTCCCATGATGCTGCTCTCTCATTGAGCAAATTGCATTGACGGTTTGGATTAAATGACTTTCTCTACAATATAAATTATTTTCCGAAGCGCAAGCTTCGAAGGCTAAAGCTAAAAATTTGTAGGGGGAAGTTATTTGAGCAATAGCGCATGTCTTACTTATCCCGTCAAATTTGTTGTCGACATAACGATTAAAAAATAAAACTAATTGCTGATAAGCTTCTTCATCATTTCCCAAAATGGCTGCTGCTTCTGCTATTTCAAGTGTTATTTTATAGCCCAATTGGTGGTTTAAGTTTATGTCTTTGATTATTTCAGAAAATTCCAAATATGAAAAAATAGGTTTTTTTTTATTGATCGCATTGCATGCTTCTAAAATGGAGATGCAGGCATCTTCTTTTTGATTTCTATCTAATCTGCCTAAATGTTTAACAGCGCAATGAATAGCATTTTTTTCTTCACCCGGGCAGTTTTTTGCTCATTCACAGAGAGAATCTATCAGTTCTTTTGTTACAAAAGGGGTAATTGTTATGAGTGTTTCCAAATCATTTAAGCGAATGTGCCTTTGAACTATCTTACTGATGGAATTTGCAACTTTGCGATAAATTTTATTTTTATCAGGCTGATTGTTTTTACTGTTATCTAATTTTAGAGTACATATGTTTTGAATCACATGATTGCCCAGCCTATAGAGTTGAATTGAGTCTGTAAGTTTATATTTGTTTTCAGCAGACTCACATAGTGTCGGCACGATAATTTCATCAATAGTAGCATTTAAGCCCTTTATTCCTTTTAAACTATCATTACCAAAAGATTCTTTATATTTATTAAGATGTTCAATTATGAGAACAGAGATTTCACCGGAATAGCTCTTTAGTTTTTGGCTTTTTACAATTCCTGTTGATTCACTTAAGATCCTATTGAATTCTGCTTTATTGGGTTTGATTGTCCAGAAAAGTTCTAATTCTTTTTGAAACGCAAAAAAAGCACGGTAAGGTTTTTTTGAATACCAATATTCCATGCATTGTCTTAATGGTTGAAAATAATAAGCTGGACTTCTTTGGATTTTAATGATGTTTTGGATATAAATTCTGTCTACAGCCTGTTCTACGATTTCTTTATGGCTTGTATTCATTTTTTGATTAATTAGGGCTAACGCATTTTTATCCTTATCCTCTAAATAATCTAAAATTTTTCTTTGAATATCGGATTGGTCAATTTGAAAAATAGTCATTTGATCTCCTGTAAAATTGAAATACACTTTAGATTTTGGTTAAGAAAGATTCAATACAAAATGCATATTTTCAAAAACTCGTCCTTGTCTTAAAAATTTGTCATTTGGAAAATGCTAAGCTACTTGATAATTTAGAAGGATTAAAGATTTCTTTGGAGGGTGATTGCTCGCAGAGTGCTTTCTCGCATGGTCCGTGTTAATGGCGTTGATTCGATTAAATCTTGTATATAGGGTATGGCAGATATCTTTTGAATTCTTTTATATAGAATTTTGGACTCATTCCATACTTCTTCAGGCGACAATTGGGGGCGCGCCATCAGGCTCTCGAGATAAATACACGTTAGCAGGCAGCGAATTGGCTGCTTGATCCAACAATTTCCAACTTTTTGAGCAGATATCGTTGTATTTTCCAAAAACTCCAGTCCTTTTAGAATGCGCGTTGAAGTGGGACCTAACCTTTCTTTATTTTCATTTAAATATGTTCCTGGTCTTTTATGGGATAATGAATAAAAGCTATGATATGCTTTTTCAACCGGTATAGTGCTTAAAGAAGCTAATAATTTTCTATGGTCTTCAATTTCTTTTTCATTTTTATAAATTGTAATATGAAATGGGCGGCAAAGAGGATCATGCTTGATCGTTCTTGCAGAATTTACTAATATTTCAAATGCTGGCTTTAATGGATCGTAAGTTGAACCTAATTTTCCCACTATACGGGAAATTGCATGGCCTATCCAACCAGAAACAGTGTAATCATGACATCCTCTGCTAAATTTCGGATACACACCAGTTTGATTTAGATAATGTAATTTTTGACCATAAGCGCCTTCTGAAAAAGCGTTGATTACGCTGACTAAAATTAATTCATTCAAACCAAGATTTTGTTTTTCTTCCAAAAAAAATTTTATAAGAATGTAGCGTGTAAACGCCTCTCCCAATCGAGGATCGCTTCCTTCCTTCCATCCATCATCCTTACCCAAATTCAAATAGCCCGAAATAATACTTTCTCCGTAATTACTTAATACTTTTTTATCCCGATTTACCGTGAATTTTAAATTTTCGTTGCTAGGATAAATTGCAGCGGCATAAGGCAATGGACATAAGGGTGCTCTATTCTCAACTTCGGAAGAATGCTGGACTGGATAGGGGGCGAGGGCTTCAACAATTGGAACTTGAAGCCTATTAATGGTTGCAAGATTGTTTTGTGCACAAACATTGCCTTGGTCAGCTGCTAATTGTAAATAATAAACAGCCTGCGTGTCGTTTTGTCGAACGCCATTCCCATTTTTATAGCGCATTCCCATTTGATATTGAGCTTCAGCATGTCCCTGGTTAGCGGCTAGTTCATAATTACGAACGGCCTCTTCCTCGTTCTGTATGCCCCCTTCGCCAAATTCAAACATGCGGGCAAGTTTGTATTGGGCTTTAGTATTACCCAAATAAGCAAACAATTTTATCGTCCAATGTCCGTCTGGATCTGCAACCTGCTTTTTAATCCTGTCAGTTAAAATATAGAGGCCATACGTCACTCCACCTGCAATAAAGAAACAAAATAATATTTTACCTAGTGCAATTGCATTTATCTTACTAGTATTTGCTTGCCACCTCGATACATCAGAAAAGGGGTTGGAAAAATATTGGTAGGAATCGCTACTGGAGAGAATTTTCCAGGTTTCATTTATTTTCATAGTTTAGCTGAGCTCATATAATATCTATAAGAATTTAAACTAACCTATTATAGATATTTAAAGCAATTATGTTGAATTTAGAGGGGGGGAAGAGAAGTAAGAAAGTTTTTTGCCAATTAGGTCATATTGTCCCCTTAAAGATCATGTTTAAATAACAATGTTACACTTACGATACAATTTCCATTGCCACTCTCATCTCTTCGACTCTATTTTGCATTTCCGCTGGAGAAAGGGGTTGCTGCATAGAAGAGAAATACATCTTTACAAAAATTTTTAAAGTAGAGGTATCTTCTGTTCCTCTAGGTATATAATGAAAATGCACATGCGGAACAGTTTGACCAACTTCCTGGCCATTTTTTTGAAGCAAGATATAAGAAGAAGTTTTAAATACCTGCATTGCCGCTTGATCGACTTTCTTGATTACACGGCCAATTTGCGCAATTTCTTCATCGGTCAGCATTTCAAAACGCTCGACATGCCTCTTCGAAATGATGAGACAGTGTCCTGGTACCGCTGGTTTATGCGTAAGGAGTACAATAACACGATCATCTTCGTAAAACTTTTGGCGATTTAGAACTTCCTCATCGCAAAAAGCACAATGCATTCCAGCAAATAGCTTATTGTTTGAAGAAAAAATATAAAAACTTCCCATTAAGCAGCAGATCCCGATAATTATATAAAGGAATTTTTTGGTCAATTTTACCTCTAATAAAGACAATTTTGTTATTTTTAATTTATCTCAACATAATAAGGATGTTGTAAGCTTAAATATCTCTCATGTTACAATATATTTTATATAAGGCACAACCACCACCATTAAAAAAAAACTATCTTTGAATAAATCTTGCTCTATTAAAATACTCACTATCAAAATTTTTTTTGTTTGGAGGGTGTCAGGCTTTTTGCTAATAAAGTTGGAAATTAAGGTTGATTTTGGGGATATGGTTATAGACAAATAATTTATCATTTCAAGCTGCAGTTAAACCATATTTTAGTTTGTTAACTTAAGTTTAATTTTGTTTCAATTCCGGCATTTTTATAAATTTGATTGATTTTTTGTGCATTGGCCAAATCTGTATTATCAGGGACATTAACTTGTACATTTACATTAAAATTCCATTGCGATAAATCATTAAGGTTAGCAGTTAATTTAGCTTCTTGATCGGCAGTCACACCTCCCGGGGTTCCTGTTTGTTTCAATACGACTTTATGGGTCACTGTTACCTGATCATTCTCAAATTTGATATCTATACTTCTCCCATCCTTTCCATTCGGCTTTGCCTGTTTATCCATAGTCATACCGAGACCTTTTAAATTAAGAAGTTGATGAGGGCAATCAGAATTATCATACTTACTTAATAATCCCATAGTCCCAGAGCTCATCACATCCATATGATAGGATTGATGTATAGTGTGTAGTAGTCTAGCCATATTTTGTTGCGCAGGAGTTCCTTTTCTCCAATTACTCATCGTTTTTTCGATGACAACCGTAGAATCGCTGCCACTCGGTTGTAGTTTAAGTGTATCAGTTAAATTTCTTATGTCATCTTTTAGGGCCTGTTTATCCAGATCGTTCATCCCATGAGATGCTTTATCTTCAAAGACATTAAGCAGGACCCCCAATCTGTTAGATAAAACTTCAGCTTCTTCAGCTTCTTCAAGCTCTCCGGAAAGATTATTCATTTTTGTATCATTTATCTCAAACATGTCTATTCCGCCATCCTCGATACTGACTTGTCCTCCCATAAGATGTCTAAAGAGATCGAGTGCGTCTGATGAATGGCCGTGATCGTTTTCAATATTTAAAAATATAGGCTTAACATTTGCTTCGGACATAACTGGATGATCTTCTGCCCAATGTTTAATTCCCTCATCAAGTATGTTTGCTTTCGCTTTAGCGATAGAAACGGATTGCATAGATAAACTGCCTGAGATGTTATCAAACACATTGCCCAGTTCCTTTTTTGAGCTAGAAATTTCTTCTTTCCCCATTTTTTTTGTCTGTATCTGACTTGCATAGCAGTTAACAGTTTTTTTGGCTGTATTCTTGAAAGGTTTGTCAGTCTGATTTAATTTGTCTCCTCTAAGCATTTTTGCTGCAACTTCCAAAATTTTACTTGTATCTTCATTGTTTTTTATCGCATCACCAGATGCAGAAAGATTTTTATGAGAAATAGTCTGAATAGTGCCATCTTTCTCATTAACTGTAATTTGAGTTTTGTTTTTTTCTGCATTCGAACTGACTGAAGTTAGATATTTTAATTGTCCCAAACTGACTGTTTCAGGACTATTACCTAATGATTCCATTTTAATCACCTTGTATTAAAAGAATGTACAATTATAATTATATCATAATTAAAAATTTAATAACTTCTTTTAGTAAAAATATTATATGTAAAATGATTGTAATTGGACCTAAAATCATCTTGAAAGGTTATTTATTGCAGAAAATAAGGCAGGGAAGTTCCCTGGTGGAATTTTCCAATCTCTTCAGGTGATTTTAATGTAATGCAAGCGATATTTCCAGTACTTGACTGCTGCAAATAGATGCGCCAGAGTTTACCTATCTTTTCGTCAACCTTGCCAAAATAAAGTGTGGATTTTCCTAGAGTAAAGCCTATTTTCTCAATAACGGCTACAACTTCACCCCTTTCAAAGGAATGATCTTTATGTACCTGTATCTTGAAAGTATGTTCCAGGGGGACGATTTCTAATTTGAATGGGCAATTATTTAACGCGAAAAGCCCTTTTTTTAATGAATCACCTTTCCACTGTAATTGGTTAAGAATTGGTATTCTCATTGAATGAACGTAATCGACAATTTTCATTTTACACGCGATAGGACAGAGGCTGTGTTTAAAAAGATTGATCAAGAATGTTTCAAGCCGTGTCTCTGGAGATAAAGGATGGATTGAGCGGAAAAGATTCCTAATTAAATTAACCTGAGTTGTTACATTTTTGCTTTGGCAGCGCTTCATAAAGTCATTTAATTGAAATTTACTTTCTAAATCTGTCGAATTAAGTAAAGGCTCCAACCGAGCTGATGCATACCTAAGAATTGTTTTTTCAGGGGATACGGCGTAATCGGAACAAGCAAAAATTTTATCCCAGTAAGAAATCCAGGCCACTTTCTTCCCATAATGACTGGTAAGTGAAAGAGTAGGTAGCCCTTCAATTGGTAGAAAAGAAATAGCGTGCATAAGCAAATCGTATGGTAATATCACGTATATTGATTTGCCGGAAATATTTTGGGGTGTAAACGTTTTAAAATTAGTATTATCAATCTTTTCAAGTGTAATTTGATTCAATTTTTTAGTTCCTGTAAATTTTAAAAAAGTTGCAGAATTTATATAATTTGTATTTCTCTAAACCATTTTTTGCAATAAATTGTTATTTTGATTAATGTTTATTAAAAATCACTAAAGCCATGTACTTAGTGATTTTTTATTTTTATATTAAATCGCGGGCTTTCTTGAAATTAGCTGAAATAAGTTTATTTATATGTTGTTGAGCAATTGTAACTGCTTTTTCAATTTTTTCGTCATTAAAAACATTATTCACGGTTGCTGCGCTAGTATATTGGCATTTATAACCATTAAAGTAATTTTTGAAAAGAAATGATTTTAACGGGCTTTTACAAATTCTTCTTTCAGAGCATATAAAATCTATACTTACCCCGGTATTTTCATCCAATTGAACAACTAACTTCCCCTCGCATTGTTCTTGAGCCTTATTATCTAATTTAGCGTTAATTAATCTCTGAATATTATCTCCTTCGAGATTTGGTAGAATATTGAAAGCTCGGCCTCCTTCATAGTATGGTACAATATTGATAAATGGCTGGAATTCAGAAATAATTTGTTTAGCGTATAGCTGATTCGTTTTTTCATTCAAATATTCATTATTTTTATCAGTAAAATAATTTAGTCTTTTGCTGGCTTGATTTACGTTTTTTAAGGAATTCATTTCTAAAATATTAACAATTTTCGTTAATAACTCTGGGTGAAGATCGTTTAATATATTATGTTTGGTGTTTATTGAATTGTTTTCTGCAAAATATTTTTCAACACAATGATTTATTGAATTCATATTAACTCCTATAGTTTGTTTATTTTGTTTTTAAAATAAACTATAGCACAGTAATGTTAATTTAATATTAAGAAATAAAGTATTTAAAATTTTTTATTTAGTTTATTTATTGAATAAGTTTACAGGGTTAATATAGTCTATTAAGGTAAATTTTAGGTAATTATTTAATAGGTAAAAAAGAAATGGCAAGCAACATTAAATCAGGCGGAAGAATTTCTGTAATTGAGCTGAGATATTTTCTACTTGTTTAGATGCATAGCAAATTGAAATTTATTTTTTTTCAAAAATATTTAATTCTAATTAACCTGTTATTTATTATTTTATAAAAGTTGTCATTTTATAAAATATTATTATTCAAGGTGATTTTTATCCATACTAATCATTGAAAACCTACTATATTTAGGGCATTAAATCAGGCTTAAGCTAAGGCCACTAAGCTTAATGGCTTTATTCCTTTAAATACTAAGAGCTTTTTTGAAATTAGCCTTAAGAAGTTCATTAATGTGTTTTTGAGCAACTGTAATTGCTTTTTCAATTTTTTCGTCATTAAAAACATTATTCACGGTTGCTTCGCTAGTAAAAAGGGATTTATTACCATTAAAGAAATTTTTGTATACAAATGATTTATAATCTATACTTACCTCGGTATTTTCATTCAACTGAACAACTAATTTCCCATCGCATTGTTCTTGAGCTTTATTAATTTTAGCGTTATTTAATCTCTTAATATTATCTCTTTCGAGATTTTGTTGAATATTGTAAGATCGCAATCCTTCTTGGTATTCTACAATATTTATAAATGGCTTGAATTCAAAAATAATTTGTTTAGCAAATAGCTGGTTTGTTTTTTCATTTATATATGCATTATTATTATCAGTAAAATAATTTAGTTTTTTGCTGGTTTGATTTAATTTTTTTAATGAGTTCATTTCTAAAATATTAATAATCTTTGTTAGTAATTCTGAGGGAAGATTGTTTAATATATTATATTTTGTATTTATTGAATTGTTTTCAGGAAAAAACGTTTCATGATATTGATTTATTGATTTCATTTTAGCTCCTATTGTTTGCTTTTATGGTAAAGTATAACAAAATAGTATTAATAAAATATTAATAAATAACATATTTAAACTATTTATTGTATTTTTTTAACTTGTTAAATAAATGTACATGTTTATTAACTTTTTAATTGCAATTAATAGCAGAACGAAATCTTTCATTTTTGTAGTGTAAACGAGCCTCCAAATAATTTAAACTCAAGCGAATTGGAAGTTGTACTGACGTCCAAGCTCGACGTGGGCAAAAACGACCACTTTTAACTTAGGAAAAGATGGAGCTGTTTTTGAAGTAATTTTTTTTACTTCATAATTTAAAAATTAAATAATATCCTATTCAACTTCAGCCCACTTTCATGAATTGCTACTTATCAATTCAAAATTTGCCCAAAATAGCTTTTAATGCCGGATCGCTCTCTGACTCATTGATTCTTGCTACCAAAGACTATTTAAATGTGTGTGAAGGGCAGCTTTGCTCCTTTTCTAACTAATCTAACAATTTTAAAAATAATATGAAATTTAAATGGGGACTATGGTCTTGCAATAGGAGACTAAAAGGAGAAGGACATCAAAAAAATTCAATGTCCTTCAAATATAAAAATTATAAATTTCGTTGTTTATCAATCCCTTGTAGGGCGCTTTCTTTCATTGTTTTCGTCATTTGGATTTGGCTCATTAGATCTTTAACCAAAGGGATTGCTATAATTTTTTGAATATTTTTATACAAAAATTTGGACTCTTGCCAAGCATTTTCAGGGGATAAATCTGCACGTGCCGTTAAAATTTCAAGATAAACGCTTGTTAGAAGGCAACGCATTGGCTGTTTAATCCAACAATTACCCACTTTTTGAGCAGAAATAGTTGTTTTTTCTAAAAATTCCAACCCATTTAAAAGGCGGGTTGAGTTCGGGCCTAAGCGGCTTTTGTTTTCATCAAGATAAGCTAATGGAGTTTTATGTGAGAGTGAATAATAACTTTGGATTGCCAACTTCTCTGGAAAATGTTTTAAGGATGCCAATTTTTCGCGTCGGATTTCAAGCTCTTTTTCATCTTTATAAATTGTTATATAGAAAGGTTTACAAAGAGGGTTTTCTTCTTCCGTCCGTGCTGAATTCACTAAAATCTCAAAAGCCGGCTTTAAGGGATCATAAGTCGAGCCTAAATTACCCACTATTCGTGAGATAGCATGCCCTTTCCAGCCGGTCACAGTTTCATCATAACAAGCTCTGCTAAATTTGGGGTATGTGCCCGCTCTATTTACATAAGGTAAATTTTGTGTAATATCCCCGATTTGAGAAAAAGCTTTAATTACTTTGGATAGGACTTGCTCATTTTGTCCAAGATTTTGCTTTTCTTCCAAAGAATATCTTACAAGTATGTAACGGGTGAATGCTGCACCTACTCTATGATCGCCTCCTTCTTTCCATCCATCAGATATACCTAAATTCAAATAGCCTGAAATAATGCTTTCCCCATAATTGCTTAGAAGGGACCTATCACTTTTTAAATTCGTTTTCAGATTATCCGTCGTCTGAGTGTTTAAAGGGACTTTAATGAAGGGATTTGAATTCATTTGCTGTTTTTTTATATCGCCATTGTTCTCAAAAAAAATATTATTAGAAAAAATATTATTAAATTCTAAAAACATTTTTTCAAAATTATTATAATTATTAAAATTATTATTAAAATTATTCATTATAACCACCCAGCCTTATATCAAAAATAAAGCTCAAGTATAGTTGTGGTTGTTAAAATAAAATTAAATTATCTGTTAATTTGTGATAAACATGCTGTGTTAGGAGAGACTTAAAACAAGGTTGATTTTTTAAAAAATGAATTTCATTTTTAAAAATAATTAACTGTTGCTCCATTCGATGATTGAATGGATTTGTTGTTGGCTGAGCATCGCCTGAGAGCGTGCATGAGTGGTATTGTGGAAAGCTTCTTCAAGCCGAATTCCATTTATCCTTACAAGGCTAGCAATGGCTGCTGACACACTACGACCTCTTCCGCCGGTACAATGAATAAGAATCTTTTTTCCCGCTAAATGCTGCCTGAAAACAAATTCAACGGCTTGTGCCAAAATGACTGGGGAGAGGGGTTGCAGATCAGGGATCGATAAATTCAGGAAAGAAATGTTGTGTTCTTCCCATTCATTCGGTTGGATGGGGTCGGCCCATAATTGTTTATTGAATTCGAAGTCTTCATTGATGGATAGGATAGCTGCGATACCTAGATCGTTGATGGCGTTGACATGGCCCCAGTTTTTTAAGGGCATGCCTCCCACATATAATTTTTCAGTCAAACGGGTCCAATAGGGCCATCTCTGCGGGAAAATGATTGACTGCAACATAATAGTGCTACGGGAAATCCAGCAGAAGACTTCTTTCGGAAGGACTGCTTGCAGGATCCGTGCAATTTTGAAGCCGAGAAGGGGCTGAATCTGCGTAAGTGGAGTATAAGCGAGGGGTGTATCGCGCGATGTTACTGATGAAAAGTTCATATTACCTTAATTTTAAGATGAAGGGGATTATGCTAATAAAATCGTGATAATTGCAAAGGAAATAATTGGATCTCCCACATATAATCAAAAGCTGAAAAATAGCTAAAAAGTGTTGTCTGAAATTTGCTTGTGGAAGACACTATGATTTTTTAAAAATGGCACCCTTTCGTAAAATATGAAAAACTCGCATCCCTTAATTTCCTTATGGATTAATCCTCGTAAGACCATTCAACAACTTACAATCTCTAATTCTCCGGTTGATGATTTTCGTCTAATCGGTTTTATTTCATTAGGTTATTTTATTCAAATTGTCATGCTTATTTTTATGGTAAAGGTAATACCTGCATCGATTTTTATTAGTCCCAAAGGACTGCAAGGTATGGGTTGGTGTTTTTTAACACTTGCATTAGCCTTTTATACTTATGCAAACCTGACCTCACTGATGGTCTGGAACATTGCAAAACGGTTAAATGGAAAGGCAAGTATTGCGAACACACGCACTACTTTACTTTGGAGCATGTTGAGCTATTTACCCGTAGGGTTTTCATTTTTGCTTATCTATTTTGCCTATAGTCAAAAACTAATGGGTAAACCCATATTTCTATTGGATATTATTTCACTTATTACATTTCCTTGCCTGCTTATTTATAGCTTTATCCTTACGATAAAAATGATTGCAGAAATAAATCAATTTCCTCTTTGGCGCTCATTCCTTGCAATGCTCTTTTGCGCCATGATTCAAGGGGGAATTATTTTTACAATTTTTAAGGTCTTATTAACTACATTTTGACAAAATTAACACGAGCAGACCACCTCCCAGGTTATATTTTTATCGTTTCCTCCTCATCTGATTTTGCGTAAGAGAAACTTAATTGACAATGATCTTACAGTAAGATAATTTTAAAATTTGCCATTTAATTCTAAATCAACCGTCTTTTAAAATTTTACAGGAGAATAATATGCGTATATTAGGAATCGTTATGTTTGTAGTGGGCCTTATCGTTTTGGGCTTTGGTGTCAATTCTTCTCAAGCAATAAGTGAAAAAGTTGTTCAAAACTTATTTGGACGTTATACCTCCAACACCATGCTATACATTATTGGAGGTATTGCCTTAATTGCAGGAGGAGCTGCATTGGCTTATTTTGGTGGATAAATCAATAAGTAGATTAGCCCAGAAATGACACTATGCAAGAAGGAGAATATAGTCATTGAGTAAAAGGTTGATTGACAGGGATCCTAAAGTACGATATTTTTATTTCGACATTTGTAAATACGTTAACAGCAAATGTAAAGTCTATGAGAAATATTCATAGAAAATAAAATGAAAAAGTAAAGGTTCTTATGTCTGGTAGCTAATACTACGCATAATCCATACTTTGTCTAAATTTATTACAGGAGCATGTAATGCGTATATTAGGAATTGTTCTTTTTGTCGTAGGCCTTGTCGTTTTGGGGTTTGGGATAAATTCTTCGCAAGCCATTGGAGAAAAGGTTGTTGAGAACTTATCGGGCCGTTTTACTTCAAACACTATGGGGTACATCATTGGAGGGATTGCTTTACTCGTTGGAGGGGGCTCTTTAGCTTTTCTAGGGGAAAGGAAGTAAAGGCATTCATTGGAAAAGGAAGCAGGTGAGACAAATTTAAAATACGTCAACACCTGCTTCTTTATCATTCACCATCGATTAAACTTAAGGATTTTATAAGCACATGCCTAGCAAATGGGGTTAATTCATCCGGCTTAATATGCTCGAATGCAACCCAGCACCCTTCTTCTTCTGGGATCAGGTCTGGCATTAATGTGAAATTTGATACTTTATAAATAATCCCAATGTGGTGAAATTGGTACAATTTACCCTGGTTATAATATTCGCCATTAGTCGTTGCAATGCTCAATAATTCCAGCTCAGCCACATCTAAAGCAGTCTCTTCTAAAAGTTCACGTTTAAGCGTATCTTCAGGCGTTTCACCAAATTCTATTCCCCCTCCTGGTAATCCCCAAAGCCCTTTATAGGGGCCAGACTTTTTCAATGTAAAAAGAATTTCCGAGTCTTTTAATAGGACCCCATAAGCTCCATGCCGGCTGATTTGATTTATTTTATTAGTCATTTTCTACCTTTCAAGCGAGAGAGCTGATACTATTAACCTGAGTTTTGAGTTTCTCACCTCGATATTAAAGGAATCTCGCGCCCTATCTTCGCCCTCCGCTCTTCAAGCATATTGATCTGATATTCTTTTCAGAGCGAAAGGATAAGTCTAAGGCACGATGTCCCTTACTTCAATAAGATAAACCCAAAGATCAGGTTATTAAGAAGACTTTCTTTTTGCAAATAGTTGAGTAATGTAAAATTTACCATCTTTGCTAATAGCAACTCCTATTCCACTTTCTTCAAAATCGCCTAAAATATTTTCCTTGTGCCCTTGGCTTTTCATCCACCCATCTATAGCTATTTTAACTGGATCAGCATAATTTTCACTATAAGCTACATTTTCACCAAATGATTTTATAGCAGCCTGTTTTTTTCATTTGAGCGTATCTGTTATCAAAGCCATCATGGCCTAAAGGGCATTTTTTAGCTGCCATGTTGGCACTGTGACCTCTGGCACAATCAGACAATTGATTCCAATTCCTCAATGCCTTCAATCCATGCTTGGCGCGTACAACATTGATTTCCTTGAGGCATTTTTCTTCATAGGATGCAATTGATTCAAATTTTTGAGCTGATTTATATGAAGGCTGTGAAGCTTTCGGTTTTGAAGCAGCAAAAGAAGATCCTTCTGAAAATATTCCAAGCATTAAACAAAATAGTAAAGTAAATTTTTTCATTATATTTGTCCTTTGTTATTATAATAAATAAAAATTATATTTGTTTTTGTTTTATTAGTCAAATTAACAATAAATACTTTCTGCAATTTGTAAATCTTGGATCGCAATTCCAGTTAAATCACATACTGTCATCTCTCCCTCAGATCTCCTTCCTAAATTAGGATTTGCTAATACTTCTCCCAGCTCTACCAATTTATCCATTTCGATCATTCCTTTTTTTAAGGCATGCGAACTATCCCCGAATTCAGCGCACTGGCTCCTGCTGTCGACGATCACTCTGTCTGCTCGTAAAAAAATTCTTTCATCAAGTTCTTGCTTGCCTCTATCATCGGCACCGACTGCAGTAATATGCGTCCCCGGTTTTACATGTTCGGCGAGCAAGAGGGGGTGGGAAGAGGCTGTGGCTGTGACAATTAGGTTGCACGCGGCTGCCAGTTGCCGCGTATCTTCGGCTATTTCAAAAGACCAGGCGTTTAACTCAGAATGATTAGCAAATTTACGAGCTTTCTCAAGATCCCTTCCCCAAAGCATTACTTTGCGGCATTTAGTTGCAAAGGAAAGATATTTCAGCTGATAGTAGGCTTGTACGCCTGTTCCTATAATTCCCACGCATGAAACAATTTTTGGCGCTAAGTATTTTGCGGCAACATAGCCTGCGGCCGCGGTGCGCACATCTGTTAAATACCCCTCATCCAGTAATGCGCAAACTGGAACACCTGTTTGCTTGTCGAACAAAAGCAAGAGGCCGTTATTCGAAGACAGCCCCTGCTTTGGATTATCATAAAATCCAGAAGCAATTTTTACGACGTAGTATTTTCCTTTTTTTGCATAGCCATACTTGATGTGGCATTCGCCGGGAGGGGCTTTGAACTGTAGCGAAGCGACAGGCGGAATGACTGCCTCTCCTTGGCTGTAAACAAGAAAGCCTTTTTCAATTGCCTCTAAGATTTTAGGGACCGAGAGAGCCTTTCTAATTTGCTCCAGCGAAAGGATTTTCATAATGAAGCCACCGCAGGCAAGACATTTTCCACATGTTGCAAATAGGATTCAAGGCGGCCTAAAATTTCTGGCATATTTTTCTTGCCAAATCCAATTCGAAAATAATTACCTGGAAGATCGAAGACAGAACCAGGCATGATCAGAACGCCTTTATTGCGTACCAGATCCTCAGTAAAAGTTTCGACAGATAGAGGTAGTAGCAACTTAAGGACAGCCATTGTTCCGCTTTGAGGCCGCACCCATGCTAATCGCATTGTATTACGTTCCATGAATGCATCAAGGACATTTAAATTTTTCAGCATAATTTCACGGTTGCGTTGAAATATTTTTTCTTTGGCTTTCAATGCCATAATTGCAAGAATTTCACTTGGAGCACTGTTGCAGATAGTTGTGTAGAGTTTATAGGAGCCCGCAGCCTTTAAAAAAGCAGGGTCTTTGGCTGCTAACCAGCCAATCCGAAGGCCTGCAAGACCAAAAGATTTAGTCATTACGTTAAGAGTTATTCCTTTTTCATAAGCATCGACAATTGAAGGTAAGCGTTGCTTTTCATCTATCTCCATGTATCTGTAAACTTCATCTGAAAAAACGTAAGCCCCGTTTTTGCGTGCTAATTCGATGATTCCTTCCAAAACTTCCTTTTCTAAAAGAGTTCCTGTTGGGTTATGGGGATAGTTAAGGACAATCAGCTTGGTTCTGGATTGAAAAGCCATTTCCACTTCCGTCAATTCCAATTTCCATCCATTCTCAGGTTTCAGCAGAATAGGCGTGATCTTGGCGCCAAATACCTTAGGTAAAGTAGAAAGTGATTGATAGCAAGGGTCTATAACAATGACATGATCACCTGGTTCGATCAGAACTTTCATTGTACAGTAAATTCCTTCCTCTGCTCCGGCAAAAGTGAAAATGTTATCGCGATTTAAAGAAGAATAAAGGCGGGCAATTTCTTCACGCAGCAGGGGATGGCCTGGAATTTCGGTATAATTAAAAGTTAAAGACTCCCAAAGCTGCTTCGTTTCAGAATCTGCCATGGTTAGCAGCTCTTGCAGCGTCCAGGTTTCTGCATCCGAACAGCAAAGCAAATAAGGAGACGTAAATTCATATTTTTTCCAAAATTCTTCCAATTTAAATTCAGGCATTTTCATTTAGTATTCCTCAAATAGTTATAAATTGTGGCGCGAGAAAGATCGAGAACATCTCCAACATAAGCGGCGGCATTTTTAGCATTAAAGGCCCCTTCACGATGAAGCGCTTTGACAAGGTTCTGTTTTTTTTCTTTGCCAAGCATATTTAGTTCGGTCCCTTCATTAATTAGATACTCAGAAACATATAAATTTATTTTTTCTCTCCAATCATCTTTGAAAAGGATTTCCGGCTGGTTTTCATTATTTTGAGCGCTTAACCAAAAGTCCAAAAGATGACGAAATTCTTCCCATTTTGAAAGATCAAGATTGATGCATAAAAGTGCTACAGGTTGATCATTTTCATTTCTCAGAGTGGCTGTGCATGACCTTATTTTTTTGCCATCCCAGTTTGTTTTGACATACAAGGGAAATACGTCAGGAAGAAGGGCATAATCTGCCAACTCCTCAATCAAAGATTCTTCGCCAACTTTTCTCTTCGAAAAATTATTAAAAATAGCCGCGATTTTACCGGTTTCCAAATCATGTATAACAACTTCGCCATGAGGTTGTAGCAAACGGGCGATTGCCTGAGAAATGTGAAAAAAGTTTTTTAGAAATGCCATTGTCCCTCTTTTTTTATACACAATAGTCTAAAATAGACTTTTTTGTCAAAAACTTTTCATCTCATAAAAATGCTTCATGCAATTTTAAAAGTGACAGACCATTCTTACGAAGCTTCGAAGTGGTATAAAATCTATCTATAACCTATAATTTATGTATGAAAAAATTTTTACTATTTATTATTTTGATTTTTTTAATCAAACCTGCCAATTTATTATTGGGAAATTCATTAGGTATGAAGAAAAAAATTGTATTCATTGTGAATCCCCTAGCGCATGAATTAAAGGGCCTTGATTTCGCAGGAATAGTAAAAGAAAATTTAGATCATGGCATGTTTGATTATAAAATTATTTATACCGAATATGCGCAGCATGCTGGAGAATTGGCCAATAATGCCATTTTTGATTCTGCTGACATTATAGCTGCAGTGGGAGGGGATGGGACAGTGAATGAAATAGGCAAAACATTGGTCAATACGAAGGCTACTTTAGCTATTATTCCGGTCGGATCAGGAAATGGATTAGCTAGGCATTTAGGCATCCCACTTGGATTGAAACAGGCAATTAAAGCCCTTAACCAATCTAAGCCTATTTTAATTGACACTGCTAAAATCAACGATCAAACATTTCTAGGAGTTGCCGGTATAGGATTTGATGCAAAAATTGCCCACCAGTTCGCCCGGTTTGGTAAAAGAGGTTTTTATTCCTATTGCAAGGTAGCTTTAAGAGAATTCAGACGCTATACTCCTCAATCCTATCTAATCAATATTGACGGGAAGCAAATAACCAGAAAAGCTTTCATTTTAACATTTGCAAACAGTTCGCAATATGGAAATAATTTTATTATTGCTCCAAAGGCACAGATTTCTGATGGTTATCTTGATTTGGTCATCATTGATGCTATTCCCCGCTATTCAATCCTTCCATTCATCTATAACTTTATGCATGGTACCCTTGACCGTTCGCATCATTTTGAGACGCTAAAATTCAAAGAAATTGCTATTCGCCATTCCTCCGGACAAGCTCATTTTGATGGAGAGCCAATGCTGATTGAAAATGACATAAAAGTTACTATTCAGCCTGGATCATTGAAAATTTTAGTTCCGGTCCACAGAGCTCATTAACGATAGTATTTGGCAACATTATAATAAATCATCAGGGTACGGCTATTTCGGCAACGATTTTAGCGACAGCATTTACTATGCTATTATGTCCATGGCCTGGCACAATGGCATAACGTACGCTTTGCCCGTTGACTTCCATTAATGAAGAATCATAATTGGTTACTTGCCAGTCATGCGGAGACGCAATGAAGGTATAATCACGCCTCGGTCCAATGTTCATTCCATTCAACCACTCTTGATTCAACTGCTGATTGCGCATCGATTCTGTAGGCATTTCTTCAGAAATGTTTTTTGACATTAACCATGATAGACCCACTTTATTAGCCAGATTTACTAAAGATGATCCTTTGCAAGCTCCTACAATGGAGACAAAGCGCAGCTTTTTAATATTGGTATTATTTTCCAGCTTTGCAATTTCAGCTTCGATGGCCCGTGAAATTCTTCCGCCATTAGAAATACCTATCAGGACCAATTCCTTCTCGCCAGGTGTGTTAGCCCAAAGGGTAATATCTGCTAAAACTTGTCTTACCATATCGTCTAAAAGGGCATTTCCTTTTTGCAGGACGCGAGGAATAAAAATGTCAGTCTCAGAAAGATCCCGATTTTGTAATTCGTTTAGAAACTTTTTAAATTGAGAGGGATTGTTATTAAGTCCATGAATGCAAACAATAAGCCTATTTTTTGCCAGCCCATTAGTATTTGTGAAAGAGTCCATCTGTGCATCTACCCGGTGAATTAACAGGCTAAATTTATTTAAAGTGTAAATTAACAGTGTTCCAAAGCTTTTAATTAGACTAATGACTTTTTTTGACCAGTGAATGTCATTAAAATGGGAAATGCAAGCGGATGCATTATTAAAAAAATCAATATTTTGTATTTGAGTTATTGGTTGCAAATTCATATGTATACCCAAGTGAATTCAAAAATTGGAAATTTGGACTGCTTCAAAGCCCCGGGGTTGGCGATCTAAAACGACCCAATATTATAATATGGGGTCGTTTTAGATCCGTCAACCGCGGGAGCTTTCAAGCTAGTCCAAATCCAATTTTTGAGTTCACTTGGGTATAAATTCCAATTTTATTTTTTTAATTTTTATATTTTATTCAATTTTTAATAAATGTCAATCGATCCTTATTAATTTGTTTTAGTGTCTAAAAATTTAATCTTTTGTTATTTTTTCTGTTGATGAAAGTCATAATTTCAAACTAAAGTTTTAGGCGGGCATGAAGATATTACACACTGCCGACTGGCATATTGGACAGCACTTGCATTCGCGCAAGCGCTACCATGAATTCGAACAGTTTTTTAAATGGCTTGTCGCAAAAATTGATGCCGAAGCCTTCGACGTGCTGCTTGTGGCAGGCGATGTGTTCGACACAACGACACCAAGCAATTACGCACAAGAACTTTACAATAATTTTTTAGCCGAAATTTCAAAAACTGCCTGCCGCCATGTTGTTATAACCGGGGGTAATCACGATTCTCCTTCTTTGCTGAATGCCCAGCGCAATGTCTTTAAACTTTTGCAAATCCATGTTGTTGGGAATGCCGAGGATTGCCCTAAGGACGAGGTTTTGCTTTTGCATGATTCTAATGGGAAGCCTGAGCTGATCGTCTGCGCTGTTCCTTATCTGCGCGACCGCGATATCCGTAAATCAGAACCGGGGGAAACACTTGAGGAAAAGGGGAAAAAGTTGATTGAAGGGGTTCGACTTCACTATGCAGAAGTCTGTGACGAAGCTGTACGACTACAAAAAAGCCTTCACCAGTGGGTGCCGATCATTGCCATGGGCCATTTGTTTACCGCCGGAGGAAAAACAACTGACGGGGATGGGGTACGGGACCTGTATGTCGGCTCCCTTGGGCATATTCATGCTGAGATATTTCCTGCCTGCATCGACTATTTGGCCCTTGGCCACTTGCACGCTCCCCAAATGGTGGGAGGAAAAGATTTCATGCGTTATTCAGGCTCACCTTTACCGCTAAACTTTTCAGAAGCCTGCCAGGATAAGGAAATTGTTAGCGTTGAATTTGCCGGCAAGCAAATTACGGTCGAGGGAGTGAAGATTCCCTGCTTTCAAGCCTTAAAAAGGATCAGGGGAGATTGGGAATATATTTTTAATGAAATTGCCAAAGCAAAAGAGGCGGGGAGCAAGGCCTTTTTAGAGCTTATCTATACCGGCGCAGAGTTCATCGATTCTACCCTAAGCAGCAAGCTGGAGGTCTGCATCGAGGGCTCGTCCATGGAAATTTTAAAGATCAATAACGAACGGAAACGCGACCGAATCCTTGCTGAAGGAGAGATCACAGCCTCTCTTGATGATCTGCAGCCTATAGATGTTTTTAAGAGTTTATTGGAAGCTGAAATGATTCCAGCGATTGTCAGTGATGACCTGATTACGCGATTTAGGGAGATAGAATCTCAAGTCGCAGAAGAAGATAAGAATTTCTCATAATCACTTAATAAGAGACATCAATGCGAATCCTGCATTTAAGGCTAAAAAATTTGAATTCACTCGTAGGGGAATGGAACATTGATTTTACCCACCCTGAATATACGAATAATGGCATTTTTGCCATTACTGGCCCTACCGGCGCAGGCAAGTCAACTTTGTTGGATGCTATCTGTTTAGCGTTATACGGCAAAACGCCCCGGTTGGATAAAATATCAAAAAGCTCCAATGAAATAATGGCACGGCAAACCGGAGAGTGTTTTTCCGAAGTGACTTTCGAAACAGCGGGTGGAAAATACCGCTGCTTTTGGGGGCAGCACCGCTCTCATAAAAAAGCTGGCGAGAAACTGCAGGATGCCAGGCGTGAAATTGTCGATGCCGTAACAAATATCCCTTTAGAATGCCATTTAAATAAAGTGGAAGCCAAAGTGGAAGAAATTACCGGCATGGATTTCCATCGGTTTACCCGTTCGATGTTGCTGGCGCAAGGAAGCTTTGACGTTTTTTTGAAGGCACCGCCGAGCGAGCGGGCGCCGATCTTGGAGCAGATTACCGGAACTGAAATATACACGCAAATTTCTATCAACGCATTTGAAAGGGCAAAGAAAGAAGCTAAAAAATTGGAAGAGCTGAATGCAGAGCTCATAGCTATTCGTCCACTCTCCGATGAGGACGAAAAAAAATATGCCGCTGAAGAGCAGGAAAAATACGCTGAAACTGTCCGCCTGTCTAAAAGCCTCCAAATCCTGAGCGAACAATGTAAATGGCGCGAAGAAATGGACCGTGTTTCATTTGATCTAAAAGAGTTAGAATTAAAATGGGCCCTTCACCTCGAAGAAGAAAATAGACTCCGTCCAGAATTAAATCAATTAGAGCAGGCCATTAAGGCCTTGAATTTTGAGGCCGATTTCAGGGATCTTTGCCATTTAAAGCAAAGCCGGGATGACGGGTTAGTGAACCAGAACAAATCTATGGTTGAACGTTCCTTTTTGGAAAATAGTATAAGGGAAAAAAATAAAAGTCTTGAGATCTACCGTATGGGACGTGAGGAGCTATTCACGCGGCAAAAAATTGAATTGGAGATATTTAATCAGGTCAGGGAAATTGATAAGGATTTGAAAAGGGAACAGAACAATCTAAAAGAACTTTCCTTACGTATGGCAAAAGAGGAAGAAGCTATCCTTGTCCATAGAAAAATTATTGAAGAGGGTCAAAGCAAAGGTGCGGAGTACAATTCCAATTTAATGACAATTCAAGCTTATTTCGATAATTTTGAAAAAGATGAAATGCTTATCGAAAAATTTTCAATGCTTAAAGAAAATTTACATCACTGCAAAGAAAAAAACGGCTTGATCAGGGTTAAGCAGGAAGAGGCAATTGCTTCAAATGAATCTTTGGATAAGGCGAAAATACAGGTCAATTGCGACCTTAAAGATTATACAGAAGCTTTGGAAAAGACTGAAAAATTTAAGGCCGCTTTCGAGACCTTATCAAAAGAGCATGAGGCTGCTTCAAGGGGCATGGACGCGCTTCAATGGAATAATGAAATAAAAAAATTTTTGGCACAAGAGCAGCTTTTAAAAGAAATAATAGGTTTGTTGGAACGTATTCAAAGCAGCGGGCTTAACCAAAAATCAAATCTTGCAGCGAAGCAGGCATTTGAGGAAAAGCTTGCTTATTACCGTCTGGAAGAAGAGAGATTTCATAATGAAAAGATTGAATTGGACTTAAAAATCGAAACATACAACCGGCATCAGGCCTTTCAGAATCGCATTCAAACATTGGATGAAGCAAGGTCCCAATTACGTAGCCAGGAACCTTGCCCTTTGTGCGGCTCTTTAGAGCATCCTTTTCTAGAACACGATTACCCACAAGTGCGCCTGGATGATGAAAAGGTCAACCAGGCTAAAAATGAAATAAAAGAACTCTTTAATTCACTCCATCATTTGGCTAAAGAGATTTCTAGGATTGAAACGGAATTAGCGGGGTGTGAAAAGAAACAAAGCGAAGAGATAGATTTATCGATAGTGCTTAAAAAGATAGCTATCGAACTGCTCAGCAAGGCAGGTTGCATACAAAATGAATTTCCTGCAATCGCGGAGATAAAGGGTTGGCATAATCAAAGTTTAGAAGAATCAAGGGAACTAGAAAAGGATTATAACACCTTTCTAAAAATTAGTAAAAATAGAGAAGAAGCGCAGCAGATTTACAATAAGGCTTTACAATACTCTTCAAGGTTAAAAGAAAGGCTCGAAGAAGTGAACGCTGCGCAAAATAAGTTGGAAAGCCACTGCCATTATTTGGGCCTGGAACTGGAAAGCTTGCTGAAGGACTCTGCGAAAATTGAAAGCTTTCTTATTGAAGCCCTTCAACCCTTTGGTTTTACGCTTACTCATGATGCATCCGAAATTGAAGATAGATTGTTTGATCGGCTGGCACGATGGAAACAATGCAAAAATGAACATAAGCGATTAGAAGAAGAGGTCCAAAAAGAGCTTTTGCAGATGACCATTCAAAAAGGGCATTTGGAAACGGCGGAAAAGATATTCAAACAGAACGATGCTACTAAAACTAAACTTATAAACTTTCTTGAAGAGTTATCTTTGATAAGGCTTCAACTTTTCGGCAATAAATTTCCGGATGCGGAAGAGGAACGCTTAAATATTAGTGTGGTAAATGCAAATGCAGCTTTTGATACCTTAAAGAATGAATGCAGCCGGTTACAGCATCGGCAGGAAAGCCTGAAAGAGAATATCGCTGGGCTTGCAGCGTTGATAGAAGAGCATGCCTGCCAACTTAAAATAAAAGAAGAAGCCTTTATCAACCATATTCATCAAGCCGGGTTTCCTGATTTGGAAGCTTATCAGCAAGCTTCACTTGATCATGAAACCCGAAGCATGTTGAGTAAACTTAAAAATGATTTTGAGAAAAGAAAAGCGGAACTGACTGCCAACAAAAAGGCATCTGAAAAAAAGTTGCTTCAACTTACCATTGAACTTAAAACGGACGAGACGCTCGATGATTTGGAAAAACAGTTCGAGAAAATATTAGATGAACTTGAAAAAGTCAAAGAGAGAAGCGCGATCTTAAAAGACAGGCTGGCTGAGAATGAAAAAAAGAAAATTGAAGCCAGAGTTGTTCAGGATAGGATTGCAAGGCAAAGCAAAGAGAATGAAATTTGGAAATATCTGAGTCATTTAATTGGAGCTGCAGACGGGAAGAAATTTCGGGATTTTGCCCAAAAAATGACTTTAGAAATGATGATAGGACATACGAACCGGCAGCTCGTTAAAATGAGCGACAGGTATTTACTAAAGCAGTCTAAAGAATTTCCTTTAGAACTTGAAGTAGTTGATAATTATCAGGCAGGAGAAGAGCGTTCGGTTAAGAATCTCTCTGGAGGAGAGGGCTTTATTGTAAGCCTGGCCCTGGCCCTAGGCCTTTCTCAGATGAGCAGTAGCAAGGTCCGGTTAGAAACGCTTTTTTTGGACGAAGGCTTTGGAACCCTGGATGAGCAAGCCTTAGAAGCTGCTTTGGATACTTTATCTGAATTGCACCAGGAAGGCAAAGTCATCGGTCTTATCTCCCATGTGGCTGTTTTGAAAGAAAGGATTTCAACACAGATCAAAATCAAGCCCATATCAGGAGGACGCAGCCGCATTGAAGGCCCCGGCTGCAGTTTTAAGCAGTAAAAAAATTTGACTCCTTATTAAAAACGATATAGAAATAAGTTTAAATATAAGGAGAACTTTTTTATGAAAAAGCTTAACGGGAAAGTGGCAGTCGTTACAGGAGCATCAAAGGGTATAGGGGCGTCGATTGCGTCCCAGCTTGCGAAAGATGGGGCGTCGGTGGTAGTCAATTATTCCACCAGTAAGGAAGGGGCCCAAAAAGTGGTCTCCGAAATCACACAGAATGGCGGGAAAGCTGTCGCTATTCAAGCTAATCTCGCTGATCCTAAAGATATTGAAAAACTTTTTTTGGAAACATCCAAGACCTATGGCAAGATTGATATCCTAGTCAATAATGCTGGAGTGTATGAATTCAAGCCCTTAGAAGAAATCACAGCAGAACATTTTCATAAAATTTTCGATTTGAATGTTTTAGGATTGCTTTTGGCATCAAAAGAAGCTATCAAGTATTTCGGGCCGTCCGGAAGCATTATCAATATCAGTTCCGTCGCCAGCTCGCACGCCTCTGCCACAACTGAAGTTTACAGTGCGAGTAAGGCAGCTGTTGATGCGATAACAAAAGCATTAGGCAAAGAGCTCGGGCCCAGAAATATCCGTGTAAACAGCATCAATCCAGGAATGGTGGAAACAGAAGGCACCCATACCGCCGGAATTACGGAGGGCGAATGGCGTAAAAACACTGAATCTCAAACCCCGCTTGGAAGGATCGGTCAACCTGCCGATATTGCGCCGGCAGTCGCATTTTTGGCTTCAGACGACGCTTCATGGATTACAGGCGAAACATTGTACATTTCAGGCGGATTTAGATAACTTATTTACTGACACATAATGAGCATATAATTGGTGTAAAATGCATTTTAAAGACCGCCGCGACGCTGGTAGGAAGCTTAGCCACCTTTTAAAGCAATATAAAGGGGAGGATACTGTGGTTTATGCCCTGCCGCGTGGCGGGGTAGTGGTTGCTGAAGAAATTGCCGCATTTCTGCACGCCCCTTTGGATCTAATCTTCGCTCACAAGATCGGACATCCTTACCAGCCCGAATATGCCATTGCAGCTATCTCTGAGAAAGGTCATATCATTAAATCTTCACGTGAGCTCGATTTGCTTGGCGAGGCATGGCTGGAAAGGGCAAAAAAAAATCAATTAGATGAAATAAAGAGAAAGCGGGAGCTGTACCTAAAAGAAAAAAAAGATATCCTTGTGAAGAATAAAATTGCCATCATTGTGGATGATGGCATTGCCACTGGCCTTACTATGAAGGCTGGGATCCAGGAATTGAAAGATCGTCATCCTAAGAAAATCATTGTTGCTGTACCAATAGCGCCCAGGAGCACAGCCAATGCCATGAAGGCACTAGCTGACGATTTTGCAGGTTTTGAGATTGACGATTATCATTTTCTGGGGAGTGTGGGAGCTTATTATGATAAATTTGATCAAGTGGAAGACGCAGAAGTGATAAAAATTTTAAATAATTTTGATAAGAATTTAGGAACCGTATGAAGCAATTGGTCCATGTAAAAGATGCAGAAGTAAACATGGAAGGAATGCTTAAAATTCCTCCCTCAGCCCAGGGAATTGTCCTATTTGCACATGGCAGCGGTAGCAGCCGCTTCTCGCCGCGGAACAATTTTGTGGCCGATATTTTGAACCAGGCTGGTCTGGGAACGCTTCTCATCGACCTGCTCTCAAAGGAGGAAGGTGAAATCTATCAAACCCGGTTTGATATCAATCTGCTGACCGATCGGCTTAGCAAAGTAATAGAATGGCTGCAAACTCAAGCGGAAACAAAAAATCTCCTTATAGGGCTTTTTGGATCAAGCACGGGGGCTGCTGCAGCCTTAGAAGTAGCTTCTGCCATGGATGAAAATATCAAGGCGGTGGTTTCACGCGGGGGGCGTCCTGATCTTGCCATTTCAGTATTAGATAATGTCACTGCCCCCACACTAATTATAGTCGGAGGCAATGATTATGGGGTCATTGAATTGAACCAGAAGGCTTTCGAACAATTGGCCTGCATAAAAAAATTTGAGGTCATTCCCGATGCTACTCATCTTTTTGAAGAGCCTGGTTGTCTCGAAGAGGTGGCAAGGCTGGCAAAAGAATGGTTTCACCAGTACCTTGTCAAAGTCTAATTGTTATGAACCATTCGAGTTAATGTCCACCCTTTCTCACGAAGCAAGGAAACAAGGCTTTCTTCTTTTCCTAAAAGATGTCCGCTGCCAACGACGATAAAGGGATGGTTATCTGCTTTTAAAAAAAGATCGATGTTTATGGCCATTTCATGATTGCGTTTAAAAATCATTTCTTGTTTTGCTGCTTCATCCAGATTCTCAAGTACAATTTTTTCCAGCTCTCTGTCTGAACCTGCGACCGAAGCTCTTATCATTTCGGTTGTTTTATCACAAAATAATTTGCGGGCTTCGCCATCTTCCTCTATGTTTGCCAGATCCTCAGATAACTTAATAACTACATTCATTTGTGTATCCACGCTTTCTAACTCATAGACTGTTTTGTTAGTTTTGTAAGCTTCATTGATCAATCTATTGTCGACTCCTTGAAAAAGCCCCATTTCTTCAATGTATAATTTACCAAGAATAATCGCAAAGTTCATTAGTTTTCGATTAGTTAACATTTTAAATGTTATATCTTTGTCATGCTTATTGGTATCTAATTCCACAATGAGGCATTTTGAATTTTCATAAGATTCTTTGATGGGCTTGCTTAATTCAAAATTTTCTTCTTCCATCAAATGGACCGATCCTAATAGAAATCCTTTTTCGACTCCTTGCGTATCGCAAATTTGATAAAATAAACCTTGATATTCGACTGACTGGAGCCTGGTTAAAAAAAGCAAGGTAAGGATTAAATAAAATGTATAAAATGATCGATTAAAAGTCATAGCCTCTCCAAAGATTTGTGTTTATGAGCGCAGCTTAGTATAAAATTTACGTGTAAGGATTAAATTAAGTAACTAATAAATATCATACCCCGTCGAAATTAATTTGTTCTCTTACTACCTTGCAACGGGCGGCCAACTCTCCTATGCCAAAGCCGAAAAGAGATAACGCAATACTCGCAATTTCCTTTGGAAAAGGGAGGGGATAAATGCGAAACAGCATAAATCCAACAACGCCAAAAAGAATGGCCATTAAGGCGGCCAGAAAATTTCCCTCTTTTTTGAACAAGGCAATAAAAATGGGAATGAACAGGCAGCTTACAGATAGCTCATAGCTTTGAATTAAGAGATCAACGATATTGTCAAAATAGAAGGCAAAAAATATGGCCGCCATTGAAATGGCACATGTCATTCCTTGCGCTAAACGCATCGTGCTTGCCTGCTGCAAAAAAGTGAATTGAAAATCATTTGACATGTTTGAGCTGATCGCATTGATCAGCGAGGTAGCTGTTGAAATGATGGCGGCCAACACCGCACAGCCGACCAAAGCGGTGATCCAAGGATTGGTCGTTTGACTAATGGCGGTCATCAATACACTGCCCCCTTTAGGTACTATCATGCCGATTGCACTTGCCAGAGACCCAAAAAAAACGGGCACAATGCAAACGATCATGGTGCAAATTCCTGCGATAAGGGCGGCTCTTGAGACTATTTTAGGCGAGGCGCCAGCAAAACAGCGCTGTCCCATATCCTGCTCGATCACCATGAAAAGCAAGGGCATTAAAAGCCACCCGGTCAGTTTTGATGAAACGTTCGCAAAATTTTCCAATTGAGGCAGCCGAATGAGTGATACTGCGGGATCGGAAAAAAAGACAAATCCAAAACAAGCTAAAAATACCATCGAAAAAAAAGCTGCCTGGACCATGTCGGTGGAAATAACTGCTTTTAACCCCCCTTTGGCGGTATAGATAATTACAATGGCCCAAAATGCAATAAAAAGGGGGGTATTGCTCAATCCCATGCTGATTAAAAATTTGTTAGATGCAATGATTTGCGCCACCAGGATCATGAAGAGGGATATCACAGATAGAATGGAGGCGGTTTTTTTTAAGAGTTTGGACCCATATACAACCTCAAAAATTTGTGCTACTGTGGAAACTTTAAATCCAGCTAATTTGCGTCCAATCCCTGCTCCAAGCGCAATTAAACCAAGAGCAGATCCAAGAGGATAGAGAAGCACAGGCCATCCAAATTGAAAGGCTTCATCGGCTGCTCCAAGAATAACGCCGCCACCAACCTGAGTGGCAAGAAAGGTCATCATTAATGGAAAAAAGCGCACGCTTTTTCCTGCCAGATAATAATCTTCGCTGCTGTTTAAGTTTTTTGAGGCGCGCCTTCCAACTAGCCAGTACAGGCATTGCAAAGTAAAAAGCATGCTAATAAAAATAGGAACGTTCATTTTAAATCTCCAATTGAAAAAATTCTTAATTTGAAAAATCTATAAGTAAATTCATTCAAAATTTATAAAAATTTAAATGAATAAATAATTTAAATTATCATAATAAATATTGTTTTGAATAATAAAAAAAAGAGATGTTGAATCTCGAAATATAAAATTATTCAAAAAAAGTGAGTGAAAAATAACGAAAATTAATGAGCGGGGTGCCCATGATGATGGGAACAATGATGGTGGGAAAGAATGTTTAAATAGAGGTTTTTGGTTTGCTTTTTCAAAAAAGTAAAGCTTGGCGGTTTTTTATTCATACATCTCCTACATAGGTAAAATCCTAAGTTGTTCCCCATTATCCATAATTTGACAGTTTTCTGAAAGATAAAATTGTTTAGAGTTTTTTCTTTCCTAAACCCATGAGATTAATTGGGCAATTAATTCAAAATAAAGAGAGATATAACGCGGAGTTTGGAGATGCGGAGGTGCGAATTTTTAGCCATAATTCACAATTTTACACAAGCATCTAAGCAGTAAATGATTTTCCTCTCTGTATCTCCTATCTCCGCGTTATTTGCTTCTTTTGAATTGGCTAATTAGAAAAGTTTGAGAATCATTAAATTTAATTTGATGTCATTTCTTTATGAATTAAAATAAAGATGATAAATCACTCATATTTTTTTCACCCAGCTTATATCTTCCTAGCTAATGTGATGTGCCTTGCTAGACCATTAGACTTACATCAGCCAGGCTAATTATTCCTTAAGCAGTTCCTCCTCGACCATAATCCACTAAGCAATACTGACTACCGAGGAAGCTCTGCGCATACTAGAAGCAGCTCCCCTCATATCCTAAGCCTAAAAAAATTGAGGCCAAACTCTCTCACGACGTTTTGAACCCAACTCGCATACCACTTTAATTGGCAAACAGCCAAACTTTTTAAATCTTCTTAAGCCCCCAGGATTAGCATCTCAAAAAAAGGCTAACGATTCGATCATCTATTTCTTTAGTTTCCAATTCCTTAAAATTGTGACGATTTAAAATTTCTGTGTAAGTTTGTTGAGAGATATAGGTTTGATCGATTGAATCATTAAGATAAATTGTGAGCCCTTTTGCTTCTTGGTGCGTCTCTTTTCGTATATTCTTACTGGCTACGTTTTCCAGAATATTCAAAACCTCGGAAGCACTCAAATTGTCTTTATTTTCCAAATCTTCCACGCTTTCTATAGCTTTCAAAGCTGCGTCAGATTGAACAGTTTTTATTAATATTGAAGACCTTGCTGTTTCTAGTGCCTTTAAAATTTTCGTTGTTTTTAACACTTTCGAAGCTTCTTTATCGATCAAAGATTCAAGAGCTTTATGAGCTTCGACAATTTTAAGACATTTCAAAGATTTTTCATAATTCTTTCCAGAAGGTAGAGCGTAGCTAAAGCAAAGTAGATCTCCTTTTTTTGTATATTTATGAAGATTTAAAAAAAGTAAGTCAATAGCATTTCTACTTAAAGTAGGGACCAACCTGAAACCTAAAATCATCTGCTGATTATCAGATGAAGTTTTGGAAAAAAACGACTCATCTAATACATTGCCCACACCCAAACTAATATTTTGTATGTTTAGGTGATGAAGTAAAGTAGCTCCTATTTGTAAAGCCTTTGGATTCAAATCAACTCCAAATAAACCTTCCACAAAAATGTTTATTTTACTAGCAGCAAAAGCTAAACGAATGAGTGTTTCGCCATTCCAGCATCCCATCTCTCGAATGATCATTCCATTTACAAGCGCTGGAAGAATTAATTGTTCTATGGCTAAGACGCTCTCATGCCCTGAACCAGTAAAAGGGATTGTCGGATGCTCTGAAGACCAAAATTCTTCTGTTTGATTTGTCAAAACCATATTATCTTGATAGCATAGAAGATTTTTCTGTAGAGCTAACAAGATATCTAACGAAGTATTATCGGACAGAATTTGCTTAAAGTTAAAATCAGGGAGAGTGGGGAAACCTGAAGTTTTTTCTCCTTGCTTTTTAAGAATATCCTGCAAAATGGACCATTTTTCTGAGAATGTATAAGTACAAAATTGGTCTAAATGGATTGTGATAAAGATCCTATCAACTAACTTTTCAATAATTAGTAAAATTTTTTCTGACTCATTTAATTTAATAAATTCATTAAAAATGAGCACTGCTTCATTAATTTCATTATTTAAATTTTTAAAGTTTCTTGGTTTTTCTGATAATTTAGAACAGAAATTTCTTTTTTCATTTAAGAAGTGGTGATAAGAGGCTTGATGAATGGCAGGTTGAGAACTCTTTTGATAATGGAGACCTCGTAAGCCTACTTTATTTAGTTGAAAAGAAGCGACTCGAGTTGAAATAGGAATGGTAAACATTACTCATTCTCATGATTCGTATTTTTTATAATAGCTTTACTTAGTTTAGTAGCATATTGCATCTGGAACCTAATATCTTCCATCAAAAATTGAATTGATTCGCGCTCAATTTTAGGTATAGAGAGATTTGTGAAAATCTTTTGAAGTAATTGAAGATCATTTTCTGTAGCATCAAATGGCCTTTTAAGGATTGAATCTTTAGTGTGTAAGAGCACATATTTGTTAGCAGTTTCTTGTAATTCTACATGAAAATCTTTAGGCATATTCTCTTTTACTATTCTATAAACATCTGAAGATCTATTTTTATTATTAGCTGCAACTGCATCAATATCTCCTGCATTTGGATATCCAATAAAAGGAGAAAAATCGCTAAGTTTATTACTCATTTTTCTTATTTGGTTGAATTGATGGAAAGAAAGATTAAAATTAGAATGTTGTAAAATATTCATAGGATGCCCCTAATTATATAAAGTTGATGATGCCTTTGATGAAACTTTAGCAGATGTTAATAATTAATTCACCTTTATTTTTGTATTTATTTTTTTTCATTGTTATGAATTCAACTGCTATTAATATTTAAATTACATAGGATTAAGCTGATTAGCTTTTTCTTGACTCCATGAATCGTAGATGTTCACCTCCCTCCATCGTAGGGACGTAAATATACATTCTTATGAATTTCTTGAATTCGAACCAGCTAGAACCAGTGATATTTTGATAAAAATGCTTGAAGCTATCTCTGAGCTGCAGGAAGAAAATAACAAGTCATGTGCAGAAAACGAAAAACTTCGATCCCAAATCAACAAGAACTCGAAAAACAGCTCCAAACCTCCCTCAACTGATCAATAAAATAACACTCAAAATACAGAGAAAAAACCTAGAGCGCCGAGAGTTGGTAAATCTAGCACCCCATTTCCTATTGATCGAGTTAATTCTTACGTTCAATGTTCGCAAAAAAACTGCCCTCACTGTGGATCGAGAGATATCGAATTGAGCAACATGTCCGGCGAAAGATGGCAACAGGCAGATCTTCCAGAAGTGAGAGCTGTTGTAACAGAATATGAGTTGTTGAAATTGCTGTACAGGATGTGGAAAAAATTCTACCGCCTCTTTACCTTCCGGGGTTCCAGAACTAGAAGTGAACGAGGAGAGAGTTTCGTAGAGCGAATTACGACTGTAGCGCAAACTATTGGAAGCAATCAGGGAATGTTCTACATTTTGTGCGACGTGTTATCGAGTGTTTTTTATACCCAAATTTCTCCCCTTTAATTTCAGAGGCAATGGGCTTCTAATTTTTTTCACCTCCCGACGAAGGAGGGAGGTGAACATCTACTTGAATCTTGTTGCTAGCAGCTTATTATCTTAAGTATAAATTTTTTTAAAAAACCATTTAAAAAACTCTTACATTGCCCCATTATTAGGACTATTTAAAAGTATAAATCCTACCATGTTTGGTTTTGCCCCAATTTATACCAAATTAAAATAGAAGTTTACATAGTTTCAGTTCTTTTTCTTTGCCCATCAACTCATTATGAGATTTTTGTTCATTGTATTCCAATAGCCGTTCTTTCACTTTCCTCTCTGCATGCTTATCATTCTGACTACATCCAATGGTGGTTTAACTGTGAGTATATCGCAATAAAATCTAAGTTATTGATCAATTGGTCAGAAGCAAAAAAAATAATTTAGGATTTGCAAGGCCACTTCGTCACTTTTAGGCCTTAACTATGTAAACTATGACACTTTCCTGAGCTCCCGAGGCAAAGCAAGTTTTTTTCTGTTGGTATTATCTGCAGTCCAAATATTCATAAAAATTTTTGGTAGCAGGTCAAAAGCTTGCGCTGGATC
Source organism: Candidatus Protochlamydia sp. (assembly GCA_013695355.1). Classification (GTDB taxonomy): domain Bacteria; phylum Chlamydiota; class Chlamydiia; order Chlamydiales; family Parachlamydiaceae; genus Protochlamydia. Next base: position 74,236 of record JACDAQ010000053.1, read on the forward strand.
ACTCGATTGTGATAAAAAATATCCTCAGGTCTTCCAATCAACAACAATCCATAAAAAATATAATGAAGACAGCTATCAAAATTCAGAAGCTCTCAAAAACTTTTAGTGCCAGAGAAACTTTTCCGGGGATTTTTGGAACACTTAAAGGTCTTTTTTATGCGAAAGAACGTCAGTTTACGGCCATAAAAAATTTATATTTTGAGATCCTGGAAGGGGAGAGGGTCGCTTTCATTGGGCCGAACGGTGCGGGTAAATCAACCACGATCAAGATATTGACCGGCATCCTTCATCCCACTTCGGGAATTGTTGAAGTGTTAGGTTTAACCCCATGGAAAGACAGGCATGCCTTAGGCTATCAAATTGGAACAGTTTTTGGTCAAAGGACCCAACTCTGGTACCACTTGCCTCCCTATGACACGTTTAATCTACTGTCCAAAATCTACGAAATTAAACCTAAAATCTATAAGAAGAGGCTTGCTGAGCTGGTTAACCTGTTTGAAATTGAGCCGTTTTTAAAAAAGCCTGTCCGGCAGCTTTCTTTGGGGGAGCGGATGCGCTGCGAAATTGCTGCCAGCCTGCTGCATCAGCCTAAAATTCTTTTTTTGGATGAACCAACAATCGGTCTGGATATCAATGCTAAATTAATGATCCGCGGCTTGCTGAACAGGTTGTCCAAAGAACATGGGACGACGTTGTTTCTTACCTCGCATGATACAGCTGACATCGAACAGGTTTGCGACCGGGTCATTGTGATAGACAAAGGGACGATCATAACTGACAGCTCCCTCAAAGACTTAAAAAAAACATACATGAAAAAGAAAATTTTGACCTTAGCTATGGATGAAGAAAGTCTTTCATTGCGGCTGCCAGGAATTAAAATATTGGAGAACGGACATCACCATTTCAGCTGCGAAGTGGATATCAGCCTCACACCGATCGACCGGGTGATCCAGGAGGCACTTACACTTTCAACGCTTAAGGATATCACCATAGAAGACCCCTCTATGGAAGAAGTCATCCGCCTTTTATATGGAAAAATTAACCATGGTTAAAGTTCAAAAATATTTTTCCATTTTTTCTTTATCTTTCAAGCATGCTTTAAAAAATTATAAAGCCCTGATCGGTCTTAGCCTTTTTTTAATGACTTGTTTAGTGATCTTTGCCCACCTTTGGAAAATTGCTGCAGCCAAAACTGGGGCTGTTATTTTTAATCCTGCGCAGCTTCTCTGGTATATCGCTTTCAACGAATGGGTGCTTGTTTCAATCCCTGACACTCAGGACGAAATGGAGCAGGATTTACGAAGCGGCCGTTTAGCCTATCTTCTGCCCAGGCCTATTTCATATCTTGGAGGAACCTTTGCCGAGGCTTTTGGGACACTAACGGTTAATTTGCTTGTTTTAGGGGGAGTAACTTTTCTTTTTACTTTATGGCAGGCAGGTGGATTGCCTTTTCCCCCCATGGGTTTATTGCTGTCGTTCATTTTTGGATTTATGGCGGGAATTGTGGCCATTCTTTTCCAGATGTTGATCGGTCTGTCTGCTTTTTGGCTGCAAGAGGTCAGCCCTTTTTTCTGGATTTGGGAAAAACTTTTATTCATGCTAGGAGGGCTGATGCTTCCTTTAACAGTTTATCCTCTCTGGATGCAGCGCTTGGCTCATTTGACCCCTTTTCCAGCTATACTTGGGGATAGGAGTGCATTAGCATTAGATTTTAATTGGCATTATGTTTTAACTCTTGCTTGTATTCTCATCGGGTGGGGGCTTTTGGCGCTGATCGCCTTACACCTCCTCTACCGCAAGGGCTTAAGTATATTAAATGTGGAAGGGGGGTGAATTTAGGCTTAAAATAATTAAGGAAACACTATATCACTTAGATAAGCCAAAGTGAGCCCAATTTCCTTGTTATAGCGTTTAAATGTAAGGTTTTCATGAAATTAACAATATATGGATGTGGATATGTAGGCTTGATTACTGGACTTTGCTTTGCTAAATTGGGGCATGAAGTTCTGGGTTATGATAATAATCAAGGGAAGATCAATTCCTTAAAAAATGGTATACCGGTAATAGGTGAAGAACATTTTGATGAATTATTTAACGAAGTAAAACATAAAATTAAATTTTCATCGAAAATTAAAGAAGCGACTGCCTTTTCAAATATTCATATTATTTCTGTAGGCACGCCGTCTTATGAAGATGATACGCCTAATTTGTCCCACCTCGATCTTGTTGTAGAAAACCTTATCGATTATATTTATCGCCCATCCTTATTCATTATTAGGTCTACAGTTCCAATAGGGAAAACAATTTCTATTAAGAAAAAAATTGAAGATGGATTCTCAAAAAAAGGAATAAAAATTCCTTTTAATATCGCTTTTCTTCCAGAATTCTTTGCTGAAGGGACAGCTATTAATGATTTCATGAATTCCAATCGCATTATTGTAGGGGTTGAAAACGACATAGCTTTTGAGACGATTAAAGCTATATATCATCCCTTAGTTGAAAATAAAACAATTCCCATAATAAGGATGTCTATTAATTCCGCTGAACTAACTAAATATGCCTCTAATGCGTTTTTAGCGACTAAAATTAGTTTTATTAATGCCATCAGCCGAATTGCTGAGTCTCATGACGCCGACATCAATGAAGTAGCAGAAGGAATGTCTTACGATAAGCGTATTGGCCCTACGGCTCGAGCAGGTTGCGGATTTGGAGGATCGTGTTTGGATAAAGATCTCCACGCCTTAATTTTACTTTCTCAGCATGATGAATGCACCACAAGATTTCTCAAGTCCATTTTATCAGTCAATGACAGCCAAAAACTTATTTTATTTCATAAATTAAAAAAAATCTTTAGGCATGATTTAAAAGACAAAACGATAGCCATCTGGGGTTTATCTTTTAAGCCTCATACCGATGATATTCGAGAAGCATCAAGTTGTACGCTGATAGATTCGCTTCTTATCACCGGAGTGAAAATGCAGGCATATGATCCGGTGGCAAATAAAAACATACAGGACAAATATCCTCATCTTTCTAATCTAATGATTTGTGAAACTAAAGAAAAGGCATTGGAGGGAGCGGACGCTCTGGTTATTGTGACGGAATGGGAAGAATTTCAATCTTTAGAGCCTCATTTTTTTCTGACTCATATGAAAGAGCCTATTATAGTAGACGGACGCAATGTCTACAATCCTCAAATAATGTTAGAACATGGCATCGCCTATTACGGTATTGGACGCAGATTTTCCTTGTAATAGGGGAGCATCTTTTTGATGCCATCAGTCAAAGATATAGTCGCTTGCCATTTTAAAAGCTCCAAAGCTAATCGAATATCAGGTTTTCTTTGAGTGGGATCATCTTGAGGTAGCGGAAGATGTATGATTTTGGATCTTGAATCTGTCAAATTAATAATAAGTTCAGCTGTCTCTTTGATCGTAAATTCAGTATCGTTTCCTAAGTTGATGGGTCCGATGATGTCATCGTTTGTATTCATAAACTTTAAAATTCCTTCGATCAAATCATCAATATAGCAAAAAGAACGTGTTTGCTCTCCCGTTCCAAAGAGTGTAACATCCTGGTCTGTTAAAGCCTGTAAAATAAAAGATGAGATGACGCGTCCATCCTCAAGGCTCATACGAGGACCATAAGTATTAAAAATGCGGCCGATTTTAAGGGGAAAAGGCTGTTGTCTGTGCATGATGAATAAGATAGATTCTGCCAAACGTTTGCTTTCATCATAACAGGCACGAATACCGATCGGATTGACATTACCCCAGTAGGTTTCAGGCTGCGGGCTAATGGTGGGCTCCCCATACACCTCGGATGTGGAGGCCTGAAAATACTTTGCCTTTATTTTTTGAGCTAAAGTTGCCAAATGAATGGCACCGTTAATGGTGGTTTGAATGGTAAATAAAGGGTTGCTTTGATAATGTACAGGGGAAGCCGGGCAAGCTAGATTATAAATTTCTTGAACTTCCAAATCAAATATTTGAGTCACGTCATAATTCATAAAAACAAAATTGGTATTGCCTTCTAAATGCTTTATATTATTTTTACTACTAGTATAAAGGCTATCGATACAAAAGACAAAATATCCTTCTTTTAATAATCGTTCACATAAATGGGAGCCAATAAACCCAGCACCGCCGGCGACTAAGGCTTTTTTTTTCATTATTATTCCTTAATTTTAAATTTGTCTTCATTTATAAACAAACCAGGCCAAAGTGCCAAGAGCGTGATGCGGCTTAGGGTCATTATTCCCCACAACACCCAAAAAATATTAATTAATGTAAACCAGAAATCAAAAGCAAAGAAATAATAATTATAAATTATAGCCGCTATTCCCATGGCAATGATCATAAGTTGAGGAATAACTCTTTCACATCTTTTAAAGAAAGAGTATTTGTTAACTCCTTTGGATGTCACAGTATAAGCAGTGTATTTTGAACGGCTGCCTAAAGCCGTAAGAATAGCAAGAAAAAAAACAGGAAAAAGGCCCGCCTGCATTTGAAATGCTTTAAAGGTAGAATGTCCTGAACTAGCAATTCTCAAATAGAGCTCAAGAAAAAAGAAGTATTGAACCCTAATTATGACATAAATAAACCATATATTGGGAATAAGCACACTATAGCCCGTCATTAAGGCCCAAATGGGCAAGATTAGCATGAATGGAAGGAATAACCCTGTAATAATATAATGAAAACTTAAGATAAAATATTGAAGACGTTGCTTTAAGCTGAGCCCTTTTTTAAATAATGAATTATCCCAAAAGGTAATCCGTAGTGAGTCGACCGCCCATTGATACCTTTGTTTATATTGAGTGATAATATCAAAAGGGGCAGTTCCTAAAGTATAAGGTTCGCTTAAATAGCAGCTTTTCCATTGTTTCGCATGCAGGCAAAGAGAAGTGTAAAGGTCCTCAACGATACTCCAAGTTTGAAAACCTCCAATAGATTCTAAAGCTTTTCTTCGATAGATAACCCCTGTTCCTGTAGAAATAGCAGCGTTATCATGAGCTCGACTGGCTTGCATCGCTTTATAAAATAAAGCATCTGAATTGCCCCAAGGATCATTTTTTGGAAGAATAAATTGTTGGCATGTAGTCACATACCCCACATCAGTATCCTGAAAATAAGCTAAAATATCATTGATAATTTTTGTATTGGTGGTTTGATCAGAGTCTAAAACTAAAATAAATTCAGCCGAAGTTTGGGCTAGGCCGTAATTTAAATTCCCGGCTTTGCGGTTTTCATGCGTAGGGCGGCAAAAATATTTGACCTCATGCTGATAGCAAAATTCCTGTAAATTTTTATCTCCTTTGTCATCAAGAATAAAAATCTTCTTTTTTTGGTAATCAATGGAAATGGCTGATAATATTGTATTTTTTAATATTTCGACAGGTTCTCCGCAAGCCGTAATAAATATATCCACAGCCGGGCTAAAATTCCCGGTATATGTTCTAACAGGTAATGGTTTTCTAGCATTTCTCAAAGATAACACGGATAGAATCATATTTATGACTTGAAAAAATTCAGAGAGAAGAAAAAATCCAGCAATACTTTTTGAGCTCCAATTGAGGTAAAATATTAACCAAATAAAATAAACAAAGCCCGACAAAATCGCAGTAAGTGCTAAGATAGGAATTATCACTTTCATTAATGATCTAATTTATTTTTAGTAGGCATAATTAATTAAAAAAGTAGCATTTTTTGCTTCATAAGAAGGGCCCAAACCTGTTCTTAAAACACTGCAATTTTGATGAAAATATCTGAAATCAAATCGACATGATAATTGGCAGTTAAGTTGGTAGTTAAAATAAACAAAAAATGAATTTCCAATATTATGGCATTTGGGAAAGTAAAGTAATGATGATTCTACTCCGAGCAATAGACTAGAAGTAAAGGGATATTCCGAGCGTAAGGTAAACGTATTTACTTCAAAATTTTTAGGATCATAGTAAGCGGATTCAATCGCCTTGCATTCTGTAAAAAGGTGAGCTGCATGGGCAAAATCTAAGTAAAAATAATCATAAGACATACTTAAATTTAGTAATTTCGATATAACATAATTAAACCTGAAAAGGCGGCTTCTTTTTATATTGCCATCGGAATATTTACCATAAATAATTTTGCCGAAAAGGTAAATGCGATCATTGATGAACAACGAAGCAAATGAATTGACATCATGTGTTCTGACATTTAAAGCAGCAGCCCCAATCTGATTACTATAATTATATATAGGATTAGAAAAAGGGGGTTCTGTATCTATTATGTCATAGTATTCATAACCTGCTCCGATTGAAAGGCGATCAGGAATATTGTATTGTAAATTAAAATAATAATTTAAGTCAGTTAAAGGCTTGCTTTTAGGTTTATGAGCAACTGGAATTAAAGGAGGATCTAAAAAATCGGATAACTTAAAAACCCTGTCATAGGCATTTTCTATCAGTCGAAATTTCACTTGGAACTGGTTACAAAAAAGCTTGTTTATTTCTAAAAAAATCGAATTGCGATGAATTGTCGTAAAATGAGGCTGGCTAAATTGGGTAAAATAATATCCAACACTTAAACGCATATCTTTGAAGGCATAAGCATCGTGATTGATCCCTATTGACCCTCGATCAAATTTACGCACGTTGGTAAAATATTCGCCTCTAAAATCAATTTCGGGTGGACGATAATAATCGACCATTAGCTCTTGCCAGCTGTTATCAAAATGGACAGCTTGCCATCTTCTATAACTTAATCGGGTATCACACCTATTACCTGTCATGCTCGAAGTCATTAGAAGGCCCCAAAGAGCTTCTTGATTATAAGGATAATGCCTCAAAATTCTTCTAAAATTGTTAGAGGCTTGCCAATTGCAACCATTAAAAAAATTAACCTCAGCAAGAGAAAGTGTTTTAGTTAAGTCATCAGTTTCCTGAATGTCATTTACAAGTTCGCAAGCTGCATTTCTTTCTCCTAATACGGCCAATACACGAGCCAAGCTCCTTTCAATCCATGGGTCGCAAGCCATTTCACGGGCAGCTTCAAATGCAAAAAATGCTTCTTCTAAAAATCCCGATTTTTCGTACGCTTCACCAAGCTTCAAATGAATAAAGGCACTATCAGGAACCTGGCTTAATAACTTTTTATATTCGTAAATTGCATAAAGACGAAAATTTGCTTGAACTAGTGCTTCCGCAAATCTAAAATGAAAAAAGTAATCGTCTGGATCTTCATGAAGAATGACAGTGCCTAATGCGATCGCACGCTTCGTTTTCCCCACGTAAGTGTAGTGATCAAATAGTTGCTTCCTAAGTTCTATGTCATCCTCTTCAAAGGCTATCTTTCGATTTAAATCCTCAATTTTTTCGAAATTTTCGTACTCTTGATCGAGATTTATTTTTTTAAATGCAGTTGTAAGATCGTGACTAAAGCCACTTAAATTAAAAACACTTTGAAAGACAGATAAAGCTTCGCATAACCTACCTATTTTTTTTAAATCCCAACCTATTACCTGATAAATACCTCGCGCATTTTCTGGAGAGAAAGATAATAGCTGATAAAAAGCTTCTGTCGCTTCCTCATAAAATCCATAATGGTGCAAAAACCAGGCATAGTGTTCCCAATATCCTTTGTTTTTTGTAGCTAAACAAGTAACGACATGCTTGAACCTCGCCTTGGCCTGGAAGATTAAAAGCTGTTTTTCTTCTTTCACACCTAGCTTAAACTGCTTATCTGCAATTTGTTCAATAACTTTTAAGCGTTCCTTTTCAGCCTCTTCATTATTTGGATCTAATTCGAGAACCCGATCATATTCTTGCATAGCCTCTTCATATTGATGAGTCCAGTTCAAAGAATGGGCAAGGCCTAAATGGGCTTTTTTCATTTCTTCTAATGATGGTTGAGCAGCAAGGAATTCATGGTAAAGAGGGATCGCTTCCTTTGGCTTTTTTGCATAAGCTAATTGATCCGCATACTCACGGAGTAATTCAAGCCTACTGCTTGGATCGCTTTTGATGGCTCGTTTAAAAAAAGCTGCCGATTCTTCATTCTTTTGCAGCCCCGCCGCTTGACGGGCTAGTTCAATGAGTGCCTGGGTCCTCCCTTTTTTGGCTTCTTGTTGGTCAGGAGCACATTCTAAAAGACGTTCGTATTCTTCATAAGCTTCTTGGTATTTTCCTGCCCACATCAAAGCTTGAGCTAAACTTTGATGGACCTTTTTTGCTTCTTCGGCCAAAGGATGCGATGCAAGAATTTCCCTATAAAGAGGAATAGCCTCATTGGCCTTTGAGCTATAGGACAATTGATCAGCATACTCACGGAGAAATTCATGCCGTCTGCTCGGATCGCTTTCAATGGCATGTTCAAAAAAAACGGCTGATTCCTGATTCTTTCGCTGCTGAGCTGCCCTACGTGCATATTCAATCAGCGCATCGGTTTTTTTTTTTAGACTTTCATCGATTTTGTTTTGCTTATCTTCTTGTAATGGCTGCTTAGGTTGCTGGGTCCATTTCAAAGCGCGGTCGAGCCCCTGTTTGACTAGCTCGGCCTCTTCAGACAAAGGGGAAAAGGAAAGAATTTCTCGATAAAGGAAAATCGCTTCATCGGCTTTTGAGGCATAAGAGAGCTGATCAGCCAACTCGCGTAATAATTCGGGACGCTTAAGTGGATCAATTTCTAATGCCTTTTTAAAGTATAATGCGGATTCTTCGTTCTTTCCCTGACGGGCATATTCACGCGCCAAAGCAATTAAAGCTTGCACTTTTCCATTTTTAGCTTCTCCACTAAAAGGATCAAAATGATAAAGCATATCATAAACTTGTAAAGCCTCATAGTAGTGCCCTATCCACATTAAAGCTTGCGCCAAGCTCTCATACGTTTTTTTTGCTTCATCGGCAGAGGGGTGCGAGGCAAGAATTTCTTTATAATAGGGAATGGCTTCATTAGCTTTAGACAGGTAGGAGAGCTGATCCCCATATTCTCGGAGCAGCTCAAGACGCCTACCTGCATTACTATCGATGGCACGTCGAAAAAAGGCTGCCGATTCGGCGTTCTTTTGTTGGCGTGCGGCTTCGCGCGCAAGCTCAATCAATGCTTGCGTTTTGCCCTTTTGAGCCTCACTTTCTTGAGGCTCAAGTTTCAAAAAATCTTCGTATTCATGCAGGGCTTGTTCAAATTTGCCTGTCCACATTAGAGCCCTTGCTAAATTTTGATGCACCAATTTGGCTTCTTCTGAAGAAAGTTTAAAAGTAAGAATTTCTTTATAAAGAGGTATGGCTTGATGTGCCAGACTGGCATAAGAAAGCTGGTCGGCGAGCTCTCTTAGAAGCTTTGGTCGCGTGCTAGAGTCACTTTCAATTGCTTGTTTAAAATAAGCGGCTGATTCGTGGAACTTTTGCCGGCAGGCTGCTTCACGAGCTAAAAATAGTAAAAGCTTACCCTTTTCTTTTTCAACTTCTTCTTCATACGGCATGAGTGTGAGCATTGCATTATAAACTTGCAAGGCCTCTATAAATTGATAATTCAATCGATATTCTTTCGCCATCTCAAGCCAAATAAAACGAGCTTCTTTTATAGTCAAAGATGATTGGTTGAGTTTTTCCGGTGAATTAATAAGTAATGAGTCTGCAACAACAGGTGGTTGGTTTTCAGCTTCTGGCAAGATGGCAATTAAATCTGTCAAAAAAAAACAGCTTGCAATGGCAAGAGTTGATCTTCTTAACTTCTTATAATCAAAGAGTCGCAGACCTACGAATAAATTCATACAATGCTACGCTTTAATCTATGTTTGAGAGTTTTGATGTTAAAGTTTTTTTTATAGGGAACTATTTCATTGCCTGCAAGTCTTAATTAAAAAAAATAAATTTTCAGTTTGAAACAGCCTTTAAGAACCTGATCATAAATATTGATCGGGTTTTAAGATAATGGACTGGATAAATTTGTTATGCTATTCTACTCTTTTTGAAAAAAACTTTCTTTTATTTGCTGAAGAGTACCTTTGAAGGGGGAATTATTGCTTAAAACGCTTGTTTTTTACATCTATCTACTTAGAACAAGCATCAAGGCTTCGATCAGTAAAAGAGGAGCTTTTTTGATCGAATCATCTCTCATGGTGGCAAATAATCTGATATTCTTTACGATCTGGTGGATTTTTTTTCGGCAGTTTAATGACGTGGCAGGATGGAATTTTCAAGATATGCTTATTCTTATGGCAGTAGGAACAGGAAGCTATGGATTAATGCAAATTTTATTCGGTGGAGTGAAGGACTTGTCAAAAATTATTACTAATGGAGACCTTGACAGCTTTATGACCCAGCCAAAAAACCTTCTTCTGCATGTTGTGGGGGCTAAGTCACTGTCCAAAGGATGGGGCCAACTGATGACAGCTTTTATTTTAGTTTTTTTAGGCCAGATAGCCTCTTTGCAAACCCACCTATTGATCCTCATCAGCATGCTTAGCGGATGCCTGGTTTTTACCTCTGTCAATATTATAGCCCACAGCCTTCCTTTTTGGTTGGGGTCGGTGGAAGGACTGTCGAAAAAATATTGTGATGCTCTTTTCCTGTTTGCTCTTTATCCAACGAATATCTATTCAGGCTTCATGCAATTAGTCATGTTTACTTTGATCCCTGCAGGCATAATTGGCTATCTTCCTGTTGAATTAATCCGTCATTTTTCATGGCTGCAGCTGTTTACTTTAATTGTCAGCGCCCTCAGTTTTTTTTCACTGGCTTTCATTGTTTTTTACAGAGGCCTCAAAAAATATGAATCAGGCAATAAATTTGGAGCACGATTATGAAAGAATCCTTTGAACATGTAGCTTTAACACTTAAGGGAGGCAAACCGCTTGTCTACACTGCATTATCAAAAACGTTTTTTTACTTCAGAATGCATATCTCACGTTATGTCTTAGAACAGGGGTGCGTCCCTTTAAACCCTTTTATGCTTTTTGAATATTTTCTGCTTGATGCAGTGGAGAGGGATGTGATTCGGGACGCCAATAATTCGGTTGTTTTACGATCAGACCAGCTCTGGGTTTTTGGTCCTATTTCAAATGGGGTTTTGGCAGAAGTTTTAATCGCTAGAAAAAATAAACTACCTATTTTATATTTCAAAATTGATAACAAATCTATTATTCCTATTTCACAAAATGAAGTTGAATTAGAAGAGGAAATAAAACAACACAAGGGATTATTCTTTTGTTAATTCAATAAATAAAATATGATTTATTTTGATAAAAAATTTTCTATAAAATTGGTGTTTAATGAATTTACAAGTGACAAGATGTGGATCTAGCTATTTGATGTCTAAGTTATTAATTTGGAGAAATCCACAGGGAAGTGAAGAGGGGTGGTTTTATGGACCGCAGGATAGAGGCAGTCGTGCCATCTTTTTTGGCAAGGTAATAACAGCCGAAGTAGGCTTTTTTATTTTGGCTACAACTGCCGTGGTAGAAACTGTGGCCTTTTCTGTGCTTTTTGCAGTAGCCTTACCAGTCCGTTCTAATCATGATCAGTTTTACAAATGTATGTTTAAGTATTTGCAAAGCAGCAGTTTTACCGTTTTATGGTGTATCGGTGACATCATTCTTAATCCATTTTTTATCAATTTGCTGACGCATGAATCTTTTGCACGTGATTGGGTGGGATTATCAACAATTGAAGATTCTCTTTTTGTGTACCGAGCTACTGCAATAAGGGAGTTTCCCCAAGAAAACAATGAAGAAATTATTAATCAGGGAGCTGCCTTTATTGCCGCTGAAATTTTATTAGATGCAAGTGCTGAAACTTTGGATCTTGTGCAGGGAATGGATCCCGCCATTTTTATGTTTGTACTCACAAAAGGGTTATTTATCTATACTTTTGGTTCTAGACGGAATGAAGAATTACCCGATTATTTTAAAACTGAAACTAAAAATGCGATTACTAGACTACGGGAAGAAAATTTTTCCATTGAAATTTTACATGAATTAGAGCGTGTCCTTGTCAATCCTAATGAATATGAAGCAGGCTTGCAAAACGCTCAAGCGCGAGAGGCTTTTAATTCTTTGCGCACAATTGCTTCGGGAGAATTACAAGGGGGGCAGTTCATCACAAGCTGCTGGCAAAAGGCCTGTGAAAGCCTGGCGAACAATCAAGAATGAAAATTGCAGCACTCTATCTCTATGCCTATGAAATGTCCCGCTCCGGAATTTTGATCCATCTAGTAGATGAAGGACAAAATAGCAGTTGGGGAGAAATTGCCCCTCTTCCAAAATGGAGCATGGAGACATTGAAAGAATCTTTGCTTCAGTTAAACTTTAAGCAGAAAAAAATATTAGAAATCGAATGGACGCTGCTTAATTGGTCATATGAATTAAAAAAACTTAATTTGTTGCCCGCCGTTTCATTTGGGCTTGAATCGGCTATTTTGGCGCTTCTTTGTCCACTTCCGGAATACACTATTCTAACCAGCGCACTTTTAATGGGATCCCCCCAGGAAATACTGAATCAGGCAGTTTTAAGAAGAAAGGAAGGTTTTACTTCCGCCAAATTAAAGGTCGGCAACCTTGCACTGGACGAGGCGGCCGATTTAATTCATCAATTAAAAGATCAATTTTATTTACGCATTGATGTCAATAGGGCCTGGAGGGCAAAAGATTCCCTCCATTTTTTTTCTCAATTTCCATTAGATGCTTTCGATTATGTGGAAGAGCCTTTTGAAAATCCTAATGACCTGAATTTATTTACCCATCCTTTAGCAGTGGATGAATCTTTTCCCCAAGACTTGACATTTGAGCAGCTAGAGTCAATGCCTGCATTGAAAGCAATGATTTACAAGCCAACGCTGCAAGGTGGAATGCTCGGTTGCCTACAATTGCTTGATTGGACTAAAAAAAGAGGCCTTGATTTAATTTTAAGCAGCAGTTTCGAAAGCGACTTAGGCCTGGCTTATGTGGGATCAATTGCACACCGTCTATCCCTCTCAGAGCCAGTCGGCATAGGCACCTATCATTTTTTGGAGGATTACCTATGCCAGGATTCGTTAGGATTTTCTTCTTCTCATGTGACCATTCCAGTCCGCTTGCATCCAATTCTATCCAAATGCCGTTTGTTGACTTTATACGAATAGGAACAAATTCGAATACTAGAAAGTAAATAAACACAAAGACACAAAGGTGCAAAGACACAGAGCAAAGACGGTCAATTCACCAACATAGTTAACAGTTTGATTCGCGTACATGGGTAACAGCTATTTTTTGGTAAGGGTAAACCCTGAATAGAAAGATAGGCTGTTAAAATTCATCGGTAACACTTTTTAAATTATATTAGGCTTTAAACTTAATAGGTCTGTGAGATTTTTGGAGTAGGTCAAAAACAAGTCATAAATGGTACAATCGGTATAAAATTTTCCCATCAGCTAAACTGATAGATTTTTAAGAAGCATTTGAAGAATTTGGCTTACCAAGTGTTACCTATGTGGATGAACAAACATTTACCTATGTTACTGATTGGACCTCTTTTTCGCTCTTTGTGTCTTCGTGCCTTTGTGTCTTTGTGTTGCAAAAGATGCCTAACGCATTCTCGTTCATAACCCTTTTAAAAGCACACCGAGGGGGTATGGCAAACAAATTTTATGTTTTCAAGACCTATGATAACACCAGCAATCCACAAGATGGTCGTTCACCATCCCGATCGCCTGCATATACGCATAAATAATCGTAGGGCCTACAAATGTCATGCCTCTTTTTTTCAAATCTTTTGACAAAGCATCGCTTTCTTGCGTGGTAGCAGGCACTTCTTTTAAATCTTTCCAGTGATTTTTAATAGGTTTGCCATTGACAAACTTCCATATGTACTGGTCGAAAGAGCCAAACTCCTTTTGTATTTTTAAAAAAACTAAAGCGTTTTGACGGGCTGCATTGATTTTCAACCTGTTCCGGATAATTTGCGGGTTTTCACGCAAAACTTCAAGTTCATGGTCGCTCATGGCTGCAACTTTAACTGGGTCGAAGTGATGAAAGGCTTCTCCATAGCCTTCACGCCGCTTTAGAATAGTTTCCCAACTTAAACCTGCCTGAGCTCCTTCCAAAATAAGCATTTCAAATAAATGCTGATCATCGTGCACAGGTATTCCCCATTCATTATCATGGTAGGACGCATAAAATTCTTTTCCCGAAGCGCCTCCAAAACATCTTTTCTTATCCAATGAACCTATGGCTGCCATTTTTTCCTTTTTTTATTGCTATTATGTAAGAAGTGAATTAAATTTACTGTAATTTATCTCAATCATAGATTTCATTTAACTTAAATTTGTATAGAATTTAGTTAAATTCTGATAGGAATGATTATCTCTTACATCTAAAAAAAATCGGAGACTTCATGTTAGACGCAATTCAAACAGCTTGCTACAATTATTATCAAGAAATACCTATTAATAGTACAAGGGCTGTAGCCAGAAGCGCTATTTTGTCTTTTGTAGCTTCGCTAATTATTTCCAACCAACCTCACCAATCAGCTTTAAATTTTTCACGTCCCCTGATGGCTGCTTCTGTTGGTGCTTTGGCCTCTACGATTAATGCTTTGACCGCCCCTTTTTTTAAATGGATGTTTGGAAATAAAAAATACCACATTCATCAAGAATTAATAAGGGTTTTTGTCGATCTTACTCTGACCCAAAGCATTATCAATTATGGCACTTCTCACAAAGTAAATTTATTTGCACCGCACCTTGCGACCAAACTAGTAAGGTTTTGCAGCTTTTCTGAAAATATTTTTATAAAGATTCCTTTATCAATCCCATCTATTTTAATAAACATCTTTAGTGATAGCGCGGCTAATCGGTATAATAATTATTTTCGTACTGAATGGGATCTTGACATCGAAAATGTGAGCCCTTCGGTTTACTTTACAATTTAAGTTAATTCCTTTATCAAAATAGAATTTTAGAAGGAAAAAAATATGTTCGATACAATTCAAACCGCCTGCAATGATTATTATCAAGCTCTGCCTCTTAACAGTTTAAGGGCCATTGGTAGAGGCACAATTTTTAGTTTTGTTGCTTCAGCCACTGTTTACAATATTGGTGGGGGCCCATTAAATTTTGAGCGTCCAGCCAAAGCAGCTTCTGTCGCTTTTGTTGCATCCGCAGTTAATGCATTGACGAGCCCTTTTTTTAACTGGATTTTTGCAAACCAGGAATCCAAATTTCCTCAGGAATTCATTCGATTTGTTTGCGATGTTGTCATCACTGATCAAGTGATTAATTATGCAATGCCATTCAAAGTCATAACCAAAGAACCGGGGATCGGTGTGATTGTACATATATTTTCCCAGAATATGTGTTTAAAGCCCCCTCTTTCAGCACTCTGTTGGCTGATCGATATTGTTGATGGAAGAGGAGACGATGTAAGGGGTTTTTGCCAGCAGCGGTTAGGCTTAAATTTACGCAATTTGACCCCAGCGACCTATATTACAATTTAAAGGAGGTTTACCATGCTGACCAAACAGGATGTAAGCATTAAACTTGTGCCCCATGGCAGCGATGCCTATCACGCTATCGTTGCTTTAAGAGAAGAAGTTCTTAGGGCGCCTTTAGGATTAACTATTTCATCTGAAGAGTTGGAACGGGAAAAAAATTATTTTCATATTGCCTGCTATCTTGAAGAAGAGTTATGCGGAACAGCGATGATGGTGCCTATGGGAGAAGAGATTAAAATTCAACGCGTAGCGGTTAAAGAGCAAGCGCAGGGGCATGGAATTGGTTCTGAATTGATGAACTTTTGCGAAATGTTTGCAAGGAATAATGGTTTTAGAGCTCTTTATTGCCATGCTAGAGATAGCGCTATAAAATTTTACGCAAAGAATAATTTTGTAGGGGAGGGAGAAATGTTTGACGAACTAGGATTTCCTCATTGGAAGATGCGAAGGCTTATTGACTAACTCATGTCCAAGTGAACACTTGGGTATGTCTGGCATCTATTTTTTTAACTGAATAACTCAGAACCTGTTCAAAATCTTCGATCGAAGATTTTGAACAGGTTCTTAGCACTATAAGCGCGTAAAACCAAACTCATTAAATTTATTGCTTTAGAACCTGCTCAAAATTATCCGATGGAAGATTTTGAACAGGTTCTTAGACTTTTATGCTTCCATGCATTACCATCCAAATAAAAATTAATTTAGAGGGTGAAATAAGTCATTATGGAAGTTCTGCTTTTAGCCCGCATTCAGTTTGCCCTAACTATCATGTTCCATTACATTTATCCTGTTTTGAGCATTGGACTTGGATTGATTATGGTTATCATTGAGGGACTATACCTAAAAACCAAAAATCCTGTTTATTTGCGGATGGCTAAGTTTTGGACCAAAGTCTTTGCCCTGACTTTCGCCATTGGAGTGGCCACTGGGATAGTGATGGAATTTGAATTCGGTACAAATTGGGCAACCTATTCTCGCTACGTCGGCGATGTGTTTGGTAGTGCTTTAGCGGCTGAGGGAGTCTTTGCCTTTTTCCTGGAGTCGGGTTTTTTAGCGATCGTTCTCTTTGGGTGGAACCGAGTTAGCGCTAAATTTCATTTTTTTGCTACAGTGATGGTATGCTTAGGCGCCCATTTCAGCGCCATTTGGATTGTAGTGGCCAACTCCTGGATGCAAACTCCTGCAGGCTTTCATATTGTGGGGGAAGGGCTGACAGCGCGGGCTGAGATCGTTGATTTTTGGAAAATGGTCTTTAACCCCTCTTCAATGGTTAGACTTGGACATGTCATTCTCGGCTGCTGGCTTGCAGGGGCCTTTCTTGTTGTTAGCATTTCCTCTTACTATTTGTTAAAAAAAAGGCATCTAGATTTTGCCAAAAAATCCATTGGCATTGCGCTATGGGTAGCTTTGATTGCTTCCCTTCTGCAAGGCCTATCAGGAGATAGGAGCGGCAAAGTGATCGCGCAGCATCAACCGGCAAAGTTAGCCGCTTTGGAAGCGCTCTACCAAACAAATTCTGGAGTTCCGCTTACTTTGTTTGGAATTGTTAATGCTAAAGAACAAAAATTAGATTATGCCATCCAGGTCCCAAGGCTGCTCAGTTATTTATCCTTTCAGGATTTTAATGCTGAAATAAAAGGTCTGGACCAATTTCCTAAAGAAGACTGGCCAAATGTTTCCGTTTTATTTTATGTTTTTCGCCTGATGATCGGGATGTGGGCCCTCATGTTCTTTCTCTCAGTCGCCGGCCTTTACTATTGGTATAAAGGAACACTAGGGAGCCAGCGCTGGCTTTTATGGCCGATGATCTTGTCAGCGGTTTATCCCCAGCTGGCTAACCAGGCTGGCTGGTATAGCGCCGAATCAGGACGCTATCCCTGGCTAGTCTATGGCTTATTGCGAATTTCAGAAGGGCTTTCTAAAGCTGTAACGGCTAATCAAGTGTTAGGTTCAATTATTCTTTTCATGATCGTTTACACCCTACTTTTTTTCTTATTCATTTATTTGTTAAATCAAAAAGTGAAGCATGGCCCGGAAGAGGAAGGAAGCGATCACTCGACTCCTTATCATGGCCTTTATCATCTCATAGAGGATAATAGAAATGATACTTTACTCTAATCTCGAATTTGGCTGGTTTACGATTTTTGTCATTTTAATCACGGGGTACGCGATTCTGGATGGATTTGATCTGGGCGTAGGGATGCTGCATCTATTTGCGAGAAATGACAGCGAGCGGCGCATCATGCTCAATTCGATCGGGCCTGTTTGGGATGGAAATGAAGTATGGTTTGTGACTGCGGGAGGGGCCTTGTTTGCGGGCTTTCCCGATATTTATGCCACCATGCTGTCCGCCTTTTACCTTCCGGTGATGGTCCTTTTAAGCGGCTTAATTTTTAGGGCAGTGGCAATTGAATTTCGAAGCAAAGAAAAAATGGCCTGGTGGCGCTGGACCTGGGATATTGCCTTTTTTTTAGGTAGTTTTTTAATCGCGCTGATTTTAGGGATTATTTTAGGGAATCTCATTCGCGGAATCCCCCTAGATCAACATAAAGAATTCATTGGCACCTTTCAGGACCTCTTTCATCCTTATGCCATTCTTGTGGGCCTTTTGACGGTCTCTCTTTTTATGATGCACGGCTCCATCTATATTTTAATGAAAACAGAAGGGGAGCTGCATGACCACATGCGCATCCGCGCAGTTTCATGCATTATCTTTTTTATTATTTGCTATGCTGTAGCGACCATGGCAACATTAATCTACATGCCGCATATGATCGAGACATTTCAAAACCGCCCTTTTTTCTTTCTCTTTGCCATCATCAATATGATTGCGGTGGCCAATATCCCTAGGGAGATTTATTATGGAAAGGATGCAAGGGCATTTGCCTGTTCCTGCCTCAACATCATCTGCCTGCTGACTTTGTATGCGATCGGGACTTATCCTAACGTCATTCGCTCGATTGATCAGCCCGGCCAATTAAGCCTTACTATATATAACTCGGCTTCCTCTACCCTGACCTTGAAAATTCTTTTTCTTATGGCATTCATAGGGGTTCCATTAGTGGTCTCTTATACCATAGCCATATACTACATTTTTCGTGGAAAAGTAAAAATCGATCCTCATAGTTATTAATGTATTTACCATTTATGTTATGATACCTTTTACTACACCCTATATTATTTCAAAAATGGGAAAAAATTAACCATGCCTAAGCCGCTTCCAATTGGAACTAGTGATTTCAAAGAGATTATTGACAAAGGGTATACATACGTAGACAAAACACTTCTGATTGAAGAATTGATTGAAAAAGGGACAAAAGTCGCTCTCATTCCCCGATTAAGGCGTTTTGGAAAAACATTGAACCTTTCCATGTTGCGCTATTTTTTCGAAAAAAGAGAGGAAGACACAAGCCGCCTCTTTAAGCATTTAAAAATTTGGCAAAATGGAAAATATACAAATCTGCAAGGACAATTTCCCGTAATTTTTATTACCCTGAAGGATGTTAAACATGAAACTTGGCATAAGACCCTAGCTGCACTCCAACAGTTAATTGCTGCAGAGTTTAGACGCCATCGCTATATTTTAGAAGGAACTATTTTAACGAATGAAGAAAAAGCTGATTATCAGGACATTGTGAATCGGGAAGGGGAGGAAACTTTGATTGAAAGGAGCCTTTTGCTTCTTTCGGAATGGTTATGCCGGTATCATAAAAAACAAGTTGTTTTGTTAATCGACGAATATGATACTCCCGCCCATGCGGCATTCGTAGGAAATTATTATGATACCCTGATTAATTTTTTGCACAACTGGCTATCGGCTGTACTGAAAGACAATATTTATTTAGAGCGGGGTGTTTTAACCGGAATTTTACGTATTGCTAAGGAAAGTATTTTTTCAGGATTAAATAACATTAGTACATTTACAATTTTAAATGAACCATTCAGTGATAAATTTGGCTTGCTTGAATCGGAAGTAATGCAGCTTTTGTCAGATTACTCGCTTGGAGAAAAACTTGCTGATTTCAAAAATTGGTACAATGGCTATCAGATCGGCCCCTCTACAAATATTTATAATCCTTGGTCTGTTTTAAACTGCATTGCCAATAATGGGGCCCTTGCGCCTTATTGGGTGAATACAAGCGAAAACGTCATGATGAAGCAATTGATTGCTCAAGGAACAGATGATCTTAAAGCAGATATGGAGCAACTTTTAATTGGAAACACCATTGAACAAGAAATCAATGATGGGGTTGTCTTTTCCGATCTCTATCAAAATTCCAGTGCGATATGGTCATTGCTTCTTTATTGCGGGTATTTAACCTTAGCTAAGGCCCCCTCGTATGGCACACCCTGTTGTTTACGTATCCCGAATATTGAGGTTGGGGAACTATATAAATCGATGATTTTGGAATGGTTTAATCAAAGCATCCAAAAGCACAAATACCAAATGCTTCTTAATAGCCTGGTTACAGGTGATATTCACACTTTTTCACAACTATTCCAAGAATTTATGCTCTCTTCTGTTAGTGTATTTGATGTGCCTTCGGAAGAGTCTGAAAAAATTTATCACGGGTTTGTTCTTGGGATGCTAATCGGGTTGAGTGATCGCTATGAGGTCAAATCTAATCGTGAAAGCGGCCTAGGAAGATATGATGTGATGCTAATCCCTAAAAATTCCAATGAGCTTGGTATTATCATGGAATTTAAAAAAATCGGGCGATTCGAAAAAATAACTTTGGAAGCCGCTGTTGAATCTGCACTTAAACAAATTGAAGATAGGCAGTACGCATGTGAGCTTATGGACCGAGGAATAAAACGCATATTGTATTTTGGATTTGGATTTGAAGGAAAAGAAGTTCTAATTCGTTCAAAATTTAAATAAAGTAAGCAGACGTTAGAACCTGTGCTATGTCTATGATCGAAATTTTGAACAGGTTCTTAGGGAGCGGCATCTTTTTGCGAATCAATAAAGGACTGAAGATTTTGTTTTTGTGAATCAACTTCATTTAAAACTTCCTGAATTTGCGCCATCATGTGCTGTATATTTTCCTTTTCAGAATTAACTTCAACTTTTAGATCTTCAATAGCTTGAAAGATTTGAATTTTGAAAGCGTCGTCTTCCTTTCCATGAAATACTAATTCATGATTTTCTTTGTTATAACAATCTAGCACGTGCTGATTATTGACAATGAAACCTGAAACTAGAGCAAATACAAGAAGGAGCAAGGTTAAAGAAAAACCTATCCATTGTTTCACCACAAGGAAAAGAGTAATAAAAAAAATGATTGCGGCCACGAGGAGGGCAATAACGGGCTCGGACTCTAAAAATTTCAGGGAGGGGTGCATATTTTTTTCCTTTAAAATTGGTACGTTTATAATCGTGCCATTTGAGCCACTCGTATTTCTAACTCTCTTTAGGGCCCATTGTCAATCTAAAATTAATTATTTATCTCTGAAGTTGGAATCTCATTAAGGTCCACTTCGTCCGTGGGTTCCAGGATGCCTAAAGCTTTTCTTGCCTGTCCCATAATGAAAAATGTTCCGCAAATAACCAGAATTTGAGAGTTAAGTGCCGCTTCGCGTGCGGCTTCTTCAACTCCTTCGGAAATTCTGAAGTGGCAAGATACAAAAGCATCATCCACCTCCATTAGACCTTGCAGCTCCTTTAAGGCAGCCCCTCTTCCATTAGTAGCTTCAACAATATGAAAGTATTTACCATGCTGCTTAATAATATTTACACAGCTTTTTAGATCTTTGCTTTTTGAAAGCCCGAATAATATTCGAAGTGGTTGATCAGGGTAGCGCAGCTTAAGTGCAAGAAAGAGATGCGTTAAGCCATCGGGGTTATGCGCGACGTCTAGAATGATGGCAGGGGATTGCTGCACAATTTCAAAGCGGCAGGCAGGCTTCTCTTCTAAGCCGGCGGATATGGCTTGATCAAGAAGGCCTAGCGAAGCGGATAAATATTGAAGGGCTGCTTTGGCAATAGACTTATTTTCTTCTTCATATAGGGCAGAATTTTGATCCACGGCAATATAAGGGCAGTTATATTGATGCGCATATTTTTTAAAAAAATTTTGCGGAGTATGGGGACCAATGACTACAGGAATCCCAGGTTTAATAATGCCTGCTTTTTCTTTGGCGATTTCCTCTTCATTTTTTCCAAGGATCTCAGTATGGTCCAAACTTATCGATGTAATAACCGAAAGGAGGGGGGAAACGATATTGGTCGCATCAAGGCGTCCTCCTAAACCTGTTTCCAGGATTGCAAAATCTACTTTTTGTTTGGAGAAGTACGCAAGGGCCAGAAAAGTAGTCAGTTCAAAAAAAGTGGCGGGGATCGCATGATTTTCAGCGAGTTGAAAGAGTGAGGTTAAAATAACCTCAACATCTTCTTCAGAGATCATTTGTGAATTGATTTTAATTCTTTCCCTAAAAGAAGAAATATGGGGAGAAGTGTAAAGCCCTACCCGGTAGCCCGATTTTTCTAAAGCAGAGGCTATTTTTACCGCAACAGAACCTTTTCCATTTGTACCTGCAATGTGGATGCATTCATAGCATTTATCAGGATACTCCAGCAAAGCTTGCAATTGCCGACAATTATTTAATCCGAGCTTTACTCCGCTAAAGCTGTTAATTCGGAATAAATGATGAATAAGCTGTGAATAGGACATAGCAGATCTTAAGGGGTGGAATTTTGCTGATAATGGTGATACAAAATTAAAAATGTTTCTTCATTCACCCAAGAACTTCCAAGAGGCAGGTGGGGTTTTATAGTCCCATGAAAGTCCGAGCCTCCTGTAATGATCCAATTTTTTCTTTTTCCAATTTTAATCCACCTTTCCTGGGCCTGAGGGGGGAAACGTCCATAATAACCTTCAATCCCGTCAAAATTGATTTCCAGAAGGCTTTTGACCACTTTAACATTCTCGATGAGATGAGGATGGGCAATAATGGCAAGCCCTTTTGCCTGGTGAATTAAATTAACGGTTTCTTCAACAGTAAAAGCATTACCTGGAGCATAGCAACTTTTTCCTTCGCCAATAAAATTTTGAAAGGCTTCCTGAATTGATGAAACATATCCTTTTTTTACCATTGCAGTTGCGATATGCGGGCGTCCTATGCTTTTTTGAATAGATGGTTTGAAAGGAATTACCTCTTCCATAGTCAGAGGCATTCCATAGGTCGAAAGCCGATCAAGTATGGCCTGGTTTCTTTCAAGGCGACGGACTTGGTGTTTACGGCAAAAGTCATGGATGCAGTCAGAGTCCAGTCGGAAACTATAACCTAAAATATGCACATTGGTTTCAAGGTGGACAGCTGAAAATTCAACCCCAGGTAAAAGAAAAATTCCTTTTTTCTCTGCTAGTTCCTTTATTTCAGAGTAGGCTGTAATGGTGTCATGATCGGTGATCGATAGTCCCTGCAACCCTTGAGCGCATGCCAACTCTATTATTTCCTGAGGCGTTGCCGATCCATCAGAGCAGGTTGTATGGGAATGGAGATCAGCACGAAACATAGGTGGCCGTTCCTAACAATTTGCAGTAATAGGTAGTTCATAGGGGATGGAGCGTAATTCAAGCTCCAAATCAATGCCGGTCTTTTCCTCAACCTCTTTTTTTACCACTTTAACCAGCTCGAGAACTTCTTTGGCAGTTGCGCATCCGGTATTGATAAAAAAATTGGCATGCAGCGTTGAGACTTGAGCCCCGCCCAACATCCTCCCCTTCAACCCGGCTTTTTCAATAAGTGCCCCGGCATGGCCTGTTTTAGGATTTTGAAAAATGCATCCCGCCGATTTTTCACTGTAGGGTTGAGTTTTTGTTCGATATTCGATAATTTTTAATTGCTTTTCACGGGCTTCTGAAAAGGGTGTTAGTTTAAATACAGCACTTATAATGGCCCCTTGCATTTGATGAAATGAAGAATGGCGGTAACCAAATGAAAGCTCGCTCCGTGTGTAGCGGACAATTTTGCCCGATAGATTGATGAAATCAACGCTCACCAGGCTTTCTGCCATCTCATGGCCGTTAGCGCCTGCGTTCATATAAACAGCTCCACCGACACTTCCAGGTATCCCGGAAGCGAATTCCAAACCGGAATATCCTTGCCGGGCTGTTTGCGTTCCGAGCAAAGAGAAGCTGTAGCCTGCGCCAACTTGCCATTGGCCCGGTTCTAAATTTTCAATAAAATCGATTCGATTGGCGATGACTACGCCATTAAATCCCTTATCATCAAATAAGACATTTGATCCTTTTCCTATAATAAAAAAAGGAATTTTTTCTTGCTGGCAATAGCAAAGAATTTCCTGCATTTGAGCCGGTGTGCGGGCTTCAACATAAAATTTTGCGGGACCGCCTATGCCAAAAGTTGTCAATTCTTTTAGCTGTCGGCCCGATTGAAAGGAATTAAAAATTGTCATTCGATTGTCCTTCAGTTCCGGATATTGGTTCCTGTTCTGCTAATTTAAGTTCGGAAGAGGCTTTCTCGCTTTCTTCTAAGGCTTTGGCCTTTTCTTGCAATACTTGTGGATCCCCTTTATCACCCAGGCTATCCTGGTAAATATTGTCAAGTAATGCGTTAACAAAAGAGGCTGATTCAGGAGTGCTGAATTTTCGCGATAACCGGATTGCTTCGGCAATGGCAATTTTAGGGGGGATACTCCCTTCAAATTTAAGTTCAAAAACCCCTAATCGAAGAATGTTCTTAGTGACAATTTGTATACGATCAAAGTCATAAGAAATTGATACGGTAGATATCAAAGGATCTATTTCTGGTAATAGCAGAATGATTTTTTGAACTTTTTCCTGTGCAAGCAGGACATTCTTTTTTGAAACTGCTAACTCTGCCATCATTAATTCAGTCATAACCGCTTCATTAGGGCGGCCTAAATCATAGCTGTACAAAAGTTGAAAAACAATTTCTCTAAATTTTTGCTGGGATAATGCCATGATTCAATCCTAAAAGTTCAAAGGACAAAAATATAGCATAATTATAGGGTTTAAAACTAGTACTCTGTTATAAAAGTTTTAAGCTCAAATTTAATAGCCGTGAGAACTCAAAATCTGTCATTAACTTTTGTAACAGAGGGCTATTGCGAGATAGAAATTTCACATTTTTGTTTAATATCTTTATGTTGAATATAAAGTCTTCTTAACCGCGATTGTTCATCGAACTGAAGCATGAATTCCATCCAACCGCCATTGAAGTGGTAGGAATAGAGTGAATCCTTTTTGAATATTTCCTTTCGGAGAGCTGTTTTGAAAATTTGGTCTGCCTGCTCTCTTGGCATAAAACGGACCAGCTTGGTAGGACGGTGAGCCGGATTAGTCAGGCAGTGAATCAATTGGGGAAAGGTCACAGCATTAGAAATTTTGAGCCCCAAATCCGATGCGACCTCTTCTGGCAATGAGCATGGATATCTAAAGCGAAGGATCAAGCGCGCAAATGATGATCGGATTAATTTCATAATTTTTTTTAAAAAGTTAAGAATAGCGTTTTATTGCTTATTTTTAATTTTATCAAAATTTCATGCTTGAAAGCAACAATAATCTTTGTTATATATACCCAGGTAAATCAAAAAATTAGGTATAATTAAAAATCGATCCTAAATTTCCTGCGAACGTTTTGTATACTTTTCATTCTTTGACATTATACCAAAGGGTACAAAAAAAATCCTGGCCAAATCGATACTTTGGTGATTTCAGAATATCTTTGCAATTCCTTAACCCAAAAGAAAGTCCAATATGTTAGCTATTTTCTTAGATATTGAAACGTCAGGCCTGGATTCCTATCATCACCGTGTTCTGGAAATCGCCTTTAAAGTTTTAGATGTTCAAACAGGAGATGAGATATTCACTTATCAAAGCATTATCAAGCAATCTAAGGAAGTTTGGGAAAAGAGAGATCCTGCGAGTGTGGAATTTAATGGATTTACCTGGGAAAAGATGCTATTGGGGCAAGAAGAAACCGTCGTTTCGCAAGAAATAGTTCAAATTTTTACCGTTCTTAATATTGAAAGGGGCAAAGCTGTCTATATTTGTCAAAATCCTGCATTTGACAGAGGTTTTTTTGCCCAGATTGTGGATGTTTACACCCAGGAAAAATACAACTGGCCTTACCATTGGCTTGATCTTGCTTCGATGCATTGGGTTCTCCAAATTAAGAGATGCGCAGAAAAGGGAGTATCTATTCCCACAGAAATGAATTTGTCAAAAAATGCCATTGCCCAGCAATTCCGTTTGCCGGCAGAAATAGAACCGCACAGTGCCCTTAATGGAGTCAATCATTTGATTTTATGCTATAGTACCGTGGTAGGTTTCGGGGGCAGTGCTAAATTTTTACCAAAGAGCTAACTCTGGCCGGAGGTCTCCCTATAGACTAAAATTTCAATTTTACAAAATCACACAAATGCCCCGCATTGAATTTCGGAATCTATGCTAACTTTTGTTGCTTTTCGCTTTTTGCAAAATCAATAGGCTGGGGGCGAGGCGCCGGTTCAACCAGATGTGTTGGCAGGCACTCCATTCTAAAGGGGAAAGTTTTTGCAGAAAACCTTGTAATTCCTTTTCCTCCAACGCTCCTTCAGGGTGGCCAGGATAGCACGTCAGGCTGATCGCTCCTCCTGGTGAAATTAGTAAAAGCCCCTGTTCAAGGCTTTTGAGAGTTGTTTCCTTGCAAGTGGTCAACTCTTTGTTTCCCCCAGGTAAATAACCTAAATTATAAACAATTAATTGAATACTTTCAGGCAAAATATGCGAAGGAAACTGAGAGTGGCATCTGGCTTCTAAGTGGACATGCAGGAGTTGTTCTGGCAATAAGGCAGCAGTTAATCTTTGTTTAGTCTTTTCAATGGCTTCTTCAAGCCGATCAAAGGCGTAAACTCTGCCTGGGGATCCTACTAGTGCCAATTGGCATAGTTGAAGAGTATCATGACCGTTTCCACATGTAGCATCGATAGCCAGCTGCCCAGGACAAAGAATTTTTCTCCAATAGTTGTGGGCTAAATCAAGGTGGGACTGGAAGAGTGAAAATTCTGAGCGCATAGAATAGCTTATGCTTTATTTGATTCAAAGCTTGCGATGAGCCGGACTTCATGCGGATAGCCGAGGATTTGGCCAAATAAGGCTCCAAAATCATGGTTTATTTTTTTTAATAGCCCGTGCTGTTCTGCTTCAGGCATTGAAGGGAAATTGGCTTCAATTTGAATTGAATTTTTGCGGACAAACAGGTTAAAAGGGATGGAATGTTCAGGGAAATGTTCTTTCCAATAAGCATCCAGAGAACTCTGGATGAGCGATTCATCTAATGAAATAGAATAGGGTCCGATTTTAATAAAAGCATAGCGTCGTTTAGTATTGAGAGCAGCATAAATAAAAATAGACAAACCAATCAGAGTAAAGCCTAGCCCAAACAATGAAAGAATGAGCGTGTTTTCCGTCAGGAATTTAATGGTGCCATGCTGCAAATGGGGCGACCAGGGAAGTCCTATACTGAAAAGTCCAACGATAAAAAAAAATGCTCCTAATATAAAGCTGATGGCCAAATAAAAGAATCGCCCTACTTTAAAACTCATCGGAATACTCTTCGCCAAGATTAGAGCCCATCAGAGTAGGGGGGCCTTGATTGCTTCCCAGCCGGCTTACTTCCTCTGGGGAGATAACGTTTTTGAATACAACGTGCACTGAAGATACGTGAAGCCCTGAAAGTTTGGTTATATCCTCTGTAATTTTGGTTTGTATCTCCTCAGCCTTTTGAGGGATGACCAGGCCAAAAAGAATATTGACTTCAACCTTAATATTAACAGATTGGTGCTTGTCATCCTGTTCTGCACTAATTCCTTTCACCCCTTCAGCCCCGCGCCCAAGCAAATGATCGATGAAATTTCCTTCAACCAGACTTATTCCGTCAATTTGTGCTAGGCATTGTAAAACAATCGATTGAAATACTTTATTTTCAATGTCACGTATAAATATCGTTTCGGGGAGTTCGAACTCTTTTGTATCGACCTTTTTTTTATCCATTTTCAACCTAGGATCGGACATAGTTAAATACTCCTGTTAACATGAAATCAAACAATTAAAGTTTCGTTAAAAATAATGTTAGCATGAAACTATTAACCTTACCAGTAATTTATACCCAAGTACGAAGGAGTTCAATTAGATAATAGAGAAGAGCGCAGGTACGGATTGTGGAAAAACAACGATTGATATATGGTGAAAAATATGAGTCCTTTACCTTTTTTTTGGTCAGGGAGATTTGCTTTAGAGCCGATGAATCTAATTAAGGAAAAAACATGCCTCCTCACGAAATGACTACAACGCAGTTGATAATAAGTTTTTTTATTTTATTAATTATTGCCACTTTAACTGCCTATTACGCTGATCGAAAGGGCAGAAGCTTTACCATCTGGTTTATATTAGGAGTGCTCCTTGGTGTTTTTGCTCCCCTCATTTTATTCTTTCTATCTTCCAACAACGGAGTGAATGAAAATAATAATTTACCCGCTATGACAGTATCTAAACCCGATCCCTCATTACAGCCAACTTCTTCGCCCCCACCTCTAGAATTGAAGGAGACTGAAGATAAACTTTGGTATTATATGGATAAAGACCACCAGCAAATGGGGCCCGTAAGCGTAGTGGCTCTGCGTGATTTATGGAATCGGGGATTGTTAGAGCATACAAGCTATGTGTGGACGCAGGGTATGAGCGACTGGCTAAAGGTTGAGCAATTACCCGAGCTAAAGGCTGCTCTTACCAAGGAAAATATGAACCTAAGTTAACCTAGTGCTCTATAAACTTTGTTTACAGAGCACTAGCGGGTCAATTTGCCACCATCATCCAATGTGCTTAGTCAAAGCTCTTGGGTATTTAAAGGGGCAAACTATGGACACCTTCATGAGGCGCGGCAGGATGGATAGCTATCTGCTTCTATTATCCTGCACCATCCTGCTGTGCGTAATACCCCTCCCTCAACTAATCACACGTCCGTAGTCTCACAAATAGATCCTCAAAAGAGTTTGGGTGCTTTGAGTCTTCAATCGCTATTTATTGAAAATGCTATGCCTAAAGAAATTTCCGAGGAGATAAAAAACAAAGCTGACCACCTTGTATCTGCTACCCCCCCTTTTCAGCTAAATGTAAAAGTAATCGAGGCGCTTTCTAAAGGAAATCTTTCAGAAGAGCTTATGGAAAGGCTTCAAATTGCGTTATCTGAAAAAATTTTAGCAGAATATGCGTCAAGGTTGCATGGAAACCCTGACATAGCTGCACACGCCCAATATGAAATTAAGCATTTGTCTGATGAGATAGTGATCGAAAAAGAAAACTTTCAAAAGCAAAATCCTAAATATAATGAAATTCTCACAGAGATTAAAAGATTGAAAGCGATTGAAAATCCTACAAGCGATGAAATCGCCATGAAAAATCGATTAACTCAAGAAGGAATTCCTTATACGCTTCTTCTCCAAAAAAATATTGGCCCGATTGAAGATAAAATCGAAAATCAGAAAAGAATCATTTTAAATGCTACTCCGTTCAACATATCTTTACTGGCCGGAAATTTACCAGAGTCAAAAGAAACAGTGAAACAATTGGAGATTTTTTTTGAAAAAAGTGTGGCTTCACGGCAGGAAATCAGCTTAGGCCTGTCAAAGATGATATTTGAAGAAAATGAATATGGGGCACAGATAAACAGGGTCAAGGGCCTTGGCCAAACAGCTAAAAAACTTGCTAGGCAAGGCGATATCAATTCGGCCTTTGTCATTGCATATGCTTTAGCTCAACAGGATGTAGCTAAAATTTATAAAACACCTAAAGATTATGGAAAAGCGATAAAAGCAACCAAATCCATCA
Organism: Candidatus Protochlamydia sp.; assembly: GCA_013695355.1. Classification (GTDB taxonomy): domain Bacteria; phylum Chlamydiota; class Chlamydiia; order Chlamydiales; family Parachlamydiaceae; genus Protochlamydia. The sequence continues at coordinate 103,537 of JACDAQ010000053.1, forward strand.
TGCAGATTACTCTTTGGTGAAAAAGATGCGTTGCAGGAATGAGTAAAAAATATGGTTTAAAGACATATAACCAGCCTTTGACAACGCTTAGTAAACTTGCTGAAGTGGCGTCAGGTGATTTAGACAATTACAATTCAATTTATGAAGGAAGATTATTAAGCATAAATAAATTTTTAACGTCAACGATCGATGAAAGCCAAAAAAGATTGAAATTGTCGAAAGATTAGATGAAGAGCAAGAAAATGAAATTTTTAATACGCCCGGAAATAGTCCGAGCGTATTAAAAATAGGAAGGGGAACTACCAGCTGGATTTAGTTACGCCAGGAATCATGCCATGAGAGGCTAGTTCTCTAAACGTTAAACGAGACATCTTGAATTTTCGCAAAAACCCACGTGCCCGTCCAGTGATTTGGCATCTGTTTCGAAGGCGGGTCGGGGCAGAATCCCGCGGCATTTTATTTAGAGCAATACGCGCTTGTTCCCGCTCTTCATCACTAAGTTTCATATTATAACTTTTTTCGCGCAGCTCTTGTCTTTTGTTCCATTTAAGCTGGACCATTCTTTCGCGACGCTTTTGTTTTTCTACGGATGACTTTTTCGCCATGTTATTTTCCTTATTTTTTTCGGGCTGGTCCTTTTTGACGCTGCTTACGATTGGGATCTTTTTTATTGATCACATACAAACGTCCGGAACGACGGACAAGAATATCGCCTTTGGAAGGATCAGCTTTGACCGATGCTTTGACTTTCATGAGAATTCCTTAATCATTAAAAGTGATAAATTAAGTAGTCATGTTAAAACAACAGACAATATTCTTCAATCTTTTTAACTGGGTGCTTTCATTTTTCATGCAATCACCTTCAATTGAGTGTATAAAAAATATTCTAACACAAAAATCTAAAAGCTCCAATTTGCATAGAAATCCATTCACAAACAAGTATGGAAACCAAACTCAGGTTAATACAGTTATTTGAAGCTGCATGGTCTTCAAGTCTGATAAAAAAATAGAGCAGAAATTTTACCAATATTTTGCACTTTTCCATCCATTCTAAGTCAAATGAGGGGTCTTAAAATCTGACATGAGATATGAACAGGTTCAAAAATTCACCTTACGCAAAAGGAGCGGATGAATAAGCAAATCTTTGGAATCTCAGTTAATTTTGCATTATTAATAAATATTGCCGTGCTTTGCATTGATTGATTTTTCAAAAGATTTTGCTCATTTGCTTAAGATGAGCTAAAATTTGTTTTTTTTTGTCCTTTTCTTGCATTTATTGTCCGCAACCGTTATAGTTATGTCCATTCAATTAAATTTAGTTTGAGGAATAACCGTGAAGCGTACTTACCAACCGAGCAAGCGTCGCCGCTCTTCAGAGCATGGATTCTTAAAAAGAATGGGCACAGCGAATGGACGCAAAATTATCAATAGACGTCGTAGACAGGGCCGCAAGCAGCTGACACGTGTCTGATAATTGTTTTCCAAAGTCAATGCGTTTGCTTACTTCCCGCGAGTATCGGCGCATGGCTCATGGAATTCAACGCTGTGTCGGACGCTGGATTATTATCGATGTCCGCCCTTCCGGCGGACTTATATCCAAATTAGGCATAACTGTAACGCGCCGTTTCGGAAAAGCCCATGACCGGAACCGTTTCAAACGTATCGTTCGGGAGGCTTTCCGCCTATCGAACAAAGATTTCCCCATTCCATTTATTTTAGTCATTAAACCTCGTTCCCATGCACGTAAAGCTGTTATGCAAGATGTTAGGCTTGAACTTATATTTTTATTGCAGCAGGCTTACCTGGATATCCAAAAAAAACAAAGCGCTTAAAACCTGTTCGATATCTATGATCAGGATGATTTAAACAGGTTCTTAGTAAAAATGGAAAAAGAATTCGCATCGCTAAATCCTGAACAAGCACGCGCTGCAAAACTAGTCGATGGGCGGGTCCTGATTTTGGCTGGAGCGGGAAGCGGGAAGACCCGCGTGCTTACAGTTAGAATGGCTTATTTAATCCGCAAGCTGGGGATTTCCCCCTCGTCCATTTTAGGTCTTACTTTTACCAACAAGGCCGCTGCTGAAATGAGGCAGCGCTTGACCCAGTTTGTGGACTTCAAGACGGCAGGCCAGGTCACTCTATGCACATTCCATAGTTTTTGCATGCAGATCCTCCGTCAGAACATTGATAAACTTGGCTATACAACTAAATTCAGCCTTTACGACGAACAGGATGTGCAGCGTTTAATCAATTTGATTGCCAGAGACATTTTGCAGCATGATGGGGAGCTTCCTTCTCTTGCCGCCACTTTGAATGCAATCAGGCAGGCTAAAAACAAAGGCCAAATGGCCGAAGAGATCAATGGGACCGGGTCGCAATGGCATGACACTTTCGCCCAGGAGGTTTATCGCCGTCTGCAGGCAAGTATGCGTGCTTATAATGCTGTAGATTTTGATCATTTGCTTTGGTTGGCGGTTGAATTATTTGAACGGTTCCCCGCTATTTTAGATCAATATCAGGAACGTTTTAGCCATATTATGATTGATGAATACCAAGACACCAATCCTATTCAATACAAGCTGGCATCTATGCTTGCATCGAAATATAATAATTTATGCGTAGTTGGGGATGACGACCAGTCAATTTATGGATGGCGCGGAGCTGATATTAAGAATATTTTAGAATTTAAAAATGCCGCTTTGATAAAACTTGAACAAAATTACCGTTCAACAAATGTTATTTTGAAAGCTGCGAATGCAGTGATTGATTTTAACAAACAGCGGCATCGAAAAGTTTTATGGAGCGACAAAGGGGAAGGGTGCCCAATCGAAGTCTTTCATGCTCCTAATGAAATGATAGAGGCAGAAGCAGTTGTTAAAAGGATCCTTAAATGCAAAGAGGTCTTAAATCTGCGCTGGCGCGATTTTGCGATCCTTTATCGTTCGAATGCCTTATCGAGGCAATTTGAGCTGGCCCTTATCAAACAAATATGGAAAAGCGAAGAGCATTGGGTCCAGGGAATTCCTTATGAGGTCTTTGGGGGAACGGAATTTTACGAAAGGCGGGAAGTTAAAGATCTTTGCGCATACTTAAGATTAATTGTGAATCCATTGGATCAGGAAGCTCTTCTGCGTATTATTAACCAGCCCAGACGGGGTATCGGGGAAGAAAGTTTGGATGCTCTAACCGCCTTTAATCGCCAAGGGCAGGTCCCTTTGTGGAATGTCATTGAAGAAACTGCTCAAAAATTAGAAAAAAATGGTTTGATACACAATAGCAGAGCCCTAAAAGGTATCCAGGAGTTCGTTTCTATTATCACACAGGCAAAGCTCCGCTTTCAGCAAGGGAATTTAACAGAGAATCTAATGTGGCTGATTGATCAAATTAATTATAAAAAAGCAATTAAAGACGAAGTCAAAAGCGAGCAAATGCGCGCTTTTAAGTGGGAAAATGTCCAGGAATTTGTTTCTTCGCTTAAGGAATATGAGCTTCAGCCGCCGGAAAGTAAAGCTCGGAAAATTTCTTTGGAGGGTTTTTTAAGCAATTTAACATTAAACGATAAATTGTTCCAGGCCAATCAAAGTAAAAAAGATGACCGGGTGAACCTCCTTACTTTCCATAGCGCCAAAGGGTTGGAGTTTCCGGTATGTTTCTTAGTGGGAATAGAGGATCATATTATTCCGCATGAAAAAAGCCTGAAAGAGACAGGTTTAGAAGAGGAAAGGCGGCTGATGTATGTTGCGATAACAAGGGCTAAACAGGTACTGACGATCAGCATGGCAAAACAGCGCAAGCGAATGGGGAAAGAGATGGCAAGCCATCCTTCCCGCTTTCTTTTCGAGATCCCAAAAGAACTGTTAAAAATAACAGCCTATTGAAAGGTTATTGAGGAGTTCCCTGAAATTTTCGGAGCAATTGATTGATATAGACGGATGGGCCGCCTGCCTGATAATTGACTGTATATAAGCGCTGCCCGCTTGCATTAACAACGACCATTGTAGGAAAAGATTCGATTCCATGGCTTTGCAGCAATTGATAATAGGGGGATGATTTTATCCCTTCTTCGGAATAATCGGGAAATTCTGCCTTTAGAAAAATAAAGCGCCCTCCAACTCCTTGAGCAAATTCAGAAGTTGTAAGGACCTCTTTTTCTAATTTCATGCAAGCCGGACACCAGTTGGTCCCTGTGAATAAAAGAACTATTGGTTTGTCTGTGGCCTGAGATTGAGAGGCAGCTTGCTGATAATTGTTCAGCCAATTGATCCTTTGTGCGTTGAATTGATTTCTTTGCTGCATTTGGCGCTGTTCTTCGAAAGAAGCAGCAGGCTGGCAATCTGCAGAAAATGGCAAGAGGGCTAAGAGGCTAGGAAGCAAGATTGGCAAAATTATTTTTTTCATACTACGCTCCTTTGGGGCTTTTGTTTTCTTAAGAACCTGTTCAAAATCTTCGATCGGATGATTTGTGTGCTAAAATCCTCTAGGAAGCCTCAAAAAATTTTCGGAATATTAATAAATATTGCGAAAATTTTTTGAGGCTGCAGCAAAGCATCCTGATCATAGATATTGAACAGGTTCTAAAATAAATCTAAGTTAATGAGGACAAAAATGCAATCCTTTCCTCCTACGGTTGTCATTAGGCACCGTCTTGAAAATCTTAAAAAATGCAGTTTGCGCGGCCTTGAGTCTCGGCCGGATTTTATTTTTTTAACCTATCCGTACAGTTCTCTTCCCCCTTTGGAAAATTATCTTATTTTAGCCGTGGACGCTCCCCCTCTGTCTGAAAATGAAGGAGGGTGCGGCCTTTTAATACTTGATGCTACATGGCGCTATGCCGAAAAAATGTTGAAGCCTTTGCACAATGACCCGACATTAATTTATCGAAGCTTGCCACATCACTATCGGACGGCTTATCCCCGCTCCCAAAATGATTGTCCCGATCCCGAAAGGGGATTGGCATCAATCGAGGCCATTTATCTCAGTTACTTAATGATGGGCCGCTCAGTCGAAGGATTGCTTGAACATTATTATTGGAAAGAAAATTTTTTAGAGAAAAATGAACTTTTAAAGTAATTGCTTTATTTGATACTCTTTGTTGTATAATAAAATTATTTAGTTTATTATTTTAAATAAAATATTAGATTACTCTACTGTTGACGAAACATTCGAGGTAGTATGTAGCGGGTAATTGACATTTATTTAAAAAAGATATATAATGTTCTATAAAAACAATAGAAAAAAATATTTGGATTAATCATGCCGATAAATATAACTGAGCACTTGGATGCAATTGAAAATATTTTATGGACTTATTGCGGAGTGCCTATTGTCATTTTTTTAGGCCTTTATCTGTCATTTAAATCTGGGTTTTTTCAAATTCGCCAGCTCCCCACTGTTTTTAAAACTTTCTTAGGATTTTTAAAGCAGCGCGATACTAAAAATGCGCAGGGAATTCATCCAATTAAAACCTTTTTTGCTGCTGTGGGAGGATGTGTTGGCATTGGTAATATTGTCGGTGTCTGCACTGCTGTCCAGCTTGGCGGGCCAGGCGCCCTTTTTTGGATTTGGATGACGGCTGTGGCTGGGATGATTCTGAAATACTCCGAAGTTTATTTAGGTTTACGTTATAGGGTACCGAACGGCAAAGGCGGGTATAACGGGGGGCCGATGTATTTTCTTCAAAAAGCTTTTAAAAACACCTGGGTGCCTAAGCTTGTCTGCCTCCTATTGTGTGTTTACGGTGTTGAGGTTTACCAGTTTAGTGTGATCTCAACCAGTATTTCCGCAAACTGGGGACTAAACTCTTATTTTGTGATTGGCACTTTGCTTGTGCTTGTCATTTTTGCCGGAAGCGGGGGAGTCAAGCGGGTAGGGAGTATTTCAAGCACAAGCTTGCCTATTTTTGTTACTCTTTATGTGGGAATGGGCTTATGGGTCTTGTGCAATAATTTGGCTGATCTACCTTATGTGTTCACCGAAATTTTTTCTTCTGCCTTTTCAGGGCATGCGGCTGTCGGAGGCTTTGCCGGCTCAGGCTTGATGTACATGATGTCTCATGGGATCCGAAGAGGTTGTTATACCGGCGATATCGGAGTAGGATATGCTTCAGTCATTCATAGCGAGACCAGCGTACAGGTGCCTGAAAGGCAAGCTTCCTTGGCCATTTTTGACATATTTTTAGATACGTTTATTGTTTGTACAACCAGTCTTTTTATCATATTAACCACGGGGATCTGGCAGGAATCACATGAAGCTGGCATGCTTGTCCAGCTTTCGCTTGCTAAGTATTTTCCCTATACGCAGTACTTCATGCCTCTTTTTTTATTTATGCTAGGGTATAATACGATCAATGCCTACTTTTGTGTGGGGTTGAAATGTGCGGACTACATCTCGCCAAAATTTGGGCGTCCTTTTTATTATGCCTATGCGGTAGTCGCTTTGCTTATATTTTCATTTCTGGGGACCAGCCAGGCGCAGGCGGCCATGGCTATTGCAGGCGTATCACTTTTAATAATCAATGGGCTGGGCATATTTATTCTAAGGCATGAGATCTCTTTTGACCTAGCGCGGGAAACAGAAGAAGTTTCGCATGAGCTCCTCCCTGAGACGACTTAATCGTCTATCTGCCGCCCTAGCTTTTTTACAAAGGCTCGAAGGAGAAGAAAAATAATTAAAATTTGCCCTTCTTCCTTCGTGCCTTCGAGCGGTCTAAATTTGAACAGATTCTAAGAACCTGTTTAATATCTAAGCTCCCACTTCCTGAGCCACTTGCAATGCAGGACTGTCCACGCTTGCGCCCATGGCATGTAATCCATTATCCACATGGATGATCGTCCCTGTCACTGCCGAGGCTAATGGCGAGGCTAAAAATGCAGCCACATTGCCCACTTCCTGGGCTGAAAGATCTTTCTGAATAGGGGAGTTAGTTTTGGCATATTCGATCATACGATCGATAAATCCTATCGCACGCGCCGCCCGGCTGCTCCAAGCTCCGGCAGAAATAGCATTCACCCTTATGCCCCATTTTCTCCCAGCTTCCCATGCAAGTGTACGGGTATCACTTTCCAGGGCCGCCTTTGCGGAACTCATTCCACCTCCGTAGCCTGGAATGACTTTTTCAGATGCGATATACGTAAGGGTCAATGCGCATGCTCCATGGTTCATATAAGGTCCAAGATGAGAAAGCAAACTGACAAATGAGTAAGAGGATGAACTGACCGCTGCTAAATATCCCCGCCGGCTTGTTTCCAGAAGCGGCTTCTGAACTTCCGGTGCATTTGCAAGAGAATGGATGAAAATGTCAATCTTCCCAAAATCATGTCCAATGGCTTCGCAGACTTCAGAAATAGTATAACCGCCGGCATCCTTATACCTTTTGTTCTCACGGATCTCCTCAGGAATATCTTCAGGAAAGTCAAATGAAGCGTCAAGGGGATATATTTTAGCAAAATTCAATAATGTGCCATCTGAAAGCATGCGCGAGGAGTCAAATTTACCCGCCTGGAGGCTTGTTTTAAAAATGCGCATAATAGGGGTCCACGTGCCGACAATAATTTCTGCGCCAGCCTCTGCCAAGGCTTTGGCTATGGCCCAGCCGAATCCCTGGTCGTCTCCTATTCCTGCTATAAAAGCTTTTTTTCCCTTCAAATCAATTTTCAACATGGCAGACCTTGGGTAAGTATATTTTTTGAGTTTAAGTAGATAATATTACCCAAAGAAAACTCTTGCAGCAAGGGGAATTTCATTTGGACAGCAACGCAACTTTTTGGTATTATTTTTCTCAATTTATTATGGAGAACAATCAATTGAATAGAAAGAATCGCAAATTAATTCAAATTTTAAGTCTGGTTTTGTTAGTTGCAGCTTTATATGGTGCAGGCCGACTTTACTTTCATTTGACCGGCGGCTTTAGAATCGTTCATATTAGCTCAAATTTCCCTTTTAATCCCGAGTGGGAAGTCAGGCCTCTGAACTTTAATGAACAAGATAAAATGAATGCCGCTTTAAACCAGCCTTATAGCTATTTAGGGAAAGGTTGCCAATCTTACGTTTTTGCGAGCGAAGATGGTCAGTACGTTCTCAAATTTTTTAAATATCAACGCTATCGTCTTCAACCTTGGCTATCTTACCTTCCGCCCTTTCCAGCCCTGCTGAAATACAAGGAAGAAAAACTAGAAAAAAAATGGCATAAATTGGATGGATTTGTTAAAAGCTGGAAGTTGGCTTTTGATAAGCTTCAGGAAGAAACAGCTTTAGTATTTGTACATTTAAATAAAACTGACCATTTGAAAAAACAAGTGGTGATCTATGACAAAATTGGTGCGCAGCACTTAGTAAATTTAGATGAAATGGAATTTTGCGTACAGCGCCGTGCTCAAATGCTTTGCGAAACCTTATTAGAATATAAAATGCAAGCCGCCAACGAGAAAACTGAATTGCTCATAGAAAATTTGCTCGCACTCATTTTGTCTGAATACTCAAGAGGGTTGGCCGATAATGACCATGCCCTGATGCAAAATACAGGTGTTGTGGATGGAAGGCCTATTCATATTGATGTAGGGCAATTTGTGCAAAATGCGGAAGTAAAAAATATGTTAATAGCCCACCAAGAACTATATACCAAAACTTATAAATTTAACATATGGCTCAATGAGCATTATCCAGAAGCAGGGAATATTTTAGAACAAAAGTTAAAAGGGATCATGGGCCCTAAATATGCCTCCATGCAACCAAAATTCCGCCCTAGATAACCTCTACAAACCAAGAATAAACCTTTTGCCTGGCAAATGTTAGATCGATCATAGATATTGAACAGGTCTAACTCAGGGGAGGGGTCTTGGGGAAATCAATCTCTGGATCTGTCAATTGATTAAAATAATTTGTGAAAATATTAACCTGAGTTTGGAGTTTTTTTGCCCTTTCGGCTAGCGTGAAAGCTCTCGCGATTGAATAAATAACTTTGAGGGTCATATTGATTAATATTACCCTCAAAGTTATTTTTCAAGCCCGAGGC
>JACDAQ010000019.1 GCA_013695355.1 Candidatus Protochlamydia sp.
TCAAAGCCTCGGGCTTGAAAAATAACTTTGAGGGTAATATTAATCAATATGACCCTCAAAGTTATTTATTCAATCGCGAGAGCTTTCACGCTAGCCGAAAGGGCAAAAAAACTCCAAACTCAGGTTAGTAAATAAATATAAGAAAAGTTAAATTTTTTGCCCTCTTCCCACTTGCAAATTGAAAAGAAATATTAGAGTTACCCTGCCGAAGCAGTTTTGTGGGCTTCCCACTCGGTTTCAGGAACCTTTAAATGATGGTTGACAAAACGAGAGGCTACGAACAGGTAATCAGAAAGGCGGTTCAAATACACAAGCACGTCTTTAGAGACGTCGGCTTGCTCATACAAGGGGAACACAAGCCTTTCAGCTCTTCTTATTATACTGCGTGAGACGTGAAGGGCAGATCCAGCAGAATGTCCGCCCGGTAAAATAAATTTTTTTAGAGCGGGGAGTTGGCTGTCCATTTGGTCTATCCATTGCTCCAATAAGGTGATGGCTTCCTGGTCAAAACGGGTTTTTTCAAGTTTTTTTACTTCGTCGCATGTTCTAGGGGTGGCTATGGCAGCTCCGACATCAAATAGTGTGTGCTGAATAAATTCAAGCTGCATTCTTGTTTGCAAATAAGATGGATCTTTAGGAAGGAATGAAAGTGCCAATCCTAAAGCGCAATTTCCTTCATCTACTGTGCCCAATGCTTCAACAAAAGGGTCATTTTTATTGACCCTTTGACCTGAAAATAAAGAAGTGGTCCCCTGGTCTCCGGTCCGAGTATAAATTTTCATATTTCTTAACGCTTCCTTACTCAGGTGATTTTTTTGTGAGCATTTGCCTCAATTCTTTCACATCTTTAACCTGATGGCCGCACTGATGCAGCAGGCCTTCAATTTGCCTAAGATGATTCCATGCTTTTAAATAATCTAATCGGTGAATAGATAAAATTGCCAGGTAATAATTTGTTTCCGGATCATCTGGATCGAGCTGATGGTAAGCTTGGAGGACCTCCATAGCCTCGCCCATTCTGTGAAGCTTCAACCATGTCATGGCTAATTGAAGCAGCCCTGTTCTGAAACGGGGATAGACGATTAGCAACTGTTCTAGCATTTCCTTTTTCTCCAAGAGCGCTGCGCGGTTTTCTTCTGTTCGGGAGAAAAGAAGGGCAATGCCCTCGCAGTTCACGCGTCCATTCAAATAGTCCTCTGCTAAAGAAGAACCTTTGACTGCATATTCAGGTATATAATTCTTCATCTCGTTTAGAAGCAACTCTCCTTGTGACAGACGCTCAGTCAAAAGGCAGACATAGCCGGTTAATTCTTTAAGCAAGGGGTCGCTTGGCAAATACGGGCGGCATTTTTGGTAAGCCTGATAAGCTTTTTCAAAGCTTCCATCCTGCAGATAAAGGGAAGCCTGGTTAAAGTGGGCCAGCCCGATGACTTCTTTGATCGTTCGCTGCTGGAGCGATTTAACATTTACTCCCAAGTAGGATTCGCAATTAAGATGAATACCTCGCGCGGTGGTTTCAATATTGGTTATTTTATTCTTTCCTTGGTGGCGCACGTAGATATGGCCAGGGGGGGTGACCATTTCAAGTTTGAGGTCAAGCCTTTGAGCAAGGCAAAGATAGAGTATGGAAACACCTAGGCAAACACCCCGGTGGGAATCGATGACTGAGGGAAGGAACGTATAAACATCTATGTCTTTAGTGTGCAATGAATGGGGTGGGAATCGAAATTCCATTTCATCAAAGATCAGTGTGTTGATAGCACTAATTTTTTCTTCGTCCGAAGCACCTTTTGGCAAGCGCGCTAACACTTGAAGGGCCATTAAGTCAATCTGTGCTTCATATGTAGCTATTCGCCCCTTATCACTCTCAAACTGGCTCAAAAAAAGGGCCCTGGCAAGGTCGATTTGCTCCGCCGGGAGCTCCCACACCTCTTTTTCTTGCCATACATGATGCCCCTTAAGCTGGTAGTGGGGAAGCAATCGGCTTAACTTAAAAAATTCAACTAATTCTACTTCGGGTAGAGAGGGTGTTTCTTTATTCCCATCCTTATTGACAAGGTTGATCACAGCATGAATGGCAGAATTGGAAAGGGGAAATGCATTTACGGAGGATATTAAGTTGTTTTTTCCATATAGAAGCTGGCAAGCATCCTGTAGAGCTTTTTTTCCCATAATATGATTAGGATACAGCTCATAAAGAGCTAAATGCTGGGATAGCGAAGTGGGATCTAGGCTATTATAAAGCATTCGCAACTTTTGATCCGAAGGAACAGCTGCTGACAAAAAGGCCGTTAAAAGTATCAGCGCGGGCAAAAAATAATTCAAAACTACCTGATATTTATCAATCCTGCTTATCCTGCCGCTTGCGGTCCTGTCCATCTTGTTTTTAAAATACGAGAGGATGGACTTGATTCGTGAGCGGCAGGGCAGAAAATGTGTGTTTTAAAATGACCTACATCTTTGCAAATCTGTGGATCTAGATGATAAGCTCTTTCATGATATGCTGCAAGGTTGTATTGGCAGCCAGTTCTTCTAGGTTAGGCTTGATACGGTAAGTCCAGTTCATGTCAGAAACAATTCCAGGGACATTGATCCTTTCATCATCTAAATTTGGCCAGGTCAGCCCGGGAATGAGCGCCAGGTATTCATTGAGAAGATTAATATGAAAAAGACTACTCGAATGATGGCTGTCCCACAGGATCTCTTTTTGGTATTCCCGGCTTAAATTGGGCTGATAGGACCATCCTTTGAATTGAGCGAAAGATTGAGCCTCCAGCGGATTATATTGCCACCACTGCTGCAAAGTTTCAGAATCATGGGTCGAGACGGTGGTCAGGCTATTAAACGGATAGTCTTGGGGTAATATGAAATTACCTTCCTCCTTCCATTTTCTTTCCCAACGCATGACGCGGGTACCTGAGATTCCAAGGGCACTTAAGGACGCCCTAACTTCATCAAGGACAACGCCTAAATCTTCCCCTATGGGAAGCATATCGCATTCCCTTAATAAAATGAGTAGTAATCGCTGCCCTTGGTCAATCCATAGCGATGAATCTTTTGGAATATATAAACCATCTTTGGCTACCGCTCCTCGCGGCACTGACCATATACGAAAAAATCCTATGATATGGTCGACGCGGTAAATATGATAGTAACGTTTAGCGGAATTAAGCCTGTCAATCCACCATCTGTATTCCATTTTGGCCATCATATCCCAATTATAAATCGGCAGTCCCCAGTCTTGACCCTCTATTGTAAAGATATCAGGGGGGGCGCCTGCTGAATAATTCAAATCAAATAACGTGCGGTTAAGCCATACATCAGCGCTATCGCGGTCAATTAAAATGGGGATGTCCCCCATAAAAAATACGCCTTTTTTGTCTGCATATTCCTTAGCATCATGCTGCTGCTGATCGCATAAAAATTGCATGATCGAGTGCCATTCCATTTCTTCTTTGTTTTGCTCGGCAAAATTTTCTAAGAATTCATTTGAAGGGGTATGCGATTCTAGGGGCCAGCTTTCCCATTGAGACCATTGATAGATATTTTTAAGCGTTTTAAATGCAGCATATCCCTTTAACCAATGGGAATTTTGTTCAAAGGTCCTGTAAGCATGGCTGGAAAGAATTAGGGGGCGGGCTGATTCAAAGTAATGCCTTAAAAAGCGCTCTTTATTCTCCCTCACCGCCTTATAATCAATACGATTCTGCTGGCTCAGTTTCGGAACAGCTTTTAGCTCATCTTGTAGCAGAGGGAATTGCTCCAAATAAGGAAGGGCATGTAGACCTAAAAAAATGGGATTTAAAGCAAATGCGGAAATGGCGCTGTAGGGACTGGTCCCAAGCCCGGTATCGTTTAATGGGAGAAGCTGGATGACATCCATTCCAATCGAATGGCACCAGTCAATCAAAAGGGGCAGATCGGTATATTCGCCTATGCCATGAGATTGACTGGAATGCAAGCTGAAGAGAGGGATATCGATCCCATGATGGTGCTTAACGCCGATGCGCTGCCATTGTTTTGCAGAAGGGGAATGAATGAGTGAAGAAATGTTCGTCATAATTTTTACATTAGAAGTTTTCTTCAATAAAAAAAAAGGATTTTATAAAAAATAATCACTATTTAGCGGAAGAGAAAGCCTCCGGGCAGTAAATGATTTGGTTTATATTTGATAATTATCTTTTAAAGCCAAATGGAAGTTTTTCGGCCTGGCTGCCAGCTATTTCTTCAAGGTAAGGAATTTCGCCCCTTTCTAAGGCTTCTGCCCATTTTTTAGCTTTTGTAGTAAAGGGGACAAGTAATTGATTGATCTTATCTTGATTCAGACGATGAG
>JACDAQ010000020.1 GCA_013695355.1 Candidatus Protochlamydia sp.
TCAAAGCCTCGGGCTTGAAAAATAACTTTGAGGGTAATATTAATCAATATGACCCTCAAAGTTATTTATTCAATCGCGAGAGCTTTCACGCTAGCCGAAAGGGCAAAAAAACTCCAAACTCAGGTTACTACTCAAAAACGCACCAGCGATCCTCAGGCTGCACGTAATGAAATCAAAAATAATATTCTTAGTCAAGATGGGTCCCCGTTCAAGAAAAGCAAGGAAGAGGCTGATAACAGGCTCACCGGCTTAAAAGTTATATTTGAACAAGTTGAGAAAGCTGGAAGTGGAACATTAACAAATGAGCAATGGAGAATTAGAGAATAATATTAGCTGGTTTGAGAAGACGATGTAGCGGCAGCCGGACTTGAACCGACGACAAACGGATTATGATTCCGTTGCTCTACCAACTGAGCTATGCCGCCTCAATGAAAAATAGCGGGGGAAGGATTCGAACCTCCGACCTTTGGGTTATGAGCCCAACGAGCTAACCCCTGCTCCACCCCGCGTTAGATAGCAAACTGGGTTGTAGTTTGCTGAAGAAGCATTAATGTAACAAGATGCAACATTTAACACAATTATTTTTTTTCGGTATGTGATAAATCTTTTTCCTTCCTGCTCACATACATCTCTGAAAGCAATCCTTTTCAAAAAGGTGTTCGATTGCCAATAAAGTCCGTTGGGTCGAGCCTTTCAGACTTTGAATCAGCTCAAGGCCATTTTGTCCCATTGTCGACCGAAGGTAAGCATCCGTTACCAATAACTCAATTTGATCCTTTAAAGTCTCCATGCTTACTTGCAATGCTGCATTTGCGTTCAAAATATAATCGACAAGCTCTAGTTGGGTATGCATGAAAGGGCCGAAAAGAACGGGCTTTCCATACCAGCAAGGTTCTAAGATATTATGACCGCCAACTTTTGAAGTAAAGCTGCCGGCTACGAGCGCTATATCGGAAAGCTGGTAGCACATCCGCAGCATTCCCATGGCATCAACTAAAATAACTTGTTCTTTTCCTGTTCTGCAATTGATATCCGTGAAGCTTATCCATGAAAGGTCCTCATTTTCAAGCAAAGATTCGACTTCCTTAAAGCGTTCTGGATGGCGGGGAACGATGAGTACTTTTAGTTCAGGATATTTTTTCCATATATCCTTTAAATGAGTTAAAAAAAGCTGTTCTTCAGGATGGTGCGAAGAACCAATTGTCAGGACAAGCTGATCAGGGCCGATCCCAAGTTTTTTGCGCCATTCGGCTGTTTCCTCGGGGCATAACTGAGGGTATTCATCATCTAATTTGAGATTGCCCGTTACCTCCATTTTCATCGAAGGGGCGCCCGCTTGTAAAAACCTTTTTGCATAAAATTCATTTTGAATACACAAAACTTCAAACAAATTAAAAAGGGGCTTTGAAAAAAAAGGGGCCGCCCTAAATCGATTTTTAGATCTTGAAGATATTTTTCCATTAACCAGGGCTAGCAGAGCCCCCTCCTTTTTTGCATAGCGAAGAAAATTAAACCAAAAATCTGATTCGCAAAGGATGACAACATCGGGGGAAGCTTGCTGCATAATCCTTCTGACAATAAAGGAAAAATCGAAAGGAAGATAGACTCTATAATCCGCAAAAGGAAAGCTACGCTGCACTTCAGCATGTCCTGTTTCTGTTATAGAAGAAACAACCAACCTGGCATTCGGATAGTGAAATTTTAATTCGCGGGCGAGCGAAACGACGGCCTTGGCCTCACCCATTGAAACTGCATGGATCCAAATCAAGGGGTGGTGGCTTTTTTCAAATATTGGGTAATTAAGGCCAAGACGGGGGCCTAAACTGCCCAGATATTTTTTGTGTTTATATAAATGATAAAGCATTTTTGGAGCGGCTAAAATTGCAAGCGCCCATAAACAAATTTCATAGCAAATGATAAGTATACGATTCACTTAAACTCTGTGGTAAATAAAAGGATTAGAATAGCTTGCAAAACATTTTATTGCTAGCACTCTGTTTAAAAGCCATTCCCATGAAATCTGGAAGATTTTCAGGGTATTTAATTTTTATGCATGTTTCGATCGCTTAAATATTATTTGCTAATTTAGGACATCTATTCATTAGACTTAAACTTTATTTAACCCTTTAAAAATTCTTTTTTTTACATCAGTATATACAACCGGCGGCAAAGCAGTATGTTTCTGTACAATTTAAAATTTTTTTCTCTTAACTCTTTTTTTATGTGTTTTTTGCCCCTATAATTGATCGCATCAATTTTGCCATGTTCCCTTCTTGGGTGAGGAGCATGGCAAAATTGACAATCACACTCATGGTTCAAAAAAAATTTATTTATCCATTCTTTTAATTCGCCTGCCGCAATCAAAACGTTGGGACTAATCCATTTTTACCAGTTGAATCTTCGGCAGTTTTACATTTAGCAGGTTCACTTTGAAAAATCAAAATTTTGAGGAAATTGACTGATATGTTATTTGTCTCCAAGTGTGTTATTAAATTTAGCTAGCGCAACTCGACTAATGCTTCGTTGCGCTTCATTTGCCTGGAGGGGGGGGAATAAGTTATTCCCCCCTAAATTTTATTTACCCAAATATTTTACAGACCTCTACACGCTTGAGTAATTACCTTTAATGGGTTATTTTTTTGTAAAAATACTTCTAATCCATTTGCCACTGTCAATATTAAATTTAAGAAGTGCCGATCTAGATCTAAGCTCAACAACCCCTGTTTCAGTAAAATCATATGGAACGATGATTATAATCGTTTTACCACTCCAATAAGCCGAGATCATTTGTTTGTGATATCTTTCTATTTCTTCCAAATTTTTGGACTTATTTCTTTCTATATCTCCATATAATTCTGAAGAAGCAAGTATTCCCTGCATAAGGGTATTGTGGCAAACTTCGTCTCGATATATCGAGTCGGGTGAGAATAAGCTAGAGGCAAAAGCATGTATACTATTGAAGATGGGAACATTAATTATTCCCCATTCTTCTCGAATTAGTTCAATTTTTCTGGCTCTTTTTATACCACCCATAAATTCATGTTCAATAGTATTAACTGAAACCTCTATATATGTATTAGTTGGAATTTGTTTTATTATTCTATTGCGAAAATCCACCTCGGTAATCTCATGTCCATTAACTATAATAGGGAAAGTGCAAATTGTTCTTTTCTGTATCCTGATAATTTTCTCTTGTTTAGCATTCTCTAGTTTTAATAATTGACTAAATGTATTTAATTTACTTAAATGAGCTTGTAAAATATCGGTGTCATGTTCGTATCCATTCATTGATATTTCATTTAGTTCATCGAGTGAGGTTGAATTTAAGATTTGTTGAATCAAGATATCCTTTGAGTCTAGATTAGACACAGGATTTAAGGACAAAATCAATCTATTCATAAAGGTTCCTTTTCCTATTTATATTTTTTGCAATAGTAACGTGATCATATTCGACTTATTAATTCAAATCTTTTATAAATCAAAATTGTACAAATGTCAAATTCTTGTTCAGTTAAAAGCTTACATAGTGCTTTGTCTTCTACATCTTTAATCCGCATAGATGTAGAAGAAGCATAACCTAAATTCTGAGCTAAATTATTATTATTGAAATAATCATTTACTTTTATAACTTGCTCATCTAAATTTTTATCAACACGATTGAAAAAATTTATATTCGGAAAATTTAAATCTAATTTTAAGGAAATAATATCACATACTGCGTCAATAAATTTAAAGTCCTTAGGTGCCCTACTGAACATTATTTTTGAATAACCTAACCAATTAAAATGGCCGATGAGAGAATTTATACTAATTGCTGGTTTGAAAAATTTTTCGCCTTGGGAATTTGAACAATCAATATTAAAAGGAACAATATCCCAACGTTTAATACAATCAATATCAAGTTGCATTAATTTACTTGGTCCATCAGGTGAATTTTGAAAAAAGGTTTGTAGTTCGTTTCTTGAACCCACTAAATCGTATTGAGAAGAAGAAGAATTTTTTTCAAGTTTCAGAAGAGCTTGTTCTGCTTCCCTAAGATGAAAACTATATTGTTCCGGATTCTGAGTTTGGTGTAGTTTTTGAATATGGTCTTTAAAATGGGAAAATAAACTTTTATTTGAAAGCGAATCAAGTGAAGAATTATGCGCCAAAAAAGTTTCATCCAAAGCTATTAGATTAGTTATAGCTCCATCTGACCTCTCTTGTAAAGATTCACCCCAATAATGCATTGAGGAAGACTGGTTGGAAAGACTATTTGTATTCATTGTACGATCCATTTATTTTAAATAACATTTTCTGAACCTTATTCGTGGAAATATGGAGATACGATTCGCCATTTAAGCTAAGATCGAATTTAATATTTATATTTATAAGATTATCTCTACTGCTGATTCTCAAATTCGCTAATTTTTTTGCAAATTGAGCCCTTTACATAAAATTGGTTAGTTTCATAGGCAATTAAACGACTTTCTCAATTTGAAAAATTACTTATTTGATTTTCTTACGGTTGATCTTTGACTCTAGTTATTTATTTTTTATTCGCTCATTTTTTTATAAAATTTAAGTAACATCCTCTAAAGAATGTGATAGCATATGCATGTAGGGCTATAATCATAAGATTCTTTTTTACAAGTTACCATTAATAGATTATGTATTTGTAAAAAAACTTCTAATCCATCTGCCACTGTCAATATTAAAAGAAAGAAGTAATGAGTCAGAAGAAATCCAAACAACTCCCTCTTCAGAAAAATCAAATGGAACGATGATTTCAATTTTTTTACCACTCCAATAAGCCGCTGAAATTTGTTTGTAATAAAGACTTTTTTCTATTGAATTTTCGTTAATATCATTTTCAATGTCTCCAAATATAGTTGAGGAAGCAAGAATACCATTCATAAGGGTATTCTGGATGATTATCTCTCGATAAATTGAGTTTCTAATCGCTAAGGAAGAAAAAAAAGCAGTAAATCCATTACAAAGGGGAACATTCAAGGTTCCCCACTCTTCTCTAATTAGTTCAATTTTTCTGGCCCTCTTAGGTTGAGGCGTCGCAAATTGATATTGAGATAAATTAGTTACTTTAATTTGCAAATAAGTATTAGGTGGAATTTGTTTCAATATTCTGTTTCGAAATTCCAACTCAGTAATTTCTTTTCCGTCAAGCATAAAAGGGATGGTGCTAATTGATTTTACCATTGCCTCGTTTTGCCTTTTAATTTCACTCATCTGTAGTTTCATTAATTGACTAATTGATCTTTCCTTATTTATACGGACTTGCAAAACATCAACGTCATCTTTATACTCTTCCATTGATATTTCATCTAATTGCTCTGTTGTGGTTGTATTTAAGATTTTTTGAATCAAAATATTTTTTAAGTCTAGATTAGGCATAGGATTTACGGAAAAATTATTCATACAAGTTCCTTTTTTTTGATTTATAAATTAATGAATCTTAACTTGTTAATTCAGTTATTTTTTTATAGGTCAAGATTGTACAAATATCAAATTCTTGCTCTATCAAACGCTTACTTTGTGAGTTGTTTTTTAAATCTTTAATCATAATAGATGTAGAAGAACTATAACCCAAATTCTGGGCTAAATTATTGCTTTTAAAATAATCAATTACTTTTTGAACTTGTTCAACTAAGTTTTTATCAGCGTAATTTAAATAATTAAAAAACGAATACTTTTTATCCACTTTTAAGAAAATAATATCACACACTTCTTCGATAGATTCAAAGTCTTTAACTGCTCTATTGAACATTACTTTTGAAAAACTTAGTCTATTAAAATGGTCGAGGAGAGAATTTGTACTAATCGGAGGTTTTGCAAATTTTTCGCCTTTAGTATTTAAACAGATAATATCATTGGGAATAATAGACATACGTTTAAAACAATCAACATCAAGTTGGGTTAATGTACTTGGCCCATCCGGTGAATTTTTAAATAATGTCTGTAGCTCGTTTCTTAAATCAACTAAATTGTATTGCGAAGAAGAAGTATTTTTTTCAAGCCTTAGAAGACTTTGTTCTGCTTCCCTAAAAAGAAATGCATACTGTTCCGGTGTTTGATCTTGCTTCAACTTTTGAATATGTTCTATAAAATGTAAATATAAATCTTCAATTGAAAGGAAATCAAGAGAACAATTATGTGTCAAAATAGTTTCATCCAAAGCTATTTGATTAGTTTCAGCATCTGAGCGCGGTTGTAAAGAGTCAGGCTTTAAAAATAAATTACATATTGAATTGAAGAAGTCGTAATGACAGGGTGTAATCATTGTACCACCTTAATTTTTATTTAAATAACATTTATGAAATTTTTTTTTCTGGGCTACGATATCGCTAGACCAGAAGCCTTTCTCTATTTAAGTTGAGGTTTTCAATAAGGGCTTACTCATTTGGAATCTCTATGTCCAAGCTTTATTTTTTAAGATACTTTATAGCCTCTAGATGGCCTTGGCCAGCAGCTAATTTAATATATAAATTCTCTTCATTTTTTTTAGAGGGGTCAATTGAATACATTATTCCAAGATGGAATTGAGCATCTGAATTGCTCTGGTCTGCAGCTAACTTTAAATATTTAAGTGCATTAGCATCGTTGTTTTCCTCTATATACATAAACCCAAGATTTAACTGAGCTTTAACGTGACCGTGGTCTGCAGCTAATTCATAATAATGAAAAGCTTTTTTAATATCTTTTTCCACCCCTCCTCGGCCAACAGCATACAACAATCCAAGGTCATGTTGACTATTCATATCCCCTTGATCTGCAGCTATTTGGTAATAAGAAGCCATTTTTCCTTTATTCTTTATTAGTACTGGAAAGTAGGTAAGTAGTTCAGCTAAAGGGAGGTTTCTAAGAATTTCTTTTAAGTTATTGTTTTGTTCGTCGTTTTTTTTATTTGAAGAAACCTCCAAAAATAAATTTGCTTGTTCAGTTGAAAATGCTTTTAAAGAATTAAATAATTTTTCACCTTCTTCCTTGTTGGACAATAATGGGAGAAGAGATTCGAATGCTTCAATGCTTTGGGGAATCATTTCAAGTTTAAATGGGCTTGGTAAAATTTCTAATGATAAGAGTGGAGAAAGATCATTATGATAGTTCCACTTCAGTTCATTCAGGCCTGAACAGGTTTGAAAAATCTTTTCCATGTTGGTTTTATCCAAAGGGAATAATGGATTTGTTAGGTCTGCAGAGTTCAAAAAAGCATGGTTGAAAATAAATTTTTCCAAATTTATTTCCTGCATCGTATTAGAAAATTCAATAGGAAAAGAAAGTTTTGTAAGGGCTTGCATAATCAATGTATTCTGTGTTGGATCAATAATCTTAGTCAATTCACGTGCGCAAGTCGTAAAGTCCGGAGCATGAGTAAGTTTTTGGACAACATTCCTTAACATGTGCTTTTTTTCTTCTTCGGGCTGTTCACCCGCTAATATATCTTTCATTTTTATAAGGCAAAGGTTCACAAATAAGGATGAATGATCAGGAGTGTAAGACATTCCTGAATTGAGAATGGTATCAATAAAAATATTTTTTTCATCTCCTAGCAATGATTCAAAGCTGGCCAGGCATACCTCATCAGAATAAGATGAAAGGAAAAATTCCAATGCGGATTGGAGCGTTTCCAAGTCTTCATTCTGGTGGATTTTTTTAATCAATAAACGGGCTAAGTCCGGAGAGAAGGTAATGAATTGCAAAAATGTATTACGATCATCAGAGTTACTGTAAAGGGTGTAAATAAATTCCTCTTTCTCAGAAAAACTCATTAATTGATGGAGCAACAATTTTTGCTTTTCAGGTTGGGGGGTTAATCGATGAAATAAATGCTGTATTGTAGCGGCATTCATCCCATCCGTTAGAGCTACAAACGATTCGTGACATAGGTTTATAATATAAACATCTAAAATAGAGTTGTATTGCGGATGATTTACAAATAATTGGAGATAGACGCGAGGCTGAGCGGCCAAAATAGCTTGCAGTTGAGGTAGGCATTGGGCGTTTCGATGAGCAGACATGAGAAGAAGTTTAAAAAGGGTGCGAGCTTGATCATCTGAAAAATTGTCTAGCCACTTGAATAGCTTGAGACTTTCCTGAGGACTTAAAGTTGCGAAAAGATCGGCAAATGGGAAAGATTGTTGAGCAGCGTCATTTGCAATAGAAGCATTAAAGATGATTGTAATTTTAAGCTCAATCGGTAATTTTTCTGAACTTAAGATATAACGCAATGTTTCAATAGGATTCAAAAATAAACCTGCAGGTTTTTGCCATTCATTCCAAGAAAGTGGGAAGGGCAGCAGTATTTCCGTAAGAGAAAGTACTTTAATGATTTGCTCAAGTCCTAAACGAGAAATGAAAGGGGCTTCGGATAGATCTAACTGCGTTGCAAGCTCGCAAAGGTTTAATTTTTCCACATTTAATTCGGGTAAGGGCTGCGCTAAGAGGGCTTTAAGAGCAATCTGAGCTTTTTCCTTGGTTGAAAAACGTTCTTTCGGACCCTCAGGAGTAATTTTAGGTATTGGTATATCAGGTAATGGTTCTTGAGGGGGTGGAATTTCAGGAGGAGCTGTATATTGAGTCACGGGTTCAACATAGGGCGTATTTTCAATAGGCATAGGTAATCGTATTGGCTCTACATATAGTTCAACTATTCTTCCTTTCCATGCTTCTCTCCATAAATTATAAATAGGTTGAGAAAAAATTGGTCCTAAGAATCCTGTGAATATAGTCCAGGCAACGGCCTGCACTAAAGTTTGTATGCGCCAAAGTACGCCTTGCTTCGGACCTGTTTCTCTCCACTCGGATATTATATTTGGGCGGTTATTATCAATTTCATTCATTATTTTCCTCAGATTATTTTAAAAATAAATTTAGATTACTAGATTTTCTATAATTTAGTAAATGAAAATTAAAATTTTTGTGGAATTTAATCGATTGGCTTAAAATTGCTAACGACTAGGCCCTCTAATGAATTTTATTAGCAATAAAACAAGGAAGCGCTAATTGAAAGCGTTGATTTCCACGCATGATAAAGCATTGTTCTACCCCCATCTAATTCATCAAATTTGAGTTATGATAAACGAAATTTAATTTGGGAAAAACTTTGGGAGCATTTTATTGAATATGCTCTAGAACTTTGGTATTCACTTTAAGCAATCTAACGACTGTCAACTACTGGTCTGAAAATCTTGAAAAATTGGGGTTTCAACTCTAATTTATCTTTACAAACTTTTGTCATCTTCGAAAAGATGTTCTTAAAAACCTGGCAAGAAAACAAACACCTCTAACTGGCAAAGTAATAGATTTTTAGAATGTCTACTAGAAGTTTTGCTCAATTATTGGGTGTTAGTCAAACGACAGTATTAAAATGGGAAAAAGAGCCGTGATGAATAAATCAAAGTACAGAAATATGTTTGTGCTTACATATCCTAAATTATTTGAATATTGCTGATAAGGAATTCAAACAGATCTATTTAACTTTTAATAAAAGAAGTTTGGTGAATGCTGAAAGCCAAGACCCACTCTAGAAATGGACGCAGATAAAAATAATTGTTATTAAACACCCACAAGGAAAAAAACCGGAACTAGAAGAGTAGCGAAATACAGAAGGTTGCTTCCTAGTAATTCACCGCATTTAATAAACCTCTAGTCAAAAAACTCGCTCAGGCATGCGCCTATTAAATTATTATTAGACAGCATAGCCTGGGAAACATCCTCTAACATTGACTGCTCTTTGTCCCACTGAGGAAAGCTTGTCTCCTAGCGTTTGATGAGAGGTATGGTTCTAGTAGCCTAAATGATTCTTGGGCTGGCTTCAATTAACTCACGGGATTCAGATTGCAATGCAATTCTGTCAAAAAAATCCAGTCTTTGCAAGGCCTGAATAAACGAAAGGAAGAGATAAGCATCTTCTTGTGATAAATTATTGCTTATGCTATTGTATCTCGTTTAATTGAGTAAAAAATGGTTGATGATGTAATAGGGATCATTCCCGCCCGCTATGACAGCACTCGTTTTCCCGGTAAGCCTTTGGTGCCCATCCTCGGTAAAACCCTCCTTCAAAGAACTTATGAAAATGCCTCCCTCGCCTCACTAAAAGAAATAATTGTGGCCACAGACGACCGGCGGATATATGACCATGTGGTCTCATTCGGCGGCCTGGCCGCAATGACAGGGCCCGGATGTCGGAACGGCACCGATCGCTTGGCAGAAGTTCTCAGGATGCATCCCGAGTGGTTAAAAGCTTCAGCGATTGTTAATATTCAAGGCGACGAGCCCCTCATTGAACCCTGGGCCATAGACTTGGCAGTAAAAGCTTTACTGGACGATCCGGCTGCGATGATGTCTACATTGGCCGCTCCTCTTTTGTCAGAAGAAGAAGTTTTAAATCCATCGAATGTAAAATGCGTCATTGATATTCATGGCAACGCACTCTACTTCAGCCGCTCCCTCATCCCCTCTAATAAAAAAAATCAATTCAGGACTAACACAACTTACTTAGGCCATATTGGTCTTTATGTTTACCGCCCTGAATTTGTTTTAGAATACCAAAAATTAAAGCCCACTCCCCTTCAATTAGAAGAAGATTTAGAACAGTTAAAAGTTTTGGAAAATGGATACCGTATAAAAGTCATGGTGATCGACCATGCAAGCCTGGGTGTCGATACTCCGGAAGATATAAAAAAAATTGAGCAACGGCTAATCCGTTGAATTTACTGCGAGGAGTATTTATGCAAATGAAATACATTTTTATTACGGGAGGCGTTTGTTCTTCCCTTGGCAAAGGTCTTACTTCTGCAGCAATAGGATTGTTGCTTGAAAAGAAAGGCTTAAAAATTGCCATGCTTAAACTGGATCCCTATTTGAATGTGGACCCCGGAACCATGAGCCCTTTCCAGCATGGCGAAGTCTACGTGACGGATGACGGTGCTGAAACTGATCTTGATTTAGGCCATTACTACCGTTATACAAATTCCTTTCTTTCCCGCGCTTCCAATGCCACTTCTGGCCAGATCTACAACACTGTCATCCGAAGGGAAAGGCATGGGGACTACCTGGGAAAAACAGTCCAGGTTATCCCTCACATCACTGACGAGATCAAACAGCGCATTTACAATTGCGGCAAGCAGGAAGAAGGGATCAATGTTGTTTTAGTTGAGATCGGCGGGACCGTCGGTGACATCGAATCGCTCCCCTTTTTGGAGGCCATCCGTCAATTTACCTATGAGCACCGCTCGGACTCTCTGAATATTCATCTGACATACGTTCCCTACTTAAAAGCAGCGGGAGAAGTTAAAACAAAACCTTCGCAACACTCGGTCCAGCTTTTAAGAGAGATTGGAATTTTTCCCGATATTATTGTCTGCCGATGCGAGGTGCATTTGCCAGAAGAGGTCAAAGATAAAATCTCCCTGTTTTGCAATGTTAGAAAAGATGCGGTCATTGAAGAAATGGATGTAGCACATAGCATCTATGAAGTACCCCTAGATCTGCATAAGCAAGGGATCGATGCCCTAATCTGCGAACAGCTGAAACTTCCCAATCCGCGCATTGATCTAAGTGAATGGGAAAAAATCCTTGAAACAATAAAAAACCCCAAAGGGACAATCACCGTTGGCATAGTGGGAAAGTACGTCCAGCATCAGGATGCCTATAAATCAGTCTTTGAATCGCTTGTACATGGTGCATTGGATGCTGGCTACAAGCTTGATATCCAACGCTTCGAGGCCGATAAACTTCCTTCAGATCCGGCAGAACTGGCAAAAATGATCGAAGGCTGCGACGGTTATTTAATACCGGGTGGGTTCGGAGAAAGAGGCTGGATGGGCAAAATCCTGGCAGCCAAACATTGCCGTGAGAAAAAAATTCCTTATTTTGGTATTTGCTTGGGTATGCAAGTGATGGCTGTTGAATTTGCAAGGCATGCTGTGGGTTTGAACGATGCCAATTCAACTGAATTTGATCCCGACACAGAACACCCGGTCATTTCACTGCTCAGCGAGCAGAAGGGCGTTCAAGACCTCGGAGGAACAATGCGTTTAGGAGCTTTCTTATGCGATCTAAAGCCCCATACCAAAGCGCATAAAGCTTATAAGCTTTCTCAGATCAGTGAACGGCATCGCCATCGTTATGAATTTAACAATGCCTATAAAGAGGCCATGGAAAAGAAAGGTTTTATTATCGCAGGTACCTTAAAAGGGGAAACGCTATGTGAAATTGCTGAAATTAAGGACCATCCCTGGATGGTTGGAGTGCAGTTTCATCCTGAATTTAAATCCAAGCCGACCGATCCGCACCCTCTCTTCCGTGATTTTATTCAGGCCATGATAATCCATAATAAAGCTGTACACCATCATGTCAAAGAATAGAATACAGCCCACAAGAATTTTAGGGATTGATTTTGGCATGAGCCGTTTAGGATTGGCCTTATCGGATGAGACCAAAATTATTGCCATGCCTCATTCCACATTGACCGCAGAAAGAAAAACCGAGCTAACGATCAAAAAACTTATTGACGCTATTGCGGAAATCAGCCATAAACAGAATTGCTCAATTGAGCGAATTGTGATCGGGCTACCTTTGATGATGAGCGGAGTTACAGGATTTTTAGCGGATGAAGTGAAGCATTTTGCCGATGTTTTGGCAAAACTCAGCCCCATCCCTATACTGCTGTGGGATGAGCGGCTAACCACGGTCCAGGCCGAACGTTCTTTACGCGAGGGTTCTCTCACACGCAAAAAGCGGTCAAAGGTTGTGGATATGGTAAGCGCTACTATTATTTTACAGAGCTACCTGGACACACAAAAGAGAACGTTTCCGGAAAAAAATGAAATTTCCGGTTGCTCATAAAACCTTAATCTTCTAATCTTAAGTCATCGGACCTAATTATAGGAATCGGTAACTTAACTTTAAAGGAATATTTGTTAGTTTTATCTAAATATAGGAGATAACTATGAACAATATCAATTTCAATGCCCCTACCCCTTTAATAGCGAATGGGATTTTAGGCCACGCTGTGACTGGTTTAGTAAGAATTCCTTCTTTTATGGCTACCTGCATGTCAGCAATGATGGTTGGAGAATTCGCAATTAGAGGGCTAAGAAATTTCTTTGAAGTTTTTGGCCTAAGACCCTCGGAAAATAGTTTTATCCAAGGCGCTGCAACCCATGTTACTAATTATGGTGTAAGGCCTTATCAAGATATACCTGCAGGAAAATTGGCAGGCCGCCTGGTGGCTTTTGCAGCTATAGGAATCGTAGGAAGCGAATTGGCCAGATTGCTTGGCGGCGCACCGCCAGCAATTTACAATAACGTGCTTGCATTCATGGGACCAGTACGGATTGATCCTAGATCCTATCTAACAGGCGTGCAGTGCACACTTTCTGGGTTGGGCATTTTGTAAAACTAGAAAAAAATACAGCTGAAAAGCTGTATTTTAATTTCTTTTCTCTATGTGATCTGTCACCCCAAAAGGAACGGTTCACATAGAGATTTTCATTTTGCTCGCTTTACTTTTGAATTTTGTTATTCCCATCTTATCTATTTCTATTCAAAGAAACATTTCCTGAAAAAAGCAATGATTTTTATCCTTCTTAAATCTATCTTAAAGAATGAACGCTAATTCCAAAAAGACGGACGGTTGAAGAATTATGATCTCATCTCAAACTTTTGTTAATCCCTTAGCTGAAATCAACCGCTCAACAAAGATCGCAGAATCGTGCATCCTTGTCATTTTTGGAGCTACTGGAGATCTGACAGCCCGAAAACTCATCCCGGCTTTGTACAATTTATGCAAGGATGGCCAGCTTCCCGCCCACTTTGCCTGCGTAGGCTTTGCAAGAAGGCCTAAAACGCATGAACAATTTAGAGCTGAGATGGAAGAGGCCATTAAACAATTCTCCCGCTCAAAACCCATTGATATAGATTTATGGAACCGTTTTAAGGAGCAGCTATTTTATCATCAGTCAGAATTCGATCATGACGAAGGTTATATAGAATTAAACAAATTCTTGCAAAAATTAGATTCCCAATTGGGAACTAAAGGCAATCGAGTTTTCTATTTATCTGTCCAGCCAAGTTTTTTTACCGATATTGTCAAAAAGCTGGATGAGCACCATTTGATCTATTCCCATACCAGAGAAAAATGGAGCCGCATTATTATCGAGAAACCTTTTGGACGTGATCTAGAATCGGCAAAGCAACTGCAGACCGATCTTGTAAAACATTTGGACGAAAGCCAAATTTATCGTATTGATCATTACCTTGGAAAAGAGACCGTTCAAAACCTTCTTGTTTTTCGTTTTGGAAATCCCATCTTTGAAGCAGTGTGGAATAATCAATTTATTGACAATGTCCAAATCACCGTGGGGGAAGAAATTGGGATAGGAACAAGGGGGAGATTTTGGGAAGAAGCCGGCATGTTAAGGGATATTGTGCAAAATCATATGATGCAGCTTTTATCATTGGTTGCTATGGAGCCTCCGATCAATCTTCAGGCAGATTCTGTACGCGGCGAAAAAGTTAAGATCATTGAAGCGGTCCGTCCGATCCCTTTAGCTTCAATTGATAAAACTGCCATTAGAGGGCAATATGGGCCCGGTTTTATCAATGGAGAACCAGTGATCGGATACCGTCAGGAAGAAAATGTCGATCCTCAATCAAACATTGAGACTTACATGGCCCTGCAATTATTCATCGACAGTTGGAGATGGAATGGTGTTCCTTTTTATTTACGTGCAGGTAAAAGAATGCCAAAACGGGTCACTGAAATTGCCATTACCTTTAAAAAAGCTCCAGGATATTTATTTGATACGGGTGGCGCTATAATAGATTCCAATGTCCTGGTAATCCGCATCCAGCCAGACGAAGGGATCTCCTTAAAGATAAATTGCAAGGTACCTTCGCTAAACACCATTGTCCAACCGGTCAAAATGGATTTCAGATATGGTTCCTATTTTGGAGCTGCGCCTCCTGAAGCCTATGAAAGGTTGATTTGTGACTGCATGGCAGGAGACAATACCTTATTTGCCCGAAATGATGAAGTGATCATGTCCTGGAAATTGCTTACACCTATTTTAGAGCACTGGGAAGCAAACCCTCCCCAAAACTTTCCTAACTACGCTTCGGGAACATGGGGACCGGAAAAAGCTGAAGAAATGCTCAAATGCCAGGGAAGGAAATGGAGGCTGAACTAAATGAATAAAGGAGAAGATTTAAAAAACAAGGCCTGCTTATTTAATTTAATTATTTATACGCAGGAAACATGCCGGGCAGATTATTTTAAAGAGATGGGCCGGATGATCATGGAGCAATTTCCATGCAGGATTATTTTCATTCAAGGGGACCGCTCCTCAAAAGAGTCATATTTACGCCAAAAAATTTTAACTGAGCCCTTAAAAGATTCATATGCTCCAATTTTGATCGAAGCAGCCGGTGATGATTTGATCAAAGCTCCTTTTCTTGTTCTTCCGTTATTTGTGCCTGATCTCCCCATCTATTTGCTATGGGGGGAAGATCCAACTACTGAAAATAAAATATTACCTCATCTGCAAAAATTTGCCACTCGCCTTATCTTTGATTCAGAATGTACTGAAGATCTTACCTTATTCAGCCAACACATGCAGGAAATGCTAGCTGCCTCGACAGAAATTGTCGACATGAATTGGGCGCGCATTGGAGGCTGGCGTGAACTGATCGCCCAAATTTTTGACAGCAAAGAACGTTTGAAGCAACTCGAGACCGCAAGCAACATTAAAATTATTTACAATAATGTTCACTCCCCTTTTTTCACCCATCCCGATACCCAGGCTATTTATCTGCAAGGTTGGCTAGCTTCAAGATTAGGCTGGGAATTTCTTAATTCGAAAAAAGAGAAGGATCACCTTAAATTATACTATCAAAAAGATCAAAAACCAGTTCAGATCGATCTCATTGGTAAAAGTCGCCCAGATCTACTTCCCGAAGAAATTATTGAAATCGAAGGATCAAATCAGGAAACTTTTGTCTGCCAAATAATCCGTAAGGAAAAAAACCAGGTTATTGTTCATACATCTAATCAATACCAATGCGAGCTTCCTTTTAGCCTGTTTTTACCTACTTTGCGAACAGGCCGGAGCTTTATGCAAGAAATTTTCTTTCAAAAAGTGAGCGGCCATTATCGGGAGATGCTTTCTTTAATTAGCAAGATCAAATGGAGTGAAAATAACAAATTGGAAAATTTAAAATTGCAAAATGAACCTCAACACATCGACGAACGACGCGATGTGATCATTCCAGGGGATAAGGACACAACGATCAAATTCTGCGTTCAACAGTTTTTGGAAATTGGTAGAGAGGCTATTGCCAAAAGAGGACGCTACATTGTGGCTCTCTCGGGCGGGCAGACGCCGAATGAAATCTTTAAGGAACTAAGCAAACCTCAGCACCGTAATGAACTGGACTGGACAAAGGTGCTTTGCTTTTGGAGCGATGAACGGAGCGTTCCTCCAAACGATCCAGAAAGTAATTATGGCATGGCCATGGAATCGGGATTAATGAAATTGCCGCTGTTAAGCGAGCATATTTTTCGAATGAAGGGCGAAAGTAGCATTGAAGAAAATGCCTTGCAATATGAAGAATTAATCAGGCAATGGGTTCCTTCTGTAAGTTTTGATTTAATCATGCTTGGCATTGGTGAAGATGGGCATACTGCCTCCTTATTTCCACGCACGCATGGCCTCCATGCCAAAGACCGGCTTGTGGTGGCAAATTATGTTCCTCAAAAGCAGACTTGGCGTATGACATTGACCTATGAATGCATACACGCAGGGAAAACAATATGCATTTATGCCTTAGGGAGCAAGAAGGCCGAGATCGTTTTAAAAACTCTGACGGGTGCTTATGACCCGGACAATTTTCCTGTTCAAAGAATCGGTACAGCCCATCATCAGGCCCACTGGATCCTTGACCAGGAAGCTGCAGGAAAAATTTTAAAAGGACCTTCATGCTAGTCTTAGGGATTGAGAGCACGTGCGATGAGACAGCCTGTGCCGTCGTTAAAAATGGAAAAGAAATTTTATCTAATGTTGTCGCCTCTCAAATTGACCTGCATAAGGAATATGGAGGAGTGGTACCGGAACTTGCTTGTAGACGGCATATTGACTTGATGGTCCCGGTACTGGACCGCGCACTTCTGGAAGCAAATGTTTCTTTGAAGGAAATTGATTTAATCGCAGTGGCGCATGGGCCTGGCTTGATCGGTGCTCTATTGATCGGTCTGAATACTGCCAAAGCCCTTGCCTTTTCCCTAAATAAACCTTTCATCGGGATCAACCATGTAGAAGCACATCTTTATGCTGCTCTCATGTCCCAATTAGCAGCCCCTTCATTCCCTTGCCTGGGTGTAGTACTTTCGGGAGGGCACACAGCAATTGTTTTGATCCAAGAGATCGGGCATTATGAACTGATCGGTCAGACGGTCGATGATGCCATTGGTGAAGCCTTTGACAAAGTCGCTAAAATGCTGGACCTCCCTTATCCGGGTGGCCCCCAGATCGAGCAGTTGGCCAGGCAGGGAAATCCTCAAAGCTATTCTCTTAAAGCAGGTTATGTAAAGGGGAGCCCCTTAAACTTTTCTTTCAGCGGGCTAAAGACCGCTGTCCTTTACACAATCAAAGGACAAAAAAAAGATGGGCCTAATCCTCCCCTCACCCAAAATGATAAGGCAGATTTGGCTGCATCCTTTCAAAAAGCTGCCCTTGAAGATGTGGTAAAAAAAACACTCCTTGCAGCTGCGAAGCATCAAGTAAAAACAATCGTCTTGGGTGGAGGAGTCACAAGCAATCAAATGCTGCGGCAACTTTTTACGGCAGCTGGTCATGACTTAAGTTGCATTTGGCCATCGGCTGATTTAAGCTTGGATAATGCCGCAATGATTGCCGGACTTGGATATTATCGCTATCAGATGCAAGGTCAAGGGGATGGAATGGAGCTTGAACCTCTCACAAGGATTCCCTTTCATCAATAGAACCGCTATCTTTTTTTGAATCATAAACGATTTTAATCTCGGCTTTTTTACTTAACGTTCCAATAACGATCTTATCCAAGTTAATCTTACTACAGTCCTTAGTTTGGTAGATTGAATAGGGATTTAATTTTTGATCGTACGTTTCACAGGTGCCGGTGCGTGTATCCAGCTTGATGCTTCCTGGGACTTTTGGTAAACCAATACCTGGAAAAATTGGGGCTTGAAGGGTGTCCTCAGAAGCAATAATGGTATTTAAATGCGCTGTTGTAAGCCATCCCTTAACTTTTGCTAAAAGAGATTCTGACATTCCCTTAATCCCCCCCCGCAAGTGAACTAATAAAGGAGCATTACTACTTTGTTCTCTATAAAATTTTATGCGATCTAATAGCATCGCTCCACTCGCCTCTACTTCCCCTTCATGTGTAAAATGAATGACGCAACCAAATTGATTCATGGGATCGTAAATTCCAACCCCAATGCAGGTAGCTAAAGAATCTGTTGCTAAAATTGGATGGTAATCCCCTTTATGGCTAAATACAGCCTCCGACAACCAAGCTTCACGAAAAAGATCGGGTACCTGATTTTCAACTGTTTCAACTATAGAAGAAATCAGAGAAGTGAATTGTGTTTTGATATATTCCTGGAGCCTTAAATCTAAAAGATCGCATGACGGGCCAAATTTTTGTTCCGCTTTAGATGTCATTTGCTGAACAGTAGCATGAATATTAGCAATTTGATCTTTTGTTAAACCGCCTTGTTTTAGAGCTTCAATAGCTGATCCTTCAATTTCTTTACTAATTTCTTTTGCTAACCTCCTGCCAGCCGATTGCTGGCTAAAAAAATCTGAATTTTGAGCTAAAAATTTTTGATCAAAGTTTATTGAATTCATACTTCACCTGTTGTTATGTAAAATAAGCTAATTTAAAAACTCAATTAAATCAAGCCATAAATTAAAGTTTATTTACTATTATTTTTATTTTGTTGCAGCAATCAACCCTTTATTGTTAACTAATATAAAATTATATGATATTGCATTGGAAGCCTTTTATAGATCCATGCAAGTCAAAAATACCTTGAATTTAAATTCTTGATTACTTATGATAATGGGTTTTATGAAAAACTTATGAATGGAGTTCCACCATGGCCAGCAAACGTGAAAATATTAAAATGAAAAGTTCAAAAAGCCACTTTCATTATTATACCACTAAAAATAAGACATCCACACCAGGACGCTTAAGCTTAGTCAAATATGATCCGGTTATCCGCGAAAGATGCGAATTCAAAGAAACTAAGTAATCCTTTCATGTTTGAGCTTTCTGTCGCCTGCAAATACCTTATTCCTCGCCGGCGGCAGCTCTCTGTTTCTATTATTAGTTTGATTTCCATTTTAGTCATTACGCTTGTTGTCTGGCTGATCGTCGTTTTTTTTTCTGTGACTGAAGGGTTGGAGAAAAATTGGATTAACAAGCTCACCTCCCTCACTGCTCCTGTAAGAATTACACCTACCGAAGCCTACTACCAGTCTTATTATTATCTTGTGGACAATTTAAGCGAAGATTCTGGCTATTCTTATAAAACCATTCGTGAGAAAAAAGAAAGCCTCCGGGCAGATCCCTACAATCCCGAATATGACGAAGAAATCCCTTCACACTGGCCCATGCCCGATCTTCAGGCTGACGGTTCCCTCATCGATCCGGTGCAGCTTGCTTATGCATCCCTTGGCGAAATAAAGGGGGTCCCTGGACTGAAAGCGCAAGATTTTGAATTGACAGCCGCCCATATTAGAATGCGGTTAATTCGGGAAATGGACCCCTTGCATCATCGCCGGGTTGGAACGACTCAATCCTTTCTTTCGTATCCTACTTACTTGGGAAATTTCGAAGCTGATAACTCTCGGTTAAAGTATACACTTCAGCCTCTTCAAGCACATGATCTCAATAATTACCTTCAGTTGATCGGGATTGCCGAGAGTTCCAAAGAAGAAGAAATGGAAGAAAAAATCCAACTTCCATTGAATGTCTTCCGTAGACGCCTGCAATCCTATTTTTCACACATTAACGTAAAAGAGCTTCAACCCCGTTCATCCGGATGGTTAATCCCTCGTAACTTACTCCCTTCCCATGCGGAATGGAGTGCGTGTGCAGTAATGAAAGAACAGAGTATTTTACGCCTTGTTATCCCAGCCTTAATAAACGGGTGTGCAGAGTTAAAAAAAAACCTGGAAGGCCAGGGTTTGGTCATCACTAAAGGCAAGTTGTCCATCGAACAAGGAAATATCACTTTCCTGGATTCCGAGCAGAATGCTACTCCCCTTTTGAAAAATATCCCTCTTCTTTTGGCCGCTGGAAATCCCTTTTCAGCCCAATTGATAGCGGATTCGCTCGAAAAAGCCAAAAAAGTAGACGACATTAAGTTCGATATCCATTCTGAAATCCAAAAAACTGCTTTGAATGGGAGCGCCTCTTTTAAAGGTCTCGAAATCGCCTCGGCCGACTTTAAAATCGAATATCCGGATCAGGCGGTATCAAGACCATTTTGGGTCCATCAACAATACCCCTCTTCAAGTTACCATCTTCCTATCGATAATGATGTGGGAGAAGGAGTTCTTCTGCCCAAAAGTTTTAAAGATGCGGGTGTTTTACTAGGCGACCGGGGAGCTTTAAGCTATTTTGCTCCCACTGCAAGCCTTTTACAGGAGCATCAGGTCCCAGTTTATGTCGCGGGGTTTTACGATCCCGGCATTATACCGATTGGCGGAAAATTTGTCCTGGCAAGTCAGGAAGTTACCTCTCTCATACGGGCATCGCATCAATCGGACGACAAATCAACCTTGACAAATGGGATTAATGTCCGTTTTGACCGGTTAGACCAGGCAGATAACGTCAAAGCGCAATTGACCAAAGCATTCAAAGATAAAGGCATCAGCCGGTATTGGAAGGTACAAACCTACCGGGAATATGAATTTACAAAAGAAATTATGCAAGAACTCTTAAGCCAAAAGCATATTTTTATGCTTATCTCAATTGTGATTGTAATTGTTGCCTGCTCTAATATTATTTCAATGCTGGTAATTTTAGTAAATGATAAAAAAGTGGAAATCGGGATCCTCCGTTCGATGGGAGCTTCTTCCAAAAGTATCGCGCTCATTTTTGGCATAGCTGGAGGAGCTGTCGGGATAATTGGAAGTATCGCGGGCATCATAACGGCTATCTTCACTCTCGGCAATTTAGGTAAGCTGATCGAATTAATGAGCCGTTTGCAAGGCTATGAAATGTTTAATGCCTCCATATATGGTCAGATGGCATCGCATGAATTGAGCTATGAAGCTCTATTTTTTGTACTTGCCATTACTGGAGGAATGTCTTTGCTTGCTGGAATAGTGCCTGCTATGAAGGCCTGCCTGTTGAAGCCTTCTCAAATTTTAAGATCATCGGGAGGCTGAATGACCCACGAAACTTCTTTAATTTTAGAAGCTTTTAATATCCAAAAAAGCTTTTACCATCCTGCCTTTGTAAATATTCTGCAAGGGATCAATTTAAAGGTCAGCCGGGGTGAATCAGTAGCTATTATCGGACGCTCCGGAGAAGGAAAAAGCACGCTGTTGCAAATTCTTGGGACCCTTGAGCAACCTTGTAAGGGTCTATTAAAGATCAATAACGAGGCCGTCAGCCATGCAAACCTTAATACCATCCGCAATGAATGGGTAGGGTTCATTTTTCAATCCTTTCATTTATTGGAAGATTACACTGCTTTGGAAAATGTGTTGATGCCTGCCCGTATTGCTAGAAGAAAAACCGGTAAAGGCAGTGAAGCCGAGCAGCAGGGCATGGAATTGCTTGAGAAGGTCGGCCTGGCAGACCGGGCCCGTTTTCATACCAAGCTTCTTTCGGGCGGGGAAAAGCAAAGGGTCGCTTTAGCCAGGGCCATGTGCAACGACCCCAAAATCATTTTTGCGGATGAACCATCCGGCAATTTAGATCGGCAGACGGCTTACCTGATCCATGACATTTTGTTGAAATTTGCCCATGAAAGGCAAAAGACTTTAATTTTAGTGACGCATGACAAGGAGCTGGCCAAGCTCTGCTCCACCCAGTATGAACTTATAAGCGGCATCCTTCATCTGGTGTAGCTTTTGCATAATTTGTGCTCAAGAAACCTTATTGATATGGATTATTATAGACTTTCTAATAGCGGATTGATTATTATATACTTTCTAAATTACCCACTTTTTATTTGAATTGGCATAAAATTTTATTAAAACTTAAGTTTACTAACTATGGAGCATGTATGAATGCAAACTATTCTATTTCACCTGTTAATTCTTCCTATCCGGTGTATCTTCAAGAAAATAATATTCATCAAAACCATATTTTCTTTCGTCTAGTTGGAGGTAAGGAGATTTATGATAAACTTCCTACTTTGGATCTTGCCATCCATAAAGAGATATTAGAGTATACAAATGAATACCCAATTATGAGATGCATTAATTCAGAAAATGCCAAAAAAGAATTCGGAAAGTTTGAAGCAAACACTCAAATTATTTTAGTAAATTTTAAAGTCAATGGCTTCGCCGGAACCTCTCTTTTGTTAGCTAAAAATTCTGAAATTGATAATTTTAAGGATGAGGACTATGATTTGAATGGTTCTCCTAACCTTAAAGAAAATTTGCAAACAATTAATGAAAATAGAATGCATCAGCGCCATTTAAATAGTCTTTATCAAGAACTATTGACGAACAATGTTGTGGAAGGGGAAGTTACGGACAGATATAAAGGAAGCCGTCATTTACGCATAGAACTTTATTCCAAATAAAAATAAGCTTTGGCGCAGCTCTTATTTATTATTAAATTTTTTTCAAATTCCTGTTTTTAAAATTATTTAGAAAAATGCAACACAAAGACACAAAGATACGACGACACAAAGAGCGAAACGAGTCTTCTTCGTATCTTCGAGTCTTCGTGTCTTTGTGTTTATTGAATGAAAAATGAAGTGCTAGAAAGCAGAGTAATGCCTACCGCTTTATGAAAATAAACTAAGCTTTCACAGAGAGGGAAGCCAATTTCGGATCCATCTAGCCCGCTCGGATGCAATCCTGGCTGATTCCAAGTCCAGCTCTGCTGCCACATGATCGCAAAAATTAAGATACTTATACAGGAGCGGAGCTAGTAAAATATTTTGAGCAATAGTCTGCACCATTAGAAAGAGGGGAACAGAGGTGCGGGAAGGTAAAGAAATGCCAGCTAACTGAGTCAGCCTATGAGCACTTAAAATGCTGACGAAGTCAAAAATGGTAGTTTTAAAAACATTCCACATGCGGAAGCGGCACATTTCTAAAAAGGATGCTTCTGCGACGTTTGAACTGGTCACTTCATTAAATGGACGTAGGTTCAAAGTATAGCATAAAATACGATCGATTGGTTTCAGCAATAAATTTTTAAGATGAATTGCTTTCCACGCAATCAAACGCCCTTTTTGCGTTAAGCTTCGTTCAAGCCAAAGGGCATCTTCTCTTGGGATTGCAGCCCCAATAAAAATTTGTGCCTGCTCATCGCAAATACATACAATTTCTTTAATTTTATAGCCTAATATAAACCAAAGGGCATAATGCGTGGGATAAATCCCAGAATTGGGATAGAGTATCCGGGCTGCCATTCCATAGCCTGCACCAGCTACAGCCGCTAAACCCAAGGACCCTGCAGATTGGAAAAGTGAGGTTGGATCGGGTAAAAGTCGGTTGAGGGAAAGCATATGCTATTTTTAGTTTTTCATTTTCTTCAATCGAATATATTTTAATTAATTTTGTATTGGGGGATTTTGCAGAGCGGCAATGCGAGCTTCCTCTAACATCTCTTCCTCCATCCTTTTTGTGTAAATATTGCTTACACGTGTGATTGTTCCAATAAAGAAGTTCATTGCATTTAACCAAATGATAGAATTTCCCGTTGCAATATGAAAACCTAAATGAGCGCCGAAGGGTAAAGCAAGACTTAAGGAAACAACTTCAGTTATTGTTAATTGAGCCTGAGCTTTTGTTTCTTGTCTTAGAATTTCAAGAAAATCTAAATCATTATCTGAAAGACCCTGTTCTTTTAGTTCCTTGCATGTTCGAATGCCCAGCACATGTGAAAAAAGGGCATCTGTTTTTTGCTCAACATGTTGAGCAACGGAAATCACTGCCCATATATGCTTTCTTAAAGAATCAGAATAGAGCTCGGTTCTTTCCATATTTTCATAGACTTCCCTATCCCCTAGGCATTTCATAAATAAATGGTGGGTTACTTTGGCAGTTTGAACAAAGGCAGTAGCGGAGAATTGAACAAAGACATAGGAGGGTAGAGAAATTGGAATTTCTACCTGCACTGACTCCAGCCATACGGCTAATTTTTCAACTCCGCACCATATTACTCCCCTTGCAGCACCTATTATCAAATCATTACAGACCTGTTGACCAAATGTCGGTTCAGGCGTTTCAACGGGATTATGTGCAATAGGCTCGATAGGATTAACCATATTTATCTCTCTGTTTATAATAAAATGATATATTAGAAAATTATAATTAATTATCAATAAAGACAATATTTAAATCAAGTAAAGACTAAATATTAATTTCCTAATTCAAAACGTAAAAAAATAACTTGACAATTCTGGTTTATTTTCATATGTATGGAACATTCCAACAACTATGAGAAAAGATGAACGCCCGCCCATTTTATAATGATCAAAAAAATTCACAATCCCTGACTGGCTTTTGGATTACTGCAATCGCTCTCTTCTTCGGCCTTGTCCTTTCCATCCTCTCATGGATGGAACTTTGTGTCGAGCATTGTTCAGCCAACCAAGATTATAGGTTATTTGGTCTCCCCTTTGCCATCGTCGGGATCACTTTTTTTATTGTGCTAAATGCTATTCATTTAAGCTCGAGAAAATTTCCTTTTCTCTCCCTTTGGACAGGTTGGCTGGTGGCCTCAGCTTTAGGAGCAGAGCTCATGTTCATTCTTGTCCAAAAATATCAAATCGGCAACTGGTGCCCTGTATGCTTAAGTATTGCTTTTTCAATTCTGATTGCAGGCATCGCCTTATCATCAAATTATATCAAAGCCCTTTATCGGGATATTAAACAAAGAAACCGAGGAAATATTATGGGTTATATCAAGCAAGGACTAACTTCATTGTCTTTTATCGTCTTAGGATTTTTGATGGCCTTCGTGGGAGTTAGTAAGCCTAATGAGGCTGAAGCGGCTATGGAAGAAATGAAAACCCGCCTAGCTTTTGGAACATTGAACAGTCCAGTTGAAGTCTATTTTGTCTCAGATTGGTATTGTCCATCCTGTAAGAAAATAGAACCGCAGATCGAAAAAATTCTTCCAGAAATCAAATCAAAAAGCACTTTTTATTTTATTGATTATCCTATCCACAAAAAAAGCCTGAACTTTACTCCTTATAATCTAGCTTTTCTAGTTTATGAAAAACCTAATTATTTAATTGCGCGCAAAGCACTATCTGACCTTTCTGAAGACAGCGAAACTCCGAATGACAATGATATTTTGAAAATTGCAAAAGACCACAAACTCACTTTTAATGAACTCTCTTACCTTGAAGTTAAAACCGGGATAGATTTTTTTGATAAGATTGTCGAAAAATTCGATTTGAGCGGAACGCCAACAGTTGTCATCACTAATACGAAAACAAACAAGGTTGTTAAATTAGAAGGAAGGGATCAGATTAGCGAAGAGAAAATTATTAAAGCGGTTGATTCGATGAACGAGCATTAAACCAGGGTATTTAGAAATGAAATTTTCCACTAAAAGCATCCATATGGGCTGGGAAGAAGATACTATTACCGGTTCCGTGATGCCTCCCATCTACATGACTTCAACTTTTGAGCTTGACGCACCAGGGGAAAGCCGGGGCTTTGAATATACGCGGGTCAATAACCCTAACTTCATGATCTTAGAGAAAACGCTTGCCTCCCTTGAAGAAGGGGCCTTTGCTACAGTTTTTTCTTCAGGCATGGGTGCTCTTATGGCGCTTGCCTCTACTCTTTGCAAGGGAGATAAGGTGATTGCGCTAAACGGTATTTATGGCGGCACTTACCGCCTTTTCACTCATATTTTGAACCATTATGGCATTGAATTTATCAATCTCTATTCGACTTCTGCAGATGCCGTAAATCAAGCTCTAAAAGAGCATCAGCCAAAATGGCTTTTATTTGAGACACCCACAAACCCTTTAATGAACATTTTTAATATCGAGGAGCTGGCAGCTTTAGCCAGGCAGCACAATGTTCTTTCGGTTGTAGACAACACGTTTGCCTCTCCTTACTGTCAAAATCCGCTAAAATGGGGTGCTGATGTGGTTTGGCATAGTACCACCAAATATATAAATGGCCACTCAGACGTTCTTGGGGGCGTTGTCATTACAAATCATGAGGAGTTGAAAAAAAAGCTTGATTTTGGAAGGAAAACATTAGGGCTCAATCCAAGCCCCTTCGATTGCTGGCTGATCACCCGAGGGGTAAAAACATTAGCTGTCCGAATGGAACAGCATCAAAAAAATGCTTTAGCGCTTGCCCAGTTTCTAGAAGGGCACCCCAAGGTAAAGCAGGTCAATTATCCTGGGCTACCTTCTCACCCTTCCCATTCCCTTGCAAAAAAACAAATGCGTGCTTTTAACGGCATGCTTTCGGTTGAATTTGATCTCTCTTTAGAGACAACGATAAAAATGATCTCATCTTTTCGCTATTTTACTTTAGCAGAAAGTTTAGGTGGAGTAGAATCTTTGGTCAGCCACCCTGTCACAATGACCCATGCGATCGTTCCCAAAACGGAAAGAGATAAACTGGGTTTGAATGATGGTCTGGTTCGTTTTTCGGTAGGTTTGGAAGATTTTTCGGATTTGAAGGAAGATCTGGCCGAATCTTTAGAAGCGATTCCTTAATTCTCAATTAGTGATTTTGGATGATTTTGCCAAGATACGAAATTTGATGTTTATTCGCATCTCTTAAGAGGGCCAAGCAACTAATTGGAATTACGGTATCACTTCTTTGACTTAAGTTTAGAAATCATTTTACCCCCCTTTCAGCCATGGACATTTCATTCCTTTCACATATTGAAGAGCAATTATCTGCTTTAAAAACGCAAGGCCTTTACAAACAGGAGCGGGAGATCACTTCACCTCAAGGAGGAGAGATTACCATAGCAGGTGGTAAAGAGGTCCTTAATTTTTGTTCTAATAATTACCTTGGACTGGCCAATCATAATGATATTATACAGGCAGCCATAAAAAGCTATTCAGATTACGGGTTCGGGCTTTCTTCAGTCCGATTCATCTGCGGCACCCAGACTGTTCATAAAGAATTGGAGCGAAGGCTTTCCCGGTTTCTTGGAACCGATGAGACCATCCTTTATTGCTCCTGCTTTGATGCAAATGGAGGCCTTTTTGAAACCTTGTTCGGTCCCGAAGATGCCATCATCAGCGACGCGCTGAACCATGCGAGCATTATTGATGGTATCCGGTTATCCAAAGCCAAGCGCTTCCGCTATGATAACAATGATATGGGTAGTTTGGAGGCCCAGCTGAAAGAAACCAAAGATTCAAGGTTCAGGGTTATTGCCACAGATGGGGTGTTTTCAATGGACGGCACCATCGCTAACCTTGAAGCCATTTGTGATTTGGCCGATCAATATAAAGCGCTTGTTATGGTGGACGATTGCCATGCCGTTGGTTTTATGGGAAGCAGAGGAAGGGGAACACCTGAATTATGCAATGTGATGGGCCGGGTCGACCTTATCACAGGAACGTTAGGAAAAGCCCTTGGAGGTGCCTTAGGAGGCTATACATCGGGTCGCAAGCCCCTGATCGACTGGCTGAGGCAAAGGTCCAGACCTTATTTATTTTCCAATACCTTGGCCCCCAGCATTGCAGCCGCTTCTTTAAAAGTCCTTGACCTCATCGAAGAATCGGATGACCGAAGAAACGCGCTATCAGCAAACAGTAGATATTTTCGGCAGCACATGACCCGTCTCGGCTTTAACTTAGTTCCAGGCTCCCATCCCATAATCCCCGTGATGCTTGGGGATGCAAAGCTTGCGCAGGAATTTGCTGCCCGCATGCTGGAAGAGGGAATCTATGTGATTGGATTTGCCTATCCCGTTGTCCCGCAAGGTAAGGCCCGCATTCGGACGCAAATGTGTGCGAATCATACTCCAGAACATTTAGAAAAAGCTTTAAAAGCCTTCGAAAAGGTAGGTAAAGAGTTAAGCGTCATTTCATAAAAAAAGTTGCCATTTAATCCATTTCAGGGGTTAAATGGCCCGTCTTCAAAATTAGCCAGGTTATTTCCATTTTAGTAACTACACTTAAAACGCATAAATCAAGTTGTAATTAAATAAATTATAATTTAAAGTAATATATCTATTTACAAGGATTACTATGCAAATATTAAATTATAATAATAATGTCGAATTAAATTTTAATCAATCTAAACCATGCCAAGGTGCAGTATTTGACGAAATTAAGCAATTTACAATTGAACTTTTGAATGAAGAAAAAATAAACGATGATCCTACCCCTTTATTAGAAAAAATCAATCATTTATTACCGGGAGAAGGCCTTGAATTAAAACAAAATTTATTTAGCCGAATCTTCAATATTTATAAAGAATATTCAATTTTTTATCCGTGCATAGCTGGTAATTTAGATGGATTAACTTATTTTTTAAATGAAAAAAATGTTAATGCATTAGATGGTTATGGAAATACGTGTTTGATTCTTGCAGCAAAAAATGGGCATAAAAGTATTGTCGAATTCCTTATTGCAAACGGGGCACATATTCGGCAACCGGATGATGGAAAAAATACAGCTCTGGTTTGGGCCGCGTCAAACAATCATCCTGAGATTGTTTCTCTTTTATTAAGCAGCAAAGAATATTCTGATTGGACAAAACCCGAAATAGAAATTGAAATAGAAGCATGCTTATTCTGGTGTGCAAAAGAAGGCCATTTAAACATTTTAAAAATTTTTTTAAATAATCCTGCATTCAAAAATCTTCTTGCTCCTCAAGCTCTTTGTGGAGCACTTAAAAGTACTCATGTTGACGTAGAAATAATAAAATTTATTTTAGAAATAGGGGTAGATTTAAATGCTGCTGTTGGAGGCCTCACTCCCCTTATGCGTGCGGTAAAAATAGGTCGAAAGGACATTGTTGAACTTTTGCTGAAATTTCCCCAAAATGTAAGCCTGATTTGTAACGATCAATCAGCGCTTAGGCATGCTATTCATATGCGCCATCCAGAAATTGCTAAAATTCTAATTCCTTATGAAAAAAATTTAAATACGAAAAATTCTAAAGGCGCAACATGCCTTATGTTGGCTGCTAGGTATGGCTTAAAAGAAATTATTGAAGTTCTTATTGAATTTGGCGCCGACATTAATTTTCAGAACCAACATGGTATGACAGCCATTCACTGGGCCGTGGCAGAAAATCATTCTGAGATAGTGAATTTTTTGTTTGAGAAAGGGGCAAATCTACATACAATCAATACTAATAATCATACCCTCTATCATGACCTTAAAAAACAAAGATTGTCGGGATATAAAAAAATTCTAGAATCAATAGAAAAACAAGAACCAAGAGTCCAATTAATTAACGAAGTAATCATTGCTTTAAAAAGGATTCATCATACTTGCGATATTGAGAAAAAAAGTTTTTTCGAACCAACTAATGCCTTTTTAGAAGGCAAAAAAATTGACTTGGATGGCTATAGCCACTTAGGTTGGATAGATTTCATGAGCACCCTTACCAAAAAGATCAATACAAGTGTAAATTCACAATTATCAGCTTTGCATGAGATGCTTGAGTTTACTTTAAAGATAAATGAGCTTGACCCGCAAAAAATTCTTGATCGAATCCAAGAGGGAGAAAGTACTTTTATCCCTACAGGTTGGAGAGAACATGCTGAAACACTCGTGTGGCAAAAAGGATTACTACTGATTGTCAATCGCAACAGACAGGGCCACGCCCCTGTTGATGTATATGAGTATGACTCTAAGAAAATAACCATTGAGCACATTAACCTTTTAATAAATCCTAATCAAATGAGAAACAATGAAACATTTAAAAAAAACATCGCAGATTTAATAAATGATATAGGAGGCATTAAAAACGATTTGACCAATGTTATTGAAAAAGCCTGCCCTTTTATTCCGCAAAACAATGGTAATTGCACTTGGGCAAGCCCAGAGGCGGCTATTTTAGGCTTCTTTCTTTCAAATAAAAAAGAAGAAATAAAAAACCTCCCTATAAAATCACTCGAAGTTCAAGAGATTGTTATCAATGCAAAACATCTTTTTATTGAGTGGGTATTTCATGCACGGATTTCTTCTATTGAACTGTATCTTGAAGCTAGTAAGGAAGCAGGCACTGAGATTGACCACCATTTTTTTAAAAAAATTTTTACTTCTATCTT
This sequence comes from Candidatus Protochlamydia sp., assembly GCA_013695355.1. Lineage (GTDB taxonomy): Bacteria > Chlamydiota > Chlamydiia > Chlamydiales > Parachlamydiaceae > Protochlamydia. Next base: position 30,469 of record JACDAQ010000020.1, read on the forward strand.
AAAAAGAAGCGAGAAAAATTTACATGAATTTAAAATGGGAGAAGTTGGCAATTTTTCGGTTTATAATAAATTAATTTCCATCATTAAAGAACCTATACAACTTTGGAAAAAAGAATTGAATCTTTAATTATTGCCATTTTATAGCTCTATCCCAAATGGGACTGCGCAGAATTTGCTGCCTGCATTGTGGGCAAAGAACCGAAAGTCGTTTCATAAAAAGAATGGATCGTTTAAAATTCTTAAACTAATAATATTTTAAACAGACTAAAAGGAATTTATGAAAGGATTAGTTAAAAAAGAATCTACTGTCGGCATTTGGATGGAAGAAGTTTCGATGCCGCAGATAAGCGATCACGAAGTCTTGATTAAAACGCATAAAACATCGATTTGCGGCACTGATGTCCATATCTACAAATGGGATGCATGGGCTCAACGAAATGTTCCAGTCCCTTTGATTATTGGGCATGAGTTTATGGGAGAGATTGCTGCAATAGGCAAGCAAGTGCAAGGATTCAAAGAAGGCGACCGGGTCTGCGGCGAGGGACACCTCGTTTGCAATTACTGCGTTAACTGCCGCATGGGGAAAAAGCATCTTTGTATGAATGTAAAAGGGCTAGGATACCATAGTTCTGGCTGCTTCGCAGAATATTTCAAAATACCAGCTGAAAATGTTTTTCACCTTCCCCCATCTATTTCAGATAATTTGGGAGCAATATTTGATCCCTATGGCAATGCTGTCCATACCGCCCTTGCATTTAATCTGACCGCCGAAGATGTTTTAGTTACTGGGGCCGGCCCCATCGGAATTATGGGAGCTGCGATAGCTATTCAGGCAGGTGCGCGCCATGTCGTCATCACTGATCCTAATCCATACCGTATTGAACTAGCAAAAAAGATGGGCATAAAAAATGCTATAAATATTAGCGATGTTTCGTTAGATGAAGCAATCAGGTCAATAGGTATTGAAAATGGCTTTACAGTAGGCATGGAAATGTCCGGCCATCCTGACGGCCTGAAAACCCTAACTGAAAAACTGCGCCATGGCGGAAATATCGCCCTCCTTGGAATTCTCCCTCCTGGCACAGTCATTGATTGGGACTTAGTCATCTTTAAAATGCTGACGATTAAGGGAATCTATGGCAGAGAGATATTTTCTACATGGTATCAAATGGTAAACTTATTGGAAAGCGGCTTAAACTTGAATCCATTGATCACCCATCAATTTTCTGTAGATGATTTCGAAAAAGGCTTTCAGGCAATGCTATCAGGACAGGCAGGCAAAGTCATTTTGGACTGGACCTAAATTATAAAGCATTAAGCTTGACTCGGGTTTGAAAAAGCCATCCTTGCAAGCTCAGGCCCTGCACTTCGGTGGTCTTGGGTTGTACCACTCAGCATCTCAGGCCCTCAACCCAGGTTCAAGTAAAGTCTATTTGAATTAGTGTGCTAAGGGGCCTTAGGGGCCTTAAATGCACGCCTTAGTCTAAGAACCTGTTCAATATCTCCGATCGAAGATTTTGAACAGGTTCTTAGCGAGCCTGGTTATCAAGGTCATGCTTTACATTAAGCTGATAATGCTTTTTCCAAGTGCTTCGAAAGGTAGTTTAACAGTGGATACAAACCACTCCTACCGACTCTGACAACGGGATTAATGTTCGTGTTGTTAAAACTAGTTTTCTAAATCTTCATTTGATCGTATTTACCTGGGCAACGGTTCATTCAAAAACATAAGTTAAATCAAACTTGATATAAATCTATCAATTTATTTAAAATATTCTAGTATAGTTCCTATTAAAAATATTCGCATTCAATAGTCATTAATAGCGGACGAATAACTTCCCAATTTTAGCAAAGGAAGAAAAAATGCCAGAATTAATGTTTGAAAATCTAAATATAATACAATTAAAAAAAATACACGATACTATTCGTTTGGGATCTGATCACTTAAAAAAAATCATGAAATCGGGTCATTTTTGCCTTTTACTTAATTTTTCTCAATTAGATGAAATACAAAGTAAGGCTTTGGCTGCAGATAAAACTGAAAAAATTGGCAATGTTATTTTGATGATCAATACCTTTTTGACAAGTATCTATGGAACCTGGCTGGGTCTTTCTGGTTGTATAGGCTGTAGTTTAAATTCTTTACCAGCTTTAACCCTCGTAACTAGTATGGCTTTTTTAACAGGTGGTATAATGGGCTACATTAGTTTGAAAAATACCAAAAGCCAAGCAAGTCAAGCTATGATAAAGTTAAAGCTGCTTAATTTACAGCTTAAAATGAGCCAAATGATTAACAAAAGGATAGACTGTAAAATTGAACAAAATATGAAAACCCTTTTTCATTTAGTTGAATTTGAAAGCATTAAAGAATCCGCAAAAACAATCAGAATTACCTCTGAGACTGCGTGGATAGGCCACCTTAAACAAATTTTGAAACGGCGAATTACGCAACCTCAATATGTATCAGTTATTTCCGAAATACGAAAAATTAATAAAACAATTAATAAAATTTTTTCTAAGTTTTATCATTCATTAAAGAAAAAAAATCCTAAGTCACTACTCGCAAACCCGTTGCAAAACATGCTATTTTTTCAGTTTCCTTTCTTAAAGGATTTGGCTAACCCAACTTTGGCCATTTCTAAAACAGAAAAGGGAAGGCCTGACCCAATCAATAAAAAAAATTTAAGAGAGATATTTTTGGGATTAGTACCTACGCTGGTTGGCGGTTTTTCTTCACTTTTTGTTTTTATAGGAGGTATTCCGGATATAGCAAAGGCTATCGGTTTAACTCAACTATCCCATTTTTTGACTCAACCAAAGATGCGAACAATTGAACTTATGTTAGCAGTTATCATTGCTATTTATTTCGGTTACTCAAATTTCCACTCAATCCAAAAAAATAAACAAAGAAATAAGCTTTTAGATGAAGTAAATAAAAAAATTGCCATTGACGACTGTATTTCTTTGGAAAAAACAGAAAAGCTTAAGGTAATGTTAAAAATTAAAGCGCAAATCCAAAAAATTAATTTCATCAGCGATCAGTTAAAAAAAATGGATTTGAGACTGATAATGGATAATCCACCCAAAAACAATTCTGAAACAAAGAATTCACTATCAAAGCTTTAAAAGAAAGATGTGGCGCATAAAATATTTTTTTACAACCTCTCATCTGAGTTGATATGCCAAAATAGGGCTTAAAACTTGGTTTATATCAGCACTATCCATATGAACCAAACAAATTTTCCATTTTTTTACGGCGATAAGTAAATATTTCTTCAATATCAGGCTTTATTTTAAGCGAATTCAGAATTTTTCCGAATGGGCCGAAAGGCAGTTTATAATAGATGGTGTCAACTATCTCTACTCCCCCTTCAATAGGATTAAAACGATGTTCGTGATGCCAAAATTTATAGGATCCAAAGCGTTGCTCGTCAATGAAGTAATGAGGCTTTTCGACATGGGTAATTTCTGTAATCCATTCGAGCGGAAAATTAAAAATTGGACGAATTGTATAGGCTATAATTTGACCAGAATACATGCTCCTATTTTCAGCATCACCTTTAATAGTAAAGCGTAATTTCTCAGGGGTCAGAGTTTTTAAATTTTCAGGGGAAGAGAAAAATTCCCAGCTTTCATCTACGGACAAAGGAATCTTTTGCAAATATTTTAATTTATACATATAAATTTCCTAAAATTGATAAATATTTCTGATATATGATGCATCCTTTGCGGCACAAGTAAAAAGCATGCAAAGAGACATCATTTTATAAAGGATCGTGAATGCATTTAAAATTTGGTTCTTTCACTAGTAAATTACTCCTATGCATATTTTTTTGTTTGGGAGGAGGTTGGCTGACGGGCCTTATTACTCAATATGGTGTGAAAAAATGGTATCCCCATCTAATAAAACCTTACGGAACACCGCCTGATATCACTTTTCCAATTGTCTGGACCATTCTTTATATAAGTATGGCTATTTCACTTGCTTTGTTATGGGATAGTAATAGAAATGCAAAATCTAAAGGGAAAGCATTTTTATTTTTTGGAGTCCAGCTTGGTTTAAACTTTATTTGGTCCTGGCTATTTTTTTATTTACAGCGTCCAGGCCTGGCATTACTTGACATTATTTGTTTATGGACTACTCTTTTGCTTACCATTATTTATTTATGGGAACAGACTCGTTTAGGCAGTCTTTTACTTTTTCCTTATTTATTATGGGTAACTTATGCTGCCTACTTGAATTTATTTATTGGCTTTATAATTGAATGCTTTCCAAAATGCAAAAAACTTCTGCAAACTACATTGCAGAAGTTATTTGTACCTTAACTTAATACAATATTCAATATTTTATTCGGCACAAAAATTACCTTATGAACCTCTTTACCTTCTATAAATTGAGAAATGTGAGGATGTCGCTTAGCGGAATCTAAAATGAATGCTTCAGTCTGATTTTTAGGAAAGTCGAAGCGCCCCCTTAATTTTCCATTGATCTGCACAACATAAGTAATAATATCATCCTGCAAATACTTTTCTTCAACCACAGGCAAAGGAGTATATGAAAGCGATTCTTCGCATTCAAGCTGCTCCCAGGCCTCTTCAGCTAAATGTGGCGCGAAAGGTGCTAAGGCCTGAACCGCCATTTTAACCACAGCACGAGGGTAGAAGGGAAGCTTTGTGAAATCATTCATGAATTCCATCATTTTCGCAATAGCGGTATTAAATTGCAGCGCTTCAACGTCTTTAGTGACTCCATAAACAAGGCGATGCCCTAGTTTTAAAGCTTCTTCAGAAATTTCATTGCTCACTTTTTCAGAAAACGCCATCTCGTAAAATCGATTCAAAAAACGCCTGCAGCCCGAAACCGCATCCGTATTCCAAATTTTTTCCTTGTCTAAAGGACCCATGAACATCTCGTACAGGCGTAAAGAGTCGGCCCCATATTCTTTGATAATATCATCCGGTGAAACGCCATTCAGCTTTGATTTTGACATTTTATCTACTTGACTGACCAGTTCTTCACCATTGCGCCGATCATAAAACTTTCCTTCTTTTTCATGGACATGCTCTGGTTCAACGTAAGTGCACGTCTTGGGATTTTGATAAGAACGCGCCACGATCAATCCCTGATTGCGCAAAGTCTGAAAGGGCTCTAAAGTATGCACATACCCGCAGTCAAATAAGACCTTATGCCAGAAGCGTGCATACAAAAGATGAAGGACAGCATGCTCAACACCTCCGATATATAAATCGACTGGGAGCCAATATTTTTCTACATCCGGATTCCAAGCCTCTTTATCATTTAAAGGATCGCAAAAACGCAAATAATACCAACACGAACCTGCCCATTGAGGCATAATATTCGTTTCACGCATGGCCTTTTTATTCGTTTTTGGATCGGTAATCTCTACCCATTCTTTCACTTGGGCTAACGGCCCCAATCCATCTCCTGTCGGTTTATAGTTGGAAACTTCCGGCGGACATAAAGGGAGCTCATCTTCGTCCAAAAGGCGGATGGTGCCATCTTTAAATTTTAATAATGGGAAGGGTTCGCCCCAATACCGCTGGCGGGAAAACAACCAGTCGCGCAACTTGTAAGTTGTGGCAGCCTTTCCTTTTTTATTTGCCTCTAGCCAATCAATGATTCGTTTTTTAGCCAGTTCAACTTTTAAGCCGTCTATTGTTAAATCGCCATGAGTGCTATTGATGCTAATCCCCTCGCCAGGCCAACATTTTTTGCCGGCAAGGACTTTATGACGCAGTTCCTCATCCACCGGATCGCACACAGGAATGATTGGTAATTTAAATTCATGGGCAAATTCAAAATCCCGCTCATCATGAGCTGGAACGGCCATAATGGAGCCTGTACCTACATTCATTAATACATAATCTGAAATCCAAATGGGGACTGGATGCTGATTCACAGGGTTAACAGCATAAGCCCCGGTAAAAATTCCTGTTTTGTTTTTGTTAAGATCTGTCCGGTCTAAATCGCTCTTACCAGCTATCTTAGCCTGATATTCCTTGACCGCCCACCGATGTTCAGGAGTAGCAATCTTGGAAATCAAGGGATGTTCAGGCGCCAGCACCAGGTAAGTCGCCCCAAATAATGTATCGGGACGTGTAGAAAAAACCTGGATCGATTCTTTGGTTGCCGTTTCAAGGAACTGGATATAGGCCCCTTCGCTTTTCCCAATCCAATTAATTTGCAATTTTTTTAAGTTGTCCGGCCAATCCAGCAAATCGAGATCTTGAAGCAGGCGGTCGGCATAAGCCGTAATCTTTAAAATCCATTGTTTCAAGGGGCGCCTTTCGACTGGATATCCCCCGTCTTTAGCCTTTCCATTTTCAACTTCTTCATTAGCTAATACAGTTCCTAAGGCAGGACAAAAATTGACCAGCATTTCCGCTTCGTAAGCCAGCCCCTTTTCATATAGCTTCGTAAAAATCCATTGTGTCCATTTATAATAGGATGGATCGCTTGTTGCTATTTCCCTGTCCCAATCATAGCTAAAGCCTAAAGAGCGGAGCTGACGTCTGTAAGTGTCAATATTTAATTGCGTCGATTGGGCCGGATGGGTCCCTGTTCGGATAGCATACTGCTCGGCCGGCAGGCCGAAGCTGTCCCATCCCATTGGATGGAGCACATTGTATCCTTTAGCGCGCATAAAACGGGCCACAATATCTGTCGCTGTATATCCTTCAACATGACCTACATGCAGACCTGAACCTGAGGGATAGGGAAACATATCCAAAACGTAGTATTTAGGCTTAGGTACACAGTTTTCTGTTTTGAACGTCTTATTTTCCAACCAGAATTTTTGCCATTTCGCTTCAATTTGTTGATGATCGTATTTCATTTATTTTCCATTGATTATGCCATTTTATCTTTGCCCTAATTGAATTCAAAATTGGACTGGCGAAGATTCATGAGCTCTGTTAGAGTTGAGTTCAAAGCTTTATTACAACTTTTAAGGATATTCTGTTACATTTTATGGTGAAAAGCAGCAAAAAGTCAAAAAAAAAGGAACTTCCTGAGAAAACAGTTAAGGAAGAAAAACTATTTCAAAACTTATTGAGAATTACCGAGCAGTTTATCGGAGGCAAAAGCTTTAAGCCTTTGTCAAAAGAAGAACTGATGGTGCGTCTCTCACTGCCTGAGCAGCATGAAACTGTCTTTGAAGAAGTTCTCGATAAGTTAGTGAGCCTTGGATTGATCGAAGTCCATGATTACCGCTATGCCTGGAAACAAACAAAAGGCGACATTGTTTCGGGGATCATTAAAATGCATCCGCGTGGATTTGGCTTTGTCCAATTAAGCGACCCATCTGTCTACGACCAGGACATCTTTATTCCAAAACACCTGACTAAAAATGCTATTGATGGCGATGAAGTAGAAGTAATTGTCAATCAAGAAGTTATTTCCGATAAAGGGCCTGAAGGAAAAGTTGTCGCCATTCTTTCGCGGGCGCGCTCTCATTTGGCGGGCATTATCCGTCATAGTGATGAGGAAGGATTTTTTATTGTCCACGTCCCCTTGCTTGGGGCCCAACAACGCGTGGTCCTTCATCCATCAGAAGAAAAATTATTGCTGGTCGGCGACAGAGTAGTCATGGAAGTCGTTGATTGGGGTACCAAAGAAACCGAAACCGTTTGCCGCTTTTCCCATTACCTTGGAAATATTTCCGATCCCTCATGCGATGTTTATGCTGCCATTGAAGAATTTGAGCTACGGGCCGATTTCCCTAGCCGGACAATTGAAGAAGCGACTCTTTTTGGCAAAGTGGTCAGCCGAAAAGAAATCCAGAACAGGGAAGATCTGCGCCAGCTAACCACAATTACTATTGATCCCGATACAGCCAAAGACTTTGATGACGCCCTTAGTTTAACCCAGGACGAAGAAGGCATTTATCATTTGGGAGTGCACATTGCCGATGTGTCCCATTATGTGCGGCCCGGATCTGCCCTCGATGCGGAAGCTCAGTTGCGCTGCAATTCAACCTATTTCCCCGGGACATGCCTGTCTATGCTGCCAGGAGATCTTTCTGAGAATCTTTGCAGTTTGAAACCCAATGTTAATCGCCTGACTGTTTCTGTTATAATGCGTATCGATGCTCAAGGTACCTTATTAGATTACCGTTTCAGTCGTTCTGTGATCAAAAGTGCCAAACGCTTTACCTACAAGGAAGCCAAAAAGGTTTTGGATGGGGTCACTAAAAATGTGCACAAGCCCACTCTCGATCTGATGGTAGAACTATGCCGCCTTTTGAAAGCAAAAAGATATGAAAGGGGCAGTATTGAATTTTCTTTGCCAGAACTTGTGGTATTAGTTGACGAGAAAGGTGCACCTTATGGAACAGACTATGTGACTTATGACATTACACATCAGATGGTCGAAGAATTTATGCTGAAGGCCAATGAGATTGTGGCCTGGGACTTAAATGAACGTGGCAAAAATTTAACTTACCGCATCCATGACGTCCCTGCTGAAGAAAATCTGCGTGATTTTTCGATGCTAGCCGCCGCCTTTGGTTTCAAACTCTCAGATAAACCGACCCCCCGCGATTTGCAAGTTCTTTTTGAAGAGGCTGGAGAAACAGTCTACAGTAATTATCTAGCTTCGAGCTATATCAGACGCATGCGTTTGGCTGCCTATTCTCCTGAAAACATAGGTCATTACGGACTCAGCCTTACCCATTATTGCCATTTTACAAGCCCGATTAGGCGATATGTCGACCTGGTTGTTCATCGTATTTTATTTGGTGAAAGTGACGATTTTGAATACCTCACAGAAGTTGCAAGCCGCTGTTCCGATCAAGAGCGCATTAGCGCGCGAGCAGAAAGTAGCGTGACCGTCTTGAAAAAATTGCGCCTGCTTCAAGATATGCATCAAAAAAATCCCGAACAGGAATTTCAGGCGATTATCACTCGAGTAAAAAATTTCGGAATTTATTTTGAAATTATCGACCTGCTGCTTGAAGGATTCATCCATATTTCAGATCTGGGTGAAGACTACTTTGTCTATGAAGAAGAAAAAATGCTTCTGCGCGGAAGTCGTCATGGCGGCCGCTATTCTCCTGGTGACAGTCTTTCCGTAATGCTGCAAAGCGTTGATTTTGTATCGCAAGAAACAAAGTGGTACATCACAGAAATAAACCATCCTGACCGCCCCAATCAATCTATCAAACAAAACAAAGCCACTCACCCAAAAAAATCTGGTAATACTCTTTCGAAAAAGTGGGCAGGCAAAAAACCTCGAACGTCATCAAGAGAGCCTTCAAAAAATAAAAGTTCCCGGAAGAAAAAAAGTTAAGTCTTTAAAAAAATAGATTAGTAGTTAACCAAAAGCAAATGTTAATACACTATAGTTTATTAATATTAATAGAACTATTAATAGGGTTCTAGAATTTCATTATCTTTACCCCATGAACTAGTAGGAAAACTTTACTGTTTTTACTATTGATGAAATGAGAAGCCAGCCGCCTTTAGTGTGCAAAAATTGGCCCAGTCCAAGTCTTAAAATTGCCAAAAATTCGGAAATGATGCTTGGTATTCTAACAAAATTGTTACCAATCTATTATTCCTAACTAAATGGCATAACATATTGAAGTTTTCAAATGTCCATTATCCTTTTAATCCACATCAAATTGATAGACACTCATTTAATTACTTAAATAGTGCCAAAATGACAATGCAAATTTATCAGCATCAATGTTTAAACTGTTGGAATGATGAGATGTAAAGAACTTACTTTTTCAAGATTAAGATCAAAATTTTACAGTTAGAACGGCATTAAAAATCACTATTGACCAAAATTTTGGTTGGGTGAATGATTGCAAAAGCAAGGCTGTAAAAATTTTTGCCATTCTTTTCTAAAACCCTTTAAGGATAAAAAATGCCTTCTCCTGTGATTACTGCAAAGAATATATGTAAAAGTTATGGCAATTTATGTGCGGTTGATAATCTTAGCTTTGATGTTCCAGCCAATACCTGCTTTGGCATTTTAGGCCCAAATGGTGCCGGTAAAACTACAATTATGAAAATGCTTTATGGAAGAGGTATCAGAGATAATGGAATTATCGATGTATTTGGCTACGATCCTGCAAAGCAAGAATTGGCTATTAAGTACATGGCCGGAGTTGTGACCCAAGACAATAATCTCGATGAAGAACTCAATGTCTTTGATAACTTAAAGGTCTACGCACAATTTTACGGCCTATCTAGTGTATTAGTCAAAAGCCGCATTGAAAATTTGCTCCAATTTATGGACCTCTCCGAAAAAAAATATGCCCGCACTAAAGAACTCTCAGGAGGGATGCAACGACGCTTAATTATCGCAAGAGCTCTGTTGAACAATCCAAAACTACTAATCCTGGATGAACCAACGATTGGCCTGGATCCACAGGTTCGTCATCACCTCTGGGATAAGCTTAGGCAACTAAAAAAACAGGGGACCACTATTCTTCTCACAACGCATTACATGGAAGAAGCCTTTGTGCTTTGCGACCGTATCCTCATTATGAATAAAGGCAAAAGGGTAGCAGAGGGAAATCCAAAAGATCTTCTCGAACAAAATATTGAAAAATTTGTTCTTGAAATTCACGGAAGTAAAGCAGTTGAGGCTTTTAATACTGACACGATCCTGACCTCCACCCGGATTGAAAAAAGGGAGGAATCTATTCGTCTTTATAGTAATGAGCCGCAACATCTTCAAGATCTGGCGGCCAACATGGAAGGGTCGCATTATTACCTGCGACAAGCAAACCTTGAAGATTTATTTATCAAAGCGACAGGAAGAGGCCTCAATGAATAACCCCCTACGCATGCAATACCCCTCCCTTTTTTCGCGCCTTTTCAGCGTATGGTATAGGCATTATCGTGTCTACACGATCAATATTTTCAGTAATGGCTTGCCGCCTTTCCTAGAGCCCCTTCTTTTTTTAGGGGGGATTGGGTTTGGACTTGGGCTGTATATCACGCAATTTATCGAAGGACTCCCCTACATCTTATTTTTGGGGACTGCCTTGCCGATGACCTCTGCGATGTTTACCACCTCGTTTGAATGCACTTTTGGAACTTTCATTCGCATGGAATTTGAGAAAGTTTATGATGGGATGCTGGCAGCTCCTATCACGGCAGAAAATTTAATCATAGGCGAGATGATCTGGGCCGGCACCAAAGGACTTTTCTTTTCATCCGCTGTCGCTTTAATGCTAGCCCTATTTGGTGTTTTAAATTTAAAATTTTGTGGGCTGCTTCCATTCTTAGGATTTATAACTGGGTTTATGTTTTCAACTGTGGCGATGCTGGTCACCTCTTTTGTTAATTCGATCAACAATTTTAATTTTTATTTTAGCGGGTTTATCTCGCCAATGTTCTTTTTTTCCGGAGTCGTATTTCCTATATCGAATCTCCCCCCCTATTTGAGACCTCTGGCTGAAGTCGTACCTTTAACCCACGCTGTTCGCCTGTCACGGGCCATATGCACAAATACCTATCATCTTTCGTTGTTTTACGATCTGCTGTACATCCTTCTGTTTAGCGTGATTTTTGGTTACTTTGCAGTTAAACGTCTCAAACAGCGGCTGATTCATTAAAAAATTATCTTGTTTTTATATCAGGCGGCATGTTCAGATAAGGTAAATAATTAATTTAAAAATGAGGAAGGTTCTATGGAAAAAGAGAATAATTTAAATGACTTAAACGCAGCCAAAAAAAAATTACAAGCCATTGAAGCAGAATGGCTAAAGTTTTTTGAAGAAATGAAAAATTCAAAAGATGAAAAAATTAATTCTGATATTTTCGCAGCCTTAGAATATTTGAAATGTTGTGATCTCTTTTTCAAAAATTCAAGTATTGAATTGGATCAATTAGAAAAGCAGCTGCAAAGTTTTTCTGCCCTTAAAGAAGAGCACAAAGGAAATGATGATCTAGAATCGATTGATGGGTTAATCCATGGATTCAAACAATTAAAAATGAATTTACAAAAAAGAATTGAAGATTTAGACAACGAATATTCAATTTTATCCGAAACAACGTTTGGAAAAGTCCATGATCTAGTAACAGAATATGACTCGAATTCTTTGATAGAACAAAGTCAAAAAATAGATCATGCTTATTTAAAAACATTGAAAAAGAGCCTGGAAGATTATCGTCAATCCCGTCAAGAATTTATGTCTGAATCTGCAAAAGGTGAGCTAAAAATAGATGATAAAGTTCATGGAGATTATAATGAAGAAAATGATCCAGTTCTTTCGCAATTAAACGCTGCTATTGCCGACTGTGATTCAGCCTTAAGAGAAGAGATGGAAACAGAATAAAATTTATTTTTTACCCTCATTAACTTTATATTTATTTATTTTGCGGGGCTAGTCCACGGACTTGCTTTTAGTCTGAATCTCCAAGGAAGCAAGGCGTCCTCTTTAGCATAATCAATCCCGACTCTTGGAGAGGCTATAATATTTTCAGGTAGAATTTCTTTTAGACCTTCTTGGATCCAAAGCCTTGATCCGGTCAAAGGCAGTCCATTATGGTCCATTGTGATGCCTAAAGCTCGGGCCGCAGCGCCCGGGCCTGCGGTCAAACGCCTTTCCAATTTACTAAGTTTGCGCCTTTCCAGCATAGTATCAATGCCATTAATAGGTTCAATAGCCCGAATAAGGATAGCATGCGGCATGCCTTCTTTATTTGTCACAATATTCAATAGCGGGTGAATGCCATAGCAGAGATAAACATAAGCATATCCTCCGGCTTCATACATCATTTGATTGCGTTTAGTTCGGCGCATTCCATAAGCATGCGACGCCCGATCATCTGGCGCCCGATAAGCTTCAGTTTCGACAATGATCCCACTTGTTAATCTATTATCAATGTAGCTGACTAAAACCTTCCCAATTAGAAGCTGGCTAAGTTCTACCACATCATCCTGCTGGTAAAAACTTAATGAAAGTTTATCTCTAGTTATATTAAGTGTGTCTAATTGCATAATTGCACCATAAAATTTATAGCAATAAAGCCTGTGGTTCAGTCAATCACTTGCGTATTCTTTGCTTTATTTATGACTTATCCTATTAATCTAAATTAATTTATATTAGTAATAACTGTTTACTGCAAAACTAATTTTAACACAAAAAGACTATCCATGCAAAAATTTTGAACCGCCATCCTTTCTTATCTCAATTTCATTTTTTGACTGCTTCATAAAAAACACGTGAAAGAGCTGCAATTTGAATGTAATTTAAATCTCCTTCAGCCCCTGAGGGAGATATTTCCAATTCTGTAATGTCTTTCTTTTCACCATTTTTGATGATATATCCCTCACCAAATTCGAGATTTTTGACGAGGATGCATTGCTGGCTGCCAAGCGGCTTCACACGCAATTGATTTTTTTTTGGGAAAAACTTTTCAGCAACAGCTCCTGCCATGCCAAACAAAAGCATTGATAAACCCCCATACTTTTCTTCAGTCACCCAGTAAGGATTTCTAAAAATCCCTCGATTATGAACGCTTTCTTTATCAGAAGAAAAGTCAGAACCAACCGAGATTAAAATATTGCTGTAAGCCTCAATATAGCTTTTAAGATTAAATTTAGCCTTTTCAGTGTCCTTCATAGAAAAGTTTTTATTATTAGATGCGTAGATGATGAAATTGCCTACGTTAGTGCGCATGAATTGACTTCCCGCGCTATTTGCTTTGACCACATTAACTATTTTATTATTTGTTTTTTTCTTAAGTTCAATTAATTTAGCCGTCAAGGTCTGATACTCTTCATAACTAAAACCGGTCGCATCTTTAGCATCGTCATAGCAATAATAATCGTTAGTACCTGCTAATTCTAAAAGTCCAGAAAGAACCCCTCTGTTATTTCCGTTAGCAATGTATTCGGTGAGCATTCGATGGTGGCGCCAGCCCTCAGTATTTTCTTGTGTGATCGATTCCATGCGGAGAAAGATTTTTTCGTTGTTTCTCATTACGCTCGTCCCAAAAAATCCATGATGAATGATCTGAGGCGAAACTATATAGATAGGGTTATTTTGAACTTTTTCCTTCCAAAGCTTGCATACCGTCGTGCAGGAAAGTAAATCCGCTATTGGTGTTGAAATGAAAATTAAATCCAATAAATCAGATTTGCACATTTGATAATGATTATAGGCTTCCATGATTCCCTTTTTTAAATACTTTTTTAAAATTGTATAATATATATTAATAAATAAATATTAATCCAACCATAACTTTATCATACAATCAAGTAGACAAAACAATACTTTGTTGTTAACATCTAACGTTGAAATTTTTACGAAACCAAAATATAAAACATAAATTATTTTAATTAAAAACTAGAACAAGGATTATTTATGATCGATTTAAGCCAAAGCCATCCAGCAAGTTTTTTATGGATTTGCAGTCAATTATCGAATGTTGAGCGGTTGCAAGTAGGACTATCTAACACAAATTTATTCGCTATATTAAAACCACTATTTGACTCGCTCAAATACAACTCTGATTGCCTAAAGAAGGCGTCATTAGCTGAATTAGAATATGATTTTCTGACACAAATGGGTGAAGATAAAATTTTAGCAGATAAAAAAATTACAATTTTAGATTTAAATTTAAATTACAAAATTGCTGCTTTTTGGAAAAATCACAATGAGACACAACTTACCAATCATTATAACCCTCATCTCATTTCAGATTTTGAAAAGGCAAGGAAGCGTGGATACGAAGAAATAGAAATTAAAAAAGTTTGCCTGAAACTCGGGGCAGAAACAGTGGAAGCCGCTATTCGTCTAGCTGCTGCTTCAAAAAAGAATCAAATTTCAATGTACAGTTTTAAATTATTGTGCAGCTATGCTAAAACCTTAGATGCACAAAGTAAAAATGGCAATACAGCCTTGCATTGGGCACTAAAAAGCGGCAATGAAAATTTTGCCATTACATTGATCAATATGAATGCCAATTGTAAAATATCTAATTCCATAGGTGAAACACCGCTTCACTTTGCCGCGTTATTGGACACGGATAATTTGGCAAGTGCTTTAGTATTAAAGAAAGCAAATTTATACACTAAAGACCATCAGGGGAAAATAGCTTTGGACTGGGCCTTAAGTAAAAATAAAAAGGCTTGCATCCAATTTTTGACAGCGCGTCAAAGTGAGATTTAATTCGCCTAATTTTGGAATTTTATGCAAGATATCGTTATTTCAACCAAGCATCTGGCACGCAGCTATTTGACCTTTACAAAAGAAACAGGTCTTTTAGCGGCAATGAAAGGAATTTTTTCTAAAAAGTCCGAAGTGAAGCACGCCTTATTGCCGACCGATCTTGAGATCACGCGGGGTCAAATCGTTGGCCTCGTCGGATCCAACGGAGCAGGGAAGACAACATTATTGAAATTGCTATCAGGGCTTATTTTTCCGACGAATGGAACCGCGTCAGTTTTAAGCTATACACCGTGGGAACGCCCCAATCCTTTTTTGAGGCAAATCAGCTTGCTTTTGGGGCAGAAAAACCAGCTTTGGTGGGACATTCCAGCCAGCGACAGCTTTCAACTCTTGATCGCAATTTATGACTTGGAAAAAAAAACAGCCATGCAGCGCGTCGATGAGCTGGCCGAGCGGTTAGATTGTAAACATGTCTTAAAAGTACCTTTGCGCCGTTTAAGTTTGGGTGAACGAATGAAAATGGAGCTTATCGGTTGCCTCCTTCATGCGCCAAAAATTCTATTTTTAGATGAACCGACCATTGGTCTCGACGTTGTTGCCCAAACCAACATCCGCCAATTTATTTTGGAAGAGCTTAAAGGGACCGATGTAACGATCATCCTCACAAGCCATTACATGGATGACATCGCTTTACTGGCCGACCGGCTTCTGCTCATGAGCCATGGGGCCATCGCTTATGATGGGACCGTCGACCATTTTATGTCCCTGACTCCCACGACCAAGCGTTTAATCGTCGATTTTACCATGCCTTTAACCAAGGAAGTGGACATTTCGCCTGAACTGCATATACCGAAAGGAGCTCTTTCATTTGATCACGCTATGACATCGGAAGAGCTTTTCAACTGTTTAAAAATAATAACCACAGAGGCCCCTATACGGGACCTAAAAATAGAAGAACCCGATTTTGAAGATGTCATGCGCCTCTTTCTTGAAAAGGAACTGCTGCTCCATAAAACAAAGTTTTAAGCCACAATTTGACTTAAATTTTCTATATAGAGCATTGGCCTGCGTAAAGCTCGGAATAGCGAGCCGAATAACCTATCCCGTTGACTTTGTCATGGCGATTGCGATTCTTCCTGTCTGCTATTTTTTAGTAGAGGTAGCCTTTTGGACGGGCTTAATTAACGCAACTGGAAATGATTCATTGGCCGGCTTTCCGGCGCGCTATTATATAGGTTATTTTCTTTATGTCATTTTACAACTAGGCAGCATGAATTGGCGCTTTGAGCGAGCAATGATATCAGAAATTAACACCGGAGCTGTAAATGCCTTACTGCTTCGGCCTGGTTCTTTCTTTACCTATCACTTGGGGCAATTGTTAGGACAGAAGCTTATCACAGCTTTTATCATGGTCCCGTTTATATTTATGATAGCAAAGATATGGGACCTACCCTTCCATGCGGAAAGGCTTCCTATGGTATTATTAATGGGGATAAGCTATGTGATCCTTCTTTTTTCTTTGCACTTCGCAGTTGCTTCAATGGCCTTTTTTTTTGACAATGTCTACAGCCTTAACAACAGCAAGAATATGATCATATGGATTCTTACAGGCGAACTCATGCCCTTGGATTTGCTCCCTTCGCCCTTGCGTGAGTGGGTCATTGCTCTTCCATTTAGTTCTGGCATTTACCTGCCGGCTGCTTATTTGTCAGGACGCATTGAATCAAATGTCTTTATGCAAGGATTTATCAGCCTCGCCATTGGAGGAATTTTTTTTGGATTATTAGCCTCTTTCATCTGGAAAAAAGGCTTGCGTCGCTACGGAGGCACAGGAGCATGAGTATCTGGAAAAATTTAAAAAAAATATTGACCATGGAGTGGACTTTTTTAAAATTGAGCGCCATTGCCGACTTGCAAGTACCTTTTAATCTTGGAGTGCAGTTTTCAAATGACATTCTTTGGTATTCAATGCAAATTATCTTATTTGAAACGATTTATCTGCATGTCGACAGCTTGGGCGGTTGGGGCATTGCTGAAATGCGCGTTTTCTTAGGCATCCTATTCTTAGTGGATGCCTTCCAAATGATCTTATTTGCTCATAATTTCGATGTTTTTTCTGAGAAGATTGCACGCCGCGATCTGGACCTTCTATTGCTGCGGCCAGTAAGCTCACAACAATTGATGACGTCGCAAAAACTCCAGTGCGGCTTCTTGCTAAATGCTATTTTTGCTCTATCTTGGCTCTTATGGAGCCTCTCCTTACTGCCTGGCGGCTTTCCATGGCTGCGCTCATTGCTGATCCTTATCGTGGTGCCGGCTGCCCTCTCCATCTTTTACTCAACCCGCCTGTTTTTCAGTACGGTCGCCTTATTAATCACCCGTGCAGAGCATTTTCATGACCTTTATTTCACCTTTTTTAAAATGGGGCAAAGGCCAGACCATCTTTATGGGCCGGGGGTTCGTTATTTTATTCTGTTGGTCATTCCTGTGGGGATGATTGCCAGTTTCCCCACTAGAGTGCTTGTCGATCCCACAGACAGTTTGGCATTACCCGCCCTTCTGGCCGCCGCTTTAGCCTCTCTCTTTGCAGCCAATTGCTTTTGGAATTGGTCAGTCAAACGATACATGACAATCGGATAAATAACGGAGCGTTAACTTTTGATAGAGCTATCAAATCTTACAAGCCTAAATTGATTTTTAAAAATTAACAAAACATACTATGTCTTATCCATCATCTAATCACTCATAAAAATTATATTCGAATGAAATTTTACTAAATAAGTGCTTTACAGCAGCCAATTTTTTCTCTGTAATCTTTGGGCAGCCCTTTAAATTTAAGCGCTGTAACTGAGTGAGGGCTTTAAGGACATCTGCTAGATTGTCCCCTGCATTTAATCGCCGGCAACCGCTTAAATCTATTTGCTGCAACTGAGTGAGTGCTTTAAGGGAGTTAGCCAGCTTGTCCCCTGTAATCTGCCGACAGCCCCCTAAATTTAAGCTCTGCAACTGAATGAGCGCTTTAAGGGCGTCAGCTACCCCGTCTCCTCTAATATTACGACAGCCCCCTAAATCTAAATTCTGAGCCAAATGAGCACCTTAATGGGATCGGCAAGTTTATTCCCTGTAATCTGCTCGCAACTGTTTAAATTTAAGTACTGCAGATGAGCGCTTTAAGGGTATCGGCCAGCATTTCTTCTGTAATTTGAAGGCAGTAGCTTAAATTTTAGCGCTGCCCCTTCATTTCACCCTGCTTTATCATCAAATAAGTGACATTTAACTCAACTTACAATTTTGACTTTAATGAGCATTTTAAGGGCGTCAGCCAGTTTGTCCCCTTTAATTAGCTCGCAGCCGCTTAAGTCTAAGTGCTGCAATTGAGTGAGCACTTTAAGGGCTTCAACCAGTTTTTCCCCTGTAATTTGCCGGCAAAAGCTTAAATTCAAGTGTTCCAGCTGCCTGAGCATTTTAAGGGCTTCAGCCAGCTTGTCCCCAGTAATCTGCTGACAGCCGCTTAAATTTAAGCTCTGCAACTGAATGAGCGCTTTAAGGGCGTCAGCTACCCCGTCTCCTCTAATTTTACGACAGCCTCCTAAATCTAGATTCTGTAGCCAAATGAGAACTTTAATGGCATCAGCAAGTTTGTCCCCTGTAATCTGCTCGCAACTGTTTAAATTTAAATACTGCAGCTGAGTGAGCGTTTTAAGGGCATCGGCCAGATGGTCTTCTGTAATCTGCTGGCAATAGCTTAAATCTAGGTGCTCCAGCTGTTTGAGCGCTTTAAGGGAATCAGTCAGCTTGCCCCCCGTAATCTGCTGGCAGTCGCTTAAATTTAAGTGCTTCAACTGTGTGAGCGCTTCAAGGGAATCAGCCAGCTTGTCCCCTGTAATCTGAGGACAGCGGCTTAAATCTAAGTGTTTCAGCTGCGTTAGCATTTTAAGAGCGTCAGTCAGCTCATCTTCTGTAAGCTGGCAACCACTTAATCTTAAGCACTGCAGCTGAGTGAGCATTTTAAGGGCGTCAGCCAGCCTATCCCCTGTAATTTGTCCGCAATAGTTTAAATCTAAGTGCTGCAGCTGAACGAGCCATTTAAGGGCGTCAGCCAGTTTGTCTCCTGTAATCTGAGGGCAACTACCTAATTCTAAGCGTTTTAACTGCGTAAGCGCTTTAAGAGCGTCAATTAGCTTATCTTCTGTAATCTGTTCGCAAAAACATAAATTCAAGTATTGCAGCTGAGTGAGAGCTTTAAGGGCTTTAGCTAGCTTGTCCCCTGTAACGCAACCTACTAAATTTAAGTGTTGCAGCTGGGGGAGCATTTTAAGAACATCAGACAGTTGGTCTTCTGTAAACTGTCCACAAAAGCCTAAATCTAAGTAACGCAGCTGAGTGAGCTTTCTAAAAGAGTGAGCCAACTTGTCACCTGTAAGGTGAAAACAACCTTTTAAATTTAAGTGCTGCAGTTGAGCGAGCGCCCTAAGGACGTCAGCCAGCTTGTCCCCAGTAATTTTAGTAGATCCTATAGATAAAAGTTTAAGTTGAGGACATTTTGATAGTTTTTCAAGATCCTCATCTGTCAAATCAGGATACTCAGAAAGATTTGCTGCGGTTAATTTATTTATAATTATAAATTCAATGGCTTCGCTTGCTGTTCGACAACGGGTCACTTTCCGCAAGGAAATGCCTTGTTGGCATACCCACTCTTTTTTTACTTCATTGCTGTACTTAAGCCATTTTTTAGACACCAAGGTCGTGTCATAATTATTAATTTTATTAAATAGGTTACATTCTGGTTGTTTAATCACTATTGAAAAGATGTGTTTTAGTAGATCATCAGGTAGTTCACATGCAGGAGAAGGCCCCTCTCTACAAAGCCCCATTGCAAGGCATTGCACTTTAAAAGCTAAGCGATAAGCAGCCGAACTGGGTTGTTCTTTAAAAAATCTTTTACTTAAAACTAACATGGTTTTTTTTAGTTGCGGAGCAGTGTTACCGTTCCCTGTCTGTGACAATAATAATCTTAAATTATTTTTTATTAGCATGTTAATTTGAGCTAAATTTAATTTTTCATTCGATGCACAATAATCTAATTTCTCAATTAAAATTTTTAAGGTGTTTCCATTTTCAGAAGAACTATTTAAAGCAATCATGAATATCCTTTTTTTTAATTTAATAATTAGCCATCATAAAACAACAATTATTTAAGAGCTATAAAAAACAACAATATTAAATTAGCTCGTACAAATTCCATAGCTATATTAATATTTAAGCTGCACAAGGGTTTACATTTTGAAAAGGAAACTGAAGGGCGTCAGCCAGCTTGTCCCCCGTAATCTGCTGGCAATGGCTTAAATCTAAGTGCTGCAGCTGAGGGAGCTCTTTAAGGGCATCAACTAACAGGCCTTCGAAAATCTGCTGGCAACAAAGTAAATTTAGATGCTGCAGCTTGGTGAAAGCTTTAAGGGCATCAGCTAGCTTGTCCCCTGTAATTTCATTAGATTTTATAATCAAAAAATTAAGTTGAGGACAATCTTTTACTAGTTTTTCAAGATCACTGTCTGTCAGATCAGGATACTCGGACAGATTGGCTGCAGTTAATTTATTTTTGATTATAAATTCCACTGCCTCGTTTGCTGTTTGACAACGGCTCACTTTTCGTAAAGAAATACCTTGTTGGCATACCCACTCTTTTTTTACTTCATTGCTATACTTTAGCCAATTTTTAGACACATAAGTCGTATCTTCGGATTTATTATTGATATTCTGAAATAGGGTGCTTTCTGATTGTAAATTAATATTCGAAAGATGTTTTTTAGGGAATCTTCCTGTATTTCTGATGGATGAGACCCCTCTTCAAAAAGCCCCATCAAATGCTAATTGCTTAGCTCCGGAACCAGCCTGTTCTTTTATAATTTCACTTAAATTTAACATGGATTTTTTCAGTTGCGGAGCGCTGTCATTGTTACCTGTCTGAGATAATATTAATCTTAAATTCTTATTGAACAAATTATTTACTGCCTAAGAGTTATATTTTCTTTTAGCCCAGAAATTTTTGATTCTAAAGAATTTAATTCTTCAATTAATTTTTCCAAATCGTTTCTAGGTATACAATTAATATTTAACGAATTCATAAAACCTTTTTTTTCAATTAAACTTAAATAATATAACTTTATTTAAATTTCAATAGAAGTTTTTAATGTTCAAAGCCCCGGAGGGTTCATTAACTTAACTTTCGCTGAGTGGGCATTCATTTACCAACTTGCCCGTCAGCCAATGCTTTTATGGTTACAATAGGCTCATATTTTATTCAAAAATAATAGTAATTAAATTTTATTTATAATATAGGGTCAGAAAAGGTAATAACCAAAAAGAAGCATGTTATGAAGACTGAAAAAATTGCATCCCACGTATGGCGAATAAGAGATTTATTCGTAAATCTCTATCTAATTGAAAATCCTATCAGCCAACAATGGGTTTTAAATTGACGCGGGTTTAAAAACAGCTGCCAAAAAAGTGAATTCGACCATTTCCCATTTATTTGGAACCAAAAACCGGCCTGCAGCTATTTTGCTAACCCATGGACATTTTGATCATGTGGGTTCATTGAAACAACTGATTGAGCAATGGGAAATTCCTGTCTATGCGCATCCATTGGAATTTCCCTATTTAACTGGACGCTTTGACTACCCACCCCCTGACCCTAGTGTGAAAAACGGATTGGTGGCCGAGTTATCATGGATTTACCCCAAAAAACCTATCGACATTACTTCTCATCTTAAACAACTTTCTACGGATTACTCGGTGCCCTTTCTGCCTGAGTGGAAATATATTCACACACCAGGTCATTCTCCTGAGCATGTGAGCTTTTTTCGCGATAGTGATAAACTTTTGATTGCCGGAGATGCGATTGTTACAACCAAACAAGAGTCTGCTTTTTTTGTCCTTTTACAAAAAAAAGAATTATCCGGCCCACCTAAATACTTCACCTATGATTGGGAAGCTGCAGGCTCCTCTGTGAGAGAGTTGGCTAAATTAAACCCTAAAATTATTGCAACCGGGCATGGACAACCCTTATACGAAGAGCAGGCCGCTAAAGATCTGAGAAACCTGGCAGAAAACTTTCATTCTCTTGCAGTCCCTAAGCAAGGGCGCTATGTTACAGAGCCTGCAGTTGTCAATGAAAGTGGGATTGAATATGTTCCTCCTAAAAAATGGGCTTTTCCTTTTTTATTGGCATTACTTTTTATAATAATTAGCTTCCTAATTTTTTTATTAATTTATACTCTTAATGCTGCCTAATAGAAAGTTGGCTTTTAATAAAGTTATATTTAAATTTTTGAAAATTGCAATTGATTGCCATTTCAAACCTTATCATAATAAAAAAGCTCCTCTTTTCTTCTATTCCATTCTTCAATTTGCCTTAACTTTCAATGGTATTAAGGGGTTTTTTTGAATTAGAATCATTCGATCTAGATAGTTAATAATTCAACCTTGAGGGGTAAAGAACGTCTATTTTCACATTCAAATCTTTTCAATGCCAGTTTTTGCTCGGGGTTGGTTTGTCCCCAAATTGATGGAGCTTTTTAGCGCCAGCAACTGTTTTCACTTTTATTGCATAGGCTAATGAGGCCAAAGAATTAATCCAATAAATGTAGGTCATACCAAGCTTAGAACAATATACCATTAAGGGTTGGAATCCATTTGCATGCGATAAAGGCTTTGAATTTAAAAAAGAAAATTTTTGAATGTGGAGGAGAAGGTCTTGGATTGGTGATGAAGGCATTGACATCTAAGTCTTTGATTAATATTATGGAAAAATTTAAAAACATTAAATTTATATTCAATAAAAGAAATAAATCTTTAGACAATTTTTTGTTGGGTAATACAGAAAAAAACAATCCTAAACTTTGCGAAAAATTCAACCGCATTTATAATTAGAATAATTAGGAGATTTTTTAAGATGAACTCAACTAATACAAATGAAGCATTAGGTAAGTTCCTATGCTATCCAGATAATGGGAAATTATTAGGGAATGTTTTAATCTATCTAGATGATACAGGCGAGATGCGGCCAATGCGTCTAGTAAATAAACATTGGCTTCGAGTATTAGATAATACCGTAATCCAAGAGTTTCGAAGACTTAAGAAATGTATAGAGTACGTGAAAACTAAGCATCCAGAAAAACGGAATCTCTTGCTCTTGACAGATAAGACGCAAATTATCGCTCAACCACTTATTACAGAAGTCATACGATCAATCCATAAGCTAAAAAGATACATTTTTACTGCATTGAAAGATTTAAATGAGAAGGATTTAAATATCCTATTTAAATCGTACAATATGCCAACCACGTGCAGGCACTTCCATGATTTAATAAGACTATACCGAAAAACAGCAAAGTATCTCCCTTATTCAAATACTGAAGACAAAAAGCTTCTTAACATTAGTGAGCATTTTATAGGAATCGGTTCTCTTGATAAGGCTTTAGAGATTGCGATGCTGATATTTAATCCATTGAACAGAACAATAGCATTTACAAAAATTCAAGAAAGTTCAAATGATACATTAATCACCTTGAATTGCTTTGACAAAGCAATAGAAAGCGCCTTTCAAATCCCAATCGAGAATCCGTACTTAGTAGAAAAATACAAATGTCTAATCTCGATTTCTAAAAAATTACAAAAAATATCAACGCTTTTTATTGAATATAACAAATTAAATATGGCTATACGTTTTGCTGAGAAAATACCTATTAAATCTCGAAAAGAAGCTGATTCTATTAATTGTTTATTAATTAAATTAATAACAAAACAAAATGATCAATCAACATTAGAAGATCTTTTTAATTCAACACGAGACAAAAATTTTCAAAAGATTGATTCTTTTTTATCGATTTCTATTAAAGATTTAGCTCAACAAGGGGATATTAAAAAAGCTAAAAAGTTGGCTATGAAAATATCCGATTTATCAAAAAGAAAGACGACCTTACAAGCTCTTAACGTTGCTACTCAAAATAAATATAATGACTTACTGGCGGGTAATAGTAGAGAAAAAACAAATGCGTTTATCCGCCATCTACCAATCAGCGATTGCCAAACTATTTCTCAAAACTATCGAAACCTTGCTATAGACCTAATTACAGAGGGTAATTTTAAAAATTGTTATATTGCTGAAGATTTATTGAATGAAGCTCTCATGTTAATAGACAATATACCTGATGTGATAATGAACCATGAGACCCTGTATGACGTTCTAAGGATTTACAATAATAAGATAAGTAAAATTAAAAATATAGCAGCCATAGGACTGGAAGATAAGCACTTTGATTTCAATTTTGACGATTTGGCAGATTTGAATCCTGAGCACTTATCTTTTAAAGAAGAGGAGACTAATTATGGACAAAACTCTCAATTCAATACGAAGAAAGTCAAAAACCTTGAACCCACAGCTATTAATGCTAAAAAAGAGCAAACGCAATATCAACCAGATAATATATTGAGCCTCTCTAAACAGGAGGAGAAGCGCAAACTAAATACCAACAACCAAGTCGATTTAGAAGATTGTCATTTTTGTGTAATACAGTAAAGCATCAACCCCCTTAATGCAACAATAGGGTCTTTCGATTTATTTTTAGCAGATTTTTCATTTTCTTTTCTCTCCTTGCGCGATTTAAACGCTTAATTGGTAATTATTTGAAACTTTGATAAATGCTTGATAAAAACCTTCTTTTCTGCGGTTTAATTGGGTCATAATTCGCAAAAAGGCGTCCCACTAACCGATAAGAACTCCATGATTTGTTGTATATGTTTTGTTTTGGTGTTAGTATAAGTTTGTCTGGAACTTTATAGCGCCAATTAAGTTGATAGCTGTTCCAATTGCTTTTGCTTTCTTACTAATTAAAATAACCGAGGAATCCACTTACAATCGTTTAAAACCTGTTTTGAAACAGCACCAACCTCACGAGTTGTTGAAGATTATCGGATCTCTTGTAGAGGAGTTTTTGGAACGTACACAATTAAACACAACGGAATTAGTAGGGGGATTAAATGGCAAAAAATGCAGCTGCCTTAGCAACAGCCCATGGAATATTTGGTGAGGGAAAGCTTTTCCAAATTAAAGAAAATAATATCCAAAATATTTTGATAAAAATATCCTAAAAGAAGCCAAAGATGCTGAGTTAAACAAGATTTTCAAATGCTCTCGCAAATTATTTGTGAAATTAAAGCTATTAGTAATCAATCTATTTTTACTTCGCGGTGAAAGAACAAAAAAGCTCAAACTATACTAAAAAACTACAAAGATGGCGCATTACGGATTGGCTTATTTCAACTATGGAAGTCGCAGAACTCCTTATGATATGCTTCAATACTTAGAATTTTATAATGAATTGCCTATTGATAAACTTTAATTAAGCTAATCCCTAAAAAGGCTGTCATATGTTTTAGCTTCTAGAAACACAAGCTTGAAATCATTCAAGATTATAAAGGAGAAAAACAAAGCCATGTTGTAGCTCATATTCAAAAGTAATTTCCATTGCAGAAAAAGGTAAAAGATCAAAAACTGCTGATAGTAAACATTAAGCTGATTAAGCCTAAAAAAAATGCCGCAATGCACTATTTTGTGTTTTGGGAAAAGATCAAACGTGGAAAAAACTAAATATTTTCAAAATTCTCAAGTTTCGAAATAATATGGTTATGCAAACTCAAGGTAGACTGCACTCCTATTTTGACAACAAACATTTTAAAGATAAGCTGATATAGATTCTGATCCCCCCTTTCTTTATTTTGGGATATCAAGCTGTCCTTAAGAGCTTCAAGAATTTTTCTTGGGGTTACAAATAAAGAATGATTTTCATAATCAGTATTGGAACAAATATTTGAATCTTCTTCTTTAAGTCCCTTTAAGTGAAATATTTGATCAATAATAAATAAAGTAGAAGCTGCGCTTCGAATTTTGATTAATTCGCATTCCCAATTCAGTTTATTTTGTCCAATTATTTCTATACAAGCAGTAGGCCGAATTGTCCCATTCTCTATAACTCCATATCGTATATCTTCATCAATTAATTCGGCCTCAAAAGAATTTCCTTTCAATAATGTTGAAAAAATAAATTTCGGTTGCCGCACTATTTCTAGAGCTTCTAGGGGATAAATATATGCGGCATATTTATTTTGAAAGGGATCTTGCTTATCAAGCGTATCAATTTTTAAATTTTTATCATCATAATATTTGGGTGCCCCTGTTCCCGAGCCTAGCATAAGTTGCATTAAACTATAGATATCATGCTTTCTACGCGTGAAATTGGCAGAAATAGAATGATAAAGATAGTGTCCATGGCTTTTTGTTCTGCTTGATAGATAAAATGTAAAGCTATTACGAAGGGGTGTGTGGTGGCTGAACCAATCATCGATAGCACACATTTGCTCAAAAGGCGTTACATCTTGAAAAACGATTTCTTTGGATTGTTGCATAAACATATGTTCTAATTGATTTATTCTTTCTTTATGTTCACGAGATATATAAAGTACGGAACGTAATTCCCAATATACTTTTTTGGCTATTTTATTAAGTTTATTAGCAATAAACTCACACCCATATTCATTAGGCATTAATAGATATTGACTTGTAAAACAGGCAACTACATTATGAAAACCTAAACAATCTTTTTCATTATAGTGTTTATGGCTAGTGGGAGAATAATTTATCTGATTCATAACTGATACTCATTTTAAAGCTTTGAATTACCTTAAGCAAGGTATACTAAAAAGGCATTATACCTGCAACTTCAAAGCTATTTCATCATAAAAACTCAAGTGAATCTTTCCGGATTCGTTAAGCAATTTAGACCTATTTCTTCCTTTTTTAAATTTCTTGTGAAATGGAAATTCAAAGCGCAACAGTTGCACTTTTAAGAAAGATAAAGGTGGTAAATAATGTTTTGGTACAATATTTTTTTTGAATTATTGATAGATTGTGATTATCCGGTATAAAACAAAGCTACTGATTCAAATGGAAAGAAAACACAATAAAAACGGTTCTTTTTTGACACTTTTACACATATACAAAAAACTGTAAAAACTGTCCCTGAGCCCTCCCTAAGAGAAGTGGATGCCGCAATTAAAAATGCCTTCGAATTCACCGGCTAAATTCAGAATTGCTTAAGGAACTTTCTTGCCAAAGTCATTCCAATTTTTTTTGATACTCTTATTGCTCATCAATTCAATAAAAAAATATACGAAGGTAGGCTTCAAATGGATCATTTTGTGAAAAAAGCCTCCCTCAATGCTCCCCTTGTCTAAATAATGCTTGCAAGGCTCTTTTTTCAAGGATTTTTCTTCTTTGGTCCATATCGATAGACTGCCTAGACCACAGCTTAAATTGACCTAAAGCTTGCTCTATAAACATCTGGTAACCATAAATCACCCGGCATCCCTTTTCCTTGGCATGCTGTAAAAATAAAGTCTCTTTCGGTTTGGTCGTAATATCCATGACAATCGTTTGAGGAAGGATGTAAGTAAATGCAATCGGAGGGCAGACCGGAGTACAGTTAATTATAATGTCATATCGTGCTTCTGAAGAGGCTTCAATATTATCTAACCCATAACTTTTACAGTTCATACCCCGGGCCGCCTCGAGAGCTTTTTTGGCATTCCGGCTAACAATAGTCACCAACCCTCCCCTCCGCTGTGCTTCGTAAGCAATGGCTTTAGCAGCCCCGCCTGCCCCAATAATCATGATCTTCTTTCCCTTCACGGTATAGTCTTTCTCAATCGCATTCAATGCACCGCTACAATCTGTATTGAATCCAAAAATTTTTCCATTATCGAAGAGGAGCGTGTTGACAGCTCCAATAGCCGCAGCTTTCGAATCGATTTCATCAAGAAAAGGGAGGATGTGTTCTTTTAAAGGCATGGTAACGCTAAGTCCATGAAAAGGAAGCTGCTTCGCAAATTCTAAAAAAACCTTTAGCTCTCCCGGCTTTACCTTGATTTTTAAATACACAGAATTTAAGTGACAGACCTCCATGAGGTGGTTATGGGTCTCATCACTGATGCTTTGATGAACAGGATCCCCAATTAAGCCATAAATTGTCGTAGAAGGATTCAAACAGCGATAATGATACCGTTCAATCAATGATTTGACCGAGAGCTGTCCGGAGACTGTTTGTTGGTCTTCCTCAAGAGCAGCATATGTGATTGGACTTTTGATCAGAGGTCCGAGGATCCGGCTGATCTGCCCATGCGGGCCCATGCTAATGGCAATGAGGCGATCATCTTCTTGTTTTGCCCAGCAGATTAAACGCATTGCATCCAGACAATTGTTAGCATACATGGCAATTTTATAGAAAAAGGCAGGTGCCTTCTTCATTTCCTGATAAATTTTTTCTAGATCAGCCGGTGTTTCATTAAAATTATGGTAAGAAAGGATCAACCGGATTTCTGGGAATCGAGATGAAATTGTATCAATAATAGAGGAGGTGACATGGTTTTCAAGGTCAAAATATTCGGGTTCTAATTCCATTAAACTAAGAATAGCAGTAAGCCTCTCTTCTTCCGAGCGGTCATAGTTTCCCCCGTGTGATTGACTTCTTAAGGTAAATATCATGGGAATGGAAAATTGGGAGCGGAGAGTATTTAGGGCATCCATTTTCAATGCTGAAAAACAATCGAGCCGCAGTTCGACCAAATCGGCTGAGACAGCGGCTTGGGCAATCTGTTGACGTGCTTCTTCAAAAGTAGGCCCATTAATGACAGCACAGATCATCATTCATCCATTTTATTGCATCTTCAATTAATGATTTTTCAACTGCAGCGCAGTAACAGCCTTTATGGGAAAGAAAAGAGCCGATCGACTCGATCGTCACAAAACGAGGCTGACCGGTAAGGGATTTTTTATCTAATGCCATTGCATCAAACATGTTCGCGGAAGAAATTTTGAAAGGTAGCCGCAGAGGGAGGCTGTACCTGATTAGAATGCTTTTGATCCTGTCGAAAGAGTTTTGATCAAGCACACCAAGTTTTAAGGAAAGATAGCTTTCGACCAAGAGCCCAATAGCGACAGCTTCGCCATGTGAGAGAGAATAATGGGCAAGCACTTCTAAGGCATGTCCAATGGTATGACCAAAATTCAAAAGACGTCTTTTTCCCCTTTCCGTTTCATCTTCCTCTACGATCTCCTTTTTGATGCGGCAGCTCTCGAAAACCACCTTTTCCAGCACAGTTTGGTCCAAAGCTAAAAGTTTTCCAGATTGCTTCTCAAGATCTTCAAATAACTTGCCGCCGCCGATAAGCCCATGCTTAATTATCTCTACAACACCATTAGATAGCTCTTTTTTTGACAGACTTTTAAGCGTGGAGAGATCGATGATCACTTTCTTAGGCTGATAGATACACCCGAGCATGTTTTTTCCATAAGAGACGTTCACTCCTGTTTTACCCCCTATACTTGCATCAACCATCGCTAAAAGCGAAGTTGGGACCATTACTAAAGGAACCCCCCGGCAATAAGTAGCTGCAACATAACCTGCCAGATCCGTTGCAACTCCCCCGCCTAAAGCAATCACGCATGTATCGCGGCTAAGTCCTTTTTTAAACATCTGATCTTCCAAAAGCTCCTTGGTGGCTCGCGTTTTATGTTGTTCGCCATTTGGAAATGAAAATAGACAAGCATCCAATCCGGAAGAAAAGAGAGATTTTTGCAATTGTTCTCCATATAATAGGGCAACCCAATCATCCGTAATGATGGCAAACTTTGAGGCAAGGGGGCTTAGGAACTTGCTTTGAAGGCACAACAGCCCGTTCCCGATCTCGATGGCATAATGTTCGAAGGAAGCAGGAATTTTACAGATCAATTCTTTGATCATCGCTTTGCACATCTGTTTAGAAGAATTGCGTCCGCTAAAACTAAAGCTACCATTGCTTCAACAACCGGAACGGCCCGGATGGCTAGGCACGGATCATGTCGCGAGCCGGAAGGCAGCCTAAAAGTTGCCTGTTCGCCTGATAGAGTGAGTGTCTCCTGGGTTTTCATTATGCTAGAGGGAGGTTTAAAAGCAACTCTACCAATAATTGGCATCCCCGTCGAAATCCCTCCTAAAATACCGCCGGCATGATTAGTTTGCGTCCGCACTTCGCCCGACGCCTTCGTAAATAGATCGTTATGTTCGGAACCCGCCATGCAGGCTGAACGAAATCCTGCTCCTATTTCGAAGCCTTTGGCGGCCGGCAAACTCATCATGGCATGTGCAAGCTTTGCCCCCAGTTTTTCATAAACTGGATCGCCTAGACCTGCAGGCACTGAAAAGGCCATAAATTCAACAACTCCCCCCAAAGAATCTCCTTCCGCTTTGGCCTTTTCAATCAAAGCGATCATTGAAGAGGCTGCCTGCACATCGGGGCAGTACACCGGGCTTTGATAAGTTGATTGACGCATCCTTTCGAAATTGCCCGCCTCGACGATAGCTCCAACGCTCCCAATTTGTCTGATATAAGCAACTAACTGAATTCCATTGCCTTCCAAAAATTTTTTGGCAATGGTGCCGGCTGCCACACGGCCGGCTGTTTCACGGGCTGAGGCACGTCCGCCGCCCCGGTAATCAAAAATCCCATATTTTTCCAAGTAGGTGTAATTGGCATGTCCAGGCCTAAGCAAATCTTTGATCGGTTCATACTTGCTTGGATCAGCATCTTGGTTTGCAATGCTGATGCAAATTGGGGCCCCCGTCGTTCTGCCTTCAAATAGGCCTGAAAGAATTTCAGCGGTATCATCTTCTCTTCTTGGCGAAGTATACGGATTTACCCCAGGCGCACGCAAGGCCAGGGCAGCATTGATTTCATCTGTAGAAATTTCAAGGTTAGCCGGACACCCGTCAATGACCACGCCAATAGCTTTGCCGTGTGATTCTCCCCACGTTGTCATCTTAAAAATGGTTCCAAATGAATTAGCAGCCATACATTAAAATTCCTTCGGCAATCTCTTGCGCAATTTCATAGACATTTTTTTGATCTACTTCAATAACCTCGTCCGCATATTTCAAATAGAGGGGCAACCTAAGATGATACAAGGCTTCTGCTTTAGCCTTATTTTCAAATAAAGGACGGGATTTATCTTCAGCTAGGCGCAAAGCGATGGTTTTAAAAGCTGCATGGAGAAACAAAATTTTTCCTTTATTCCCCTTTAAGTTTTCTAAAATCACCTTATTTAATATAACTCCTGCACCAGTTGAAATAATGAGGTCACTACTATCTGAAGCCTGCTCCTGAGCGATCGCCATTTCCGTTTCACGCAGCAGCAACTCCCCTCCCTTAGAAAAAACTTCGTGCATATTATTTGTGCCTGTTTTTTCAAGCACACGTTCATCCATTTCGAGAATAGGTAATTTTAGTAGGTGACCTAATTTTTTTGCTACCGAGGACTTTCCAGAACCCATGAAGCCGATCAATATAATTTTCATAAAGAGTTTAACTTTTCCCAAAAAGTTGGAAACGTTTTATTCACTACTTCAGGGTGGGCAATCTGCATGCCGGGCAACTTTTTACCTGCTACCGCAAAAGCCATAGCCATACGATGGTCCCCATAAGTATCGATGAGGGCGGCATGCGGGCTGCCTCCAAAAATTGTCAGCGTGTCAGGAGAGTCTTCTGTTTTAATTCCCATTTTTGCCAATTCTTTTTTCAGCGCCTTTACCCGCTCGGTCTCTTTCAAGCGGAGTGATCGAACCCCTGAAATTTTCGTTGTCCCTTTTGCAAATGCAGCCAATACGGCCATGGTTTGCACCTGATCCGGGCAATCTTCCATAGTAAACGATAAAGGTAAAATTTGTTTTCCTACAAGCGTGACTGCCTGACTGCTTATGATCACCTCATTGCCCATCTCTTCAAGAATATTTAAAAACTTACTATCAGCCTGAAGTGAATACGGATTAAGATTCTTTATAGTAAGAGTCGATCTCGTCAAGGCTGCAATTGCAAAAAAATAGCCTGCACTGGAAAAATCGCCTTCAATGACATAGTGCTTTTTTTGGTAAGATTTCCCCTCTGGGATTAGATAGCTCCCATCATCCATCCTTAAAACCCCCACTCCCCACTCTTGCATCATTCGAATGGTCATTTCAATATAAGGCTTAGAAATAACTTCACCATGATGGCAAATTCTTAATCCATTCAAGAGGGGCGCGATCATTAACAAGGCGGACAAAAACTGACTGCTGATTGAGGCGTCAATTGTAATTCTACTCCCTGATAAAGCGGAAGAATCAATTTTCAAAGGGGCTTGCCCTTCTTTTTCAAGGTAGTCAATCTTAGCACCCAGCAGACGCAAAGCATCCACCAATTCTTTAATCGGCCTTTCGTTGAGGCGGCAATTGCCAACTATCACTTTTGTGCCTGGAATTAGGCATAGAAAAGGCAATAAAAAACGCAGCGTCGTTCCCGAATCTTTGGCAAAAAGTTCGTAATATCGGTTTTCGATAACAGAAATATCATCATGGACAATGGTTTGGTCAGGCAAAGTTTCAATATAGAGGCCCAACATCCTCAGGCAGGCGATCAAGGCTTCTGTGTCTTCGCTATAAAGAGGATTACGAAGAACGACCGCCCCCTTTGTTAAAGCGGCTATCACGAGCGCACGATTGGTATAGCTCTTAGAGCCTGGTATTTCAATTGTCGATGAACAGGGATTTTTTAACACATCAAGTTCTAAAATATTCATGACTTTTTTTCCAAATAGATATACCCATTTTGAGTTCACGCGGGTATAAAAGCTCTTCGTAACAAGAACATAGCAGATCTCCAAATTAATTGGATATTTTCAGCTTATAATTGAATGACGGATCATTTAAAAAAAATGACGTTAATTATTTTTTGATTTTTAATTTCTCTTTTTATTTTCCAATAAGTTGAATTTATTCCTTCTTACCGGACACATCTTCCCAAGCTTAGTTTCATCAAGCAGTTTTATACCGAAAATGTTGGAAATCCTATTACGATCGACTGCAATAAGGCTTTTATGAGATGATGAAACGAGAAAGAAGTTTGGCGGAATGGTGGAATAATCAATATCCTGAGCAACCGGACGAGCCTTTTATTTTCCAACCAAATCTTCGAAAAAGGGATACTTTACAAATTTACACAGGTATGATTAATGAAAAGCTACAAGAGCCTTCTATGTATGCCCCTATAGAACAATTTAAGATATACCTCATTGAAAATCAATCAAAGCTTTATACGTTTTTGCTAAACCCGTTCCTTCTTCCCTTTGTTTGGGTATTTGCCATGAGTACGCTATTGATCAATGGCACAGGTTATTTTTATGAACATACAAATGGTTATGTAGGGCTATTTTGATGGTTATTCGTCAGGATCTAGAGCTGCCTTCAAATAAGATTTATCAAATATTTAAACGAGATGAGTACTATGCTTAAAGTAATTTTAACTTTTTTCTTTTTGATTTCCAATTTATTGTCAATAAATGCACATGCAATGGAGATATCAAACAAACCCGTCATTGTATTTGATTTTGGCGGGGTAATCGCTCAAGCCAATACAGCTAAGATGGTGGATTTTTTAACAACCACATTGAATGTCAATAAAGATGAGCTTTCCAGCGCCCTACGAGAAATGCAATCAATAGTAGCGGGTGGAGGATCTGAGGAACAGTTTTGGCAAAATTACGCTTTCACAAAAAAAATCATTCTACCCTCTGATTGGTTCGAAAAGTTTGGAGTTATCATAAATAGCTCTATTTCCCCAATCCCGGAAACAATAGCGCTCGTCAAAGCTTTGCAAAGAGGGGGATATCAAACTGCCATGCTTTCGGACGTTACCCAATACCAAGCTGAGATCATACGTAAAATGGGCTATTATGACTTATTTGATCCCGTTTTGCTTTCCTATGAGACGGGTGTAAAAAAACCAAATCCGGAAGCCTTTAAAATACTTATAGAAAAACTACAAGTCCCTTCTTCGCTTTTGATTTTTATTGATGATAAAATTGAAAATGTCGATGCTGCTATTAATCAGGGAATTGATGCTATTCATTTCTTGAGCCCTACTCAATTAAAAGAAGAATTTGAAAAAAGAGGAATTGAATTCGATAAAACTTGCAGTCACTGAAACACATCCCAGCAGGCCTCAATGGCAAAGATACAATAATGACTCTTATTACCAGGCTATACAAAATCAAGTTGAAGAATCCTGGAACCCAAATAATCGAATAAACCGCCAGTCTGAGTCATCTACAAATTTACGTTCTAATCCAGATCAGAATAAAGTGGGGCAAATTCGACCGTGGGAGACAACTTCAAGCCGCATGAACCGCCAAGCAGCCGATCAAGCTGCAAATACACCCTAAAATCAAATTTGGCTGATCCAAGACCCTAATAACCTGAGTTTGGAGTTTTTTTGCCCTTTCGGCTAGCGTGAAAGCTCTCGCGATTGAATAAATAACTTTGAGGGTCATATTGATTAATATTACCCTCAAAGTTATTTTTCAAGCCCGAGGCT
>JACDAQ010000024.1 GCA_013695355.1 Candidatus Protochlamydia sp.
CGACCTTAAGGACAAACGACAATAAAGACATTAAAGACCGTAACGACAATGGACAAACGACTTTAAAGACGAACGACCATAAGGGCTCCCTGGACAATAACCATATTTGATCACATTCACGAAGCAAAAAACGGTATTGAAGTCCTTATGGTCGTTGGTCGTTAGAGTCCTTAGTCTTTTGTCGTTATTGTCTTTGGCGTCTTTATTGTCGTTTGTCCTTAAGGTCGTTTTGTCGTTACCCATATCGATTTGCCCCCACTTCTTAACAAGAACCGATAGAATATTTCAATTTCTATCAAAATATAAAAGCAAAGTTTATTCTCTAGATGGTACAATGGAAATTTCTATTGTTTTCATTAGTTTATTGAATGAATCTGATTGGTAGACATGTTTTTTAGTTTCTAAAATATCTAAAATTGGAATGAATGAGATTTTTTTAATAATTGAATTCAATTTTTCATTTTTAATAAAATTTTGGCTTTCTTGAATTCTTTCAAATGTATTTTTTACCGCATGATCAACATAGGGCGAAAGGCAAACAATAGGAACCATCTGAAATGTGTAATCTTTAAAAAGTTTCTTTTCAACCATTTGATTATAAAGAGAAGCGGTTAAATTAGTCGTGTGTGAGGCGCCAATGTTAATCCAAGCTACACCACCTAGTTTTTCTAAAGCAGGAAAAGCCTTTGTGAAGAAATTTTCAGTCATATGTGCGATGCGATTTTCTTCATAACCAGCAAGAAGATCTTCGTTTACAGTTTCAGTAAATAAATTTATTCTCTTACGGTAATCTTCTAGAGAATACTCAAGCCCTTGATAAGGAATTGCAAGCTCTTGATTTTGCTGAAATAATAGAGCTTCTTCTTCGAAATTAATGTACCTCGTCAAATTGTGAGCATCAAGTTTTCGAAATCCTAGTACTTTCGAGAAAATCTCACAAATTTCGTATATGAAATCAGAAGATAAATACGGATAAGATAAATTTTCTTTTTTAATCAAAAGGTTTTTAATAGAGTCATTTTGTAAAAATTTAGGTTCTTCTCGGGAATTGGGGGCTGACTCCTGGAGAGACGTTCCTTGAGAATGACACTCATTAGCCTACCAATTGACATTCTTTCTTATGAAGGTGATACAGCCTTAACTTGAAGTACTCCATGTCATGAAATCCATATGCCTGTCTTTTAAGAACTTTGATTTTATTATTGATACCCTCGGCTTTGCCATTATCAATCCTATGATCAAAATAACTTAAGAGCCCTTCGTTGCGGTATAAAAGAGTCCTGGCTGTTTTTTCCAATAACTCCACACCTGATTCCAAAGCTTCTATGATCCACCATCCGAGAAAGCGAGCCCCTTCTCTCTTTGAGGAGCAACTCCAAAATGACCTAAATTGTTCTTTCATGCTGTGAGCTATAGCCAATGGCCGATTAATTTCTAAAAGTTTTTGAAGATTACTTCTTTGCCCCTCATCGAGGTCTACAAAATTTCGAAGCAGTAGAAATCGCTGCCCCTTCAGCACAGCTAAACCATTATCTTTGCATTTTGCATACTCTGATCGCCTGATTTTATCAATTGTATCATTGAGTAATTTAGTAACATGGAATCGATCAAAGATAAGGTCCACCTTTGGAAGATGTTTTTTTATTGAGCTCGCATAGGCTGCGCTCATATCAATACCAATGCCTCTAAGCCTTTTCGCCTTCTTTGCAAGCTGCTTAAGAAAAGGCCTAAGAACCTCTTCGCTACGGCCTTCTACCGCAAAGATAATTTTGCCAGTAGCGATATCAGTGAAAATCGTCATGTATTTGTGACCTTTACGGATTGCAATCTCATCCACACTAATGTAGCGTAGTTTTTTAAAGGAAAATTGCTTAGAACGCTTAGCAAGATTTGCCTTATCGATATTTTTTACTGTCGTCCAATGCAATCCTAGAAAAAGTGCTACCGCCAGAAGAGTGCATATTGCAGTTAATTGTACAATGTAGTAAATAAATGAATTGGTTAGTGGAAGTTTGCCGTGGGTAAAAGGTAGCTTCATCCAGGCTCGCTTACCGCATTTATGGCAATGGAGTTTAAAAGTATTTAACTTCAAATACGACTTTTTATTTTCAATGTTGAGAGTTCTAAGGGTTCGTTCTTTAGTTTCCTTGATTGTGACATCGGTGCTGTTACAACAAGAGCATTTTTTAGCTCGTTTTTGAATGCGTCCGTGAAATATAATGTAGTCCGAGTGAAATTCTGTATTTTCGAGAACGATACTTTTATCGCCAATTAGAGTGTGAAAAATTTTAGAGACAGACATAAGAAATCCTCCCTGTGTTAGTGGTTGATTTTCTTATCCTGTCTCTTTTTTTTTATCTCAATCAAATTTTTATCAAATCCAGCCCCCAATTCCCGAGAAGAACCGTTTTTTTGGAGTTCAGTTCTACATACTATATGTATTTTTGTTGGCTTTCCCATAATAATATTTTTAAGTAATCTTACTACCTTAGAAGCTATTACTAGAGCCTAATATAGCCCCTTATTTTATTATCCTTTTTCCGTTTAAATATACCTGTAAAATTATTAACATTTCCTTCACTAGTAACAAGGTAGCTACTTTTATTTTCCAGCACAATGCCTATGTGGTCTAATTCTGAACATGATAATAGTCTATCAAATAAAACTAAGTCTCCTGGCTCAGGATCATAAGTACTTTCTTTAAAACTTTTCTCTGATACTCCCCACTCCAACCAAATTCCTACCAGACCAAAAGTTCCTTTTTTATCTTCAAATGGTTGAATCTTGAGATTATATTGTTAGCGCAAAATAGAAATGTCCGGTCTCTGCTAAATAGAAATGTCCAATTCCTTCTTTTTTTGTAAAATTATTTTTATTATGAATGGCTAACCCAATAACCAAAGAGGAGGGTTAGCATGAAGGA
>JACDAQ010000050.1 GCA_013695355.1 Candidatus Protochlamydia sp.
TTCAGCTTAGAAAATTGAAAGTAGAGCATCAAAAACTATTACCTATATTTTATAAAGATGTAATGCTTGACTGTGGTTATCGTCTTGATTTAGTGGTTGAAAATGAAGTGATTATAGAAATTAAATCAGTAAATGCCATTCTAGCTATACATGAAGCTTAATTATTATCATATTTAAAATTATCGGATTACAAGAGGGGTCTGCTTATCAACTTTAACGTAAAAATATTGAAAGAAGGTATTCGTCGCATGAAATCTTGATCTTCCCTC
The DNA here is from genome assembly GCA_013695355.1 of Candidatus Protochlamydia sp. Lineage (GTDB taxonomy): Bacteria > Chlamydiota > Chlamydiia > Chlamydiales > Parachlamydiaceae > Protochlamydia. The sequence goes on from JACDAQ010000050.1 coordinate 270, forward strand.
TCTGTGATCTCTGTGTGCTCTGTGGTAAAATTTTATCTATCCCCGTTGTAGTCTTTTGCCAATTTTTTAATTTACTTCGGTATATCTATTATAATTATTATTAAGTTTGTAAAAACATCAAGATAATTTAAACAAAAGGTGTTTTATTGTAAATAGAAAATAGTAAGCTGTTAATTTGTATTGATCCATTTTTACCAAGCTTGCAAGAAATTTTTGTATTTACTATTTTATAAACTCATTGAAAATCTAAAGGAGCACGAATAATGACCCCATCGCCTGGATTAACACAATCGAACGCTCGCCTAAGCACTTTGATTAAAAAAGAAAATGATTTTAAAGCTTTCATCAATCAGGATAAATTTTCCCCTTATTTTTTTCATACAATAGGAAGTGTATTTACAGCTGGAGGAATAGGTGTTATGTGTTGCTCAAAACAATTACAGCCAGCGACTTTTGGTGCTCCCTTTATATTTGGAGGAGGTATCATTATTACTCTACTCGGGATGGCATCACTTTATGCTGGTAATCAAGTAAACGAAACGCAGCAATATATCAAGGTAAGTCAAAATGCAATTCAACAATATGAGCAAGTTGGTGATTATGCCACAGCTCTTAAAATAGCGCGGGATAGCTATGAAGAGTCGTTTAATTTGGGATTAACTTGTGAAGCTGCCGATTTTTCTTCTGTAAAACGCTTAGAGGCTGAGTTGCTCGCCTTAGGTTCCTCAAGACTTTTATTTGATGAAAATTACCAACCAAGAGCTAAGCTTCTACAGCTTTTAGAAATTGTTGGCATGGAACAATTGAATAAATCAGAAAAAGCTGTTGTACAAATTAATAACTGGGCACAAAAAAATCTTCTACGTCAAGGTGAGCGATGGCAGGAACAAACAAGTAAATTCGAAACCTTAAAATTAAAAATTAAACCACTTTTAATTGAGTTAGGTTTCATAAATGCTTCCTCTCCCCATTTTAAAGAATATCAAGGAGCTATTGTACATGGCTCGCTTCTGCAAGGAGTGCGTCTTCGCCTTCAGTACCTTGTAGAACAATGGAAGCAAGGTATTAGATTTTCTCACTTATACTTCTTAAGTGGAGAGCGACCATTAGAAGCGCAGCAAGAAAATGAAGACCTGTTTATGCAAGATAAAGATTCTCCATTAAAAATAAGAAAGGGGTGGTCATCACCTATTCAATTCCCAAAAACAGAATGTGAAATGATGCAGCTAGTTTGGGATCAATCTGAAATTCCTGAAGAAATGCGTAAAGAAGTGCAAACTTACTTTATTAATGCCCCAATGAAAAAAGACATGAAAAGCAGTAAACTACTAAGACCAACCACTGACGATACCGTTGAATATTGGCTAAAAACAGCACCTCTTTATGGTCGCTATTTAGCTGTCACCAATGCTCCATATGCTAATCGGCAAGACTTAGTGGTAAGAGCGCTTTCTCCTAGCGATTATAGCTTTGAAACGATTGCTTCGGGTGCAGGCGAGCAAGAAAAAATGGCAATTTTATTAGATGAACTTGCTCGGATTATTTATCAAACGAAGCGGTTATCTGAAAAATAATTTCTTGCTCGATGTGTTCAAAATGAATAAAGTAAAAAAATTATTAATGTTCTCTAATATAGCCATCGCACACCAACTTATTGACTGCTATTCGTAACTTTCTCGATGAAATATTCGATGATTCAATAGTGCAACAGGCGAGTTGTTGTCCCGCCTGTGTACCCGGTGCTAAGAGAAACTAATTATTATAATGGAGCTTCCTGCGTTAATGAAAAAGAGGAAGACATGCTTTCTTCCCATAAATGAGGGGCTATTAGCATTCCAGGGGTATTTCCTATAGACCTTTTATAGTGTATCTGCTTGATACCAAAATATTGCATAACAGCGGAAAGATGTAAAGCGCTCGTGAATGTTTTACAATGCAGACCAGCCGCATTAAAAACGTCATCTTTCTGTTCGATATAAGTATTGATTACTCTTTGCACGTCTGACAAAGACATAGTGGTTTGCTGAATGGATTCCTTTATTCCAGTAAGGTTAGCAAGAGCTTGCGCTGTCAGTGCGAATATAGATTCACCATCACCAAAAGTAGCGATTACAGTTTTGTCGGAATTTAACTTCTTATGTAACCAGTCAGGAATAGAAGGTAGTAGGGTCTTGATTTTTTGGGTTAGCTCGATGGCTTCGTCCCTTAGAACGGGATTACTTGATTCATTGGCTTTCAAAATGGGTCCATTTCTGATGTCTCTTGAAAGAAGAACCCTAACTGTGCCATGTCCTAATGGCCCTTCGTAAACTTTGTAGTTATTTCCCTCTTTAATTGTCATTTGAAAGCTACCATTACCACTATCCCATGCTAATAATGATAATTCGGATACACCTGAGTAAAGAGCTTTAACTGTCAGAAATCCAAGCTTTCCTTCTTCGTCTTGAGATAATATCCGAAATTTTATTCCAACTTGTTCTTCTAACATTTGAAGAAGGTCAATTCCATTTTGTGCTTTGCGAAAAACTGCAGTGGCAACACCAGTAAATTGCATTGAAAGGTAGCCTTCACGAGCGGCGGCCATTAGTGCTTCTTCTTTAAATTCCTTGAGAATACATAAAGCTTTTTGTGCCATTTTTTCACTAATAAGCCCCCCATGTGTCGCAACGTCTTCGGTGAGGCCAAGTGAAACATATTTTGCTATGAGAGGCTTGCCAATAATAATGTTTTCTTCGGTGTCTACGGCCCCCATTTGAATTTTTATGGCACCTGAGCCAAAATCAATCGCAGCACGCACTGTATGTTGTTTGGATTTTACGTCTTGGGCTGACAAACTTAGATTGAAGCAAACGAAACCGCTCATGAGCATCACTAAAAAGAATATTTTTAATTGTTTCATTATAAGCCTATTAATTATTGATTGCACGGACTATAGAAACTATCACAAGATTAAAAAAACGGGCTAGACTTAAACAACCAGCGGTCAGCGGTTATAGGTTGGTATCGCCTTATTAAAGATACATCCACAGCCATAAAAAAAATTGCATTTCAGCAAATCTCCATTGCTATGGATTATATGGTGCAATGAGTATGTCATTGCACCGTTCGTCTGCAAAATTATCCTAAGATATTTTAAGATCGCCACTGCCAAGTCATATCGCCTATTCCATCCCAAGCATGCTCGATATGGGCTTTGCGGACTAAACCATCATGTGTCAAAACTTTGGCTGCCTCGCAGATTCTTACTACTGCACTTCTTCCTGCCTCACTGCTTCCATTAGCAACAATTTTATAATGGTCAAAAATCTGCTGACCGATCTGATTGCATTTCTTTTCAATTTCCCCCCCATCTAAAAGCGAATTGACAGGTTGAGAAAATAACCATCGACCATGTGGACAGATGGGATGTAAATCCACTAAAGAACGCTTTAGAAAATTTTCATAAGACATGACGTACACTTTAGCATCTGTGTCTAAGGGTTTATACCCTCTAATTAGGGAGCTCTCATTCTTTGTAATGTCTTTGGCTAAAGTAAAGTAGACATAAGCATTGGATTCCGTTTGCTTTGCACCTAATAAAATTACTTGTGTTGAAGCGGCGTGTTCTTTAGAAGTAAGAGGTCTCCACCCATATACCTCTTCATTACTAAGTTTGTCTTTCAGTTTAAAAGGTGTTTCTGAATAAGCACTTGGTCCCATTTTTCCAATTGCTACAAGGGGACCGTTTTCCTGTAGTGACTTCATTAGTTTTTCAATCGTTCCATACGCAGGAGGTTTGACAGAATAATCTTCATCTACGTAGAGAACTTGAGGTTTTTCAAAAAATACCGTTTGTGTGACAAACATAAAAATCCTATCTTGTAATAAATTAATTTAATTATTTTTTCGCTTTGTTATAAGTCTATGTATTAAAATTAATGGCTATACCCAAGTAAATTTAGAAATTGGAATTTGGACTGCTTCAAAGCCTGAGGTTGACGGATCTAAAACGACCCAATATTACAATATGGGGTCTTTTTAGATCCGTCAACCGCGGGAGCTTTCAAGCTAGTCCAAATCAATTTTAGAGTTCACTTAGGTATTTTGCCCACTTAAACATTGTTCAACTTGAGACTTCTCCTTATCCCCTTATAACAGCATTTATTATCATATACTCTATTTGAAAAATTTAGTTTTATAACAACACAATCACTATACCACCATTATATAATTGATAAAAGCAGTAGTGTATATTCACATCACCTCAATTACTGGTTTCGCCTAAAGATCTGGCACTTAAGTTGAAAAACAATGTGACGAATTAGTTTCCAAAATAAGCAAAATATTCATATCAAGTTCCATTTGATAGTGAGGAACTGGATGCCAGCTTGCTATAAACTCTCTAATGATCTTAAAAGCCTACTTTTTTGTACACGTGAATGGCTCGTTGATTAGTTGCTTCAGGATCTATTAAAACTTTTTTTACGTTTGGAAATTTTTTAATTAAAATTTCTTAATCAATGGAACAGCAAACCCTTTGCCCAGATAATTCATGTCACAAATGAACACATCTAAGGTGATCGCATTATTTCCTTCAGGGGAGGTAATCAGAAAGGCAAAGGGGATAATTTTATCATATCCAATCCAATAGGTAGTGCTAGATTTTTCTTGAAGAAACTTCTCTAAACCGTTTAAGGTGTTTTGAAGACCGGCTCCATGAATCCACTCAGCAAGATGGGGTCGCATAAGCCACTCGTGAACAAGAGACCGAACTTTTGCTTCCACGGGTTTAAATATGAACCGAAATTGATACGACATCATAACTTTCCTAGTAATTTCATCGTATATCTTGCAGGTAAGGCTCTTAGGAGACGAGTTAAGATCTTGTAAAAGAAAAATGGTTCACAACTTGATTTAGAGCTTAAAGCAAAATCTACCATACATTTCCCCATTTTTTCTGATTTCCATGTAAACGGAAGCTTTCTTGGAGCTTTTAATCCTGCAGTATCTACAGGGCCTGGATACATGGTAGAAAACCGCAAATTCGTCCCATAGTAAGTTAATGAAAGACTTTCAAATGCTTTTGCAATAGCTGCTTTTGATGCACTATAAGCACTTCCTGTTGGAGGTGCAAAGATAGCATTTATTGAACTTGTGACAACAAAGTTAGCTCCACCGTTTTCTTGGCATGGCCTTTCCCAAAATTCCACCCAGTTTAAAACGCCAAAGTAATTCACTCGCATAATTTCTTCATGAATTTGGACGTTAAATTTTTCAGGGTTTTCAATAACCGCTTCTCCAGCAACCCCAGCATTGAGAAAAAATAGAGTTGGACAAAGTTTTTTTTCGAGAATCTGGCTTGATATTTTTTCTACATCTTCTTTTTTAGAAACGTCGCAAACCAAAGGAATGAAAAAATTGGATAATTCGCTTTCCATTTGCCTAAGCTTGTCAGAAGATCGAGCAATTCCAATGACTACCCAACCTCGTTTTACAAGTTCTCTTGAAATGGCTTCTCCAATCCCTGAAGAAGCTCCTGTAACTAAAGCTATGTTCTTTTTGTTCATCTCAAGCATTTCCTAAAATTCTAAATAATTTACCTTTTCTATGCATCTTTGATTTGCCTGAAAAGAAGTAGATGATCTGTACTGATTTTTTTTTCATACTAAGGAAGCCAATTTTGGTTAGTCAAAGAAGTTAGGATATGGTCCTCCCATTGTCCGTTAATAAGCAGATATTTTTTGGCGCAACCTTCCACCACGAAACCAAGCTTATGAAGTAATCGGGCACTCCTTTCATTTGATGGCATGTAATTAGCCATAATTCGATGAAGCTTTTGCTTTTCAAACATATATTTAATAGCCTTTGCCACAGCTTCTGACATAAGTCCCTTTCTTTCAAAGCGTTCATCAATGTGATATCCCAAATAACAAGCTTGAAATGGACCTCGAAAAATCTGAGAAAAATTACAGAATCCAATTATTTCACCTTCGGGATCGTCTTGCAGAAATAATAAAAATCGAATAGAGCTACCTTCTTTAAACTCTTGTTCCCATTTTATCAATTGAGTTTTGAAGTCTTGCTCTTTGGTCGTCGATCTCCAAGGAGACAGATGACTTATATTTCTTTCTTCGAAGCTCTGAAGTTTAATACTATCATCTTCATTGGGAAGACGAAGAATAAGTCGAGATGTAACTAAAAGGATTTGAGTTTCTTTTTTCATGTAAGAAATCATAGCAGAAAAATTTAATCTTAAGAATGAAAAAGGAAAATTTGAGATGCTATAAAATTTACGCTTCTATTAAGTGAGTATGCACCCTATGTTTTCCCAATCTTTGTCTTTGTAATCGCTTTATTAACATAGCCGAAAAGTCATTGGGATTTCATATTTTTGAGCAGTGACAACTCTATGCCAAACTGACTTTCATCAGGTAAACCAATCAGAGTGTGGCACACTTTTGTAGGTATCTCTTTTAAGCGTTTATAGCTTTTAGTTGATCATTGGCTGTTTCAATGACTGAACGCTTTCTAAGAACGATTTTGTCATTTAGCTTCATAAGATTTTGCTTTATATTTGACTTGGTGTTTATAAATTTTAAATAGATTAAAAAAAAGGGTATAGAATAGCAATCGAAGTATGCTGTTTTATTCTAGTTTGACTGGTGGCGAGTGCATAAAGGAGAAAAGCTGTTGTTGAGGTATTTTGGAAGAAGTGGGGGCGGTTGGACGCATTCAGAACTTTTGATTGGAGTAAACTGCTAGATGGGTTAAGCTATTGGAATAATTTTTAAATAAAGCAGATAACATAGATCGAACAAATAGTGGCTACCACTAATCAAGCTTCAACAGATCTAATACAAGAATGGTTTTGTAAATGAATATTAATCATGAGAATAAGCCATTATCAAAAAAAAAATTTTTCCTACCAAAAAAAATGATTATTATCGGAACAAGTGGTTCTGGTAAAACAACTTTTGGAAATAATTTATCAAAACTTTTAAAAATTCCTTGTACAGATCTAGATAATCTATACTGGTTGCCTAATTGGCAAAAAAGGGAAGAGAATGATTTTTTTAATCATTTTAAAGAGAAACTAAATTCTGAGCATTGGATATTTTGTGGTAACTATACACAATATTTACAACGAATTTGGTGCCAGGCAGACACTATTATTTGGTTAGACCTGCCCTTAATGACTTGCTTGTGGAGAGCTTTAAAAAGAAGTATATATAGAATAATAAAACTAGAAACTTGCTGTAATGGCAACTATGAGACGGTGGATCGACTATGTGGAAAAGATTCTATTTTACTGTGGATATGGAATAGCTATTCTAGACGAAAAAAAGACTACGAAGAAGCTTTTTCCTGCGCTTCTGATCAAAATTTTGTAAGATTGTGTAATGATCAACAAATCAAAGCATTTGTTGATTCAATAAAAAGAGCAACATTATATTGCGATCCCCTTTCTCCACACTATCCTGACAATCCATAATTGTGCAATCAAAGAATAGATTAGACTCTCTTATACACCTCATACTTCTTTTGAACTAAACCGCTTGGATAAGCTCTGTAAGCCACTAAACGACATTTATGTTCTCTATTTATAACATTAAATAATGGGATTCCCGATCCAAGAACCATAGTGATGATAGAAAACTTCTTACTCAATCAAAGCTCTTTGTCACCATAAAGGATTATAATTATTTAACTTATGATTTCATAGACTACATGCCACTTCATTTTGAAAAATGGCAATATGATGTACGTACATTATTAACAAAGTAGCAAGTGAAGCAGACGAGGGCCAAAGTTCATATTTGATAAAAAAATTAGTATTAAAAAATTAATTCATCCTATAAACATATATTGAATTTTTATAATCAAGGAGAGCTAATAAAAAAATTCCCCATTTTTGCAGTTTCTTTAATGTCTGTAATAGGTTTTATGCCGCAAATAGTTGCCGAGGTAGCGGAGAAGCCCCACACCTCTCACGGTAATCGATCGGCCACTTCTGAATTGCCTTTTGACGATTATCATTTGCATATTTGTGCTTTTCATATCGCTAAAGATAAGCCAAATTTTGTGATTGAAACCCAGCTTTATGAAGGTTCGCTTCGATACCTTCCGTTTTGTTAAAATAAAATCACATGGGATTGTTGTACTCACCCCTATACTTGAAGTCCAAGTCTTTAAGAGATTTAATAGCCATTTCTGGATCTTTTATAATTCCTATCATGTCAATTACTGGCTTTGCCGAAAGGCCGAATAATGAAGTGGAACCAATGTGATGAACTATGGGTTTGATTCCAATCCAAAATTTAAACTTTTGACCTTTATGAACCGTCTAAAATGTGTGTGCCTTGATCTAACGACTTAAAAAAAAATAAAAAAACTTAAATGGCCATTTTTAATTGACAAATGATGAAATTTACTGGGAAAAAATTGGAAGGCAATGGGCCCAATTTGCGCCAAAGGCAAGCTAGGAAGAAGGCTATTTAACGAGTTTGAATCTTGGCTTCGATTGTCCGTCGAGCACAATATTTTCTAGAAACATGACCAGTGGACGCACCCATATACCTCCATCTCCATATAGGGCTTGATAGACAACCAATTCTTCCAGCGTTTCGCTATGGTGGGCTATTCCAATAATTTTGTAACAATGACCCTTATAATGTTCATAAAAACTGCCAATTTCAATTGATTGGGCTATAGCCGAAAGAGAAGGTAAAGTTTCTTGGCGCATTGCGTCTCCCCTTGTTATTTTCCTCGATCTCATGCTTAAGCGATTTTTTTAGCAATGCAATGAAAAGTTCGAGCAGCGTTTTGATTCATAGTTTTAAAATCAAATTGCTCAAACCATTGAATATCAAATGAACTTAATAAGTTCATTATAAGTTTGGTTGTGAAATGTCGCACGGTGAGATTTTCGTTGGTAATGTAAATCCCCCATTCTCCAAATTGCTCCAATCCCGCTGCGTATTTATCTTGGTATCTAGGGTGGACGCAAATAAGAAAATCTGTGATGTATAACACCCCTTGTTTTTTTAGGACTCGTTTGATTTCGGCGATAAGTTCGACTAATTTCTGTTCATCAGTTATGCAACAAAGCACGGTTGACATTATAACAGCATCAATAGACTCATCGTCGCTTGGGATCACTCCTGCTTTCTCTAATAACCTTAGATCAAGATCTGGATTTTCGCTGAGCCCTCTTGTAATCATATTCTCAGCAAAATCAAAGCCGATAATATTATGATATCCTGCTGATTTTAAAATGCGCATCATACGACCATAACCACATCCATATTCGACAATTTGAGCAGTGGACGATAAGAAAGGCTGAAGTTTGTCTATATAAAGAGGATCTTCAAATACTTTTTTAGCACCTATTTCATTCCAGTACTGTTGTGCTATCATGATGAGATCTCCTTGAATTGATTTATTTTTTTAAATTAGATCCTAAAATCCCATTGCTTTATTTTAGTTTAAATAGCGTTTTTTAATTGGATTGGATCGTTTAGGCCAAGTAGATGATACCTACCACTCAAACTACCTTATATTTTAATTGCACTAGACCGCTGGGATAAGATTGAACGGAGATAAGGCGGCATTTGTGCTCCCTATCCATAGTGTTAAAGAGAGAGATCCCTGATCCTAAGATCATAGCGATTACAGATATTGTGATATCATCGACTATTCCTGCCTCTAGGAATTTAGATACAGTGATCCCTCCATCAACCCATACATGACTGATACCCTCAGAATGAAGTATGGATGCTAGATCATGCAGTTGTCCGCAAAACAACTCTGCTTCCTTCCTAACCTCTTTTAAAGTATTACTAAGAACGATAACTCTTTTGCCTTTGTATGGCCATTCATCAAAGCGGGAAACTACTTCATAGGTGTTCCTGCCAAGGACTAATGCCTCAATGCTATTAACAAACTTTTTAAAGCCATAATCTTCATCCCCTGAATGACCATACTCTAGCCAATCAAGATTGCTATCTTTGCGGGCAATATAACCGTCGATACTTGTAGCAATGTAGATAGAGATTTTTGGTCGATCCATACGAGCAACGGTAAGAGATTTACCTATTTCAATATCACGTGGATCTCCTTCATAACCATCAGGGTCATTGAAGGGCATTTCTGCATATCCAAGCCTTCGATAGAACTGACATGCCTTTTCTGAAGATTGAATGAGTAACTTTTTGAATCCTTGATGATACAACCAACGCTCACAGAGTCTTAAAAATTGGCTTCCAAATCCAAGATTGCGATGGCGTTCATCAATTGCAATAATCCTTAAAGCGGCTCTCATTTCAGGCCAAAGCTGGAGATGCGCATAACCAATTATTTCGGCGTTCTTATAAAAGATAAAGTGGGCGTGATCTTTATGTGTAAATGTCCAAGTATAAGGATCTTCTTTTGATTTAAAAAAATAGTCCTGGCGAAAACGACGTACTGCACCCCATTCTCGATCTGTCAGTGCCTTTACAACACGCCATCCATCAAAACCATTTTTTGCGTCGATGGATGCAACAAACGCGTCCTTTCCATTGCAGTACTGGAGAATATCATGTGGGAATTTCTTAGCTAATTCTAGCTTAAGCTTACCGTAATTTTCAGCGTCGGAAGCATGTGAACGCATCCAATCACGAAATTTTAAATATCTGCTAATTTCAGGATCGTCTTCTTGATACACATGGACATGGTGAGTCCGAATATTCTTGTCTTTCTGAAAATATCTTCTAAAAGCTATGCCATTTTCACCTTTGGATTCATATCCTAGGGATTCCATAGCCTCGATTGCTTTATCGACTTCTTGAATATTTCGTACTACAGGAAGCATGTCGATAATAGGTTTGGCGCTTATCCCAAGGATGGAAGTCGAGCCAATGTGGTGAATCTCTACACAATTATGCCCCAAAGCTTGTCTAATCCGTTCTGCCTCTACCTCAAATAATTCAGGCCAGCTTGGGTTATATTCAACAACTTCTATTTTTCTATTTGTATCTGAAGGCGACATTATAGAATTCTCCATTCGCTATGATTTATACGATACAGTACATGTCTTCTAAGTGAATGGTCCTCTGGTAGCTTTGGATGATCAAAATCATCTTTTGAATCATGGTGCATGCCTATTTTTTTCATGATGCGTCTAGAACGCATGTTTTGAACAGCTGTAAAGGAAACAATCTCATCATGGTTCAGAGTTTCAAATCCATATTTTAAGGCCGCCTTAGCTCCTTCTGTTGCATAACCCTTTCCCCAGTGATCAAAAATAAGTCGCCATCCAACTTCAACAGCAGGTGTAAAATGGGCATCGAAAGAAGGTTCAGCAAGCCCTATAAATCCAATGAAATCCGCAATATTTTGGACTGATACAGCCCATAATCCCCAATCTTGCTTTTCTAACTTAGCAGAAATACGCTGGGCAAGATCATTGCTTTCCTGGCGACTGAGAACAGAGGAGAAATATTCCATAACCCTAGGATCAGCGTTTAGCTGAGCAAAGGATTCCAAGTCTTCTTCTCGCCATGGGCGCAAAATCAATCGTTTTGTTTTAAGTATAGTCATAGAGTGAATTTTTAACGGTTAGACAGTCAAAGTTTACTGGTATTTTCTAGAGAAATCAAGCGAGTAGAACAATTTTTAATACTATTTATTTAAGAATCATTTTCTTGACCCTCACGTTACGTCCAACCTCTATGAGCAAGAGATTTATGGCTAAAATCTAAGTGATTTTATTGGATGAGAATAGTAGAATATGTTTGCCGTTATACCGCGAGTGCATATTTTTTTTATTTAAAGGTTAGTATAATGTTAAAAAAAACTTATTATTTTTTATTTATCTTTTTTATCTCAATTAACCCTGTCTTAGCATTAGACAAACTCGAAATAGCCTATGTTACAAAATTAAATGATACCCAATTTGAAAGTTTTATTCAAACAGCCGAAAAGCCTGTGATCATAGATTTCTGGGCTACATGGTGCGCTCCCTGCATGAAAATGAAACCAATATTTGAGCAATTGGCAAATGAACTTAAAGAACAATATCTGTTTGTTAGCATAAATATCGACGAAGGTCAGCAAATAGCTAAAAAATATGGTGTTACGAGCATTCCAGCTTTTAAGATTATAAAGAATAACACTGTTATTGGAACTTTTACAGGATATACGGTTAAAGAAAGCTTCATAGAACATATTGATAATGCTATTCATAAAAAAACAACTTTAAAGACCTTGTTATCAGCTATTCAATCAGATGATAAAGAACTAGTTGAAACATGTCTAGACAAAGATATAGATGTGAATGGAATTAGCCAAATCAATGTTATGAACGCAACGATGCCCATTACCCCTTTAATGATGGCCTCTTCAAAAGTTATTTTCTGGCAATCTTCTCTTGAAATTGTTTCAATGTTGTTGAAAGCAGGTGCCCAGATAGATCTAGAGATCGATTCTCCTAAATTTGACAAATCTATGGCTGTCACCGGTTGGGGTAAGACGAGTGTCCGATTAATAGCTGAAGAAACTGCTAAAGGTAGGTCTGAAGAAGAGCTCGCTGCAATTTGCGATGACACGATTCGACAAAGAGTGTTAGAATGCAAAACACAAGCAACTAATTTGCTAGAACTATTTCAGAAGTTTAACTCTAAAAAATAAAATTTCAATGTGAATGGAATTCACGAGGATGTACCTGCAATTTTTTTGTTTGAATTTACACTTAAAATTTTTCGAGTACTCTTAAGTAAAAACCACCATGATGTTTGTTTAGCGTGTTCGCTCTATTAAAAATGGTACAAAATTTACTTTTTAATAAATTTCATAAAACAGGCTTTGGGAACTTGGTAGAGACAATTGAAAAAGATGGACCTAACCATACTCTAAAGAGGCAGAGTCAACAATTATGGTGTCTGCGTAGGCAATTCGCATTTCTAATGTTAAAAAAGAGAAACCTTCAATTTAATTTCATCTGATATCCTGTTGTTTGCTGTCCCGTACGGTCAATAGTTTGGTGTTGCTATAGTTTAAAGAGGAATTTTTTTAATCCTACTTGTACATCTGAACTGAATTAGGAACAAATGCATGATCGTTTTATTTATGAAGGCCAAGTTGGTAATAAATGTAAACGTACAAGTTAACCAGTAGATAAAATTGAGTTTTATAGTAATTCTGGTTTTGCAGTTGCTGAGTGTTGAAAGTTCTTATAACATAGAATTGGCTTTAAAGTCTGTCTCCCCATCTAGTTTTGTATGCGTTCTCCCGTGGACTGTTAAAATATTATTTTTAAATTCAAGAGGAAACCAGCGCCCATCCTGTTTTTGAAAGATACCAATATTTTTTGATATAGGCTTTACATCAAAAGTTGGTCCGGGAGTTTTGAAGAAAAATTTTCCATTCACTTCTTCAATCTTCACTTTATTTTCTGAATTATTGTCATTCGAATATATACCTTTATGCTTTTTCCATTTCTCTAGATCAATTTTTTTATTAGTTTGATTTGCTTCAACCACTTCTGGGTGCAGAGAAGGAATTAAATGATGAGAAAAAGACTCACTTCCTTTCCACTTGTAAACCTCGGCTATTTTCCTGATGACCTCTGGGATGAGATCAATTCCAGTTTCTGAATTTGTCATAACAACAGCGCCTTGACCTTGATCGTTTGGATCATGAGACATCGAAAACCTAAATTGGATCCAGAATGATAAAAATAGGTTGCATCTCTGGTTTTCTCAATAAACACTCCGAGTCCAGGGACCTCATTTTCATGTAATTTTTTTAATCGATTTTGAATCTCTTTTATTCTTTCCTCATCCAAATTTACACTTAAATTTTTAAGCTCAGCATTCAACCTATGCATTTCATTCTCAAAATAAGGTGTCACCATTTCTTTAGCGGATGCTTGACTAAGAAAAGCACCATGGCTTAATGAGCCCTGAATTCCATGGAGCACTTTGGCTAAATCTTCTGGAGTGGACCATAGACCTGCTGCTGCAAGTTCGGGTTGTTGCATCCAGCCACCTGGAAGAGGATTCCCAGTTTGTATATAACCGTCAACTATTTCATGTTCATCGGGGGAAAATGTGCTTTGCTTCATCCCAAGTTTACTAAAGACCCTTGCGTCAACAACTTTACCGAAATCTTTTTCATTTAAAATAGTTTCTATAATCGTTTGCAAAATCATCGCTCCGCCTCCCGTGTACGCAAATTCAGCTCCCGGTTGCATGAAATTTTGAGCAGGAGGTGAATTAGTGCCCTCCCCTTTTATAATCTCATCAACGGTAGGAAGTTGCTGTTTCACTGCACGCTCTTCTGCATGATTGAGAGCAATTTCTAGATTAACAATTTGCTGTTCAATTTTTTTATTTGGGCCTACTTGAAGCTGATCTTTGAGACGCGAAATTTGTTCATTTGTCTCTCTGATTTCCGCATCTTTATCGCGATAATAGCCTCGAAATCCCGTATGGGATTCCCCTTCTAACCCAGCTGTATGCGCCATGAGCTGTCTTATCGTGATCGGCTCTTTCTGACCATTAGACATAGACTCCCATAAGTCTTCATCTAAGATGTCTATAATAACTGTATCGAGCGTTAATGAATTCTGAGATTTTGGAATTATAACTTTATCTTCTATGAGAGATAAAATAGTTATGGCTGTAATAGTTTTGCTTATAGAAGCTGATTGAATTTTTTAAATTTGGATCTTCAAGTTTGCCAAATCCGGCAGACCATAAGTTTCCCTTATCAATTACAGTAATTCTGGCACCAGCTACCGCTAAATCTTTCATCCGATTAGTGATGCTCTCTAATGCCGCTCCTGGCGACTTCCATGCCGGTGATAATTCATTAAGGACTTTAGCTTTTTTTTCTTCAATTTTTGTTAAATCCGTTGTTTTAAAGCCAAGAATATTCAGGCCAGGATGCCGATTTTATCTGCTGCTAATAAAAGATCACCACGCGGGGATAATTTTCCTTTTAAATCCTGAGAATTTGGCAGGTTGCCTAATGAGAATGAATTTAAGATGGCGGAAGCTGTTTGCAGCTTTTCTTTATTGCCTAAACCTCGTAAGTTATGCCATTAATTTAAACGGAATGTTCAGATTTTTGTTCCTTAATTGAGCTAATATGGTCAATACTTGGCTGGCAGAAATTAATATTTATTTGCTCAGGGCTAGATATAACACCACCTTCTAATAGGAATTATATCTCTTTAATATTACCATATAATAATTTTAAGTCAAATTACTAAAAGAACTTAGATCATTAAGAAAACATTTAATAAACATAATATTCGCCAATAATGATGAGAATGAATAGAGTCTTTAAAAGATTTTGATATGGATTCTGGAATTGCAAACTAGCTTTTTTCCAGTCATAATACTAATAAAAGAGCAACCGATCAGCGGTTATGAGGGCGGTATCTTTCATGTTACCATTACCCTCCAACCGCTATAAGATGATGAGCATTTTTAAAGCTAAAAGCTACTGAAATTTTTTTTTGAGATAGTGCATGCTGGCAGCTAGTGGATCCCGAAATTTTTTAGTCATTAGGTATGCGGTGATAGAGTTTTCTGTATAGAATTATTGAATAAGTTTGTAATTCCTGAATTTTCTAGTATAATTCTAACCTTTTTCCCTTGTATTTCTCCAATTGATTCAGAAATATCATCCTTATCAATCTTGTCTAAATAATCTTGATATTGCTGATATTGGTTTATTTTTCTAGAGTATTTTAATTATTCTTCTGAAATGGAATCCATACTGAGGTCCTTAATTAAAGATTTAACTTAATACCTTAATATTTCTATTATACAAAAATTTAAATTTTTAAATATTTAATTGGCACCTGTTTGAATTATTAAAATTTAATAATTTTCGTTAATTTCAATAATGTTATAATTAATCTAAAGTGTTTGATTTTTATCAAAAGGTTTGATTTATGACGCCCCAGGATTTTCATCTAAATTTTTCGTATAAAGACGCGGATTACAGCATTAAACTTCTTCAAGATCCAGAGAAGTACTCAAACTATTCCGTCACGATTAATGGTATTTCCTATAAAATTTTAGGTGAAGAAGAAAAACTTCCCATGGCATACAATATATTAAATTCTATTTCATTGACTTCAATTGGTTCAGACAAAGATTTATCAAGAAAAATTGAAAATCTTACGAAAGTGGCTGTATTACCAAAAACAATTAAGGCATTGTCTATACTTAATCCTACAGCCACTATAAATAATGAGATTGTAAAAGGAAGTGAAGGAAATACCATAGATTCTTATTTGCGTTCTATGGTTGAAAAAACTTCTTTTAGAGGTTCGGTAATGGTTGTAAAGGAAAGCGAAATAATTTTGAGTAAAGGTTATGGAAATGCAACTTTAAATGAAAAAAATACCGCTTCTACAATTTTTCATATTGGATCTCTAACTAAACAATTCACCGCAGCAGCTATTATGAAATTAGTGGAAAAGGGAAACATCAGTTTGAATGAAAAGATTAATCTCTACCTTTCTCAAGAATATCAATCCGAAGAATATTGGAAGAATATAACTATTCAACAACTTCTTTCACATACATCGGGGATATCTAATTATACGGAGGATCCCAATTATTTTAAAAATTGTTTAAGTCTAACAAAAGACCTCTTAATAAAAGAAGCCATGAAAGAACCTTTAAGATATCCAATAGGAGAATTTCATTACAGCAATACAGGTTATCTTCTTTTAGGTGCTATTATTGAGGAACAAAGTAAAGTTTCATATAGAGAATTTATGAGTCGTGAATTTTTTATTCCTGCTGACATGAATGAGAGTGGTGTGCATGACATAACATTTGAGCTAAATCCTACTATGGCTATTGGGTTTCGACCAGATGAATCTGGAGATAATTTGATCGAAGATGTTATAGAAAACCTCAGTCAAACATGCGGAGCTGATGGTGCCATTTACTCTTCTTTGGAAGATCTTCTAAAGTGGAGCCAAATTTTAGATAAAGGAAAAAAAATTTTAATGATAGAATCGCTTAATGAAATGAAAACACCCATTAAAAATGGGTATGGTTATGGACTTGGAATTGAACAAAATTTTGGAACAACAAAAATTTTTCATGATGGGTTAGTTCCGGGATTTGTAAGTAGTTTTGTTAAATACCCTGAAAAGGACATATTTATAGCTGTGCTGGGTAATAACGGTAAATTTCCATCAGGATTTCTTACTAACTATATTTCTGAGCTTTTATTAGACGAAAAAGGGGAAGGGCTTACAATTATTCCTCATGATTTTAGAGAAGACCCGAGATTGGGGATTTTTAAATCTATTGAAGGATCTGTTCTAATTGAATTATTTGAAAAAAATGGACATCTATTTATGAAAGGTATTGACGCTCCAGGGACAGTCTCAGAGTGTTTCCTTTTATCTAATAAACGTATACTACACCCTTCCGGTTTACAAATTGAATTTAAAGAGGATTCACTTATTGTCTATGCTGAACATGAGAAAAATGAAAATAATCCTGAAGGCAAGGTTGATCAATTAGCACGTAGTCTTGAAAAAATAATTTAAGCACATTTTATAATTAAATAATTATTAGCTTTCTATATAACAACAACTTAGGGATAAAAGACTGATAAGTAACGTCTAATTTAGTTGAGTAAGATGGGTATCAGCCAGCTTCTCCCCAGTAAATTGCTTGCTTTAGCTTAAGTGTAAGTTCTAACGTCTTCTCGCAATAGCCTAAATTTAAGTCTTGCAGCTGAGTGAGCATTTTAAGGGCATTAGCCAAATTATCTCCTGTCGTCTGATCGCAATAGCATAAATTTAAGTGCTGCAGCTGAGCGAGCATTTTAAGGGCGTCAGCCAGCTTCTCCCCTGAAATTTTATTGCCGCTTAAATTTAAGTGTTGCAGCTGAGTGAGCATTTTAAGGGCGTCAGCCAGTTCATCCCCTGTAAGATACTGGCAATAGCTTAAATCTAAGTGCCGCAACTGAGTAAGCACTTTAAGGGCCTCAGCCAGAATGTTCCCTCTAAAAACACAATCGCTTAAATTCAAGTGCTGCAGTTGAGTAAGTACTATAAGTGTATCCGCCAGCTTTTGTTCTGTAAATTGCCAGCAACCGCTTAAATTTAAGTGTTGCAGCTGAGTGAGCATTTTAAGGGCGTCAGTCAACTTGTCCCCTGTAATCTGATAACACTTGATTAACTCTAAGTGCTGCAGCTGAGTGAAATTTTTAAGGGCGTTACTTAGTTGGTCCTCTTTTATATGCTTGCAGTAGCTTAAATTTAAATATTTCAGCTGAGTGAGCATTTTAAGGGCGTCAACAAACTTGTCCCCTGAAAGTTGCCAGCAATCGCTTAAATTTAAGTGTTGCAGCTTAGTGAGCATTTTAAGGGCGTCCGCCAGCTTGTCCCCTTCTATCTGATAACAGTTGGTTAACTCTAAGTGCTGTAGCTGATTGAGCGATTTAAGGGAATCAGCTAGTTTGTCCTCTGTAATTTTAGTAGATTTTATACTCAGAAGATTTAGTTGAGGACAATTTTTTACTAGCTTTTCCAGATCGTCATCTGTCAAATCGGGGTAATCGGACAGGTTTGCAGCGGTTAACTTATTTTTGATTATAAATTTCACTGCATCGTTTGCGGTTTGACAACGGGTCACTGCTCGTAAGGAAATGCCTTGCTCACATACCCACTCTTTTTTTACTTCATTGCTGTACTTAAGCCAATTTTTAGACACAAAGGTCGTGTCATTCACATTAGAATTGCTTTTATGAAATAGGGTACATTCTGGCTGTTTAAGTATTATGTTAAAAATATTTTTTAATAGATCATCATGTAATTCAGATTCCGGATGGAATCCCACGTTGAAAAGCCCCATTGCAAGACATTGCACTTCAAAAGCTAATTGATTCGCTGCGGAGCCATTCTGTTCATTTAAAATTCTTTTACTTAAATTTAACATAATTTCTTTCAATTGGAGAGCTGTGTTGATGTTCCCAGTCTGCGACAATAATAATTTTAAATTATTTTTAATCAGATTATTGATATTACCAATAGTCAATTGTTTATTTTCCCAAGAGGTTGTTGCAAAATAATTTATTTTTTCGGTAAAACGTTTAAGAGCATTTTCAGGATTGTAATTAATATCTAAAGAATTCATAATAAACCTTTTCTTAAATAATTTTAATAATATTGTATAAAAATATTTGTTTAATATCAATGTATTTGTATTTATTAAATAATATTTTTAACAAGTTATAAAATGTAAAATTAAAAAACTTTGATTTATTCTTGGCAGCCCTTTTATCGGATAAACGGGAACCTAATGATATTAAGAAACATGAAACCCCGAGGGGCGGCGTCGAAAATTGTTGAATTAAGCATTTATTGCTTGATGAATAAGAATAGCAAAGATGTGCCATGAACTATTAATTTATTTTCTGAGTCTTAAAGCCATGATTTATTGCTATCGAGATTTGGGATAATTTAAAAAGTTATTCACTCCACCGCCAGTGCACCGTCTTTAAGATCTAGGTAAGGGGTCTTCAAGATTGGTTTCTGGATTTTCAAAAAGTGCTATTCCAAGAGACCAATCGTTTTTGGTTTTAATCAATTTATACATTTTATCTGGTACATCTTCGGCTGTTGTCATAACCCAAATCTCAATAATTCCGGCTTTCCCATCTCTGATAATTTTTGCTATATACCCAGGTACAGGATCGTTTTTACCATAAGCGAATCGTAACTCATCTGTTGTTGTAGTTACACTAATAGGTTTAGGTCCATCAGGGTGCGGACTTTTATAAGTGCCATCAATACCAGTTACATCTTTTGGTATATCTAAGCAGTGAGGAGAAGCGACTTCTTCTTTGGAATTTTTCATAAATCCAACAGAATTAATTCCTTTTTCTATAAAAAGATAGGGTGTTTTTTTACTACCTATGCCTTCTTTAAATAAAATTTCTTTGCCATCATGCGAGCCTCCGCCAAAAACAACAAAACTTTTATCGCTGCCCCTCGCAGGAAGCTTAATTCCATTCCAATTAACAATTATTCCAAAGTCGGTATGCTTTACGGCTACATAACCCTGTTTTCCGGTAAAGAATTCATCACATTCATTGCTATCCGCATGAGCTAATTGTGTTTCAAGATGCAAAGCATCAATTTTGAACGTGTCTTTAAGGTGATCATTAGCTTTTAATTTAGGATTAAGGTCTTCTAGCGACTGTATAGCTTTAGAGATAAATGCGTTAAACTCCTTTTCAGCGCCGGTAAAATTGCACATTGAGACCATTGCATTTCCTGTTGAAGTATCCAATTTGAACTTAAAATCATATGTTGAAATACTTCCTCCTTTTCCGACAATAGGACCCTCATCGAGAGCCAGACCTGTTTTGCCATTAATTCCTCTCACTTTTGCTAGCTCCGTCACTCCTTGCTTTGAAATTAACTTTTTTTTATTTTTATCG
This sequence comes from Candidatus Protochlamydia sp., assembly GCA_013695355.1. GTDB lineage: Bacteria > Chlamydiota > Chlamydiia > Chlamydiales > Parachlamydiaceae > Protochlamydia. The sequence goes on from JACDAQ010000050.1 coordinate 20,721, forward strand.
AGAAAACTTCCGTCGGCGCTAAAACTCCTTGCAAGTTTCATTATGTCATTTGGAGTACTCCAAAGGCCGCCTGCACCTCGCATCATTGGATCACGAATATCTTCTTTGACGGTTTTGGGAGTAGACCCGTCTTTGATAACGCACGCTTCTAATATATTGGAATCAATCGGACGTTGAAAGCCTGTTTTATCCATTCCTAATGGCTCTAAAAGCTCTCTCTTTAAGATATCTGCATATGTTATTTCATTATATTTTGAAGATATCGATTTTTCTGGTTCAAATTGCTTTAAAACTTGATCGAGTAGGTCATAAACATAAAATTCCTCTAATAAGGAATTAACCATATACGGAGATGAGGAATTCAATAAATCTTTAAGGGTAAATTCTTGGGCTGATTCGGGTATTGACAGTTTAACATTTAGAGATAATTTTCTTAACGTTTGATTTTCTTTTAATTGACTGGTAGCTATTAGCTCCTTTACTAGCACTTTTTTATAAGCTTTTTCTAGGCAAACAGCAACAAGACCAATTTGGTTACTGTATGAATAAATTTTATCGGCAGGATTATTAGCAAATTTAATTGCTTTTGATGAATCAATTTTTACATGTTTTACAATCCCATCGAGAATTTCATCTAATGATTGTCCACTTCTTGAATTGTTCCTGTCATCAGCGGAATATTGTAAGCCAGAAGTATGTGATAAAAGTGACTCTAATGTAATATTTTTTGCTGCTTCAGGATTCTCAAATATTTGAAAATGCTCTACCTTCATGAAATCTGACAGTTTGCTTTGCGTTAAACCTTTACCTTCCTCTAAAACAATAGCCCCTTTTTCTTCGAGAATCTTCGATAAAAGTGCAGTGAACATTTTCGCTCCAGATCCAATTAACGCTGCAGTATCTTTATCTGGTGGCAGACCACCATCCACAGTAGTGGACCCCAGGTTAATAAATTCTGGTTCTTTACCCTCTTTTGAAATAGCAACAATAGCGCCTCCTTCTTTAGGTACAAAGGGTGCCAACTCTTCTGCTAAAATATTAATCATTGAAGGAATATCACCTATATTACTGATTACCAATGTTTTTTTGCACACAATCTCTATTTTAGCAGATGAAGGAAAAGAAATTCCGTTTAAAAAAGATAACCTTCCTTCTAGATCTTGTGATGAAGTTATTGCATCAAGCAGAACCGAATTTAATATTTTACAAGCTGTTTCTAATTTTTCTTTAGACCCCAGAACCGCAAACATATTTCCATTTATTTGGACTGAATGATCGAATTTTTCTCCTTTTACAAGATGAAGATTATAAGTTACATCTTTATAACAAAAATTAGTATAAAATTCATTAGGACCAGACATACACTACCTAAAGTTAACAATTAACAAAGTTGAATAACTTTATTCTACCAGATTTATAATTTATGAAGGCTTATAAAGGGGCCAGGCCCGACCACTTTTCATTGGACACCACTTGCCTTCATCACATATTCTCGTTTCGGGCTATGAGCGAACACTTTCATCACTCTGTTATTATATATGCCAGGCGCATTAGCCTTTCCCTAGGGAAAACCCCACCAAGAGACCCAACCCATGGATAAATTGAATAAAATAGCAGGTTACAAACGAAAAAACCTGGTAATCCCTTGATAAGTTATAAAAGCTCTATTTGAGCTTTCAAGAAAACTCACGCTCAAAACAACGAAGATCATTCCTGAGCAGGACATCACCGCTCTTTCGATCAAAAGTGTCGCTTTGCACGAGGGCAAACTTTCCTTTCTTAGTTGCCAAATCAAGGTTTTCTTCAGTAAAACCACTCATGCGAAGTTCTCCACGTCTTAGAATAGGGAGAGATTTTGGATTTGGGTTGTTCAAGCGCTTACGAGTTTCGAGGGTATGATGAATTGCCCCAATGCTTTTCTAAATTTCAATACTTGGAATGGAAGTTTTACATTGCACATGTCTCCCAATCGAAGGTCTCGCGAGCACTACCCCATGAATGGAAACGTGCATAACAGTCAAGTTTGGGTCTTTGGAACCAATAAGTAGTAAACTATGGTGAATCATTTACGACCATTATACAGCATTTTTGAATTAATTAAAAAAATTAATATTATTTAGTGAGCTTATTCAACGATTTATAATCAAATTCTAACATTTTTACCTAAAAATTCCAGTTTAATATTTAATTATACGCTTTTTATTATTCTAATAATTAAAATGATTTATATGCGTTTACTGTTATAGTTTATTAAAATATAATATAATAGATATATAGTTAAATGTTTTTAAAATACATGAGGCTTTATGGATTTTAATGTACACGCTCAAATACCAAAATCTTTAACCCCTGCGACACCCTTTGAAGGTTTATTTAAGATGAGTTCGCAGTTAACAGATTTTGTGACTGGTGAAAAAACTATTCAAATAATTGGTAAATCAAACGCTTCTGAAATTTTTTCAAAAAATGTAAAGGGAATAATTCCGAGTAGTCAACAAAAATTTAAAGAATGTTTTGAAACACGGACGCTTATTCCAATCTCTTTAAAAGAAATTAAAAATAAAGATGAGAATAATATTTCTTATAAAGAAGTAGTTTTTGTTAGCATTGATGAATTAGCAAAAATGGGTATCGGATTAAATAAAATTGACGGATTAAAAAAAACACTAGCAAATGAATCGACGAATTTTAATCAGAAAATATACTCAATTAATGCACAACTAAATTTCGCCTTAGAAAGAATGGCATTTTTTGAAAAAATTCATGATACTTTAATAGAAAAATGGAGTGAGCCAATAGATGATGCAACATTAGAAAAAGCCAACGTTGTCTTAGCTAATTTAGCCAGTGTTGAATTAAATGAAGAAAAGAGTCAAGTTCTTTTACAAGGTAGAGTGGGTGGCTCTTTGACAATTCAAAGTGATCCGAATACTGTAAATGATTGGATTAGGGCTGAGTCTTTTGTTAAAGAATTGGTTAAATCTAAAGATGATTTGACTATTGATGATATCTGTGCGATCAATCAGCTAGTTAATGGTGAAGTTGAATCTTTTGGATTAAGAGATCATCCTGTAAGTGTGGGTGATTGGGGAGGTGTTTCTTATCCCGATCAAAAGGATGTAAAGGATTTAATCAATGTGATCGTTAAAGAAATTAATCAGGGAATAAAAAAGGGTGATAACCCAATTATACTAGGAGCCCTTGCTTATCAAAAGATGGTTTCCGTTCATCCGTTTTCTGATGGAAATGGTAGAACTTGCAGGCTTGTGATGGATTATGTATTATTAAAAGCCGGAATTCTTCCCCCTGTATTAAAAGATGTAAACCTTGCCATCTTTGGTGATCAAGAAGGTGAGGATCCAAATAATGCTACACCTTCAATGGCGGTTGAAAAAATAATTATGGGGATTTTTAGATCTCATGAACTAGTAGCATAGTTTTTTTTAGGAGTTATTATGATAAATGATAGATCAACTTTATACTCAAGCAGAAATGAATGGGATTCATTGGCAATTTCTCATTTGCAAGGAATCAACTCTCTTGATTTGATATCATCAAAAATTGATTATTCCGATAAAAATAACAGAATTAAGGGGCAAGGATATTATGGAGCATTAAGTGATGCTGTTTATAAAGGAACTAATAAAAAAGAATTAACAAAAGAAATTATTTTAGAATGGAGAAAAATGGTTTTCGATGAATTAAAAAACCATGAAATTAGCTTTAAAGATGAGGGAATTAATCAAGATGTAATAGATGATTTAGTTAAAAAAATTAACAATAATATTGATAAATTAACGGTATCTTTTAAACAAGTCGAACTCGTATCTTTTATGGGAGATATTTTGGTCGAATGTGAAGTGTTAAGCCCTATTTTGACTCGAAAAATAGCATTTTTGGTAATGAATTATATAAGTTCTTACTTTAAGCAGCCAATTATTGTTTTTAAACCTGAAGAAATAAATTCTTATCAATCAGCTATAAAAAGTACTTTAAAAACAAAAATTCTTTTAGCAGATAAAGTGCGCGAAGCTGTTTTTTATGAGGGATCTATTTTATTTCGCGTTAGCAAAAAAAATTCAACAGAATATTACAAAGAGCCAAATTCTACAAAAAGATTTGATCTTGCTATAGAATGGCATCAATTGCTAGCTCAAGTAAGTATATGGGAAAACCAAATTAATGATAAATAGTGAAACGTATTTTAAAATGATTTTTGACCAATGACTCTGTTAGAAACAAAAAAAATGAAATTGTTCTAGGCATATTTGCAAAACCACTGAGCTATTTAATTTTGAGCTTACAGAAAACACTAAAATTTTAGACTCGCTCAAATGTTACAACTCTTTTTGAAAAAAATTAAAATATTCAAGCGCCGGCAGACAGCTGCTTTCTAACCCCTATCGGCAAAAGAATTTTCTTATCCGTTTTCAATCACGCCTATCTTAAATTTAATGCAAAAAACAGGAGGCAGCTAGAAGATATGAACTTCTAAGTCGTCTGAAACTTTGCTTTAATTACTTTCTCGCAACCTATTTCTTTCCCCGATCGTTCTTCAATATTGATTTATAATTCCTTAGGAGCGAAAGAAAGTAAGATTTAGGTGAGGCACATTTTAATAACACAATATTAAATGCTAATTTTGCTTATACCGATTTAGCAGGGACAATTTAACAATTGTGTGTGCAAAGCAATTTTTTCACTGAATCAAGATATAGCATTGGCCTATGGCCTACATACAAATAAAATTGAAAAGCTAAATTTTCATTGCCAGAAACAATCGGATTATTGCAAGGCTTTGATCTCATTTTTTAGGTTATTAGCTCTTGATGCTATTGATCCTCATGAAATCCTTGCCGCTTAATGCTAAAGAGCGCCATACAGCAAATAAGAAGGTGTATAATCAAATTCTCAACATTTTAAATGCTCAATTTTATCATTCGTTGCCTCTTTGAAAGCTGCCGGCCTTGGGATTAACTTAACTTCAGCATCTGTTGTAATCCACTATGACAATTAGTGGAATGCTGCAAGAGAAAACCTTGCCACCGACCGCGTACACCGTTACGGCCAGAGCCGCGGCGTCCAGGTATTTGAGCTAGTCACAAAAATACCTTTGAGAAAGAATCTAGATCATCCAAAGAAAAAAGGACTTACTAGACACCGCGGTCGCCGTTGACGACCACGAAGTCATGAAGTCCTTTACAAGCGATGAGCTCTTTGAATAATGCAATACAATCGCTAATACAATTCTTTTAATCGAGCTTCATTTATAGGAATCTCTAAAATTAACATGTCTCTTGTATTTTTAGCTTCTTCTAAATCCATGGCATCAGATTCTTTGGTTAGTGCGGGATTCTTCATCCGAGCTTCTAATTCTGGAATTAGTTTTTCGACGGTTTCAAGCCTTTGCTTTTGTAATGGAATTAAACTAGAAAGAATATGAATCTCATGTGTATGATCTTTATTAGCCGCATTAAGCTCATCTAACTTGGCAAAAAGCCCTTCTCGTGCTTTAATGAAATCATCTTTTTCCAGCCCTAGGGTGATAGCCGTTTCAATATCATCATTTATCACCGCATCCATAAGTTCAGTATGGGATTCAATCTTTTGACTTAAAGCTGCAACTTGGTTTTGTAGAGATTCTAATTCAGTATTATCCTTAGGTATTGCTGAAAATTCTAACTCTTCTTTTGTAGAGTAGACTTCAGAACGTTCAATATCACTATCTCTTAAGCCTCCTATAATTGGCAATTTTGGCAAAGTTTGATTTAAAACATCAAGTTCGGCAAGAATTTCGTTAAAGATTTCATAATTTTGAGCAATTTGACCCTCTAGTTCTTCTTTTTTAAGGATCAAATTTTGATTTGTCCGAGCATCAAGATTGTCATGATTCTGTTTAATATATTCCGTTATTTCAGCAAGTTCTTTTTTCTGTGAGCTAATCGCTTCTTTGAAATTTTTAAACTCTTCATTCCGGGTATTAATCATAGTACTTGACTCTTCAGGAAATGCTCCAGGATTTTGAAAAACCATTTTCTCAAGATTTTTGATATAAATTTCAAGAGTGGCCACCTGCTGCGGATAACGTGGATTCAAACCCTGTGGAGCTTTACCTGGATTATCTTTAAAATGCTGTTTCACTGTTTCGAGCTGTTTCCTTGCTTCCGTTAGATGGTTGGTGGTTTTGGTTACATTGTTGAATGTAATGGATACGAATTCACTGAGTGCCTCTTTAAGCGCAGAAGTTGTAGTAGGTAGATTTGGGTTTAATGAAGCTTTCCTCTCTGGATGATATATATTATGCTCTACGCGTAAAAGTTGTATTTTTAAATCTTTTTCTAAATTACTTGTTTTGACTTCTTCAGGTTCTGGGCGAGATATTTCTGTATTTGAAGCAGGTTTAGCTGGTGAGCTGGTAAATTTTCCCTTGATGTAATTAATTACCAAGGAAACAAGTTCTTTAATAAAAGAAGTTTTAGGCTGACTATTATTAGGAATGGCCATTCTATAGGCTTTAAATGCTTTTTGTGAAACAAACTGAGCTTTGGATTTTACTCCTTCATTACCCCCAATTATTTGATGCTTAACAACATTTGTTTTTGCGTCTTGTGGCTTTAAGGGAACCATATCGGTAGTGTTTTTAGAAAAATTGTCATAATTCGATTGAATTGAGTTAGATGAGTGAATAGAATTCATATCAGTAGACATAATAACCTCCTGAATAATCTAGTTCAAATTATATCATGTTTTTAATTAATTAATACCATATATTTAATATTTAATTTAAAAATGAAAGATAAAAGGCAATGAGTTTGATTCATTGCCTTTAATTAAAGGTTTATTCTCCGGGTGTTTCGTCTTCCAACTCGAAGTCTACGCCGTTTAGATCGTCGTACTCTTCCTCGTCATCATTAGGCGCGGCCTAGACTTTTTTGACCGGGAGAGGAGGAGGGATGAGCCGTCAAAGTCCCGTTTCTCTTCCATTTAGGTAGAAAATGTTGGGTAAGTGATTGGCGCTGAATGCTATTCTCTTTATACCATTATATGCTTGACGGTTTGCTGTGCGACGAATTGGGGCTTGGAAAAACGCACACAAGTCTATGGCCTTAATTGCTGCGTTGAGCAAGATCAAAATGCAAAGTTTCTAGTCTCGTGCCCTAATTCTGTTCTATATCCCGGGATATTAAGAGATTTTTTTCAAACGTTAACGATCAAAACTCACCATGGTTCATTCAGAAGTAAAGATGATACTATTTAATCTGGTTTATTTTTAACATCCTAAGCATACTGAGAAGCGACGTAGAATGGATTAAAGACCATCCACTTGTTGTAGCGTTTATTGATGAGATCCAAGTGGCGATAAAGTTTACATCTGTTGCCTGCAAATCGCAGTTGATTAATGATTTACTTGCAGAATTGCAAGCCTGATCCTCTTTAAGGTGAAAGAATAATTAATGAATTAAAAATTTTTTATTTAAAGGTTATTCTTTAAATATGCAAGTTGCTCATCCCACTCGCCACTATCTTCCAGGGAAGCAGCAATTTTAACAGCCTCTTCATATTCAATTTTTGCATCTTCTTCATTATGCGAACTGGAATAACACTCAGCGCAAATTATCCAGGAAGAAAGGTGTAGAGGGTCAAGAAGATGGCAGATAGAATAAGCTTTTATTGCCTTTTCATAAAAACAGCTCTCCTGCTAAGAAATTCCTAAGCGCAGCCAGTAGTTGAGAGATTCAGGATTTAAAGTGGTAAGAAAGGCATTGATTGCCACAGATAAGGAATAATTTTCCTCATTATACTTAGCCTGGCCTATCGAATCGATGGCATCCATACCTTCTTGGGTTATACCAAGATAGGGGAATAAAATATCCGGAACTTCTTCCTTATAAGTTAACTTATCGAGCTTCTCCGCTACATAGACGATTTCTTTTGAAAGAAGTTCCCATAATTCTTGGCTCAAAAGTAAAATCCAAACAGAAATTCGACGCTTGAGAAGTTTGGAAAATTCATCAGAAGAGGATAAAGTTAAGTAAATTTACTCAAGATTTCATTCCCCATACTATGGTTCTTCAAAAAACTATAGGTCCATTGGAGGAAAAAATCGATGAGCAAAAAAACATAATTCTAAATTCTGTTCCCTTAAATATCTCTTTATTGTCTGGAAAAAATAATTCGCCCGATGCAAAAGAAACTGCGAAGCAATTAGAGTTTGTTTTTTATGAAAGTATTAAATCGCAAGTGACAATAAGCAAAAGCTTGGCAAAAATGATAACGGAAGGAAAAGACAGTTCAGTTCAAATAAAAAGGATGAAGGGGCTTGCAAAAACAGCTGAGAATCTTGCAAAGCAAGGAGATATCAATTCGGCATTTATAATTGCAAATGCTTTGGCTCAAAGTGAAGTGTCTAAATTAGCGCCGAAAGAGTATGAGAAAATAACCGAGACAACCAAGCAAATTATGCGGATTGCCCTTCAAGGAGATGGTAAATTAATAGAATCAGCGTTAACAGAATTGACGAAAAAATATGGTTTGCAAACTTATAATCAGCCTTTGACAACGCTCGCTAGTTTGGGCGCGAACGCTTCAGGTGACATTGAAAAAAGTGGAGAAGTGAGTGAAGAAAGAATTATAAAAATTAATAAATTTTTAACTTCGACAATTGAGCTAAGCAAATCAAGCATTAAAGAATAATTAATTTAATATAAGCGGGTTTGGAGGCGGCCATGCCATCCTCCAAAATAAATTGAACCCAGCTACAGTCAATAAAAATCAATACCCCTGCTTCATAAGCATCTACAAATCGTTTACCCAGTTGAAGGGCATTCCCGTTAGATATCAAAAAGACGTGGAGCATCGCGCTCTATTACAAGGGACTCAAGTCGCACAAAGTTGCCTTTTAGCGTAATAGAAGATGGTTTTTCGGTAATAAAGATCTTTTTTCCAATACTTTGATTGGTAGGCTTATTTTTGACATCGTTAATTTCCTTTATCAATAGAAGATGATACAGCCTCGTTGCTCTAGTTCCTGAAACCATTCATGGACGGTTAACCCCTTGTTCAATCTAACATCCAGTTTTTGAAGATTTTTAAGATTGCGAATGCTTGCTGGCAATGAAGTCAACTTATTATCCCTTAAGTCTAAAAATCGAAGAGACTTCATATTCCCAATTTCTTCTGGGAGAGAATTCAGACGATTTGTTCTTAAATCGAGATCAGTCAGATTTTTTAATTCCCCTATGCTATCAGGTAACGTTTCTAATTGGTTGTTTTCTAAAAGCAGTTTTCGTAACTTGCTAAGTTTCCCGATAGTTTCAGGGAGTTGGACAATTTTATTATTCATGGCATGAAGTTCGTTCAAGTTAGACAAGTTGCCGATTGAAGCTGGCATAGAAGTAATATTGTTATTATACATTCTTAATTCTATCAGATTGCTCATCCCCTCAACACAATCGGGCAAGGCACTAAATTGGTTGTGTGTAATATTCAAATAAATAAGATGTGTAAGGTTTTCAAATGACTGTGGTAACGTCTGTAAACCATTTCCAGCTAGATAAAGAAATTTTAACTGTTCAAGAGTCCCGATAGCTTTTGGAAGAACAGTTATTTGGTTGTGGTTTACATCTAAGATTTCTAAATTTTTCAGATTGCCTATCATTTCTGGAAGAAAAGTAAGGAAATTGACACTCACGTTTAATCGTTCAAGATTTGCCATGTAATAAAGTGATTCAGGCAATGTAAGGAGCTGATTTTTATAAACGCTTAATCTTTTGAGATGGTTAAGACGAGATACCTCAGGAGAAGGTTCTTTGATATGATTGCTATCAAACCATACTTCTTCGAGATCGTTTTGATCAAAAACTGCCTCAGGAATAGAAGTCAATTGCTTATTGGTTAAATCAAGTCTCTTAATAGACGTTTGAGAAAGTAAGCATTCATTCATAGATAGGTTACTCGCAAAAGATAAAGAATTAGTTAACAGAATAGTTATGAGGAAAAGCTTATACACTCAAGTGGCCTTTAGGGTTTGGATTGATAGTAGTGATATTGACCGATAAGAGCTTTGACAATCTGCGTTAGAACTTGTTCACGATTCAAGCGATTTTGAGTAAATATACCAATAGCTCCCTCTTTAGCTCCTAGACTTTTAATTCCTGTGGAGTGATGCATAATGACTTCTAAATTTTCCCCGGCCAACAACGAGTTGCCATATTCTGCTGGAAGCAAAATAAGGGGACCATTGGTGAAATAGGTATTTTGATTTCGATCTACTATAGCGCCCCAGTGGCAAAGGTATACTTCATTTTGTAAGAAAACTACCCCCGCTTCTAACCCAATAGCAAATGCAGCCTCTGTTTTCTCTAAGCAGTCCTTAGCACGGTTAATTGCCCCGTGCAGAGTTTCCTCATCTGAAAGAGGTTGTGGGCGCACTTTCGATGAAGCAGAACAAGGAGTTACGCAAATGTCTTCATCGTTCAGGGCATTTTTCACAGCTTGGATTTTAACTGGATTAGTAGACCCTATAGCGATTTCTATTTTGTACAGCTTTGAAATGGAAGGTTGTTTCGTTTCAACCCCATTGACTTGATTCACCAACAAAATACCTCCAATTGCTAAGCAAAGAATGCTTTTCATCATATTTGTCCTCTATCTTTTATATGCCGTCAAGCAGAATATCTCTTCTCATTCATTCTATTTCATTATCAACTCGACTGAGTTAGGATGATTCGGAAGCCTGAAGTGAATAATTAGCGTGAAAGGAGTGGAATCCTGACAAAAGTTCTGACATAATGCCATGTGAATTGTGTGTATGGAGAGTATGTCAGAACAAAAACGACTGATTTAGAAGGAGTTAAAAAATTGGGGCAAGCTGGACTTGAACCAGTGACCAGCGGGTTATGAGTCCGGAGTCTCCCAATACTTTACAACAGTCATCAACTGTTCACAGCAATACGATAGCATACATGTACTCAAGATTTCAATTGGCAAATGATGGAATTTGCTGACATAAATAGGAAGACAATGTGCCAAATTTGTGCCAAAGTGAAAAAGATTATTGGACTAATTTGAATCTCGGCTGCGATTGTCCATTAATCACAATATTTTCTAGAAACATGGCCATTGGACGCACCCATATACCACCTTTTCCGTATAGAGCTTGATAGACAACAAGTTCTTTCAACGTTTCGCTATGATGGGCGATTCCAATGATCTTGTAACGAAGACCTTTATAATGTTCATAAAGGCTGCCAGAAACGATTGATTGGGGGAGGTAAAGTTTCTTGGCTCATTGCTTCTCTCTTTTTGCTTTTTTTCGTCCGATTTCATACACAGGGTAAATATCGATAACAGTTTCTTCGTAAGGATGAGCTTTTTTGACTTCTTCCAAAACATGTTCCAAAACCGAGCGATTGCAGACTGTCTCAATTCGTTCTTCTACAACCTCTTCTAAAACATCTTCTTTCCCAAGATACGGATTGGAGCCCTTATTAGGCAGGAACCGACCTATTCCTTTTACTGAATAGCTGCAATATGAGTAATCTTCCACCTTGCCAGCTCCTGCCCGTCCCATGGCTTCTCTTACTGTATCAGCATGTGTTTCTGGGACAGTGATAACAATTGTCAAATAATCCGATAGTTCCAAAAAGTTAATCTCCTGTTTTATTTCAAAGCATCACATCTTGTCATATTGAGAAATGCAATGCTCAAAATGACAAACATGAGTTGGTTCAATCTGTTGCTAAAAAATTTGTGCATGAGGCGATTGTAGGCAAAGACCATTAATTCTGCATCGGGTTTTCACAGATCAATAGATAAAAGATGCTTCAAGAGCATTGACTTTCACATTGAGGAATGTCAAAATCTTCTTCTATTTCAAAAAGGACAGAAGATGGCCAAAAAAATAAAAACACCTTTAATACCCGCAGTTTCGCAATCCAAAGTCCCATTAGACTACTTAGATTTTCTTAATAGCTTGAAATCTAGAATGCTTTTGTATTTCCCACAAGCTTTGGATACCTTGATTTGTTTTTTGAATAATGTCAGACCACTTCTGCATAAAGACTCTTTCAATTGTTTTTATTTAAAAACTCCAAAATTAAAATTTTAGGAGTAATCGATGCTTATATTTTCGACTTGGTGCAATTCAAAATTCTCTTTGCCGTCACAATCTATATTGAAAGAAGTGTAAATTGCAAATAAAATTTAGAATATTTTCCATCGCATCATTCATGCCATGTTTGATTTTAATTTTCTGGATGGGATGTATAAATGCAGGATTAAAGATAAAAAGATTGTACATTCTATTTTTATCCTCTCGGAAGGCTAAAGCCCAAGATTTTAAACAAATTTTAATATTGAATTCAGTAAATTTTTTTTCAATGAAACCTTCATCGTTAAATTGAGTTGCCTGGGGCAGATGTTTCTATCGGTTCCTCCGCCATCCCCATTTAAAGAAACTGCAACGCGGAATGATAGCTTTTCTTGATCTAATGAACGGCTTCATTGGCCACATAGATTTCACCTAATTTGTGATAGGCTTTTTCTAGCTCAATTCTGCAATTAATTAATTCAGCTCTTTTTGATGTAAAAGCAAGATTGCGTAACGCTTGCGTAAACAAAGAAAAGCTGTTGTGGAGGTATTGTTGAAAAAGTGGAGCAAGCTGGACTTGAACCAGCGACTAGCGGGTAATGAGTCCCTTCCCTCTCCTTAAACACCGCAAATTACAGTAGCTGACATTGACCACTATACAGCAAAAAAGCCCTTTTCGTCCATGCCAATTAATGCCTTTTGATGTAACTTGCGCCCCCCTTTTGGTCCAGTGGTCAACGGATTTTGACAGACTTGTTAATGATAAAAACGTATGCAGAAATTGGAAAATGCCGACGTTTTTTTCACTTAAACTTATTCGACTTTTTTTTTCAGCCAGGAGGAAAAAGCCATCGAGCGCCTTGAAATTCGTAAAATCAAACGTTGATTATTTATTTTGCTGAAATCAAGTTCGAATATAATGCTTTCTGCTTCACCATCTTTAAAAACAACTCGAGAGGACACTTTTTTATTTATGGTTATGCTGAGAGGTGATTCGCATCGCAATAAGCTCTTTTGCAACACCATTGAGGGTTACACGGATCATGTGCAAAAGCACATCGAATCATGTAAAAAATATTTCTCAAGGCACCGATTTCAGATCTATCTTTTGAGTCTTTTTGACCAAATTTATTATCTAAAGCTCGATCCCTCGCGCATGCTGTAATTGCTAATGCAGAAAAAACTAAGTTGATAAAGCGGTTTTTAAAATTGTACTGTTTTGGTTTGTATTTAAATGTGATCCGTTGTCGTATTAACACCAATATTATAAGAAAAGCCTAATGGGTTAATAAAATTTTCTCTAAATCCTATTTGTAAACGAGCAGCTAAGACTAATGTGTTTAATGCCTCTTCAATTTCTTCAGCTGGGTTTTTCGGGTATAAATTCATACGCTCGTACCTCTTGAGTTATAGGTTTTTCTGTTCCAGATTTTAACCTGTTCCAAAAATAATGAACAGAGTAAAATAACGAACAGACGAGGAGGGTGTTATGGAAGGTCGATTTTTGATAGGTTCAAATGAAAATCCCATGGAAGGTAATATATATTCGGATAAGGCTGCAGTGGTTCTTGATTGGTTGTTGAAAGAAAACATAAAAAATCGAGAGTTATCCGTTCGAAACGTGTCTAAGGAATCAGGGGTAAGTCTTGGGTCGGTACAACGCGTCTTTGGGACTTTAGTTTTAAAAGGAATTTTGCAAGCCGAAGGAATAAGAACCTCCAAAAAGTTTTTCTTGAAAGATCCCAAACACCTCCTTGAAAGCTGGTTAGAACATTATAGCATCGTAAAAAAATGCAAAATGAGAACTTATCGTTCAGGATTCCAAGATAAAGCAGAACTTTTAGAGATGATCAAAAAGTCCAATCTAAGCAATAAAGTAGCATTGGCTCTTCATTCTGCTGCTGAAGCGCTTGGATATAAAAACACCAACTTAAATACTCTTGAACTATACCTGCTTGATCCTTTAGTTAGATCACAACTTGAGAAAAATCTACTATTAGAACCACAAGAAAGAGGCTATGAAGTTTTGCTTATAGAGCCTTACTACAAAAGCTTGCTTAAAAACACTTCTGACTCCGATCTAGACATTAATGTTTCTCCTTCCATTTTGACTTTTTTGGATTTATATCACTTTCCTTTACGTGGACAAGAACAAGCAGAATTTATGGCAGAACGTCTTCCAGAGCTTAAACGTATTTATAAAAGCGGTAAATCGCCATGACATTTAACCAAGAAGACAAAATTATTTCAGAATTTTTAGAATCTATAGGTCCATGGAGAGATTTTGTTGTAATTGGAGGGGGTTTTGCTCTTTTCATCTATAAACTTTACTTAAGTGATCCAAAGTTAAAAAATCCTCCGATAGGAACAAGAGATATTGATTCCCTCATTCCAAGAAAAATTCCAGAAATATCAAAAAAGAATATTCAAAGTTACCTTCGAGAAGCTGGCTTCAATCATATTTTTAAAGATCTAGGTGATCCAGCAACGGAAGCCTATGTGAAGGTCATTGCAGGAGCAGAGGTAGAAATTGAATTCTTAACCAACGACTCTGTCAGAAACAACAAAGATAAAAATATTGTTATAGCAGGAGTGGTAGCCAAACCGCTGAGCTACTTAACTTTAAGCCTACAGAAAACGTTAAAATTTCAAACTTATTCAAAAATTACTGGAAATGTGGTGACACCTGGTGCTTGGATATTCCATAAAGGCTTAACTTTTACGAAACGCAAAAGCTCTCTAAAGGCATTAAAGGACCTTTATGGCATTTGGTATGTTGCTTCGCAATTGGCGGACTTTTCTGATAATGCTTTAGATGAATTCGTTATACTAGCCAAACAGCATCCAAAATGGTTTAAAACTTTTCAGAAAAATCTACAGAATTGGTTTAACAACGCCTCTCCAAGTGACTGGTCTAAATTAGAGGCACAGGACCCCTCTGGCAGTTTGCGAAAGCTTATTTTTGAACAGATCATGAAGAAGCTTTTCGAACTTTCAGGCATCCTTTAAAACTGATAAAGTCCTAGAATATCCATTCAAACAATCCTCGGATGCTGGGGGATGGTAGTGACAAACTTATCTATCAATTCAGCAACAGTATGCTTCCTTGATTTTGATTAATTATTAAAACGTCCATCGCGAATAGCGGCTTCAGTGTCTTGAATCCATTGCTTTGCTGCGTTTTTGTTCTGCAAACACGCCGTATGAGAGGGAAACCCCTTCAATCGGACTTCAGCATCCACCATTTTTTATTGGAAGCTCACCGATACTACCCACAACAACACCTCATCAAGTAAAATATTTTATAACAGAAGGGAACATTGGAGAACAGTGGATTTAAAAATCCGCTGTATAGATAAACAAACCATTTACACAGAATGTTATGAGCATTAGATAAACAAAGATTTATGAACTTTTTACGCACTTAAAGAAAGACTTGATAGAATTTTAGAAGAAAATGGAAGGGCGAAGAGTTGAAAAAAAAGGGGGTTTGATAAAGGAAATGAAAGCAAGTTGATTTGCTCTGTGATACCAATCTAATGCAATCAAGTATGTAAAATTTGCGTAAAAGCACAAGTGCTTAACACTTGCGTAATAGCAAAAAGCTGTTGTGGAGGTGTTGTGGAAAAAGTGGGGCAAGCACTAGACTTGAACCAGCGACCAGCGGGTTATGAGTCCGTGCGTAATCCACTAATTACAATCATTAGCAACAGCTAACAATAGAGAGAATAGCAGCTAAAGGGATTTCTATCTATGGTGATTTGTTGCAAGAAGTTGTTATTTTTGGTAGACGAGTGGTCCAAGGTTGGTCCAAGCCCTACAAAGGCGATGAGTAATTTATTAAATGCTTATCGAGAAAGGAATATGCGTAATTTCTCATTTCTTTAGTAAAGATATGCTTTCCAGGCCAAATTTTTATGCTAAGTTCTCCTTCTTTAAAAGCCGAACTAGCATAATTAAACATTGTCTCTGCCCCATGACTCCATTTATCATCATCGGTAGCCGAAATAAGAAGGTTAGCAGGCTCGACCATTCTAATAATATCTTCATTATCAGCTAGCTGCATTATTCCAGGAACACAGAACTCCATTTGAATTCCTACATTTCTATCCAAAGAATTTTTATAATTAACGCAGCCGCAATTCGAAACAGAGACTTTTATCCTTTTGTCAAATGCAGGTCCCCAAATTGCCATTCGTCCGCCATAGGAGTGGCCAATAAAACCTATTTTTTCTACATCCACTTCCTCTCGGCTTTGCAGATAATCAATACCAACAGCCATATCATACAAGCATTTAGCAAGTAGAGTCTGGCCTTTGATAAGTCTTGTGGCAAGTTCAAAATATTCAACTCGTCCAGATTTATCTTCGGTCCAATTCCGTTCCTCAAAAGCAATTGCATCGGGTGCGAACGTTATATAGCCAAGTTCTGCTAATTCCTTTGCATAAGCTTGGTCTGAATCACCAACCAATCCCACTACTTCGCTTTTTCCATACATAAAATTTCCAGCATGTTGGTGATGGCAAAATATAGCAGGAGTTTTTCCTATTCTATTTTTAGGTATTAGTATGTAGGCACGGACTCTGTCGTCTTTCTCAACACTATATTCAATTTTTTCACGAATATATGAACCACAGTCAATTGATTCCAATATAAGGGCATTAAGCGCACACTTTTCGGGTAAAGGACCTAAAAGTTTTAATAAATTTTCTTTATCCATTTTACATAGCTAATTAGGGGTTTTTACGCAGATAGTGGAATGAAGTGTTGTGTTTATAGCCAGAACGCGTAAATTCCAATTCAAAACCCATTTTTTGATAGAAACTAAGAGCTTGGAAACTCATTGTTTCCACAAATGCGAAAGGGCATTGATTATCGCGACCGTAAGACAAAGCTTGTTCCGTAAGCTTGGTAGCTATTCCACAACCTCTATATTCATCTTCGACATAGACATATTTTATATGTAATGCTCCCCAAAAAAGCTCTACAACAACAGTACCAATGAAAGAACTCTTTTCATTGCTTGCTATAAAAGCTACAGCGTCAAATTTTTCATCATGTCCTATCTTAGCTATAGCATGTCGAGAAAAACCATCGTAGATTTGTCTTTTAAATTCATTACTAAGAGGCTGTAATTTGATTTCAAACGTGATTTTTTTGCTTTGATCAGCACGTTGCAATGCAGCCAAAACCCTTTGACACTGTTCATTAACAGTCAGACTTCCATCAATAGTCAAATCGCATACTCTTTCTTCTGGAGTTAGTACAAAAAGGGGTCTCGAATTGAGCAAATAGTGCTCAAGCTCTTCTAAGATTTTTTCTGGATTATGAGCGCTTTGATAGTCTCTCACAAGACGTCTTGCTAATGCAATATCAAGAGGCGTGTCCAAACAAACTAAGAAATCAATGTATTTAGCAGTTGCTTTATGACAAAATCCCAGAGGAGCATCAAATAAGATAAACTTTGTTGGTCGAAGTTCTTTTTTGGTTGCAGGACAAGTAACTACATGACCAGCTTTTAGACTTTCAAGGGTTTTTACTAAATCATCGTACACCCATTCATCATAATTTTTACTGGATTCATACCATTTTACATAGTCTTCGGGACTTTGAGAAATTTCATCGAAATCATCCCAAAAAAGAGTAGTAGCATCCAAAATTTTTGAAAGGTGCTTGATAAGAGTTGATTTACCTGCACCTGCTATGCCGCTAATACCAATGACAAATGGATGATTTTGATTTAAAATATTTGTCATTTATCTTCCGCTTTTTCATCTTTTGTGAGTTCGGCTTCAAATTCTTCGACCGTGGGTAGACTACCTTTTAAATTTTGAGGCAAAGATTCCATGATTTTAGTTTCGTAACCTGCTACTCCCATGGGTTTATGAATGTCCCTTAAAGCATACTCAACTGTGAAATTATTTTTTGTTTTACAAAGAATCATGCCTATTGAGGGATTGTCCGATGGGTGCTTAAGTCGGTCATCAACTGCTGATAAATAGAAATTCATTTTACCTGCATATTCGGGCTTGAAATCGGTATTTTTCAGCTCAATGACAACAAAACAACGAAGGGTAATATGGTAAAATAGCAAGTCGATATAGTAGTCTTTGCCTCCCACTTCAAGAGGATATTGATTTCCAATAAATGCGAAACCTTGTCCGAGTTCTATGAGAAATTTTTGAATATGGTCTAATAAACCCTGTTCGAGTTCTAGCTCTCTATAGCCATCCGCAAGTGATAGAAAATCAAAATTATAAGGGTCTTTTAAAGTTTCATGGGCTAAGCGAGAATGGGGTGCAGGAAGTTTTTCAGCAAAGTTTGTAACAGCTTTGCCTTGTCTATTAACAAGGTCGGATTTAATCCAATCCTCTAATGAACTACGTGTCCATCCATTAAGAAGCGTTTGCTGGGCATACCAAAGTCTATGAGAATCTTCCTTTACTTTAGTCAGCAATACAATATTATGGCCCCAAGGAATGCGAAAAAAGGGCAATTCTTCAATTTGTCTCACAGCTTGTGAGACTTTTATACAAGATAGATAAAAAGCCCTCATTTTGAATACGTTAGCTCTTGAAAAGCCGCCAATTCCAGGAAAAGAAGTTTGTAAGTCTTTGGCTAATCGTTCTATGACTTGAGAACCCCAAGCTTCCTTTTCTTGTCGTTCAACGATTTCTCTGCCAATTTCCCAATAAAGTTTAATCAACTCTTCATTCACTTTAATAATTGCTTGGGCTTGAGAGGAATGAATCCGTGACTTCAAAGTCTCAAGCAAAGCCTTATATCCTTCTGGAATGATTTCATTAGAAGAGGCAGAAGGTAATTTCTTTTTTATAGTCATCTTTGACCTTTGGCTGAATTCATCATGAGAGCCTCCGTACACTCCAAGAATTCTCTGCTGTAAGAGAAAAATGTATAGGAATGCAGTTAGCAATTGTCCAGTCGTAATTATCCCCATAAAACAGCATGTGGCCCAATGAATACCGCCATGAGCTACAATTAAGACAGGTCCTTCGTAAGAAAGGGCTTGATTGATTCCACTAAGAACTTTTTGCATAAAAATTTTTACATGCTCATGTGAACTACAATAGGCATTCACACACACCACACGCTGTCATATCATTCCACTCTTCCAGAGAACATTCTCCAAGTTCTGAAATCTCATAATGATTTGCTTGTACATTTTTAGAAATGATTTCTTTAGTCTCTTTTGCTCTTTTTAGAGGAGACTAAAGCATATGGACCGTATAGGAAGATTTTTGAAAACCGATGCTATGCCTTTAGCTTGTTGAAATCCTACAGCATTCAATGAAACATCTTCATGGTCCAGTTTGCAATTGGAAATATTATAATCGATCTGACCATGCCGAATAAAATAAAATTCTTTTTTTAGAATCATTGATGCCATCCATGCTCAGAATAAAAATTCTTTTCTCCAATCGCTTGTAAAGCAATCTGAATGTAGTAAATCGTGTTGATGGGTAAATGTTTTAAGGGAAAATAATTGAGTGCTTCGCATTTTTCAGGCTCTTTATTTGTAACTTGCCCTTTAAATTCACAAGATTCAAAAAAAACGTCGATATTTAACCGATTAGTCTGCCTGTGCATGACGTGAACGGCTTTGAGAGCTGAGGGCTCTATTTCAATTCCCGCCTCCTCATAAGCTTCTCGAATTATTGCATCTGTAGCTGATTCTCCATCTTCCACATGACCAGCTATCAATCCATAATAATTATCCAAATAGCCAGTATTTTGGCGCAGATGTAAAAGAACGTCTGCATCTTTCATTAGAATCAGATAAACATTAACGCTTGCTCCTGACCTGTGCTTTTTTGTTGAGCGTTGAAAATAAGTGTCCAAAGCCAATTTCGCCCCATTCATTAAGGGTAAACTTTCTGCTTCAAATCTTGAAACCCATCGATACGAGCAATGCTCAGATGATAAACTAATTGCAGGTGAACTCTCTAGATTGATTACAAAGAGGTGATAGGTATAATCAATTTCAGGTTTACGAATATACAGCTCTCCTAAGGAATGAAAGGAACTTTCAGCTTCAATATCTATACCTGTTTCTTCTAATAAATCTCTTTTGGCTGCTTGTGAGGGCCTTTCATCTATTTCTAACTTGCCCGCAGGAACTCCCCATGCCCCTTTTTCTTGTTTGTCAGCACTAAGTTCAAGAAGCAAAAGCTTATCATTTACATTTAAATAAATTGCCGCAACTTCTACTTTGGGATAAAAGTCTTTAGGTTTCTTATTATAAACAAATATTTCAGAGTTCATGTGAAACTAAACAATTCCAATTTTAAATTAATTTTAGTAACTTTAAAGGAGTGAGTATATCTGATTTTAAAGGAAAAATCCAGGAAGAATGAGATTATGCTTAAGGATAAGTCTTCTATGTCCAAATTCCTGAGAAAGCATTCTTCAGAAAAAACGAAAAATTTACAAAACGAACCCATTTTTTTGAGATAAGTTAACATCAACTGATATAGGCCATAAAACATTTATACCTTGACGAATGCCTTGGAGTCTCAAAAGCTCATTATAAGCTTTGTAAAGTGATTTTCTAATATCATCTCATAGCGAGAAAGAGCCATAATTTTCTCATCACCGTTCGAAAATAAATCAGGAAGAGAATGACGAAAATCAAACTTAAGCGACTCATGCATCATATCAGATTCAATTTTCATTACTCTTCTAAGTCTCCAGGTGCATGTGATGATTCTTTCTACTAAAATTGATTCAATGCCATTTTGAGGCATTAAAAAACTCAAAATTTCATTTGAAAAACTGTTAAATTCTTCCTCTTGTTCACCTGTGATTAGAAGGGCATTCGAAAATAGCCCCTGCTTGATTGAATTTTGACTGGATTTATCTTTTCCTTCTAAGGTAAATGGTCCAGTTGAATGCTGAGCATTGCGACGATTTGCTTCAATTTGTTTTAAGGTTGTCATTTGTATTATCTTTTAATTTTGATATCTTAGGGACAATAAGGACAAAGGGACAAAACCTATATACCTTTTGTCCCAATTTCCCTTTTATCTTTAGATTCTATTTTTTTAAATTCTCTGTTTCAAATATAAGCGGGTTAACTTCATACATACGGCTCGGTCTTCCATTATCTGGCTTATATTCCCATTCTTGAAGTATTTTATGCTCTTTAAGAAGAGTTAAAACTGGCTCCAGTTCGCTTTTCTTAAAACGTCTGAATTTCCTCTGCACATCTCGAAACTTAAATTGAGTACGCTTCTCATATTTATGATTACAGACAGTGGGAAAACCTTTGATACGGACGACTGCACGCCAGTGACTGATTCCGTGCTTATTTTTACGCTTTTGTATAGAAGCCATTGCTCAAACCTCATGTTGTTTTATGGTTCGAGCGGCTGGATGGTGGGTGTTAAGATTATTTTTTATTGCACCGCCATTGCACCGCGAGCACTTTATTAGCTTAAATAATCTTATTGAATCAAGCTAAATCCTACTCACAGCTAATGGAAAAAAGTGGGGCAAGCTGGACTTGAACCAGCGACCAGCGGGTTATGAGTCCGCTGCTCTAACCAACTGAGCTATTGCCCCCCAAAGATTAGATTAAAAAACATAACAAAATGAAATATCAAAATCAAGCGATTTTACTTATTTCCTTCCTCACGCTCCTGATTTTCTAACGTATTCAAATAAAAGTGTGACAAATCCACTTTCAATTGCTTCAGCGCAGGCAGATAAATATACATCATGTGCCCTGCTTCATAATACTTCATCGTTACGTGATTTAAAAGCGCCCGGTCCATTCCTAAATGATTGAATGTATACTCCGTTCCGAAAAATGGGGTGGCCAGATCAAAGTACCCGTTCGCCACAAACACACGCAGATTAAAATTTTTCGCCATCACGCTTCTCAGCGTGTCCGCCACATTAAAGCACTGATTGCCCGAACCATAATCCCAGGGCTGCACATTATTCAATATCTGGTAACGGTTGTCCGTCTCCCACTTCAGATCGTTTTTTACATAATTATTGAAGGTCGATGTAAAGGCCCCAAATATGGCATTCATGCTGGGATCATAGTCAAACATCTCCCCTGCCGCATCCGCGTCCATTCCTAAAATCCTGCTATCAAAGCGCCCTACAGTCTGGTTTCGATTGCGCAGCAACTCTTTCATATACCGCATGTTGTCAATGCGCAAATTCGTTCGGGCAATGTATTCCGGTGTAAGTCCTGTTAGGCGAGAGAGCTTTTGAGTAATAAGGGCCCTATTTTCTTTGGATAGTTGGCTTCCTTGAAATAGAGCCATTAGATATTCTCCGCTGACAAATTCACGTGCTTCCTGTAGAACTTCTGGCAAGGGAGCATTCTGAAGGTCTGGCGCCAGCATGTGATGATACCAGGCTGTGGCAGTATAAGAGGGCAAAAACATGATGTAGGACATGTCATTGCCGGCATTAAAATCAATCGACTGAAAATTCAATATGGAAGAGATCAGGATAATACCGTTCACATTGATAAAATATTTATCGTGCAAATGTCCGGCCAGGCCGGCTGCGCGCGTGGCACCATAGCTTTCTCCGGCAATAAATTTGGGCGAGTTCCAACGGTTAAAACGGGTCAGGTAAATACGGATAAATTCAGCTACCGACTTGATATCCTCTTCCACGCCATGAAAGCTTTTGGCTTTGTCCGTTGGAATAGCCTGGCTAAATCCTGTGGATACTGGATCGATAAAGACCAGATCGGTCTGATCTAAAATGGAAAATTCATTGTCTATCAAATGAAAAGGGGGCAGCGAATCCCCTTTATCGCTTAAAGCGACTCGTTTTGGCCCAAAAGTTCCTAAATGCAGCCATACGGACGAAGAGCCGGGACCTCCATTAAAACAAAACGTCACTGGCCTTTGCTCATTCTCGGCCCCTTCCTTTGTATAGCTAATAAAAAACAAGCTGGCTGTAGGTTCGCATTTTATATCTTTCAACATGAATGTCCCTGCAACAGCTTTATAAGCAATAGGATTGCCATTGATGACAGTTTCATGCCGCGTTTCTGAATATCCTTCTTTTAATTCACACCTTGGCTTCTCTTCAGATTTTACTTCTTCGCCACTCAGGGATGAGCTCAGATAAAGCCCAAATAAAAGAAGGGCCCAAATTTTTTGCATTTTCCATATCCTCTTTATAATAACGCTTCGACTTGCAACAACGATACTCCAGTAATAATCACAGTTTTATTTGGGCTGGTAACTCCCCAAATAACTGAATGGACGATTTTGCTATTTCTAAAGTTTAGGCAAAAAACGGACCAATTCAGCGTTCGCTTCCCCTTTTGCCGGGACGGCGGCCAACCGAATTTTTAATTCTCCATTTACCCAACCTACAATTTCTGTACAAGCAGCTTTTGAGATAACTTTTATTTTTAGAACCTGTTCAATATCTATGATCAGGATGCTTTGCTGCTACATATCATCCGATCGAAGATTTTGAACAGGTTCTTAGAACAATTTCTTGAGTTGTCTGTTGAAACATTTATTCAATTCAATTATGTATTGATAAAAAAGATATTGCCATGGAAAAAAAAAGCCTTATGCTTGCCTGCTCCTTTCTTGCTATCGGAGCTATGATGAACCTTATCCGTTTTTTTTGGAACATTCCAATTTTTATTGGTACAGTATGCCTTCCTGGATGGACGGGTGCCATTGGATTTCTTGCGCTGGGGGCGCTATCCATTTGGTCGTTCAGGGAACTGTATGCTTTTGTTTCTCTGTCCAAAATTGTAGCCCGACAACACGAATTAGTGCGGCAATTGCCAGCTGAAACTTCTTTAGTTAAAATAGAGAGCTCATCAGACACACCTCCAGATTCGCATATGCTTTAAGTTACTGCTTGTTTTTGCAGCCAACCTTTTAGTTCGGCAAAAGGAATAATGACGGCACCTGCCTTCCGCATTACTTGCACGGCTTCATTCGAATCGTTAGGCTTTAAATTCACTCCCCTGCATGCATCCAAAATCACGTGGGCATTAAATCCCAGCTGGATCGCATCCAGAACAGAGTATTTAATGCAATAATCTGTGGCTAAGCCGGCAATATACAGGTCCTTTATACCTTTTTCCCTTAAATAATCTTCCAGGCCTGTCGATTTTAAATGACTATTGTCAAAAAAAGTGCTGTAGCTGTCTATAGCTACATTCGTTCCTTTATAAATGACTTTGTCAATATTTGTATGGTCCCAGCCTGGAGCAAAGTCAGAACCTTTGGTTTGCTGCACACAATGATCAGGCCAAAGGATTTGGTCCTTTCCTACAAGTTGGATGTGCTGACCTGCCTTTTTTCCATGGTTGCTGGCAAAGCTAAGATGATCTGCCGGATGCCAGTCTTTTGTTGCGATGATGAGATCAAAGGGATACCGGACCATTTCATTCACTAGAGGAATAATTTCATTCCCCTGCTCTACTGCCAGAGACCCCCCAGGCAAAAAATCATTCTGAATGTCAACAAGTAATAGTGCTTTCATGTTATCTCTTATGTTGAAGATGGGATGGCAGAGAGCTGCCGGATTTCTTTGATCAAATGGATTTTAATGTCATATAATGATTTTTCCATCCCCACCCAATAGATATGAGGATTGAGGAAACGCTTCGTCCCCACAGGAAAATGGGCCAGTTCCTTTTGGGTCCGCTGCCGGCTCTCTTGCAGGGTTGGCAAGGTGTAAACGCATTTTCCATCCCGAAAAATAGGTTCAAGCAGGTCTTTGCCCTGGAGTCCTTTTTTTATGATATGCTCTTTTGTGGGATCTAGTGGGTCTACTATGCACGAGCCTTCATGCAGCGGGGCCTGCAAGTTATAGATCACATCGGCAATGTTTTCTCTTTCTGAATAGTATCTCTTTACCTGCAAAATCCCCGGGTTGGAGATTTTTGCCATCTGCTCAGAAAGTTTAAGCTTGTATTTCCATGCCTCTCCGGGGTTGCGGATGGCAGATAATTTATAGACTCCGTCTAAGGCTGGCTGGTCCTTGCCTGTGATCAGGTTTGTTCCCACGGCCCACACATTGATTTGAGAGCCTTGACGTTTCAGTTCGCTAATGATCGTTTCATCCAATTCATTGCTGGCTATAATAACGGTATCTGGAAACCCTGCCTGATTGAGCAAGTCACGGCTTTTGATGCTCAAGTCAGCCAAATCGCCCGAATCCAAACGAATCCCTAAAAATTTCTTCCCTTGCGATCTTAACCACAAGCCAACCTGGATGGCTTTTTTTACTCCTTCGATGGTATCATAGGTATCGACCAAAAATACGCAATTATCAGGCATAGCCTCTGCATAGGTTTGAAAGGCGTCCATTTCTTCATCAAATACCATGATCCAGCTATGGGAGTGGGTCCCTTTAACCGGGATGCCGAATAATTTTCCTGCCAGAACATTCGAAGTGGAGTCGCATCCCCCGATATAGGCTGCCCGGCTTGCGGTCAACGCTCCGTCAATCCCCTGGGAACGTCTGAGCCCAAATTCTAATACAGGCTCTCCTTTGGCTGCAAGGCATATTCTAGCTGCCTTTGTGGCAATCAGAGTAGGGAAATTAATTAAATTTAAAAGGGGGCTTTCCAAAATCTGGCATTGGATCAAAGGTCCCTGTATCCGTAAAAGAGGCTCATAAGGAAATACAGCTGTCCCTTCAGGGACGGCATCGATTGAACCTGTAAACTTCAGTTTGGATAAATAATCTAAAAATTCAGCTGAAAAATAGGGGTTGCCGGCCGGGTTCAAAAGCTGCTCCAAATAAGCGAGATCTGAGCTATCAAAATGAAACCTTTCAATGAATTCGACCACAGATTCCAGTCCAGCTGCAATAGTAAACCCTCCCTGAAAAGGAGTCCTGCGAAAAAACAAATGAAATACGGCTTCTTTTTTATCCAATCCCATTTTCCAGTAGCCATAAGACATGGTCAATTGATATAGATCAGTCAATAATGCTAATGATTTGTCATAAAAATGAGAATCAGGCCTGCCTTTGCTCATAAAATGGAACCTTTTTTTAGCGTTTTAGCTTTGCAATAGAATACTCTATTTCTTATTCTATGTGAAGCACCCATGGAGGATCTATGAAACTTCGTTTTTTGGCCCACTTTTTTCTTGTTCTATCCTTCCTTTTTTTTGGCAGGGAATTTTTGCCCGCGCAAAGATTGTATTTAAAAGAAAATCTTCAAAGGGCCAGGCGGGGCGACTACCTGGTAATTGCTTCAAATAAAACGCAAACGCTTATGCATATTTATGACAAACAGCCTAATGTCATTACAATTGAAGAAATAGCTGTCCCGGAAGGGCGCGCGCCAAAAAGAATGGCCTGGAAAGATTGGATCCAACAAAATGCTCCTGGCAATACATCTTGGGTCATGTACGAAATCGATCTTCAATCTGGCCAAATGGTCCGCTATTTTTCTTTTACAAAAAATGGGTGGTATTCAATCCCCGATGCAGACAATTTCCTTTCAAAATTGCTCAATCTAAGTCTAACTAAAATTCCAGAAGATGAACGAAAACGTGCAGGTCCCAAATCTAGCTCTGGGCCTGATCTTCGCCCTCTTTGGCAGCCACGCATGATTGTGGACGGACGCCCGATCAACAAAGTACAATTTGATGCCTGGCGCACAAGATGGCCTCGAGATAGCAGCGAATTATCGGGCAGGGTCATTGAGATCTATCTTCCTCAGGAAAGTCAGGTCTACCCATCGTATTTCCCTTATTGGCTCCAAATCAATGGCGCCATTGGCAGGGCAAAAGTACGTATTATTGACTCGGGAAGAGGGCTCCACTCCCCTAAACCTCCTTTAACTGCCATAGGAAGCAGCTAAGAAACCGTTTTATCAACAATATAAAAGTTGTAGTTATTTTTAAATATTTCAAACACGCTTCAGAAATTTATAAACAGTTAATAGACAAGTTGCTTATATTTAGTAACTTACAAATCAATCCTTGATACAAAGTATTCGTCATCCGTCTAAAATTTTTGCAATTCTAATTTTTATCCACATTTTCCTTTCAATTTTCCCACAAAAAGAAGGGTTAGTTGTTAACGCTTTTGGTAATTTAGGCGTACAAAAGGCGTAATTCAAAATGTTCATTGCCATTTGAAAGAAAATTTCGTATGCTTGAAACCCACTATAAACCCCTCACGAGTCATTATGTTTGATCAATCTGCCCGCGTTAACTCTCTATCCAAATCACGACAAATCCTTAAAGCTGCTTACAAGGCCTATAAGAAAAAAGGGGCCCAACTTTCACCCGATCGTCTTCATTTCTTAGAAACGCGCTTGCACGCTTTAGATCAAGCGATATTGGCGGGTGATCGAGAGGAAGCGGATAGGCTGAGTAAGGAAGTAGATCCTTTCGTAAAGGCATATTTTAAGAAAAGTCCATTGGAATATTTGTGGGAAATTGGCTTTGCTATCCTTGTCGCCCTTGCAATTGCAACAATTGTGCGTCAAACTTGGTTTGAACTTTATGAAATCCCAACCGGATCGATGCGTCCCACTTTTAAGGAACAAGACCATTTAACGGTAACGAAAACAACGTTCGGTTTAAACATTCCTCTGCAGACAGCGCATTTCTTTTTTGATCCTAAATTGGTGCAAAGGACAGGGATCATCATTTGGTCAGGAGACGGGATATCCCATTTAGACTCTGATTCAACATTTATGGGCATTTTCCCTTATACAAAACGGTATATTAAACGCTGCATGGGCAAGCCGGGAGATACCGTTTATTTTTATGGAGGAAAAATCTATGGGATGGACAGTGACGAAAAAGATCTGGTGGAACTACGGGATAGCCCTCACCTTGCCAAGCTTGACCATGTACCATTCACCAACTTTGAAGGACGCCGCTCATTTGTGCAGGATCCCAAAACTAAATTAATTAAGCAGGCCATTTTCCATCATTTCAACCTCCCTGCCGGAAGATTTAAATTTAGTACCTACGCGATCAATGGAGAAGTTTTTAATGGAGAGGAGTGGATCAAAGACGATCCGGTGGCGCAAAAAGGACCTCATCAAAAGATTGAAACCTATAGTGATCTTTGGGGGATAAGAAATTTTGCTTTGGCCAGATTGCTGACTAAAGAGCAGGTCAGAAAATTCACTACTTTTTCAACTGATAAAATGGAGGAAGGAGAACTTTATCTTGAACTTCGCCATACACCAAGTTTGAGCTTTCCCAGTCCCTTGATTTCTGAGCATTTTGGAGCCAATATCATGGGATATACGACGGTATTACCTTTGCAAGAAAAGCATATTAAGGCTTTGATGAACAATATGTATACCTGCCGTTTTATTGTTGAAAATGGCAAGGCTTCCTCTTATCGCATTGACTCAAAAAGAAAAGGATCTTCCCTAACCAGTCCTGCTTTTCCCGGCCTATCAAATGGAACCTATGAAATGTATTATGGAAAAGCTTTGAACATTGGCTGGGGTGGCATGACTTCTCTTCTGCCAGCAGACAATCCATTGAACAGCCTGAAACCTGCCCATGTGCAGGAGATATTTAACGTGGGAATCGAAATGAACACGCATGTTGAGCCGCATAGCACTGAACAACATTTCTTCCCCAACAGGTATGTTTATTTCCGTGAAGGATCTCTTTATGCGTTGGGAGGAGTTTTAATGAAAAAAGAAGATCCCCTTTTAAAATCATTTAAGGAGAGAGAAAATGAAAGAGAGAAAGAGGGCACTGAAACATCTCCTTATGTGGCTTTCAAAGATTATGGCCCTCCATTAAAAGAAAACGGGGAACTCGATAAAGAGTTTTTACGAACTTTTGGTCTAAAAATACCGGAAAAACATTACTTGGCTTTGGGTGATAATCATGCCATGAGCCAAGACAGCCGCTCTTTCGGTCCAGTTCCGCAAGCAAACCTTCAGGGCACCCCTTCATTTATATTATGGCCGCCGGGTGAGCGTTGGGGCTTGCCAAATCAAAAACCTTATCCCCTTTTAACTCTTCCAAGGTTGATCGTATGGAGCATAGTCCTCTTGATCACGCTGATTTGGTGGGGAATCAATCGGCGCAATCGGAACAAACCTATTTTTAAAAAAATTGGATGAAGTTTCAAAAAAGGCGCAATAATTCTTTTTATTATTGCGCCTTCTTTAGTTAATTAATTAAAAACCATTGAATTATTTAGCCTCATGTGGGAAAACGTAATTTATTAATTTTATGGAGTTTAAATGACTATTAATCATACTTTTTGTGTTGAGAATTTACAACAGTATGCACAAGTATCCGCAGCTGAAGGATTGCTAAGTTGTGTTAGACATAATAAAATTCTTGATAAAGCTTTCATTACGACTCTCGCTTTAAATATTATCTTTGCGGTTGCCACACCGCTGACCCTTGGCATGACAGCAATTATCCCTTCACTTTTTTGCATAGCGAGTGGTGGTCTAGGTATTTTGAATGTCTATTCCTTGCGCGAACGTCTATTCCTAAAAAAAGAGGCTGCTAGCTGGGAACCAATTTTTAAGGACATTCTTGAGGGCAACTACACGTCGGCTGAGAGAAGCCTAAAAAGAAAAATAGATTCCATCGTCAGCCAGGCTGAAAAAGGGATTGCTCTAAGTACCTATGCCCATAAATTTACCGTTCTAGAAAATCGATATATTCCACATCAAGGTGAGCAATTTTTCTTTTCTTTGGAGTATCAAACTTCAATTTTAAAATCACTTCAGACGAGAAATATTATTTCCGATCAATTGAAAAATGAATTAGAGCGCGATGGGCAAAGATGCCTTCGAATAGCAAATAATGTTTCTGATGCAATTGAAGAGGCAAATCATTTTCAAAATACTGGAATTCGTTTTACAGGAAGAAAAATACATAATTATTCCCTGTTACTTTTTTTAGACATCAGGAAAGCAGTCATCAACTTAGTAAGAAATACTAGGTCCGAAGAGGATCATTATATAGAAAGAGACCTTTCTGCTTATCAATCTTATTTTAAATTGATTCAAACCAATGGGCAAGGTGCAGATCAAATAAATCCTTTATGGTTTCAGAATATAGCGGAGTGCGAAACAATCAGGGAACTCTATCACACTTTGAACTCTATGGAAGTTGAACATTTAAATTTTGCTGAAGAATTACCTTTAGAAAATCAATAGAAAGTATCAAGCCCTGCAAGATATGAAAATTAAAACTCTTTGTTTAGCTTTCATATCCTGCCATTATGCTATTTAGCATTTAGTGACTTTCTGAATAGCAATCGTGGTCATCTCGCCGTTCAAATCCCACTCTACCCCCTCGCAAGGGCCAAACTTCACTTCAGTTGCCAAAACTTCATTGAAGATGTAATTCTGATGATTTTTTAAACAAGCGATCATCCTATCTGTTGCGTCTATGTGTAGAATAATTCTGTCTGTGACTGCAAAATCAGCCTCTCTTCTCATGGTATTGACTTTATTGACAAGCTCCCGTGCCAGCCCTTCCAAAAGGAGATCTTCAGTAAGATTTGTATCCAGGGCAATGGTAATAGTACCCTGATTAGCTGCAATCATCCCCTCATGCACGACCCTTTCAACCTGCACATCTTCTGAAGTCAATGTTATTTTATGCCCCTCTAAATTGATGACAACAGGCACATCGTTCATCAGATCATTCAACTGCTTTTGATCGAATTGTTCGATGGCTGCCTGCGCCGGCCGCATGAATTTGCCAACTTTTTTACCTAAAATACGAAAATTCGGCTTTGCCTTTAAACCCACGAAATCCGTTTCATTTGCATTAAAAAGCACTTCCTTAACATTGAGCTCTTCAGCAATTAAATGCTGCTGATCTTTCAAAAATTCAAGAACCTTAGGATCAGCTGATGCGAGGTGCGCGGCCGGAAGGGGTTGGCGCACTTTTAGTTTATGCTCTTTGCGTAAGGCATGTCCTAAACTGACCGTGATCTGCACGACCGCCATCTCGGCCTCCAATTTTTCATGACGCGAGCTGGAATCATAAATGGGGAAATCACACAGGTGCACCGATTCAGGCATTTCGGGCGATCGAAGGTTCTGATAGATCGATTCGCAGATAAAAGGGATGAAGGGAGCCGCAATTTTTGTCAATTCTAGCAACACATGGTACAATGTTTCAAAAGCCTGGGCACGGTCAGAACTCTCCTGATCATTCCAGAAACGGCGACGTGAGCGGCGGATGTACCAGTTTGTCAATTTGTCAATAAAATCAACAAAAGGCTCAACCGCATGGGAGAGATCATAATCGTCCATTCCCTTTTCCACGTTGCTGATCAGCTGGTTCAGCAATGAAAGGATCCACTGGTCGATGGCCTGTTCAGGTTTTTGCTTCTGAGCTGGCTTCCATTTATAAATGCCTGCGTAAGTAATAAAAAAGGTATAGGCATTCCAAAATGGAAGGAGAATTTGCCTTAGGCACAACTCAACGCCATTTTTTGAAAAGGCGAGGTCATTTCCTTTCACAGCGGGACTATGCAGCATATAAAGACGGATGGCATCTGCGCCATATTGCTGGATCACCTCAGCAGGATCGGGATAATTTTTAAGCCGTTTCGACATTTTCGCCCCATTCTCAGCCAGAATGAGGCCGTTGACAATGACATTTTTCATGGCGGGCTGATTGAACAAAGCTGCTGAAAGGACTGTCAGTGTATAAAACCACCCGCGTGTCTGGTCAAGCCCCTCGGCAATGAAATCAGCCGGAAAATTTTTCTCAAACAAATCTTCATTTTCAAAAGGATAGTGATTTTGAGCATAGGGCATCGATCCCGATTCAAACCAGCAATCGAATACTTCGGGGATGCGGCGGAAAACCTTGCCATTTTTTTCAATGGTCAGATCATCAATAAAATGACGGTGCAGATCTTCGATTTTGGCTGTCGTCAGTTCTTCGAGTTCCCGTATGCTCCCTACTGCCAGGATTTCGCCATCTTCTGAACGCCATAGTGGAATAGGGGTTCCCCAATAGCGGTTACGGCTGATCGACCAATCCCTTGCCCCTTCCAGCCATTTACCAAAACGGCCATATTGAATGTGTTCAGGGGTCCAATGGACTTTGCTATTAGCTTCGAGCAAGCGATCTTTGATTTTTTCAACGGCCACAAACCAGCTCGTCACTGTTTTATAGATGAGCGGGGTGTCTGAGCGGGGGCAAAAAGGATAGCGGTGGCGGCAAGTTCCCTGGTGCACGATCTTTCCTTCCAGCTTTAAGCGGCGCATGATCTCTTTGTCAGCATCTTTGACAAAAAGTCCGGCATATTCAGGAATTTCAGAAGTAAACTGTCCATTATTATCGACTGGGCAGACTGGGGCGATACCGGCCTTTTGACAGGCATAAAAGTCAACCTCTCCAAAGGCTGGAGCCGTTTGAACTATTCCTGTACCCTCTTCAAGCGAAACAGAATCTTCTAATAAGATTTTAAAAGCCCCTTTATGGGAACGGTCATTAAAATAATCAAATAAAGGGATATATTGATTCCCTTCGAGTTCCAATCCTGGAAACGTTCGCAAAATTGTAAAGCCATCAATCTCGGTATAATAGCTATTCAATCTGGCGTAAGCTAAAATAAAATGGCGCTTGGACGAATGATCCAAAATTTCTACATATTCGATCATTGGTCCTACCATGAGGGCAAGATTCGAGACTAGTGTCCAGGGTGTTGTCGTCCAGGCAAGAAAGTAGGTATTAGGCTTGTCGCGCGATCTGAAAGCAACGGTCAATGAAGGATCGTCGACATCTTTATAATTTTCTGAAGCTTCGAAATTTGATAGCGGAGTTCCTAATTTGGCTGAAAAAGGCATGACTTTATACCCTTCATAAACCAAACCCTCCTTATAGAGTTCCTTGAATACCCACCAGACGCTTTCCATGAACAAAAGGTCCATCGTACGGTAGGTTTGGTTGAAATCAACCCAGCGCCCCATCCGGTTCACCGTTGCTTTCCACTCTTCAGTATAGCGTAGGACAATACTTCGGCACTCTTCATTGAAACGGGCAATGCCGAATTCTTCGATTGATTTAGCGCCAGAAAGGCCAAAAGACTTTTCAATTTCATTTTCTACAGGCAGGCCATGACAATCCCATCCAAAACGTCTGGGAACGCAAAAGCCTTTCATAGTTTTATATCTCAATACGACATCTTTGATAGTCCCAGCCAAAATGTGGCCGTAATGAGGAAGACCGGTAGCAAAAGGAGGACCGTCATAAAAAGTAAATAAGGGATTTTTTTGCCGGTCAGCAATGGATTTTTCAAACAGCTGTCCTTCCATCCAAAATTTCAAAATTTTCTTTTCTCTTTCATCGAAAGATTCTTGAGGGACTTCTTTAAACATACTGTTCTCTATTATCCAAAATGAATTTATTCCTGTTAACTATACACCATAAAGATTACTTCTTTCTACGGTAAAAGTCCATATTGTTTCCATCCAAATTTCGATTTTCAATAAATGCTAAACTTGGTATGATTAAAGTATAGAAATGGGGGTGTTACGGTTTCGACTAGGAAACGAAAAATTGATTGCATGCGGAGGATATCGGTTGGCCTCCTAAAAAAACCGGTAAAAACAATAAATGCTAACAACAGCAATTATTTTGCAGACCAAAGAGCTCTTGATGAGTCTTCTTGTGCTGCTGCCGCTGCTTAAGACCTAATAGTTTTTCGCAGCCCGATAGCCTGAGATTGGACCAAGGATTTCAGAATCTATCGTCATTTACTTGGTATGAATTTCAACTTCGCCGTTTCTAGGAGTTGATCTTTCGAGATTAAATGAAACAAACCGGTCTTATTGGCGCGTTCTGCATAGAGACTGGGGATTTTACAGGACGATAAGCATGTAGTGGTTAATTCGTAGTTTGCCAAGGACGAGAGTTCAATTCTCTCCACCTCCAAATTACTCAAAAGGCTTCAGTTTTACGACTGAAGCCTTTTATTTTCAGTGATTTACATATCCGAAATCATATCTAAAAATTTGAGTTCGTAAAGCTCCATTACGCAGTATTTACGCACTAGACTGGATGAAACTGCAGTAAAACTCCCTTGGCTTTTAGGATTTTTATGCTATATTTTCGTGACGACTGTAACCTTAGCGACTCACAAAAAATTAAGTCCAGCCTATCCATGAAAAACATTTATCCAAAAAAATTTGCATTGATTGGCCTCCCTGGAAGTGGAAAGTCTACATTTGCTTCTAAGCTTGGTAAAATCTTAAGTCTTCCAGTGCACCACCTGGACAGACACATGTTCGAACCTGGTGGGAAGAAAAGGGACAAGCAAGAATTCATAGAAACTCAAAAAGCTATGCTTGAAGAAACAGCATGGATTGTTGAAGGATGTTCATTTTCAACTTTTGAAATGAGATTCGCTAAAGCTGATGTTCTGATATATTTTCACTTTTCTAGGGCTGTCTGTTTCTGGAGGTTTTTCAAAAGGCTGTTTAATTACAAACGAGATTTTGGAGGCTTACGAGTCATCAACTGGGAACTCTTGAAATACACCTGGAACTTCGATAAAGAAAAAAGGCCCCGAATCGAAGAACTCAGAGAAAAATATCCTCAGATTGATTTTCTTATCTTCAGAAGCCAAAAAGATGCTGATCTTTTCTTGAAGCAGAGCGCTAATTTTACAGAAAGAGACAATACTATGAAAAAAGAAATCTCTATAAGAGGCTACCACCCAGAAGATGTACAAGCACTTGCCAATATCTATTATAATACGATTCACAGAGTCAATATTCAACACTACACGCAAGAGCAAGTAGATGTATGGGCTCCAAAATCAAGTTTAGAAAACACAGAAGGATGGTCAAAAAAGTTTCCTAGAACTAAACCAATTATTGCAACTGTCGGAGATAAAATCGTTGGATTTGCTGAGTTTGAGCCAAATGGTCATATTGACTGTTTCTATTGCCATCATGAATGGATTGGGAAGGGCGTTGGATCAGCTCTTATGAAAGAAATTCTTCAAATAGCAAAGAACAACGATATCCATCTCATTTTCTCCGAAGTAAGTATCACCGCCAAGCCTTTTTTTGAAAAATGGGGATTTAAAACCATAATTCAACAAACGATCGTTAGAAAGGGTGTTGAACTAATGAACTTCAAAATGGAACGAACCATCTAGCTCATATCTTTTTCTTATGTGACAATTGTGACATCGGCGACTCGTGGACAATGAGTGTCACATTTCAATACGTTGTCACACAAGCATTTGATAAAGAAAATTTAGAATTAGAGCAAAAGAAGTGATCTTATGCGTGCAAAATCAAAATCAGGCTCAGAGAATTTAATAAAATATTGTAGCTGCCAAGCTTGTGTTTTTTTAGCCTGTGAATTGTCTGCTTTATCCCAAGGAGGATAAATCCGCATAGCTCGCTTACCTTCCTTTTCTCTCGATGATATGATTCCTTTTTCGCAGAGTACAGCTTTTGGAAAAACAAATTGGCCAAAATGATTTTCAGCTCGCACACTAACCATAAGAAAGTCAAAAGAATCGTTAAAGTTATAAGGCAAAATAGGCCCTTTACCTAGGCGTTTCCAAAAAGTGACAAATTGTCCAACTTTTGTCGGAGTAATCTTTCCTACGCGAAATTTGATAGAATGATTGTTTAGGGTGAATTCAGCAGCTCCGTAATCTTCACTCTCATCTTCTATTTTGAGGTTTTCCAGGATTAGTCTATATGGCTTATAGACAAAATCTTCAGCTAATAACAA
Organism: Candidatus Protochlamydia sp.; assembly: GCA_013695355.1. Classification (GTDB taxonomy): domain Bacteria; phylum Chlamydiota; class Chlamydiia; order Chlamydiales; family Parachlamydiaceae; genus Protochlamydia. The sequence goes on from JACDAQ010000050.1 coordinate 56,526, forward strand.
ATCTGGATGAACCCTCTTTGAGAGAAGATTGTCCTTTAGCTCAATGACCACGATGTTTTTCCTTCCGTTTTTCTTGTTTGAGAGAAAATTGCTCATCTTTACGAGCCTGTTTTTCAGCGCTGCTTATACTTTTTTTCTCTTTCTTTTTCTTCTCGATCTCTTCTCGCATGTAGTCTGGCGCTAAAGTAGAAGGCTTTGATGCCTCCTTCATTTTTTCCATTTCTCGACGAACTTCTTGTTGCACCTGATTATCCAAAAAAACATGATCTCGTGAGCATTATTCCCCCTCATGTCAATGATGTAGCCAAAGCTATTGCAGAAAAAGATAGTGTGCTAATTCAACCAGCAGGCGCTCATGCGGCAAATTTAGTAAGCTTTTCCACACAAGTTCCAGGCCGAGTTATATTTCTTACCGAAGGTGCATCTAAGAAAGTGAAAGTTGGCAATCAAGAAATCATTTTCAAAAAACCACAAGAAAAAACATGCTTTCAGCTGGAACAAGAGAAGGTCTTCTAATGCAGGCATTAAAAAATCTGGGAAAAGATCATATCGACAAAAAGATGCTTATGCAAATTGCGACTGAAGAAGAAATTAGAAAAAGCATGAAGTTCGCTCCAGCCTGGATAAGAGTTCTTGTTTTTGAAATCATAGGAATTAAACCATGAGTGAGATCGATCTTTTACCTCAAAACGAACGAGAGCTTTTCTTCAGAGCTGAGCTAGTGTGGCTAATTCGAAAAATTCAATTGCTGGAAATAAATTTTCAATTAATTCTAAGGCTTTTTGAGCGATCTTTTGATTTCGATATCCCGGGTCAATAAAAATGGGTCCTAAAAATAGGGTTCCAGGAATTGTGTGTTTGATAGCAATACCTCCAACCAAAATATTTTCCTTTAAAATCTTAAAAAAGCCTTTTAATGGGTCATTTATTCTTAGAATAGTTTTATCTAAAGGCTCACATGCGGGATTATTTTTATGATCGTTATATTTCTCAAGAAGAGGTAAAAAAGATTTAACTTGCATAGCATTTGTACGATCCCTGGATTAATTGCATTGACCCGAATATTTTTTGAACCGAGTTCACACCCTAAAGATTTTGTGATTGAATCAACCGCTGCCTTCGTAGCACTATAGACTGTTGCGTAGGGCGCCCAAGACTTGCTCGCAAGAGAACTAATATTAACGATGCTTCCTCCTGCCGAATTAAAATGCTTAACAGCTGTCTGACAGGCGAGTAATAGGCCTAGTACATTTAAATTAAAATGCTTATGGAAATTCTCAATTGTAATTTTTTCTAAAGGGGCAAATTCATAGAAGCCTGCATTGTTAACAAGAATATCAAGTTTTCCAAATACCCTTTCTGTTTCAGAAAAAAGATGGTCAATCTCCTTTTGATTTGTTATATTAGCTTGGATAGCTATAGAGTTTCCACCGCTACGTTTGATGTTGCGGACAACACGATCTGCTTCTTCATTACTGGATGAGTAATTAATCACCACTGAAGCTCCTTCTTTCGCCAATTCCTCTGCAATTGAGGCCCCAATCCCCTTGGATCCTCCCGTCACAATCGCCACTTTACCAATTAATTTCTTTGACATACTGACACCTCAATTAATTTCATTTTTCAACCAACGAATTTCATGTTCAAGTTGATCCAATCCATACCTTAATGTTTTAAGACGCACTGATCTGCGGGGCGAATCGCTTAAACCTTCTAATCTTTCTTCTATTTTTTTGTAATCGTCATAAATCATTACAATTTTTTCCAATCTTTCCTGAAATAAATGAACTATTTCAGGTTGGACAGTAACAAAAAATAGTTTTAAAAGAAATTCATTACGTGGAATTTCAGATCCCGTCGAACTTTCTAACCATTTCTTAAATTCCTCTCGTCCTAGTTCAGTAATCGAAAAAACTTCTTTTTGTTTCTTTCCAACAAAAACGACTGTGGATTGAGCTTTTCCTTCATTTGCCAAAAGTTTTAACATTGGATAAATTGTGGAGTCAGATTCCCGCCAAAAATAGGCTGTTGATCTTCCCATAAGAGATTTAATTTCATATCCTGAACAAGGCCCATCCAAGAGCATTCCCAAAATTGCATATCTTGTTTTATTGACTAATTTCATGTGATACCTAGTTACTGGGTATTTTACAAACTTCCTGATTTATTTAGAAGGAAATTTCACATACGTTCCAAGATCATCATCTATTACCAATACTCCTCAAGAATAATCAAAAACCCTGTATTTTAAAATAATTCATTGTAAAGTAATCAAGGTGTGGGCTTAATCACCTGAGTTGGGAATTATTTCCTTTAAAAGCTTGAGGATATTTTTTTTTTTTGAAAGAAAGTAAAACCCGCAACTATTAATATTCTTTTGTATTAAATATGGAAAAACCATGAATGAAATGACTAATTATAAAGCCTTTGATGATCGAGTGACAGATTTATGGAATGATTTTAAATTTTCTCGATCGCCGAATGAAAGGTTGCAAGAAGCTATTACCTCTACTGCTACTAAAATTCTTAGGGAAATATATCAATACTTCGACTTGTCAAAACAACCTGACGAAACCAATATATCCTTATCCCTAAAGCAGTTAGATTCGTATTCAACTAAAGTGACCGTTCCAAAAGAGCTTCTAAATATTTGCAAACATTTAGGTCAATTACAAAATATAGTTAATCAAGCACTTAAGAAGCCTATTGAAGCTAATCAATTCGAAATCGACGTAAAAATACCCCCAGCCATTCTTCAATCTTATTGGGGTTTAGATGAAGAAGAATCTTTAGCCTCTCCCTTTTCTTATAAATATAATAAAGTGAATTTTGAATCTCCACTTGACGCGATTGAAAAACTCTACACAAATTCACATAGTGACGAAATGAGACGCGCTTGTCTTTGTTATTGCCTCCATTATCAGCATTACAATGCAGAATTTACCGAAAGAGAGAATATACGCTTAGGTTATCCTTTCCCCCTATGTGCTTCGACAAACAAGGCTGCCTATATCCGAACCGATTACCATCCACTTTTTGAAATCATTTACCCATGGGTTCAAATAAATTTAATTCAACGGTTTGAAGAAACTAAAAATAAATTTAAAGATAAAAAGGAAACTTTTGATTATTTTAAGCTAACCTCATTAACTTTATTAGATTTATTTGAGTTATTTTATAAAAATAAAAGTTTTTTAATATTGAATGAGACAGACATCCAGGAATCAGTATGTATAAGAAAAATTGAAAATAAATATACTCTTCTAGTTAAAATTGAAATTAATAATCTACAAGAAAGCCTTCATGAAAATTTACAAACTCAATTTAAAAAAAATAATCTCAATCAGATTAGAGAAGAATATCCAAACTTATTTATTATTTTTTATCTTAATGAAGCCGATGTCGACTGTTCAATAATGTGGGTGGCAAAGTGGCAAAATCCAAATATTAATAACGAGTTAAAATGTGTTAAGCTCTTCGAGCTTTTTACCAATGAGAATTTATCTTTGTGGAGTAAAGCGGGTGCTATTCCAGATAGATTAGCAGTAAATAAATTTGCAAATTTTAATATTGAAGAAAATGAACTTTTCAAAACTTTAAGCCACCATAGCAATTTAAAAAAATATGAAAGTTCAAGCAATAGCAATAGCAATGGTAGATGGTTGAATAAAATTAAAGAAATAGAATTATACAGCTTTATAGATGACCCCGGCTCAAAACTTTATCAACAGGCAATTTTAAAATGGAACTCAGTTTTATTAAATCAATATCCAATATTTCACGCACTTTTGGCCTCACAAGTTATCCCCTGGATTTCAGATAAAGCTGACATTGTAAATTGGGCAAAAGGTTATCAAAACTTATGTGAAATAGTGATGCTTTGTCTACAGTCATTTCCTGACTTATCTAAAATGCATGATCTTGAACGATTACAATCAATTATACTTAATGAAATGCCCACAGACATTTATAAATCCATAGGCCTTTTTCCTTACGCGATGAATAGCGTCATTTTTACCCTTGGTCATATTCTTAAAAATTCTAATGGGAAAACATTAAATGTAACATGTATTAGCCACAACTATTTTGAAACTAATGGCTTACTAAAAAATATGCATGAGAAAGGACTTATTCGTGCAAATGAAAAAAATTCTTTAGAAGAAATAGATGAAATACCAGATGTGCTAATTTCAGATATTCATTCTAATAATGCAGCAGCGAAAGAAATCTATCAAAATGATATAGGTAATTGGATCGCAACTCGACTTTCTGATAATAAAAATCAAAAAATGATTTTAATCTTAGATATTACACTTAATTATCTTACTGACCCCATATTTCTTAAAATTATTAAAACTTTAAATATTTTTATTGAGGAAGAAAAATTAGAAGTCTATGGGATTTTGAGTGTTGCTAAATTACTACAATTAGGAGCGGACAATTTTTCAGGAGGATTATGTTTATATTTAGGGAAAAAAAATGGGGGCAATCCTCCAATTTTTCCTTCCCCTATACCGGAAAAAGTAGCATTTTTTACATTGCTTACAGAAAATTTTCAACATATTACTGCCAGCTATTTCAAACAAATTCGAGAAAACACAGATTGGATCTATAAAGAATTAAATAAAGAATTTTTAGATATTTCAAATTCTGTTTCACATCAAATTATAGCAGAAAATTATGAAATTAATAAAACACATTTTTGTGCAACAAAAGTTAAGCAAAATACAGATGATCATACGGTCTATATAGCCCTGAGCTTTGAACCTTTCTTTGTTGTTTTAGAAAAATATAAACTACAAAAAATAAAAGAATTATTAAAATCTATTTATAATGAATCCAATCTTCAATTAGAAAGAGAGGATACATATTCCCTGAAAAGCATCCTAATAAAAATAAAAGAAAAGCAAGAATTTGAAAAACAAATTCAAAAAGATATTAAAGGATTAGCTAATTTGAGTAAGATAAAATTAAAAAAAATAAGTGGTGAAAATGAAACTTATGATGAAAATACGATAATTTTAAAATTACAAATGAAATGTGTTAATAATAAATGGGTATTCGAAGGAGAAAAATATCAATTTCCTTCACTATCTACCATTAAAAATCCCCAATTTTTCAAAAAACTTGAAGAATTGAACAAACAATATGGAAATAATAGCGATTTAAAAAATCTTTTAGCGATCATAAGATCAAATCAAATAGAAGCGAATTTTTTTCGAAATTTATTTATTGAATTAGCACTCTTGCTAGGCGTAGAGCTAAAAAAGCATCAACAACATAACGAAAGTTTAGAAAAAATTTTTAATAAGATAGAAGAAGTTATCAAAGGTTCACAAGAATTATTAGCGGATAATTTTTCTCCAGAAGGAATTTATGAAAACATTAAAATAAAAGAAAGAGAAAAATACGTTTCTAAGCTTAGAAGAATGCTTCTAAAATTGGCAGAAATTCGTGGATTTCCGCTTACCGGCCGTCAAAGTTTTGGCTTTTCACTTTCCAATATGAGCGGGGTATGCGAATCAATTCGATTTTCCATAGGTGTGGAAAACCAAACTCTTAGGCAACTTTACATCGATCTTGTCAGTGAATTCAGTTATGCGTTAACCCGCTCAATTGCACACGAGCCTAGCCAATTTTACTTGGAAAGTTTTGAAAAACAAATTAAAAATATCTATGAAATAATCAATGGAATCAAAGATTTTGAGCCAAAAAATATTCCTTTCTTAGAAGATAGCTATGACCAATATGGAAAACATTCTTTGATAAATGCAGGTATGGCAGAAGTTTCATATGATTGTTACAAATTATATTTGATGCTTACCCAAAATAAAAAAGAAGTTTGCATTGGTTTCTCAAATATCATTTTTGGTGAAAACGAAACCTACACTCATTCAGATCTTTTAAAATTATTTTTTCATCTTCAGTATCTAAAATCACAATCAATTTATGTCAAAAATTATGAACCGTTATCCTATAAAAGCAATCTAGAATGCTATAAAATTTTCGATGACTTCAATGATTTTCCACTAGTCGATAATTGCACTCACAGTATCAATGTGGCAGGTCAAGGATTTAATATTCGTTTTAATCCTGAATTTTTATTAATAATTGATAACGTTAAATATACATTAAATGAGGTATATGTAATCGAAGAATCGAGAACTAAACCTACTCAACTTGCAAGATTAGATAAAGAAAAACGTAATTTTATTTTTAATCAGTGCGTTAAATACAATTTAACAGCTAAATTATTTAAAACAAATGGCATTCTTCTCAGTTTTTTAGATGAAAAGCCCAGCATTGATTATTTTTTAAAATTAGAGTTTACATACTTGGAAAATGGAATTAGGGGCATAGTCAATTTTTTAAATGAATTAAATTTGAATATGCTTCCTCTTCCTAAAAACTGTTCTTGGGATAATAATCGCAACGCTTTGACAGTATTATTCAGTGCTTTAAAATCTTTTGGTCCTAGATTTCTTTATAAATTGACTCCAGATCAAATGGATTTGATTGGGACAATCAACAAAATCCTAATTAAATCTACTTTGAAAGAAATGTTTGTTATATTGCTAAATGATAGTTTGAACCATGAAAAACAAATTAGCAGAGATTCCGCAGAAGCTTTTGCGAAAATTTTTATTGAACACTGCGATGATGAATATATAGTTGAATTAAAGAATTGGATTATAAATGCAGAAAAAAATGAAATAAATGAAGATAGATTTTCAAATTATCTTCGTGCTATCTTTCCAATTGTAAAGTTTTTATTCACAGAAATTGATAAGTTTTACACAATGAAGATTTCTGCCTCGTTGCATACCATTTCTTATAAAAAGAGGGCAGATTTTCCTGAATTTTTTGAATATACTATGCAATTAATGGATAATTTTTTTGTCAAAGCGCAAAAAGTTACTAAAGCAGATTTTATATTAAAATTATTGGATTTTTATGTCTATTATCCTTTTAATTTGGAAATGACAGATCAAATTTATGGGCTTATACGTAATATTGATACTAATCTATGCATCGAATGGATAAAATCCTCAAATTTCTTTTATGAACCTATCGATCATTTGGTGTATCAGCTAAGTATTCTTCCAGATTTTATCCCTATATTTTATGAACATCACCAAGAAAAAATAAAAATATTTTTAGAGCGTAGCGGTTTTAAAAAGTTGATTTTAGAAATGAATATAAAAAACCAGGAAGTTTTTATTGCATCTGTTCGTTGGGCAATTATCACTCAAGATGAACAACTTTTTAAGATGATATTGGATGCAAGGGAAAAAAATTTGTTCGGCCAGGTAATTCCAGAAATTAACTGCTATAAACAATTTTTAAATTGTGAAAGCCCGATCCAGGCACAATTATTAAAAAAATTAGAATATTAAATATTTTTGAACATTGCCAAATTCCATAAATTATTTTCTGAGAATTTTTCCGGGGGGTTGAATTGAATGAGGGAAAAAAAAAGTGGAAATAACTAAATTTTTCCTATTCTATTTAACTAGTTGGCAAGGGGAGCAAATAAATGGCTTCATATTATGAAGCCATTTATTTTTAGAATCACTCTAAAATTTAAGATGCACGTGTTAAATCAGAAGCAAAGGCACAAATTCTTTGTAATTGACGAGGAGTGATAGGAGCATTGAAGCGAAGCGTACCAGCTTGAGGATCTAGCCACTGTGAGCTTGGAACTCCACTTAGATCAACGACTGATCTGGCAACAATTGTGGGGGAATTAAGTGAGTGGGAAAAATCAAGAATAAACGTAAGTCTTTCTGCACCAAATTGACTTTGAGTAGGATCACTTGGATTTTCTACGCCAAAAAAACCAACCGCCGTTACTAATACTTGTCTATTCTCAAGGACTTGCCAATTTCCATAAGCTGGGCTGAGTGTTCCTGTAGTGACGAAATCGAATAAAGCCTCGCCTGTATAAACGATTGCCGTTCCATTTTCATTTAAAGTGATGATCGGCAAACTTGAAGCTGTAAGTCTATCAACTGGAACATCCGAGCGGTAATAAACGCCAACATATTTCGAAGGGTGATTTCTAGAGCTATTGCATGTCCTATTGTTTCCGCAAAGTCTATTGGTACAATCAGCTTGTGCTACTGATGTATAACTTAACATTAAGCTTAAAGCGACAAGCATAAGCCCTTTTGTGAATTTAAACATAAAATACCTCTTTAAAAATTTAAATAATTGTCATTTTCCCTTTCAGGGCATAGATTTTTTGAATCTAGAGTAAAACATTTTTCTTTAGCAACTGAAAAATAAGAAAACTTAGCTAAAAAATTAAATAAATTCATTACTAATTAAATATCAAGAGTTAACGCTCGCATATGTTAAACCTAGAATAATTTGGGTCATCAGCTTCATTTCTCCAAATAATGAAAAAAAAAGCGCTGCTAGCTCGGATCAATTTCTTTATTTTGTCAAGATGCCTTAATTATGTTTAAGTCATTTCTTACTATTTTTACTGGCTTATTCTTCAATACTTGAAATGGTTTTTTAAAGGATGGCTTTTTTCAGGCCTGCAAGACTTTTATAAAAGTTTGATTCATGTCAGAGGTTTTAGTATGGCGATAAAACGTTAACGGCACCCAAAGATTACAGAGAGGAAATTGAAAAGAGTAAACTCATTGTTTATAAAGTTTTAAGCACTATTTTCAACTTCAACGCCCTGTGTTGAATCAATCGGTAACCTACCCTATATTGTGTTACGATCGTTCAACCAGGGGAGCTTTTAAAGTTGGAAATAGTCAAATTATTTACAAAGCACTCGATTGAGGTATTGGAAGCTTAAAAATGGAAATCACAGTGCCAGTTTCTTCATCATGGATTTTGATCAAGCCGAGAAGTGGTTCAATTTCAATACGTGGAGTAGATAACGACGCTGCTAAAATATCAAATTTGCCATCATCTTCATCAGTAAAGTCATCATCGATCGACTTAAAGACTGCGTTAAAAGATTGCTGCAAAAGTTCATCATTTCTTTTTTTAGAGAAATAACGGTGATAGCACTTTTCTTTTTCATTTTGCCCAAAAGTGCCATAGGCGATCACCCCCCGTTCTTTGGATCCATTCGTGTATTCAAATTGTGCTATGAGGTAATAAGATTGTTTTCGCTTGTCTTCCCGATGGTAAGCATAGGCATCCAAACGCACCAACTTGTCAACGAAAGGAGCAAAGCCGTGTTTGACCCGTTGAGCCTCAAGGTTGAGGTAGTCTTTTTTGTCCATATTAAGCCATTTTAAAACCCGAGGATGATATGCGAACGGGAGGGGAGCATCAATCCATGAGGGAAAAACGGGTGTTATTGGCTTGGATATAATTGGCGAGTTTACTTTCGAAACCGCCGACTTCACTTGCTGTTTGCCTTTACTTTTTGCTGTTGCTCTTGGTTGAATTTGTTTAGTTTTTTTTGGCTTAGATGGTCCTTGCTTGGTTTGAGCAGGTAACTCTACAGGGTAAGGATTCTTCTTACAAAGTTCATTATGTGAAAACAATATACGAGAGGAGTAAAGGTAATTGGCTCTGCCATCTTTTCCGTTTGGTAGCTGGTTGAAAAGCAAAGCATAAAGTTTATTTTGCGACTCAATGTAACCATTTTTGGCATCGTCATGCAAGGCTTGCTTAGGATTATAAATTTCACGCCGAAATTCATCTGGGTGGGCTTGCCCATGTTTAATTTCATACTGTCTCATGGCATTAATATCTTCTAAATCGCACAACAAAAGTTGATGCAATGCGGGAGCACAAACAGGAAGCAGCCGGAGAAGCTCTTTATCACTAAAAAAACTTGTATCGCGCTCAAGCCTAAGCATAAAAGGATATAGTTCAGATGCATAAATTTTTTGGCTAACGTGAGCTTTCTGGTTGAATTCCAGCATGGCTAAAAATCCCTTGGCTAGGATTTTGACTTCATGGTTGGAATGGTCTACCCCCTGTCTAAGAAATGACTCCATCGGCTGGAGTTTTATTGGATCCCATCCTAAGTTTATCATGAGGCCACTATCAAAAAATTTACTGGACAGCGTAATTCCAGCAAGATGAGTGATAAGAGGCAAATAAAACGCAAAACCTTCGGGTGAATTCAGAAGATCGGGAAGGCTTGGTATAAAGATCCAGTTATTTCCATTGTTAAATGTTTTAATCCCGCATGCGGCCATTAATTCGATGCCTTGGCAAAGTTCCATCCCCACTTTTGTTTCACTCTCAGAGATCATCAAATAATCCCTTTCAAGAGCAATCAAGGTTAGAGTAATTTGCCGGACACGGAAGTTGATTTTATCAGCAATTTTTTCCAAGCGAATTTCTGGTGTATTTTTGGGCAATGGACCGGTAGGCCCTACCGATTTCAAGCTATCGAGCATTACCTTTAAAAATTCAGCATTATCTTCACTTGTGACAATGCGATTATTATCCTGAAGAGGCGATGCCGTTTGAGTCTGTAAATTTCTCAGGAATGTATTATCGTCTATGAAGGACCCAGATAGATGTTCTTTTCCAACTAATTGCATTTATGGCCTTATATTTTATTATTAATGATTAATTTAAAAAGCTTATTTGTTAGAATGGGTAGCTAAGACCTAATTAACAGGAAATTTATCACAACGGTGGAATAGAACTCAAGGTGCACTTTTTTCTTTTTAGCTGTTTGATGTGTTTTTATTTAATTTATTAATAAAATGCAATTCATTTTAAAAATCTATTTCATGAATAGTTTGATTTATTTATGGAAGAAACTATCTTGCTTGCAGCTAGATTTACAATACTATCAAATCAATTGTATTGACCTGTAAAATTTGAGATTTAGGAATTTATCCCCGGCATTAATCGTCGCCACGACCGTATTAGGGTTAACCGCATAGGTGTATGTGGTAATTTGATAACATAAAAAGGTCAAAAGTCAAAAAATTTCTTTCATTGTCCCCCATTTAAAAAAATATTAATGCGTACCCGGTAAAAACAAAACAATAATCAATCGAAAAATGAAATGCTTAATTAGATTCCAAAACAAATTTTTTATAAGCTTTCCATAATTCAGGATGATAAGCAGTATGGCCTGAATTATTCCCAATAAGGGCCACAGTTCGGCCGTTTTCATTAGCATCTTTAAATCTTTTGATAAATTCGGCGTCATCCTTATTGCCAAGAATTCTGTCTGGATGAGCAAAATAAATAAAACAATTCAAAGCAAGGTTCCTCAATTCTTTTATGTTATCAATCGGAGTCATCCCATTCTTTTTTGCCCGTCTAGCCACAAGCCGTACGTCCCGGTCCCCGGAAATATCAGCAATTTCATCAAAAGACTTTAAGGGTACCTCCAGTACTACACTTCCCTGCTGTATAGAATGAAGGATTCTTTGCTTTTCTTTTTCCCCGATCCCCAACTTTTGCATTTCTGTATCATAACGGCTTGAATTAAGGACAGCCACGCAGTTTAAAGCTGCGCTGCCGCCCGCTGAAAAACCATAGAGATGGACTTTATCGGCCCTACCGTCCACTATGCATTTTTTTAATATAAATAAAGCGGGTGCAATTTCATCAAAAGTACCAAAAGTTGTTTTTACGCCTTCTTTGTAGCGCCTGCCATAATCGGGAAAATTAAACGCAATCACATGAAAAGGGAGAATAGCAGGGTTAGCTCTCATCACTGTAGAAATAGTCGAATCACTTCCCATTCCATGCAGGCAAATGAATAATTCAGCATCCAATTTTTCACCTGGCAGGATTTTTAACTGCAAATCATAATTAAAGGGACTGTGCATGGATGTAAAAATATCATTAAGCTTATCCACATTTACAGCCTCTAAACTCACCCAACGGGCCAGCAATCCAAGTAATAATAATAACTTATATTTAAATTTTTTTTTGTCCATATATTCCTTTTGATTTTATTGATATTTCTTACCCCTATCCCACTCCTCTGATAGGGATAAGTCAATATAAAGTAAATTTTTTTTTAATTTTAGTAAAATGCATTTCTCATTTGACTTGAATAAAATTTTAAGCCAAAAAAAAATTATACAGGATGCATTAAAAGGAAAACGATAATGAGTAAATACATTTTGAAAATAAAATTTTTCTTTTTGATATTTTGTATTTTCATTCCTTTTTTATGTCCCGCCAATGAGGAAGTTATAACTATTTTATCTAAAAAAGAACTTCGGTCCAGAGGCATTATTCAGCATGATGACTTTGTGCTGAATGCCATCCCTAAATGCGGGACTCATTTGATCATGACTTGCATTTATTTTATGATCAATAAGCAGGTAGATGAAGGGTTTGATTATGTACAAGAGGCCCAATACACTAAGGAACGGGCAGCTTGTTACTTAGCCTTTCTTAACAGTCTTAAAAATTTGCCGTATATTCATAAAACACATGTTCCTTATTTTCCTGCAATGGAAGAAACATTAGAGCAGGCTAAAATGAAAGCCCTATTTTTTATCCGTGACCCTAGGGACGCTATCGTCTCACTCGTATTTTACATGGAAAAAATGTCGGGAAACCAACGAGATTTTATGTTTATCAATTCAAGTCTATATGATGGCTTGTCCCTAAATAAAAAAATTAATGCGGTTATGACAGGATCATGCTGCACCAATTATCTAGATCTTTATTACAAATCTTTAATTGGTTGGACCCGATCTAGCTGCTCCCTTACAACCAAATTTGAAGATCTTATTGGCCCCAGGGGTGGAGGAACATTAGAAAAACAATTACAGGTCATCGAACAAATATCAAATTACCTAAATATAAAACTTTCTGATGAGGAAAAAATGGCAATTGCTGAATATACAAATTCTTTTGCCATCCCAAAAATTCAAAATTCTTTAAATTCAAAATATGTTCAAGGACAAATTGGAAATTGGACTGCATTTTTTAATGAATCCAATAAAAATCTATTCAAGAAATTATTTGGTAAAGAACTGATCGAGTTAGGCTACGAAAAAGATAATGAGTGGTAATTTTTATTCCTTTGAAAGGGATGTATTTTTCACATGGGGAATTCCCCAAATGTCAAGTACTTTTAAAAAATTAAGGTTCGCCACAGTCCCCTCTATTTTTTCAGCTAGTCCGCATAAAAACATGATAAACTTTTGCTGTGCTTGGGAAAGAGCCTCGGGATTTCCATCTTGCACGCTCTTTAGCATGTTCTCCAATAATTTATAGTAATGCAAGTAAGCACCGGGATCATCTCCAAAATTAAATTCTCTGCCTTCAACAATCTCGGAGATTTTTTCAAGAGGCCTGATAGACTGGGCAAATTTTACTAGGTGCTTAGACGCATGAATGTTGACATGCCCATCTTTAGATTCAATTTCGCTTAGACAAATGATATTTTGGGCAGAAATGACTATATTGGATTTGCTTTTTAGCGAGGCTAGAATTACCAGGCTCCACTCATCACAATAAAGCTGGATCGGTCCATCCGATTCCAGTGGAGAATGGATGATGGCAAAAAATGAACCATTAATTTCTACTAACTGTAATCTGCGATCTTCGGTACTTTTTGGAAATGCAATGTGCAATTTTGTATTATTATTCTGAATATTTTTATTGTTCGAATTTGTCACAAAACATCTCCTTAAATCTTTGTAGAGATTGAATTTACAATAAAAACTTTTTTTTTACAAGCCTATACAGGGAGATTGAAGGCCAGCTTAGGATTGGAAAAAGGGCTGAATGATACATTATTAAATTGAAGGACTTGAAGCTTATTCCTCGCTCCGATATTATTTGCGGGAAGTTTCATCTTTATTCACAAAAATAAGCAGGCTTAGTTATATGAAAAAAACATTTGCTCTCTTCGTGTTTATTATTTCAGTGATGCATAGGATTAATGCAGCAGAAAACCAGGAAAACTATAGTATTAACTTTTTATTACCTATAGACTGGTCGACCAAAAACCACATTGACCTTTCTGTAACAATACCTAAGGGTTATCGATCGATGGAGCCAAATTCAACCTGGGACAAGGCAGAATTGATCGAATTTATCCCCATCAATGAGGAACCTAGCAAATGGTCTGAGATCATCACTATCCATAGACTTGAAGAAAAAAACATTTCTTCCGAAAAAATAACAGACCTTTTTTTACAGAAAATTTCTGAAATTATTAAAACTGATGTTATATTTAACGAAATTTCCAATGATGATTACCAGACTTCCTATTTTATGATAAAATACGCACAAAATGGTAAAAAAGAAATTATGGGCGCTAAATATGTATCGGGACCTGTTGATTGTGAAGGTGTTCAATATACTATTAGGCTAAAACCAAAACAATCTGAACAAGAAGCTATCGTAAAAATTGAAAAGTTTTTTGATCAAAATTTAAATGTCCTTAAAGGGCAATAAATAAGTTAGCAATTTTTCAAATTTACGGACAAGCAGCTGAAGGGATATTAAAATGGCCGTGGCCCCTATTTTTCATTATAAGCTTGTTCAAGAATTTTAATGTCTAGTTTCTTCATTTGAAGCATCGCGGCCATTACCCGATCTCTTTTTTCTGCATCCTCATCTTGAAACATTTTTCCCAAAATAGTGGGCACAATTTGCCATGATAATCTATACTTATCTTTTAGCCATCCACAAGGCCCTTTACCTCCCCCTTCCGAAAGTTTTTCCCAAAGCTCATCCACTTCTTCCTGTGTTTCGCAATTCACGATGAAAGAAACCGCTTCAGTGAACTTAAAGTCTGGGCCTCCATTCAAAGCAACATAAACTTGTCCCAAAAGTTCGAATTCGATGGTCATGACTGTTCCTGACTTCATTTTATGAATTTCAAAACCAGCATTTCCATATCTGGCTATCTGGTTTATTTTTGAATTTTTAAAAATGGAAAGATAAAAATTTACTGCCTCTTCAGCATTACAGTTAAACCATAAACAGGGATTGATTTTTTGCATGGCTGCTCCATATTATTTTTTTCAATACAATAGGAATTTACATACCAGAAAAATTTTATTGGTGTGAAAACTAAATATTAATTGTTAAATTATTTAGATGCTAATAACCTGAGTTTGGAGTTTTTTTGCCCTTTCGGCTAGCGTGAAAGCTCTCGCGATTGAATAAATAACTTTGAGGGTCATATTGATTAATATTACCCTCAAAGTTATTTTTCAAGCCCGAG